>JBQDIN010000082.1:5800-16638 GCA_052094425.1 Propionibacteriaceae bacterium
CATCGCGGGTGCCGTTGACGACGCCGGCGTTGATCGGCTCGATCGCGATCTCGCTTCCGGCCGAACACCGGGCCACCGACGCCCAGTTGGCCGATGCCCTGCACACCGAGGCCGCCAAGTTGGCCGTGCGCCTGGGCACCGCACGATTCGGCCAGTTCACCATCTTGACCGTTGATCATCTGAAAACTGGCCACTGTCGAATCGGATCAGACGGATCGCCACTGCAGGGCAGTGGCGGGATTGTCCACCAGGAAGCGGCGCACGGCCGCAGGGCCGACCACGCCGCGCAGGCGCGGCACGAACCGACGCGTGAGGTACCCCACGCCCGGCATGCCACCGTGAGCGAGGTAGCGGGAGCGGCGGGCGACGTCGCCGCCGAGCAGGACCCGGTCCCCGTGACCGGCCTCCACCGTGGCAGCCAGGCAGTCGATCAGCATCGACTCCGGCCACTTCTTCAGCCGGGCGGCCCCGTCACAGCCGAGCCAGGCACCCCGGGCGGCCAACTCGCTGAACAGGAAACGGTCCGGGCTTCGGTCGACGTGGGCCAAGATCACGGACTGCTCCGCCACCCCGCCGGCCGCCAGCAGGTCCAGCACCTCGTGCGCGGCACTGCCCTCCTCCAGGTGCACCATGATCGGCGCCCCGGTACGGGCGTGGGCGGCGGACAGGGCATCCAGGGTGCGTCGTTCAAAGGGGGAGATCGACCAGTAGCCGATACCGCCCTTGAGGATGCCGGCTCGGACCGGCTCCCCGTCCGGATCCCTCGCCACCGCAGCCACCGAAGGTCCGTCCTCGATCGGTTGGCCATCGACCAGTTCGGCCAGCAGCCGGGCACCCAGGTCGTCGACCTCGCGGATCCAGTGGCTGGCCGGGTAGTGCCCCTCGTGGTGCACTCCGGCAGTCGCGACCACATGGAGACCCAACGCGGCGGAGAGCCGAGCGACCGTGGCAGGTCGGCGACCGAGACCGATCGGCGTGGCATCGACCATCGCCTGCAGCCCGTCGTCGACGGCGTGGCCGAACTCGGCCTGCGAGGCCGCCTCGTCGTCCAACTCCTCACCCGGCAACAGCGGGGTCACCTGGAACAGGTGCTCATGGTAGTTCGTCACCCCGAGCTCGTCGGGGGCGATGTCGCCGAGCACCGTCCGGATGCTCACAGCTTCTCGAACCAACCCTCGAGCCGGCCGTAGGCGTCCATGAACTGGCCGTACCACCGCTCCACCACAGCAGGTTCCAGCGTGGGCGCGACCCCGGCGCCACTGGTCCGACCGACGAAGGCGGGCACTTCCTCCTCGGTGATCGCGCCGATCCCGAGGGCGGCCACTGCGGCCGCACCGAGGGAGGTGGCATGATCGCCGATTCCGCTGGGCACGATCGGCACCTGCCACACGTCGGCCAGGATCTGCTGCACCAGTGGGGATTTCGCGGCCCCGCCGATGGCGTCCATCGACTGCACCCGAACGCCACCCTCCGCGAAGGCGACCAGCCCGGTGGCCAGGTTGAACGCCACCCCCTCGAGCACCGCCCGAACCATGCTGCTCCGGTCGTGGGTCATCTGCAGCCCGACGAAAGCAGCCCGGGCGCGGGGGTTCCAGTACGGCGAGCGCTCCCCCAACAGGTGCGGCAGGAAGAACAGTCCGGACGCGGCCGCAGTGGCCTCCCCCGCACCAGCGAGGAGCGCGCTGAACCGCTCCTCGTCCTCGGGCATCAGCACCGAGGTCACCCAGTCCAGCGAGGCGCCACCGGACTGCATCGTCGCGGTCGGCACGAACCGGCCCGGCAGCACGTGGTTGAACGTCATCGAGCGCATCTTCGGGTCGTGCAGCGGCTTGGAGTCGGCGAAGGAGACCCACGACGAGGAGCCGAGGTAGGTGTACGCCCCACTGGACCGGTCGAGGATCCCCGCGCCGAGGGCACCCATCGGACCGTCCCCGCCGCCGACGATGATCGCCGTGTCCACGGTGAGCCCGGCCTCGGCCGCCACCTCGGCCCGGACCCGGCCGACCCGCGCGGTGGACGGCAGCAGTTCCGGGAACAACGCGCGGTCGATCCCGCTGGCGGTGATCAACTCCGCACTCCAGTCGCTCGTTGCCTGGTCGAACGCGTTGGTTCCCGAGGCGTCCGAGGGGTCGGTGACCAGCTCACCCGTGAGCCGGTGCAGCAGGTAGTCCTTGGCCGTCAGGAAGTGCTTCGCCCGCGCGAACGTGTCCGGCTCGTTGTCCCGTACCCACATCAGCTTCGCCAGTGAGTACGTGGGGTTCAACCGGTGACCGGTGATCCGGTACCCCTCCCACATGCCGATCTCATCGACCAGCCGGGCGGTCTGTGCACGGGCCCGGGTGTCGGCCCAGATGATGGCCGGGCGAACCGGCTCGCCGGCCCCGTCCAGCAGGACGGCGCCCATCATCTGGCCGGAGAACGAGACCGCCGCGACCTGTTCGGGGCGGACGTCGAAGCGGTCCTGCAGGTCCCGGGTGGCCCGGCAGAACGCGCCCCACCAGTCGTTCGGGTCCTGCTCGGCCTTGCCGTCCGCGCCGAAGTCGGCCCCGTACGGCGCCGTGACGGACCCGACCAGGGTGCCGTCTTCGGCGACCAGAGTCGCCTTGTCCCCGGTGGTGCCCAGGTCGTGCGCGATGATCATCGAGTCACCTCAGGGAGAATCCGCCGTCGAGCACCAGTTCGGTGCCGACGCAGTAGCCGGAACGGTCACTCAACAAGTACTCCACCGCGTCGGCGACCTCGAGCGGGGTCCCCATCCGGCCGGCGACGGTGCCCGCATTCCATTCGTCGTGCAGGTGCTCCTTGAGCGCGTTCAGCGGGGTGTTGATGTAGCCGGGTGAGATCGCGTTCACCCGCACCCCGCGCGGACTCCACTCCACCGCGAGCGACTTGGTCAAGGCAGTCAGCGCCGCCTTGGATGAGTTGTAGATCGACTGCTTCTGCGGGTAGTTGACGATCAGGTTGCCCGACATGGAGGCGATGTTCACGATCGCCCCGGAACCGTGCCTCAACAGCTCCCCGCCGAAGTACTTGCAAGTCAGGAAGGCGCCCCGGAAGTTCACCCCGAGGACCCGGTCCAGCAGCTCGGTCGGCATCTCCTCCGCCGCCACGTCGTCCTCCACGATGCCGGCGCTGTTCACCAGGTCGACGGGGCCCTCACCAGCGGCGAACACCTGCTGCGCCGCGGCGGCGATGCTGTCCTCCGACAGCAGGTCACAGGGCACGAACTCGGCTGCTCCCGCACCCTTGTCCCGGTCCAGGGAGAAGACCTGCTCGTACCCGACCTCGGCCAGTCGAGCGGCGATGGCGGCACCGATCCCGCCCTCGCCGCCGACGATCGCGACCCGCTTGCTGGTCACTGCCCCTCCGCCCCGGAGCCCGGCGCGAACACCGTCTTCACGACCCGGGAGTCGTGCAGGTGCTCGAACGCCTTGCCGAAGTCGTCGAAGAAGATTCGCTCGGTGATCATGCCTTCGGTGCGGACCCGGCCGCTGGTGATCGCCAAGGCAGCCCGCGGGAAGCAGTGCGCCTGGGCGAAGGAGCCTTTGATGGTCAGTTCGCGGCTGAAGATCTCGTACGGCTTCACGTTCGCGATGCCGTCCTCCGGAGCCAGCCCGTACACCAGCACGGTGCCGCCGGTGCGGGTCGACTGCACCGACCGCTCGAAGACGGCCAGCGACCCGGTGGCCTCGACCACCGCATCGAACCCCTCGGGGGCGATCTCGGCCAGTTCGGCATCCCCGGCGGTGAGGTCGGCCCGGTCGATCAGGACGGTGCGGTCCACGCCGAGACTCTCGGCGAGGTCCAGCTTCGCCTGCGTCGGCGCCGCCATCGTCACCCGGGCGGCGCCGGACATCCGCAGCAACTGGGCCAGGATCAGCCCGGTCGGACCGGCGCCGAAGATCAATACGTCCGAGGCCGGCTTCAGGGCCAGCACGTCGGCGCCGTGCATGGCGCAGGCGGTGGGCTCGACGAACACGGCGGCGTCGGCGTCCACGCCGTTGACCACAATGCACTTGGCCGCCCGCACGCTCACGTACTCGGCGAACCCGCCGGCGGCGTTGCACCCGAGGGAGGTGAACTGCTCGCAGAACAACGGTTCTCCGCGCAGGCACGGACCGCACTCGCCACAGTGGATGGTGTTGTCGAGGACCACCCGGTCACCGACCTCCAACCGGTTGACCCCTTCGCCGAGCTCGGCCACCTCGGCCAGCATCTCGTGGCCGGGAATCAGCGGGAACTTGGCGATGAAGCCGCCGTGCAGCAGGTGTTCATCGGTGCCGCAGACCCCAGTCTGGATGATCTTGAGCAGCACCTCCCCGGGACCTGCCTCCGGAGTGGGCTGGTCCTCGACGGCCCATTGGGATCCTTCGCGGAAAACGATCGCCTTCATTCCTGTGCTCCGAACGGTGTGATGGTTGCGTTGACTTCGTCCTCGTCGAGTTCGTCGGGCCCGATGGCGCCGGTCATGATGGCCACCACCTCCGACGGGGTCCTGCGCTTCGGATCGACGACTGCGATCCTACGTCCCAACCGGTGGATGTGGATCCGGTCGGCGATGTCGAACACCAGCGGCATGTCGTGGCTGATCAGGACCACCGGCAGGCCGCGGTCGCGCACCCGGCGGATCATGTCCACCACCATCCCCGACTCCTTGACGCCGAGGGCCGCGGTCGGCTCGTCCAGGAAGACGACCCGGCTGGCGAAGGCGGCCGCCCGGACCACCGCGACACTCTGCCGCTGCCCACCGGACAACTTGTCCACGGTGACGTCCGCGCTCTGCAGCCCGACCCCCATCTCGCGGATCAGCCGAGATGATTCCTCCCGCATGGTCTTCTTGTCCAGTTGGCGGAACACCTTTCCGAGGAACCCCGGCTTGCGGAGTTCGCGCCCGAGATAGACATTGCTGTCGATGCCGAGGCTCGGAGAGACGGCGAGGTCCTGGTAAACGGTCTCGATGCCCATCTTGCGGGCGTCCAGCGGGTTGCGGAAGTCGACCCGCTCGCCCTCCAGGAAGATCTCCCCCTCGTCCGGCACCAGGGCGCCGGTGAGGGCCTTGATCATGCTCGACTTGCCGGCACCGTTGTCGCCGATCACCGCCAGCACCTCGCCCTGGTACAACTCGAAGTCCGCGCCGCCGATCGCGGTCACGTGGCCGTACCGCTTCACCAGGCCGGAGGCCTTCACCGACACCACCGGTTCGGCGGCCGCAGTGGCTGGGTTCGTCTCGCTCATGAGTTCCGCCTCCTCGCGAACTGGTCCAAGATGACGGCCGCGATCACCAGCACACCGGTGACGACATCCTGGTAGAGGTTGTTGATCCCGGCCTGGGTCAGGCCGTTGCGCAACACCGTCACGATCAGGACACCGACCAGGGTGCCGGCCACCCCGCCGCGGCCGCCGAACAGGCTGGTGCCACCGATCACGACCGCAGTGATGCTGTCCAGGTTGGCCATCTGGTAGGCGTTCGTGTCCGCGTTCGGGATCCGGCCGAGTGCCTGCCAGGCGGCGACCCCGTAGCAGAGGGCGGCCACTACATAGACGGAGAACAGCGTGCTGCGCACCTTGATCCCGGTGAGTCGGGCCGCCTCCGGGTTGTCGCCGAGGGTGAACACGTGCCGGCCCCAGGCGGTCTGGTTCAACAGGTACCAACTCACCCCGTACAGCAGGAACAACAGCACCGCGCCGTAGGAGATCCAGGCCCCCGCCAGCTGGAACTCGTTGCCCAGGAAGATGATCAGGGGATCGTCGACACGGAAGCTCTTGGACGCGGAGAAGAGCTTCGTCGCGGCCGTGTAGACGGTCAGCAGGCCGAGGGTGACGATGAACGGGGGCAGGTTGATGTGGGTCACCAGCACGCCCGAGATCGACCCCATCACCAAGCAGGTGACGAGGCCGACGATCAGGGCTGCCGCCGGTGGCGCACCGCTGGTGGCCAGCTTGGCGATCACGATCGTTCCCGCGACGGCGATGGCACCGTTGGCGAGGTCGATCCCCCGGGTCAGGATGATGAAGGTCTGGCCCAGGGCCAGGGTGCCGATCACCGTTGCCTGGGAGAGCAGCAGCGAGACGTTGTTCACGCTCAGGAACGATTCGGTCGTCACCGAGAAGACGATGACGGCGAGCAACAGGGCGGCGGCCGGCCCGGCGGCCGGCTTGCCGCTGAGGGCGCGCAGCCACCCCCAGCTGTTGCCCGTACGGGCAGTGGTCGATTCCATCGGAGGATCTCCAGTGATCAGGTCGGGCCGGGACTCAGCCCCAGCAGTTCTCCAGGCCCCAGTCGGGATCCTCGGACTCGATGCCCTCGATCGGCTCCTTGGCGATCAGCACCTCACCGGTGGACTCGAAGCCGGCACCACCCTCGGGCATCTCCGGCTTCGTCCCGTCCTTCGTGAAGGCGACGATCGCGGCGACCGCCTGCTCGCTCATCTTGGCCGGGAACTGCATCGCGGTCGCGGCGATCTCGCCGTCCTTGACCGCCTGCACCCCGGCGCATCCGCCGTCGATGGTGCCGAGTTTGATCTGCTCGGTCTTGTCGGCCCGCTTGATCGCCTCGACCGCACCGAGCGCGGCAGGTTCGTTGATGGCGTAGACGGCGTTGATGTCACCGTTCTTCTGCAACAGGTTCTCCATCACCTGCTGGCCCTTGTCCTGGGCACCCTGGGTGATTCCGGAGCCGACGATGGCGGGGTCGTCATCGCCCGACAGGCCGAAGCCGGTCAGGAATCCGTTGTGTCGCTGGTCCCCCACCGTCACGCCCGGCTGCAGGTCCAGCATCGCCACCTTGGGCTCCTCATCACCGATGGCCGCCTTGATGTAAGCGCCGACCAGCTCACCGGCTTTGGTGTTGTCGGTGGCGTAGGTGGCGTCGGCGGTGGTGCCGGGGTCGAGTTCGGTGTCGATGGCGACGATCATGATGCCGCGCTTCTTCGCCTTCTCCAGGGTCGGCACGATGCCGTCGGAACTGCTCGGATCGATGATGATCGCGTCGACGTTCTTCGACATCAGGTTCTCCACCGCCTGGGCCTGGGCCTCGTTGTCGCCGTCGAACTCGCCGGACAGTGCCGTGAAGGAGGCACCCGCCTCCTCCGCGGCGGCCTTGGCAGCCTCTTGGGTCTTCACGAAGAACGGGTTGGACGTGCTCTTGGTGATGAAACCGATCGAGAGCTCGTCGTCTCCACCAGCAGCCGATTCCTCACCACACCCTGCAGCCACCAGTACCGACAGGGCCGCTGTTCCAGCCAGCACGGACCGGGCCAGACGAGCATGCCTGCGCGTAGTCATCATCGACTTCTCCTCCTTGAACCTGAACCAACCCTACCCAGAATTAAGTAGTACTACTACATTGTCGAGCATCAGTGCGGCTGTCAAGGGCTCAGCCACCGCTAGGTGTGCTACGGACTACCCAAATGTTCGTAGTTTCACTACAGTAGCCAGTGAACGCAAAGGAGCCACACCGATGACGATTGCCGACCCCCCGGAGAAGTTCTCCGTCTACCCCGACGGCACCATCTCCGGCCGCAACGGCGAGTACACCAAGTACCTCGGCGACATGGCCGGCGTGTACCGCGATGCCGCCGCGTACGAGTCCCAGCTCGCCCAGCGGGGCCGGGACGCGGTGGTCTACGGAGTGCACAGCCACAACTACTCCGATCAGCCCGGTGAGCTGACGATCGGCACCAGCACGCTGCAGCCCGGCCGCTACGGCGACGAGTTCGCCGCCACCCGTGGCCACCTGCACGGGATCGCCGATCGCGCCGAGCTGTACTACTGCCTCTCCGGCCGTGGCGTGATGCTGCTCGAGACCGTGGCCGGCCGCTCCGAGGCGGTCGAACTCACCCCGGGCGAGGCCTGCAACGTCCCGGGACACTGGCTGCACCGCAGCGTCAACGTCGGTGATGAACCGTTCGTGACGCTGTTCTGCTACGCCTCCGACGCCGGCCAGGACTACTCGATCATCGCCAACGCGGGCGGGATGAAGTCCCTGGTGATCAGCGACGGGCAGGGCGGTTGGACGCTCACCGCGAACCCGGACCACACCGGCTACACCGCCGGTTCCTGAACCCGCCAGACTGAAGACCATCCAGCGCCGGCCATCGAGCGCGCACCGTTTCACCCGAAGGAGCACCATGACCGACCTGTCCGCCGTACTCGCCGAGGTACGCGTCGTCCCCGTCGTCGAGATCGAGGATGCCGGCACCGCCGTGGACCTGGCCATTGCCCTCGTGGCTGGTGGCCTGCCGATCATGGAGGTCACCTTCCGTACGGCCGCCGCGGCAGAGTCCATCCGCCGGATCTCCGAGGCGGTGCCCGAGTGCCACGTCGGCGCCGGCACCCTGCTCACCCCCGCCGAGGTCGAGTCGGCGGTCACGGCCGGGGCCCACTTCGGCGTGAGCCCGGGCTGGAGCCCGGGCCTGGACGCGGCGGTCACGCACCGCGGCCTGCCGATGGTCTACGGGGCGTCCACCGCGTCGGAGGTGCAGCAGCAACTCGAGCTCGGCAACGACCTGGTGAAGTTCTTCCCCGCGGAGGCGAGCGGCGGCACTGCGGTGCTGAGCGCCCTGCACGGCCCGTTCGGCCCGCGTGGGGTGCGGTTCATGCCCACCGGCGGGGTGAAGGCGGGCAACATGGCCGACTACCTGGCCCTGCCCAACGTGATCGCAGTCGGAGCGACCTGGGTGGCGCCGCGGCAGCTCATCCGCGACCGGGACTTCGACGCCGTCGCGGCCAACCTGTCCACTGTTCGTTCCGTCCTCGACACCCTCTGAGGCCACCCATGACCGACTACCCCACCTACACCGCGGCCACCCTGCAGCCGGCCAGTCGACGGACCTTCTACTTCGTCGGCGTGAGCACTTCCCAGTCCTCGATCCGGACCGTGTTCCCGTTGTGGGCCGAGGAGTTGGGCCTCGGCCCGGTGGACTTCATCGGCATCGACCTGCCGCTGCACGCCCCGGCCGAGGACTACCGCCGGGTGGTGGAGTTCCTCAAGCAGGACGAGCTCAGCCTCGGTGCGCTGGTGACCACGCACAAGATCGACCTGTTCCACGCCGCCCGCGACCTGTTCGACTCGCTCGACGACTTGGCGCTGATGATGGACGAGGTCAGCAGCATCTCCAAGCGGGACGGGACATTGCGCGGCCACGCCAAGGACCCGATCACGGCGGGGCTGTCGATCGACGCCTTCCTGCCGGACGAGGACTGGCGCGCCGATCGCACCGCTTTCGTGATGGGCGCCGGGGGCTCGGCGATCGCCATGGTCTGGCACCTCACCCGCCCCGAGCGTGGCGATGCCGTCCCGGCCGAGATCGTGGTGAGCAACCGCAGCACCGGGCGGCTCGAGTCACTGCAGCGCATCTACGCAGACTTCGACACCTCCGTGCCGCTGCGGACCGTACACACCCCGGATCCGACCGACAACGACGCGGTGCTCGCGGACCTGCCCGAGGGCAGCTTCGTGGTGAACGCCACCGGACTGGGCAAGGACGCCCCGGGATCCCCGCTCACCGATGCGGCCGTGTTCCCGCGGTCCGCGATCGCCTGGGACCTGAACTACCGCGGCGACCTGGTCTTCCTCGACCAGGCGCGCGCGCAGGCCGAGTCCCGCGCCGTACGGGTGGTCGACGGCTGGGAGTACTTCATCCACGGCTGGACCCAGGTGATCGCCGAGGTCTTCGACATCCCCGTCGAGCCCACCGGACCCGGGTTCGACCGACTCAGCGAACTCGCTGCCGGGGCCCGGCGATGACCCGCCCGGCCATCCTCGTCACCCCGCGGTCTCTCACCCGCGCGGGGCTGGACCGGATTCGGGAACTGGCTCCGCTGACCGAGGCGGGATTCCGACTGGTGTCCTGCACTCCCGGCGTGGCTCCCGGAGCGGAGGAACTGCAGCGATTGCTGCCCGGCTGCGTGGGCTGGCTCGCTGGGGTCGAGCCGATCAGCGCCGAGACCCTGGCCGCCGCCGGCGACCTGCAGGTGATCTCCCGCAACGGCGTCGGGGTGGACTCGGTCGACCTGGCCGCAGCCGAGCGACACGGCGTCCGGGTCGAGGTCGCCCGCAACGCGAACTCCCAGGGGGTGGCCGAGTTGGCGATCGCCCAGTCGCTCGCGGCCCTGCGGCACACGGCCGAGTCGACCGCGGCCCTGCGCGACGGTCGCTGGGAGCGATCCCTGGGCCGGGAGCTGGCCTCCAGCGTCGTCGGAATCGTCGGCCTCGGTGCGATCGGACGTCGGGTGGCCCAACTCGCGGCCGCCTTCGGCGCCCGGGTGCTCGGCCACGACCCGTACGTCGACCGCGTCGAGGGGGTGGAGGTGCTGCCGTTCGCCGAGCTGCTCGGTCAAGTGGACGTCCTCACCCTGCACTCCCCCGCCGGCGAACGGCCGCTGGTCGACGCCGCGGCCCTGGAGTTGATCAAGCCGGGCGCAGTGCTGGTGAACACCGCCCGGGCCGCCCTGGTCGACGAGGCGGCGACCCTGGCTGCACTCGAGAACGGTCGACTCGCGGCCTACGCGGTGGACGCCTTCGCGGTGGAACCGCCCCCGCCGTCCGAGCTGCTCGCCCATCCGCGCACCATCGCCACCCCGCACCTGGGCGGCTACACCGCCGAAAGCACCGCACGGGCGACGAGCTACGCCGTCACCAACCTGCTGGACACACTCTGATCCGCCCGGCCGACCATCGGCCCATGACGCGCGACGGATCCTGAATGGCTGCCCGGATCGCGCGCGGACAGTACGATGCCTTCGTGGCATCGTCCTTCCTGCAGGTGATCTCGGACGCCACCGGCTCCCTGAGCAAGTCAGAGCAGCGGGTGGCAGACTACGTGTTGTCGGCGCCG
>JBQDIN010000083.1:0-8238 GCA_052094425.1 Propionibacteriaceae bacterium
CCCGACCGATGATCGACTGGAGACCGCCGCACCCGGTGTGTTCGCGGTCGGCGACATCGTGCCCGGACTGCAACTGGCCCACCGCGGCTTCGCCCACGGCATCTTCGTGGCCGAGGAGATCGCGCACCGTACCGGCCGGTCCGACACCGCCCCGGTCCTGGTTGAGGACAGCGCGATCCCGCGGGTGACCTACAGCGACCCGGAGATCGCCTCGGTCGGGCTGAGTGAGGAGCAGGCCCGGGAACGCCACGGCGAGGTCGAGGTCCTCAAGTACGACCTCGGCGGCAACGGCCGGTCCCAGATCCTGCAGACCCAGGGATTCATCAAGCTGGTCCGGGCGGCGGACGGCCCCGTGGTCGGCATCCACCTGGTCGGCGCCCGGGTCGGCGAACTGATCGGCGAGGCCCAGTTGATCACCAACTGGGACGCGTGGCCGGAGGACGTGGCCGGCCTGGTGCACGCCCACCCGACCCAGAACGAAGCCCTCGGCGAGGCCCACCTGGCCCTCGCCGGCAAGCCCCTGCACGCGCACAGCTGAGGCTTTCGGGGACTGGCCCTCGACCGGCGCGGCCCGCCGGGGGCTAGGCTGAGACCCAGCTCACCCCGACAGGCTCAGCTTGCAGTAGAACTAAGGAGTCCCATCCCCATGTCGACCGAAGTCACACTCCCCGCCCTGGGCGAAAGCGTCACCGAAGGCACCGTCTCCCGCTGGCTCAAGGCGGTGGGCGACACGGTGGAGGCTGACGAGCCCTTGCTGGAGGTGTCCACCGACAAGGTGGACACCGAGATCCCCTCGCCGGCCGCCGGCACCCTGGTGGAGATCAAGGTCAACGAGGACGAGACCGTCGACGTCGGCACCGTACTCGCCGTGATCGGCGAAGAGGGCGAATCCGGTGGAGACACGGCCGAACAGGCGGACGAGCCCGCTGCCGAAGAGCCCGCGGAGGAACCTGCCGAGGAGCCCGAAGCCGAGGAACCGGCCGAGGAGCCCGCTGCCGAGGAACCGGCCGATGAGCCCGCCGAGGAATCGGCCGCTGAGTCGACCGAGGGCGAGCCAACCGGGAGTGAGTCGGATGGGGGCGGGTCCGCCCAGGGCACCGAGGTCACGCTCCCGGCACTCGGCGAGAGCGTCACCGAAGGCACTGTGAGCCGCTGGCTGAAGTCCGTCGGGGACACCGTCGAGGCCGACGAGGCCCTGCTCGAGGTCTCCACCGACAAGGTGGACACCGAGATCCCCTCCCCGGCCGCCGGCACCCTGCTGGAGATCAAGGTCAACGAGGACGAGACCGTCGACGTCGGCACCGTACTCGCCGTGATCGGCGACGGGTCCGCCGCGGAGTCCTCCGACAGCAAGCCGGAGCCCGAACCCAAGACGGAGGAGAAGCCGGCACCGGAGCCCGAGCCCAAGACCGAGGAGAAGCCGGCACCGGAGCCCAAGACCGAGGAGAAGCCGGCACCGAAGGCGGAACCCAAGTCCGAACCCAAGTCCGAGGAGAAGCCGGCCGCAGCCGAACCGGCGGACGAGGGCCACGGCTACGTCACCCCGCTGGTCCGCAAGCTGGCCAGCCAGCACGATGTCGACCTGGCCACCATCACCGGTACCGGGGTCGGTGGCCGGATCCGCAAGCAGGACGTCCTGGCTGCGGCCGAGGAGGCCAAGAAGGCCGCCGAGGCTCCGGCCGAGGCACCCGCTGCAGCGCCGTCCGCCCCGGCGGCCAGCACCGCGGCGACCGAGACCAGTTCGCTGCGCGGCACCACGGAGAAGATGAGCCGGCTGCGCAAGGTGATCGCCACTCGGATGGTGGAGTCGCTGCAGGTCTCGGCCCAGCTCACCACCGTGGTCGAGGTGGACCTGACCGCGATCGCCCGCCTCCGGTCCAAGGTGAAGGACGACTTCGCCCGCAAGGAGGGCGTCAAGCTGTCCTACCTGCCGTTCCTGGTCAAGGCCACGGTCGAGGCACTGAAGGTGCACCCGAAGGTGAACGCCACCATCGACACCGAGGCCGGCACCATCTCCTACCCGGCCAGCGAGGACGTGGGCATCGCGGTCGACACCGAGAAGGGCCTGCTCGTCCCGGTGATCAAGGATGCCGGCGACCTCAACATCGCCGGGATCGCCCGCAAGATCAGCGATCTGGCCGAGCGGAGCCGGACCAACAAGTTGATGCCGGACGATCTGGCCGGGGGCACCTTCACGGTGACCAACACCGGCAGCCGGGGGGCGCTCTTCGACACCCCGATCATCAACCAGCCGCAGGTGGGCATCCTGGGTACCGGCGCGATCGTGAAGCGTCCGGTGGTCCTCTCCGATCCCGAGTACGGGGAGACCATCGCCGTCCGCGACATGATGTACCTCGCCCTGTCGTACGACCACCGACTGGTGGACGGGGCGGACGCCGCCCGCTTCCTGGGCACCATCAAGGAGCGTCTGGAGCACGGCAGCTTCGCCGCCGAGCTCGGACTCTGAATCGAGAACACGAACGCCGCAACGGGCGCCGGACCACCCTGGTCCGGCGCCCGTCGCCGTTGCGTACCCCGACCCCGCATGAACCAGGCGGAGACAGGAAGTAGAACATGAGTCGCGTCCTGCTGGCCGGCGCGTCCGGCGCCCTCGGCACCCCGTTGCGTGCCCAACTCCGCGCCGGCGGCCACACCGTACGGCAGTTGGTCCGCCGGCCACCGCGGGCCAGCCACGAGGTCGGCTGGAACCCGCACCGGGACCGACTTCCGACCGCTGCCCTGGAGGGCGTCGATGTGGTCGTCAACCTCGCCGGGGCGGGGATCGCCGACCGGCCATGGACCCGGGCCCGCCGCGCCGAACTGCTCGACTCCCGACTGAATCCGACCCGGACCCTGGTCGACGGGCTCCTGCGCCACCGGCTCGAACACGGCCAGGTGCCGCGGCTGCTGCAGGGCACCGCGATCGGTTGGTACGGCACCGAGTCCGGCGCCACCCCGTACGACGAGTCCGCACCCGCGGGGGACGACTTCGTGGCCCAACTCGTCCGCCGCTGGGAGGAGCCGCTGGAACGCGCGCGGAGTCAGGGACTCCCCGTGATCACCGCCCGAACCGCGATCGTCCTGAGCGCCGACACCGGACCGGTGCCGCTGATGAAGATCCCGTTCTCCCTCGGCCTCGGCGCCAACTTCGGCGACGGCAGCCAGCGGTTGGCGGCGATCAGCCGGCACGACTGGTTGCGGGCGATGGGGTGGCTGCTGGACTCCCCCACCGCGGACGGGATCTACAACCTGACCCTTCCCGAACCCACCACCTCCGGTGAACTGTCCGACACCCTCGCCCAACTGCTGCGACGCCCGCGACTGCTGGCCGTCCCGGCGCCGGTGCTGCGGCTCGCCCTGCGGGAGATGTCCGACCTGCTGCTCGGGGACCAGTACGTGGTGCCGGCCCGGCTGCTCGAGGCCGGGTTCACCTTCGACGACCCGGACCTGATGAGCGCCCTGCGACGCGCTCTGGGACAGGAAGCGGGAGATCCCTCGACGGACCACTCGGGGGCGGACGAGGCGGCGGCGTAGGATCCGAGCCATGAGCCTGACCTTTCGTGACCTCGGGATCGGCAGCACCCTGACCGACTACCGCGAAGCGTGGGACCAGCAGCGCGCCTTGCACGCGGGCGTGGTCGCCGGCACCGAGTCCGACAGCTGCCTGCTGCTCGAGCACGAGGCCGTCTACACCGCCGGGAAACGCACCCTGGCCCACGACCGACCCACCGACGGCACCCCCGTCGTGGACGTCGACCGGGGCGGCTCCATCACCTGGCACGGCCCCGGCCAACTGGTCGCCTACCCGATCGTCCGACTGCCGGAGGGCCACTACGTGGTCGACTTCGTCCGCCGGGTGGAGGAGGCGATGATCCAGATGCTCAATCGCGATTTCGGCCTGACCACCGGTCGGATCGAGGGCCGCTCCGGGGCCTGGCTGGCGGCGTCCGGTGGCCGACCCGACCGCAAGATCGCCCAGATCGGGATCCGCGTGGCCCAACACGTGACCATGCACGGTCTGGCGATCAACGCCGACCCGGACATGGGCTGGGCGGACAAGATCATCCCGTGCGGGATCAGCGACGCCGGAACCACCTCGATCGCCGCCGAGCTGGGCCGGCCGGTGAGCGTGGCGGAGGTCGCCGAGGCACTGCAACCGCACCTGACCACCTACCTCGCCTTCGAGCCGTACGAGATGTCGGCACCGTTGACGGCCGGCCTCGTTGCGGCCACCGGCGCGGGGGGCCCCGGGGCCGGTGCCGTCACGTACGGCGTCCGGGTCCCCTCCGGAACCGGCGCCTGACACGCGGGCGCGCTGCACTCTTGTCTGACCCTGCCGCGCGGCTACCGTTGTCTGCCGTGTGCCAAGGCACGCACAGGTTGAGCTCATCGGAACCTCTCCGACACGTCCTCTGACCGACGAAGGGAATGATCATCAGCGCGACCGAGTACGCGATCCGCACCAGGGATCTGCGCAAGACCTACAGCAAGGGGCGCAATGTCGCCGTCGCCGGTCTCGATCTGAAGGTGCCGACCGGCGGCGTGCATGGCTTCCTCGGGCCGAACGGCTCCGGGAAGACCACCACGATCCGGATGCTCCTCGGCCTGATCAGTGCGGACTCCGGCACCATGTCGGTCTTCGGCGAGGAGCTGCCGCACCGGCTGCCGCAGGTGATCGACCGGATCGGCGCCATCGTCGAGCAGCCCAAGTTCTTCCCGAACTACTCCGGGCAACGCAACCTCGAGCTGCTCGCCCAGGGAATGGGCGCCCCGAAGGACCGGATCGACGAGGTGCTGTCGGAGGTCGGCCTCGGTGGACGCGGACGGGACAAGTTCCGCACCTACTCCCTGGGCATGAAGCAGCGGCTGGCGATCGCCGGCACGCTGCTCAAGGACCCGGACCTGTTGATCTTCGACGAGCCGACGAACGGACTCGACCCGGCCGGCATCCACGAGATCCGCGCCACGATGACCGGGCTCGCCGAGCAGGGCAAGACGGTGCTGGTGTCCAGCCACATCCTGGCCGAGGTGCAGCAGGTCGCTGACACCGTGTCCATCATCGGTCGGGGCAAGCTGCTCGCCGAGGGCGAGGTGGACGACATCCTCGCCGACAACGCCACCGCCGCCGTACGGATCGGGGTGCGCAACGCCGAGCGGGCCGCTGGCATCCTGTCCGAGGCCGGGCTCGTCACCGAAACCACCGGTCCGGAGAAGTTGACCGTCACCTCAGCACCGGGAGAGAAGCGCCCCTTGGATCCGTCGCAGATCAACCGCATCCTCACCGAGCGGAGCCTCTACCCGTTCGAACTGGGGATGGAGCGGGCCAACCTCGAGGCGGTGTTCTTGGAGTTGACCCGCGAGGAGCACCTGGGTCAGACCCAACTCGAGGGCCAACCCCAAGCCGGTCCCCAGACCGAGGGAGGTGAGGTCCGATGATCCGCCTCATCCTCGCCGAGTTGAACCGGCTGCGTTCGCGCCGGTTCGTCCAGGTCGCCATGATCGTCACGGTGCTCGTGATGGCTGCCTTCCAATTGATCACCAACGCCGCTCTGGCCGGCCCCAGTGACCAGGAGGTCCAACAGGGCCAGCAGTACTACCAGCAGGCCCACGACGACTGGGCCGGCCAGCACGACCAGTTCCTCCAGCAGTGCACGGACGCCGGGTATCCCGAGGAACAGTGCGAGGACCAGTACGCGCAGTCCGAGCCCGCCGAGGACCAGTTCGTCAGCCCGCAGTCAACGTTCTCCGACATGGCTTCCTTCGCCATCACCATGGCTGTCTACCTGGGATCACTGATGCTCTTCCTGCTCGGCGCCTCCTTCATCGGCGCCGAGTACACCACCGGCTCACTGGCCAACTGGCTGACCTTCATCCCACAACGCTGGAAGGTGTTCACGTCCAAGTTGGTGGCCGTCGTCGCCGGCGGGGTGGTGCTGATGGCCGGGTTGCTCGCGCTGGTGATCGGTTCCACGGCACTGTTGGCCACCATCCACGGCCAACCGGTGGAAGGGATCGGCACTGCCCTGACGATGGGCGCCCGCTCACTGATCCTGGGCGCCGCATTGCCGCTGGTCGGGTTCTGCCTGGCGCTACTCACCCGACACACCGCGGCTGCGATCGGCGTGATGCTCGGCTACCTGTTGCTCTCCTTCGTCCGCACGGTGGCGGGCAATGTCGTCCCGTGGATGCAGAAGATCACCCCGTGGACTCCCGAGGCCAACATCAGCACGATCCTGAACAACGGCCACACGTACAGCGTCAACACACCGGTACAGACGGCCCAAGGGGTGTCGTACGACACGGTGGAGCACACCATCTCGATGACCCAGGGCAGCCTCTACTGGGCGGCCGTGGCGTTGTTGTTCGTGGCGGTCTCGCTGTGGGTCTTCGAACGCCGCGACGTCACGTGATCCTCCGGCGCTGGAACGCTGCGCCAAGACGAGTAGGGTGGTCCCCGTGACGATCGCACCTGAAGGACGGAAACTACTGCGGCTCGAGGTCCGCAACGCGCAGACGCCCATCGAGAAGAAGCCGTCATGGATCAAGACGACGGCGCGGATGGGACCCGAGTACCGGGAGTTGCAGGAACTCGTGAAATCCGAGGGCCTGAACACGGTCTGCCAGGAGGCGGGCTGCCCCAACATCTTCGAGTGTTGGGAGGACCGCGAGGCCACCTTCCTGATCGGTGGCGACCAGTGCACCCGCCGCTGCGACTTCTGCCAGATCGACACCGGCAAGCCGGCCGACTTCGACGCCGGGGAGCCGCTGCGGGTGGCTGAGTCGGTGCAGAAGATGGGGCTGCGCTACGCCACCATCACCGGTGTCTGCCGCGACGACCTCCCCGATGAGGGCGCTTGGCTGTATGCCGAGACGATCCGCAAGGTCCACGAGCTCAACCCCGACACCGGGGTGGAGATGCTCGCCCCGGACTTCTCCGGCAACGCCGACTACCTGAACCAGTTGTTCGAGACTCGGCCGGAGGTCTTCGCGCACAACGTGGAGACGGTGCCTCGGATCTTCAAGCGGATCCGACCGGGCTTCCGCTACGACCGGTCCCTGGACGTGCTGCGCGCCTCCCGTGCGGCCGGTCTGGTGACCAAGTCGAACCTGATCCTCGGGATGGGCGAGACGCCCGAGGAGGTCTCCGAGGCGTTGCGGGACCTGCACGAGGCCGGAGCCGAGCTGATCACCATCACCCAGTACCTGCGCCCCTCCCCCAGGCACCACCCGGTCGAGCGCTGGGTGACCCCGGAGGAGTTCGACGACTTCGCGACCGAGGCCACCGAGATCGGGTACGCGGGTGTGATGAGCGGGCCGCTGGTCCGCTCCTCCTATCGCGCGGGCCGGCTCTACCGCCAGGCGGTAGAGTCCCGGATGGCCTGACGCGGAACACCCGCAACCGGCAGGACAGATCGACCCCAGCAGACCGAGCGAGCAGGACATGGCGAAGAAATCAGACGCGAAGGCAGCCGCCCTCGAGGCCAAGCAGGCCAAGCGGGCGGAGAAGGCACGCAAGAAGGCCAGCAACGACCCCAAGGACATGGGTCGGATCAAGCAGATCGTGCAGGCCTTCAAGGTCACCCACGAGTACGACCGACCGCTGCCGTGGATCATGCTGGCCGCCCTGTTGGTCCCGATCGCCGTCTTCGTGACCATCGGCTTCCTCACCGGGCACCCCGTCTACCTGGGCCTGCTCGGCTTCACGACCGGCCTGCTGGTGGCGATGATCGTGTTGGTCCAGCGCGCGAAGAAGGCCACCTACAAGCGGTACGCCGGCCAAGCCGGGTCCGCGGAGGTGGCGCTCTCGATGTTGCCGAAGAAGTGGATCTCCAAGCCGGTCATCACCGCGACCCGGCAGATGGACGCCGTGCACCGGACCCTCGGCCCCGGAGGCCTGATCCTGATCGGTGAGGGCGATGCCGGCCGGCTCCGGGCCGTACTCGCCAGTGAGGTGAAGAAGCACGAGCGGGTGGCCTACGGCCTGAAGGTGGTGACCGTCCAGATGGGTGACGGGAAGAACCAGGTCCCGCTGGCCAAGCTCGCCGACCACATCAAGAAACTGCCGAAGACGCTCGAGAACGCACAGATCACCGACATCAAGGCCCGACTGCGCGCCCTCGACGCGGTGCGCCCCCAGATGCCGGTGCCGAAAGGCCCGGTGCCGCAGGGAGCCAAGATGCCCAAGGGCGCCCGCCAGGCGATGCGGGGCCGATGAGTCCCACGCTGGTCGAGCCCACC
>JBQDIN010000083.1:8338-15971 GCA_052094425.1 Propionibacteriaceae bacterium
AGGGCGCCCGCCAGGCGATGCGGGGCCGATGAGTCCCACGCTGGTCGAGCCCACCCCCACGCTGGTCGAGCCCACCCCCACGCTGGTCGAGCCTGTCGAGACCTCCGGGAACGACTAGGTGGCTGCCTCCCCCACCGCGAACCTGGTCAACGCGGATCGGATCAGCCATGCCTTCGGCACCCGGGCACTGCTGGACCAGGTCACGGTCGGACTCGGCCGCGGGGACGTGGTCGGGGTCGTCGGGCGGAACGGCGACGGCAAGTCGACCCTGCTGCGGATCCTGACCGGTGACCTGACACCCGACTCGGGCCGGGTCACCCGGACCGGTTCGGTCTCGATCGGGTTCCTCCGCCAGTCCGACGACTTCGCCCCGGAGGCGACCGTACGCGACGTGATCGTCGAGGGGCAGCCGGACCACGTCTGGGCGGCCGACTCGTACACCCGCGCGGTCGTGCAGCACCTGCTGGCCGATGTCGACCTGGCGAAGCGGGTGGGATCGCTCAGTGGTGGCGAGCGCCGCCGGACTGCGTTGGTGGCGTTGATGCTGTCGCGCCACGACCTGCTGGTGCTGGACGAGCCCACCAACCACCTCGACGTGGAGGCGGTGGCCTGGCTGGCCCAGCACCTGAACGAGCTGCAGGACCGGGCCACGGCGATGCTCGTGGTGAGCCACGACCGCTGGTTCCTGGACGCCATCTGCACCCGGATCTGGGAGGTCCACGACGGCGTCGTGGACGGCTATGACGGCGGGTACGCGGCCTATGTGCTGGCCCGCGCGGAGCGAGCCCGGCAGGAGACGCAGATCGAGTCGCGTCGGCAGAACCTGATGCGCAAGGAACTCGCCTGGCTCCGTCGCGGCCCGCCGGCCCGTACGTCGAAACCGCGATTCCGGGTGGACGCCGCCAACGCGCTCATCGCCGACGAGCCACCGCCCCGGGACCGCGTCGAACTGCAACGCTTTGCCACCGCCCGGCTGGGCAAGGACGTCTTCGACCTGACCGGAGTCGGTATCGGCGTGGGCTCGGGCGAGACGCACCGCACCCTGTTGACCGGGCTGGACTGGTCGATCGGTCCGGGGATGAGGATCGGTCTGGTCGGCGTGAACGGAGCGGGCAAGACCACCCTGCTGCGGCTGCTCACCGGTGAACTCACGCCGGACACCGGCACGGTCAAGCAGGGCCGCACCCTGCAGATCGGGCACCTGACCCAGGCGGTCGCCGAACTCGACGGCGCGGACCGGGTGCTGGACTCGGTGAACAGGATCCGGCGTTCCACCACCTTGGCGAGCGGTCGAGAGGCCTCCACCACCTCGCTGCTGGAGGAGTTCGGCTTCACCGGGGACAAGCTGACCGCCCGGCTGGGTGACCTCTCCGGCGGGGAACGACGCCGGTTGCAGTTCCTGCGGCTGCTGCTCACCGAACCGAACGTGCTGCTGCTGGACGAGCCCACCAACGACCTCGACATCGACACCTTGAACGTGGTCGAGGACTACCTCGACGGCTGGCCCGGAACCCTCATCGTGGTCTCGCACGACCGCTACTTCCTGGAACGGGTCTGCGACGTCACCTACGCCCTGATGGGCGACGGACGGTGTGTCCTGCTGCCGGGCGGCGTGGAGGAGTACCTGGCGCACCGACGTACGGCACCCGCACGCACCAGGCCCGGCCCGGACCGATCCTCGGAACCTGATGCGGCCGGCGGCCCCAGTCCCGCCGAACTGCGCCAGGCGAAGAAGGAACTGAACCGGCTCGAGCAGCAGGTGTCCAAACTGGACGCCCGGATCGCCACACTGCACGACCGGATGGCCGAGGCGGCCCACGACCACGTCATGCTCACCGACCTGCAGGGCCAGTTGAACACCTTGGCCACCCAGAAGGATGACCTCGAGGCCGCGTGGCTGGAGGCCGCCGAGAAGGTCGACTGACCGTCCGACCCGCCCCAGCAGCCGTGAGGGGCGGAGGGCTGCCGGAACCGGCAGGACGGGTGCCGGAAGCCGCCACCTGGACCGTTCCTTCGTCAGGGTCGGGAGCATCCGACGAAGGGACGCATCATGATCATCCGCGCACGCCGCGGCCTGAGCAGAGTCATCCTCCTCGCGGCCGCCGTACTCCTCACCCTCGGCTTGGTCAGTCCGTCCGCCCAGGCGGCGGATCTGACCACGACCGAGGCCCAACGCACCCTGACCGGCCTCGGCTACTACACCGACGAGGTCGACGGCGTGAACGGCCCGAAGACCAAGGCCGCGGCTCGCTCCTACCAGGTCGACAACTGCCTGACCCCGGACAGCGTGGTGGGTCCGATCACCTCAGACTCCCTGGTCGAGAAGGTGCAGGCGGTCCAGCAGCAGGTCGGTGTCACCCAGAGCGGCGGCTTCGACTCCGCGACCCGGACGGCGGTCGAGGCGTGGCAGGCCGACCACGACCTCGTCGACGACGGGGTGGTCGGGCCCAAGACCATGACGGCGATGGGCATCACCCGGGCCCAGGACTGTGGTGGGGAGGGTGACCACCCGAACCCGGGCACCCCGATCAGCCGGGACCAGGTGCTCGACCGGGCTCGCACTTGGGTGGACAACCCGGTGCCGTACAGCATGAAGGCCTACGCCCCGGACCACCTGGGGCGCGACTACCGCACCGACTGCTCCGGCTTCGTGTCGCTGTCGTGGCACTTGGACACCAGCGCCACCACGACCACGATGACCGACCACGCGACCGAGATCCCGGCCGCCGACCTGAAGCCCGGCGACGTGCTGAACGTCAAGGCAGGAGTACAGGGTCGCGACATCGGACACGTCCGGCTGTTCGTCCGTTGGGCCGACGAAGCGAAGACCGAGTACGTGGCCTGGGAGCAGACCCCGCCGCAGACCCTGCAGCGCACCTACAGCCTGCAGGACAACCTGGACGAGGGGTATGTCCCGCTGCGCTACAACCACATCACCGACTGAGTCCACGCGGCGCAGCAGTACCTCGGGCGGCGGCGTCCCGATCCCTGATCGGGCGCCGTCGTCGCGCGTACGGGCGTGGATAGAGTGGTCGACATGTCCGCCGCACCGCTCGCCGCCCTGATCGATGCCCTCCCGGAGGGTGCCGTCACCACCGAGCCAGCGACGATGGAGAACTACCGGCACGACTTCGCCCGGGACCCGGGCGCGGGAGCCCCGCTCGCGGTGGTCCGGCCGACGGATGCCGACCAGGTGCAGACCACGATGCGCTGGGCCGCCGAGCACGAGATTGCCGTGGTCCCCCGCGGCGCAGGCAGCGGTCTGTCCGGCGGCTCGTCGGCCGTGACGGGCGGGATCGTGCTCTCCCTGGACCGGATGGAAGCCATCGAGATCGACCCCGCCACCCGCGTCGCCGTGGTCGAGCCCGGCGCCTTCAATGCGGCGGTCAAGGCGGCCGCGGCCGAACACGGACTCTGGTATCCGCCCGACCCCTCCTCGTTCGAGATCTGCTCGATCGGCGGCAACGTCGCCACCAACGCCGGCGGGCTGTGCTGTGTGAAGTACGGGGTGACCACCGACTACGTGCTCGGCCTCGACGTGGTGCTGGCCGACGGGACCAAGATCGAATTGGGCGGCCGCCGGGTCAAGGACGTTGCGGGACTCTCGCTGCTGAAGTTGTTCGTGGGCAGCGAGGGCACCCTCGGTGTCGTCACCCGGGCCATCCTCCGACTCGTCCCCGCGCAGCCGCCGGCCGCCACCCTGGTCGCCTCCTTCGAGACGTTCACCGCCGCGGCCCAGGCCGTCGTCGAGATCGGCGGCCAGTTGCGTCCCTCGCTGTTGGAGTTGATGGACCAGACCTCCATCCGGGCCGTCGAGGACTACAAGCCGATGGGGCTCGACCGCGACACCGGTGCCTTGCTGATCGCCCAGTCGGATGCGCCGGGTGCGGCCCGCGCCGAGGAGATCGCGATCATCGAGAAGGCGTGTCTCTCCTCCGGATCCCGCGAGGTGTTCGTCACCGAGGACGCCGAAGAGGGCGAGATGTTCCTGGCCGCCCGCCGCTCCGCGATCACCGCGATCGAGGCCCGCGGGGCGATCATGCTCGAGGACGTCGGGGTACCGATCCCCCACCTGCCCGGACTCGTCGCCGGGATCGCCGACATCGCCGGCGAGTACGACGTGGAGATCCCGGTCGTCGCGCACGCCGGAGACGGGAACACCCACCCCGTCATCGTCTACGAGGCAGGCAATGCCGACGCAGCCGAACGGGCTGCGCGTGCCTTCGCTGCCGTGATGGCCCTGGCCATCTCCCTCGACGGAACGATCACCGGCGAGCACGGGGTCGGCCGCCTCAAGAAGGCAGCCCTCCCCGACCAGCTGGGCCCGGACGTGATGGCCCTCACCCACAAGATCAAGAACGCCCTGGACCCCCAAGGCATCCTCAACCCCGGCGCCGTCCTGTGACGATCCCGGGCCCGAGAACAGGAGCATCCATGACCGCATCCATCCCGCCCGTGCTCGACCGACACCTGTTCGGCCCCGGACCGTCCAATCCGTACCCGGAGGCCACCGCCGCGCTGTCGTTGCCACTGTTGGGCCACCTGGACCCGGAGTTCCTGCGGATCATGGACGAGACCTGCGACCTGCTGCGGGTTGTCTGGGGCACGGAGAACCCGCGGACCCTGCCGATCAGCGCGACCGGGTCCGCCGGGATGGAGGCCGCCTTCGTCAACACGGTGCGACCGGGTGATGTGGCGGTGATCGCGGTGAACGGCCTGTTCGGCGTCCGGATGTGCGACGTCGCGGAACGCGCCGGTGCCGAGGTGGTCCGGGTGGACCACGAGTGGGGCACCCCGGTGGACGCCCAGCGGGTGGCCGACGCGCATCCCTCCCCGACGGTGATCGGCGCGGTGCACGCGGAGACCTCGACCGGCGTCCGCTCCGACATCGCCGCGCTCGCGGAGATCAAGGGCGATGCGTTGTTGATCACCGATGCCGTCACCTCGATCGGCGGTATCGAACTGCGCGCCGACGACTGGGGCATCGACGTCGGCTACGCCGGCACCCAGAAGTGCCTCGGTGTGGCCCCCGGCCTGGCCCCGTTCACCATCTCCGACCGCGCCTTCGACCGTCGGGTGGAGAAGCCGCAGAGTTGGTACCTCGACCTCGGCCTGCTCGGCGGCTACCTCGGCGACGGCTCCCCCGGGGGCGGTCGGACGTACCACCACACCGCCCCGGTGGCGATGGTGGCCAGCCTGCACGCCGGGCTGAAGCGCGTCGTCGGTGAGGGCTTGGAGAATGTCTGGGCCCGGCACGCCGAGGCGGGCCAACTGCTGCAGGACGGCCTGCAGGAGATGGGCCTCGAGCTCTTCGCCGCCGAGGGGTACCGGCTCCCCGAGCTGACCACGGTGAAGGTCCCCGAGGGCGTCGACTCGGCCACCGTGCGCCGCATCCTGCTCGAGCGCCACAACCTCGAGATCGGCGGCGGCGCCGGCGAGTTCGCGAACACCGTGTGGCGGATCGGCCTGATGGGTCACAACGCCCGCCCGGACGCCGCCCTGCTCGTCCTCGCGGCCCTCAAGGACGCCATCGCCCGCGCCTGAGTCCGTGACCAAGGGCGAGTCGGAACTGCCACGCGATGCCCGTAGCGGCCGGATCGGGCCCGAAATCTTCATCCCGTGGCAGTTCCCGCTCGGTCAGCGCCGGTTGACCACGACGGTTCCGACGGTGAGGTCATGCAGGCCCCGCCGGCTCCCGTCCACGACCAGGGCAGGAATCACCAGGCAGACCATCGCAGCGCGAGGGATGGCACGGAGGAAGCCGAGCGGCTTCCCGTCCAACCGGATGATGCCGATCCGGCAGATGAGCTGGCCGAAACTGCCGCCGGCGAGGGCGGAGAGTACGGCCGACTCCACGAAGAACACGGCCATGATCATCCACGCCCGCCAGGTCTGTTCGGTGAGTACACCGGTGCCGAATGCGCCCACCGCGACAGCCATGCTGGCGGCCCAGTCGAGCACCAGGGCCGTGATCCGCGACATCCACGTCGCGAGCGAACCACGACCGGTCGCGGGCAGCCCGATCTGATGACCCGGCCAACCTTCTGCCGCCGTACTCGATGCTGCCTTCGCCACACGCCGAGCCTACCGGTCGGGCACGCCCAGCCATTGACCACCGTGGCGGACGGCCACCTCGATGGTGTTACATGGGCGAAACACAGGTGGAACGCTTGAGAAATTCCGAGTCCCTAGTCTCGGAACCATCGAGACGGTCGCACCGAACGCGGTCACCCCTTGTTTCGCCAGTCACAACTTCACCGGAGGACAGATGTTCCAAGGAGCCGACGACCTGTTGGCGTACATCAAGGACGAGGATGTCGAGGTCGTCGACATCCGCTTCTGCGATCTGCCAGGCATGATGCAGCACTTCACCATCCCGGCCAAAGCGTTCGGACCGGAGGTGTTCGAGGACGGCCTTGCCTTCGACGGCTCATCGATTCGCGGCTTCCAGAAGATCCACGAGTCCGACATGTCCCTCCTGCCGGACCCCACCACGGCCTACCTGGACCCGTTCCGGCGGGCCAAGACGCTGTGCATCAACTTCTTCGTGCACGACCCGCTGACCAAGGAGCCGTACAGCCGCGACCCGCGCAACATCGCGCGGAAGGCCGAGGCCTACCTGGCCTCGACCGGCATCGGCGACACCGCCTTCTTCGCCCCCGAGGCCGAGTTCTACGTGTTCGACGACGTACGGTTCGAGACGAAGGAGAACACCGGCTACTACTCCATCGACTCCGAAGCCGGAGCCTGGAACACGGGACGCGTCGAAGACGGCGGCAACCGCGGCTACAAGGTGAAGTACAAGGGCGGCTACTTCCCGCTCGCCCCGGTGGACCACTTCTCCGACCTGCGCGACGACATGGTGCGCCATCTCGAGGAGTCCGGGCTGGAGGTCGAGCGGGCCCACCACGAGGTCGGTACTGCGGGTCAGGCCGAGATCAACTACCGCTTCAGCAAGTTGCTGCAGTCCGGCGATGATGTGCAGAAGTTCAAGTACATGATCAAGAACACTGCTTGGGCGGCGGGCAAGACGGCCACCTTCATGCCGAAGCCGATCTTCGGTGACAACGGCTCCGGGATGCACGTGCACTCCTCCATCTGGAACGACGGCGTGCCGCTGTTCTACGACGAGACCGGGTACGGCGGCCTCTCCGACCTGGCTCGTTGGTACATCGGCGGGGTGCTCATCCACGCGCCGGCGCTGCTCGCCTTCACGAACCCGAGCGCCAACTCCTATCACCGACTGGTGCCCGGCTTCGAGGCTCCGGTCAACCTGGTCTACAGCCAGCGC
This sequence comes from Propionibacteriaceae bacterium, assembly GCA_052094425.1. Classification (GTDB taxonomy): domain Bacteria; phylum Actinomycetota; class Actinomycetes; order Propionibacteriales; family Propionibacteriaceae; genus Microlunatus. The sequence goes on from JBQDIN010000083.1 coordinate 15,630, forward strand.
AACCGATCGGCCGCGATGCGGATCCCGATCACCGGGTCCAACCCGAAGGCCAAGCGGGTCGAGTTCCGCTGCCCCGACCCGTCCGCAAACCCGTACCTCGCCTTCTCGGCGATCCTGCTGGCCGGCCTCGACGGGATCCAGAACAAGATCGAGCCGCCCGACCCGATCGACAAGGACCTGTACGAACTGCCGCCCGAGGAGCACGACGAGGTCGCCACAGTGCCGGCCGAGTTGAGTGCCGTACTCGACGCACTCGAGGCCGACCACGAGTTCCTGCTCGCCGGGGACGTGTTCACCCCCGACCTGATCGAGACCTGGATCGATCTGAAGCGTGCGGAGATC
>JBQDIN010000084.1:0-15906 GCA_052094425.1 Propionibacteriaceae bacterium
CGGGTCGTACTTCTGCGGATCGTTCGCGCCGGAGCCGATCACGTAGTGGGTGTGGTGCGAGGTGTGGATGACGATGCCCTCCACGTTTGCCGGGTCGCCCAGCTGCGGGTTCTCGGTGTGCAGCCTGCGGGCCAGGTCGATCAGAGCCTGCGACTGGTACTCCGCCGAGTGCTCCTTGGTGTACGTGTCGAGGATCGCCCGCTTCGCCACACCGGGAGCCGGCAGCGGCACCTCGTAGCGTGCCTCGGGACCGTCGAGCATCCACGCGATCACCCCGTCCTCGCCCTCGTAGATCGGGATCGGGGAGGTCTGGCCGCGCATCGCCCGGTCCACCGCCTCGATCGCGATCTTTCCGGCGAAGGCCGGTGCGTGGGCCTTCCAGGTGGAGATCTCGCCCTTGCGGGACTGGCGGGTCGCGGTGGTGGTGTGCAGCGCCTGGCCGATCGCCTGGAAGACGGTCTCGGTGTCGAGGCCCAGCAGGGTGCCGATGCCGCCGGCGGCGGACGGACCGAGGTGTGCGACGTGGTCGATCTTGTGCTGGTGCAGGCTGATCGCCTTCACCAGGTTGACTTGGATCTCGTAACCGGTGGCGATCGCGCGCACGACCTGGGCGCCGCTGAGATCGCGCCGCTCGGTGAGGTGTTGGGCGACCGCGAGGATCGGCGGGATGTTGTCGCCGGGGTGGGAGTAGTCGGCGGCCAGGAAGGTGTCGTGGTAGTCGAGCTCACGCACCGCCACGCCGTTCGCCCAGGCCGCCCACTCCGGACTCACGCGCGCATTCTGCTCGAGCCCGAAGACCGTTGCGCCGGGGCCGTACGGGTGGGCCTGCGCCTGGGCCCGGGCCGCCACCGCAGGGCTTCGGGTCAGGGATGCGGTGGCGACGGAGGCGTTGTCGATCACCCGGTTGATCACCATGTCGGTGACCTCGTCGTCGACGGCCACCGGGTCGACGGCGACCTCGGCGAGCTTCCAGGCCAGCTGCTCGGCCCGCGGCAGGTTGTCGGTACTGGGGTGCACCCGGACCTCGTGGGTGATCAACTCGTTCGGTGTCTCGGACATGCCTCTCCTACGTGGTGGGGATGGGTTCGTTCGTGTCTGCGGGGGCCGCCAGTGCGGCCAGGATGGCGGCCAGGCTGGCCCGGAGGTGCACGGCGGTGGCCTGGGCGGCGAAGGTCGGGTCCCCCTCGGAGAGGGCCTGCGCGATCGCCCGGTGCTCGCGAGCAGCTTGGACCAACCTCGCCCGGTCGTCGCGGGACAGCCGACGCGCGCGGGCCACGTGGGAGCGCAGCGCACGCAGACTGCGCAACAGGTGCGGGCTCGCCATCGCCTCGTCCAGGGCAGCGTCGAGATCGGCCACGAGTTGGTAGTAGGCGGCGTGGTCCTCGTCGTCGGCGTCCAGCAGTGTGGCCGCGTGGCCGAAGCGGTCTGCGAGCTCGGCGAAAACCGCCCGATCCCCACGCCGGGCCGCCAGTCGGGCCGCCTGGCACTCCAGCGCCTCGCGGAGTTCGAACAGGTGGCGCACCTCCGACGGCGAGATCGACGAAACGACCAAGGTGCGGCCCTTGCCCGTGACGGCGAGCCCCTCGGCCTCCAACCGACTGAGTGCGGCCCGCAGCGGCGTACGGGAGACCCCGAGTCGCGCGGCCTGCTCCACCTCGCCCAACACGGTGCCCGCGGGCAGCCGGTCGGCGATGATGTCGGCACGCAACGAGGCGTACGCCTGGTCACTGGCGCGCATGCGGCGACCCTACACCCGATCTCCGCGTTTGTATACAAACAGGTCGATTTCCATGGCACCGCACGCGTGTCGATCCGGGCACTACTGCTCGCGTGTATGCAGAACGCCTAGGTTTCGATCAAGTGGGAGAGCCCGTCGAGGACCCGCTGCAGCCCGAATTCGTACGCTCGGAGCGGATCGTACGCGGTGTCGGCAGCGGCCCCGGCCGCCGCGCCGACCCGGGTGGCCAACGGGTAACGATCCGGCGTGATCACCTCACCGAGCACGGCCTGGCGGGCCTGCCACCACTCGGCGTCACTCTGCTCGGTGGCGGACTCGAGCCGCCGGGAGGCCGCCAGGTCGGCCGCGATGCCGCGGACGAAGTTCAGGACGAAGGCCAGGGCCAGGTCCAGCTCCTCGTCGCTGAGCCCGAGCCCGTCGAGGGTACGCAACTCGCGCTCGTACTTGCCGGTCGTCCCGGGGCCAAGTGGTGGCCGGTCGAAGGGCACGTCGACCAGCCACGGGTGCCGGCGCAGATGGGCCAGGTTGCGGTCGGCGAGGGCGCGAACCCGCTCCCGCCAGTGCGCGGGGTCACCCGTCGACTCGTTTGCTGCTTCGGCGAGTTCGGCATTGACCGCGTCGACCATCAACTCCACCACGTCGGCGTGGCCGTCGACGTAGGTGTAGGCGGCCATCCGAGACAGCCCGAGCTCGGACGTGAGTCGCCGGATGCTGACCGCCGCCAGGCCCTCGGCGTCGGCCAGCCGGATCGCGGTCGCGACCAGGTGATCGAGATCCAGCGAGGGGCGCGGCCCGCGGCGACCCGGGCGTTCGGTGGGCATCCGCCACAAGGCGCGGACCTGCCGTGCGGGGTCGCTCGGGCGAGGGGGTTTCGGCGTCACGTCTGCATTCTCCCTTGGGATCTCCGGATCCGTCGATTATACTCCGGACACTGTCCAGTGTTTTTACCACGAAAGGCTCCCATGCCACACATCAGCGACTTCACCGTCTCCCTGAACGTCGACGACCCGACCGCCTCGGCCGACTTCCTCGGCACCCACTTCGGGTTCGAGCGGTTGCTGGACGTCGAAGGCGTGATCTCCCTCGCCGTGCCGGGGAGCAACTTCTCGGTCTGCTTCCTGCAGACGGGCCTGCCGAGCTTCAAGCCCGCCAGCCAGGCGATGTCAGCCGCGGGGCTGCTCGTCGTGTTCACCGTGGACAACATCGATGCCCTCTACCGCACCATGGTGGAAGCCGGGGTCGACGTGGTCACCCCGATCGAGACCGAGCCCTGGCTGGAGCGCTACTTCCAGGTCAGCGACCCGAACGGGGTCATCCTGCAGGCCGTCCAGTGGATGACCGAGGACGGCCAACCGCCGCACTGATCATGCGCTGACAGCGGCGGACACCTTGATCAACTCTCCTCAGGTGAGGCGGTCTGCACGACCTGGATCAAGTGCCCGTCCAAATCGGAGAGCCAGGCAATCAGGAGTCGATCCAACCACGGGGCGGGCGGATGGATCGGGGTGGCGCCCAACTCCTGCAGCCGGGCGTACCCAGCCCAGGTGTCGTCAGTCCACAAAATGACGGCGGCCCGCTGGCCGTCGGAGGCCGGCTCCAACGCATGATCATCACGGGTGGAGTCGATGCTCGCGAGGCCCAACCGATAGCCGTCAAGTTCCAGGTCGACGTGGATCGGCGCACCTTCGGAAGGAGTTCGGAACACCTCCGTGAAGCCGGCGCCTCGATAGAAGGTGGCCGCCTTCTCGACATCTCGGCTCAGCAGTACGACCTGGGGTGTCCGGAACATCGTCACCGATCCATGCTCGCACGCCGTAGTTCCTCGGCAGCTGCCATCAAGTCCAGGCAGACCCGGGTTTCGTGGACATCCGCCGCCCGATGCCGGATCCTGTTCAGGGAAGCCACTGCCCCCACGATCGGGAACCCCATGGCCAAGACCGCTCGCCCCGTACGCGTGCCACCGCGCTGGTTCGTCCGCACCGCCTGGCGGGTGCACCGGGGGATGTATCGCGGCACCGGAGGGAGGAGCGGATTGTGGCCGCCCTCCGCCGAGCGTGGTTGGGGTGCGCTCCGACTGACCACCACGGGCCGGAGATCCGGCCGCGAGCGGGCCGTCATCCTCGGCTACCTGGAGGACGCCGAAAGCCTGTCCGTACTGGCGATGAACGGGTGGGGCCCGGCCGAGCCGGCCTGGTGGCTCAACCTTCAGGCTCACCCGCAGGCGAACGTCAAGCTGTCCGGGATGCCGCCCCGGAAGTACGAAGCCCACGCCGCCCATGGCACCGAGCGAGAACGGCTGTGGGAGCGGTGGCGATCTGTGGAGCCCCGACTCGACGAGTACGCAGCCCTGCGCGGCACCCCGACCAGCATCGTCGTGTTGTCCGCGCAAGACTGACCCGGTCGGTCAGTTCCGCCCACTGGCCGCGATCTCCTGCAGTGCCGCGAGGGCGGTGGCGGTCACCGGTTGGCGCCCACTCCCCCGCCGGATCCCGGTCAACAGGTGACGGGCCGGGGTCGGATCGCCGCGGAGCGGGACCCGGGTGATCCGATGGCCGGCGGGCAACTGGGCCAGCCGCGGGATCAGAGACACCCCAAGGCCGGCGTCGACGAGCGCCGCACCAGCGTCCCACTCGGAGATCTCGTGGGCGACCGACGGCGAGAACCCCGCCGCGGCACAGGCCGCTTGGACGAGTTGGTGGAGCGGGCGACCGGGCCGGTCCAGGATCCACGGCTCATCGGCCGCCTCACTGAGCAGCACCGACTCCCGGCCCGCGAGCTCATGATCATCGGGCACGAGCAGGTCCAGCGGGTCCTCCAGCAGGCTCTCCTGGTCGAACCGCGGATCGGACTTGGGCGGCAGCGAGGACATGGCAACCACCACGGCCACATCGGCCTGCCCGGCGAGCAGCAGGCCGAAGCACTCACTCGGGTCCGCCTCGATGATGCGGACCGTGCACCGCGGGTGGACCTCCCGCACCCGTGCCGCCACCTGGGGCAGCAGGGCGGCGACCGCGGTGGAGAACCCGCACAGCCGCAACGTGCCGACGTGGGCCGGATCGGAGGCGAGCAGTTCGGCCCGGATCTCCTCCCAGCGGGCGTACAACTCGTCGGCGTGCCCGAGCAGGATCCGCCCCGCGGCGGTGAGCCTCACCCTGCGGCCGTCCGGCTCCACCAGGGTGACACCGAGATCGCGGGAGAGCGCGCGGAGTTGGTGGGAGACCGCCGACGGGGTGTAGTTCAGGGCCTGCGCCGCGGCGGTGACGGTGCCTTGGGCGGCGACGACGCGCAGTACGTGCAGCCGACGATCGATCATGCAACATGATTGCACCTTTCCATGCAGGAACTGTTGATTCCCTTCCACATTCGTACGGTTCACACTGAGTACATGGCCACCGTCGACCCGCTGCTGCAGTCGTTCCAGCTGAGGGCGCTGACGTTGCGGAACCGCGTCGTCAGCACCTCGCACGAACCTGCGTATGCCGAGGACGGCCTGCCCAAGGAGCGTTATCGCGAGTACCACGTCGAGAAGGCGCGCGGCGGGGTCGGCCTGACCATGATCGGCGGCTCGGCGGTCGTGTCGCCGGACAGCCCACCCTCCTTCGGAAACCTGCTGCTGTACCGCGACGAGGTGGTGCCGTGGTTGCGCCGGTTGGCCGAGGAGGTGCACGAGCACGGGGCCGCGGTGATGACCCAGGTCACTCACCTGGGGCGGCGCACCAGCAACTTCGCCTCCGACTGGCTGCCGCTGGTCTATCCGTCCACCCGCCGCGAGCCCGCCCACCGGTCCTTCCCGAAGGTGGCCGAGGACTGGGACCTGGACCGGATCATCTCCGACTACGCCGACGCGGCGGCCCGCTGTGCGGAGGCCGGCCTCGACGGGATCGAGTTGCAGCACTACGGGCACCTGATGGATGCCTTCCTGTCGCCGCTGACGAACCAGCGCACGGACGAGTTCGGCGGCAGTCTCGAACAGCGGATGGAGTTCCCACGCCGGGTGATCCGGGCGGTACGGAAGGCGACCGGCGACGACTTCATCATCGGCATCCGGATGTCGATGGACGAGGACCGCCCGGACGGGCTGCAGCGCGCGGAGGCGCTGGAGGCGTTGCGGCACTACGTGACCGACGGCATCGACTTCCTCAGCGTGATCAAGGGGACGATCGAGAGTGATGCCACCTTGTCGAAGGTGATTCCGTCGATGGGTACCCCGGCCGCGCCGTTCCTCGACTTCGCGGGCGAGATCCGCCGTGCGGTGGACATCCCGGTGATGCACGCCTCCCGGATCTCCGACGTCGCGACCGCCCGGCACGCGATCCGGGAAGGGCTGCTCGACCTCGTCGGGATGACCCGGGCCCAGATGGCGGACCCGCACTTGGTGGCCAAGTTGATCAAGGGCGAAGAGGATCGGGTCCGGCCCTGCGTCGGCGCGAACTACTGCCTGGACGCCATTTACGAGTCCGGCGACGCCAAGTGCATCCACAACCCGGCCACCGGACGCGAGCTGTCGCTGCCGCAGCAGATCACCCCGACCGACGGCCCGGTCCGACGGTGCGTGATCATCGGCGCCGGTCCGGCGGGGCTCGAGGCCGCTCGGGTGCTGGCCGAACGCGGACACCACGTGCTCGTCCTCGAGGCCTCCGACGCACCCGGTGGTCAGATCCGGCTGGCTGCCTCCGCAGCTCGACGACGTGACCTGCTCGGCATCGTCGACTGGCGGGTGTCCGAGGCCGAACGGGCCGGGGCGAAGTTCCGCTACGGCACCTTCGCCGAGCCGCGCGACGTACTCGACGAGGACCCCGACCTGGTGGTGATCGCCACCGGCGGGATGCCGAACCACTCCTTCCTCGAGTCCGGTCAGGACCTGGTGGACGACACCTGGGACGTGATGGACGGCAGCATCCGCGGTCGCGGTGAGATCCTGGTCTACGACGACAACGGCGCCGAGCCGGCCATGGACGCGGCCGAGAAGCTCGCCCTCGCCGGAGCCCGGGTGCACTACGCCACCCCCGAGCGCTCGCTCGCGCCGCAGGTCGGCAGTATGAACTCCCCCGCGTACCTGCACGCCTTCGCCACCCGGGACGTGGACGTGACCTTGGCCCGACGGCTCACCGGCGTACGCGCGAGTGACGGGCGACTGGTCGCAACTCTCGGCAGTGAGTACGGTGGGCCGGCACTGGAGCGAGTCGTGGACCGGGTGGTCATCGAGCACGGCACGGTCCCCAACGACGACCTCTACTTCGCCCTCCGCCCGACCTCCGTCAACCTCGGCGAAGTTGATCATCACGCGCTGCTCATGGGCACCCCGCAGGAGGTCCGCCGCAATGCCGACGGCACCTACCAACTGTTCCGGATCGGCGACGCCGTCGCGAGTCGCAACATCCACGCCGCCATCTACGACGCGCTGCGTCTGTGCCACACCGTCTGAGTCCCGTCGCCCATCCTGGGAAGGAGTCACCATGACCGCCGTTGCCGAGCACACCCCCACCCCGTCCACTACCTCACGGGTCGATGCGACGGAGCTGGTCACGCGGCGTCGGCCCGGGCGTGCCCTGGAGGGGTCCTTCTACACCAGCCCGGAGATCCTCGACCTCGACATCGAGGCCGTGTTCGCCGCCCACTGGATCTTCGTGGCCACCGAACCGGAGGTCCGCGAGCCCGGCGACTTCGTCACCATCGACCTCGGCCGCTACTCGGTGATCATCATCCGCGACGACGACGGGGAGGTCCGCGCCCTGCACAACGTGTGCCGACACCGTGGCTCCCGGGTTCTGCACGAGAGCCGCGGCGAGGTGGGCAACCTGGTCTGCGGCTACCACCAGTGGACCTACGCGACCGACGGTTCGCTGCTGCACGCCGGGCAGCAGCCGGCCACCTTCGACAAGGGCTGCTTCGGCCTGAAGCAGGTTGCGGTGCGCACCGTCGAAGGGTTGATCTTCATCTGCCTCGCCCCGGTGCCCCCGTCCGATTTCGACGAGGTTGCCGAGCGCATCCGGCCCTACCTCGCTCCGCACGGACTGGCGAACACCAAGGTGGCCCACCAGGAAGACCTGGTCGAGGACGGGAACTGGAAGCTCGTGATGGAGAACAACCGCGAGTGCTACCACTGCGAGGCCGGCCACCCCGAGCTGACCTGCACCTTCTTCCCCACCTACGGCTACGAGTTGGCCGACATCCCGCCCCGGCTGATGCCGGCCCACGCCCGCTATCTGAAGGCCGAGTCGGACCTCGAGAAGGTGTGCGGCGAACAGGGGATGCCGTACGCAACGATCGAGGAACTGCGCGGGCGGCCGACCGCGTTCCGGGTGCAACGCGAGGCCCTGGACGGCGGCGGGGAGTCCTACACCCGGGACGGTTTCGCGGCCTCGAGCAAGCTGCTCGGTGACTTCGACACCCCGAAACTCGGCCGGATGTCCCTGCACTTCCAGCCCAACTCCTGGTTCCACTTCCTCTCCGACCACGTGGTCACCTTCACGGTGTTGCCGCTGGCGGCCGACCGCACCCTGGTACGTACCACCTGGCACGTGCACGAGGACGCAGTGGAGGGCACCGACTACGACCTCGACCACCTCACCGAGGTGTGGCGGGCGACGAACGAACAGGACGCGACGTTCGTCCGGCGCACCCAGCTCGGGGTGGGCAGTCCCGCCTACGAGCCGGGGCCGTACTCGCCCAACGAGTACCAGGTCGATGACTTGATCACCTGGTACGTCGAACGACTCCGGGAGCACCTCGGTGTGGCGAACGGAGAGGTCCGATGACCGAGACCATCGCCCGCCCGACAGCGACACCGACACCGACCTGGGCACCGGCCTGGACCGATGAGTTCGCCGGGCCCCTCACCTGCGTCGAGATCGCCGACATCACCCACGACGTGCGGAGTTTCAGCTTCGAGCTCCCGGGGGCGACCCGGCTGCAGTTCGCCCCCGGGCAGTACCTGACCTTCACCTTCGACATCGACGGCACCGCGATCGAGCGCTGCTACACGATCTCCTCCTCGCCGTTCGAGCCGAGCCGCCCGACCATCACGGTCAAGCGGGTGCCGGGAGGTCCGGTGTCCAACTGGTTGCATGATCAACTGCGGGTGGGCGACACGGTCGGCGCGTCCGGCCCGTACGGTGTCTTCAGCACGACCATGCATCCCGCGGAGAAGTACCTCTTCGTGTCGGCCGGGTCGGGGATCACTCCCCTGATGTCGATGACCCGGGCGCTCCGGGACGCGGGCCCGGGTGCGGACGTGGTGTTCGTGCACTGCGCCCGGACCCCGGACGACATCATCTTCCGCGACGAGCTGGCCGCGATCGAACGGGACGAGCTGGCTGCCGTCACCATCGTGTGCGAGGACGACTCGGCGGCTGAGACCTGGGACGGACCCCGGGGCCGACTCTCCCTGCCGGTCCTGCTGACGGCCGCGCCCGACCTGATCGACCGGGATGTCTTCACCTGCGGCCCGCCGCCCTTCATGGCGGCCGTACGCGAGCACCTCGACCTGGTCTCTGCCGAGGAGGCCCGCTGCCACCAGGAGTCCTTCCTGCTCAGCGCGGCCGACCCGCCGCCGGCGGTGGAGACGCCGGCGGACACCCCGGTGGACACCTACCGGGTGCTGTTCCGCGCCAGCGGCCGGGAGATCAACTGCGACCGGGCCACCCCGCTCCTGACCGCCGCGGCCCAGGCCGGGATCACCCTGCCATCCTCATGCGGCGAAGGGGTCTGCGGCACCTGCAAGACCAGCCTGCTGTCCGGCAGCGTGGACATGCGGCACGGGGGCGGCATCCGCAAGCGCGAGATCGACGCCGGCAAGGTACTCCTGTGTTGCTCGACCCCGCTCGAAGACCTCGAACTGGACGGCTGAAACAGTCCAGAGTCGAGGCAATTCCGAGCCGCTCGAATGATCATTGTGCACGTCCGTGCACAACTCTTGACCGTTCGTGCCAGCGGGGGATTGGGTGTTTGTTTCACCCAGTGAGAGCAGCCATCACGAACGGAGTCCCATGCCCTCGATGCAGTACGCCCGCGAGATCCCGATCGCCGAACCGACCGACGTCCTCGTCATCGGCAGCGGACCCTCCGGTCTCGGGGCGGCCATCGCCGCCGCCCGCAACGGCGCCTCGGTGCGCATGATCGAGCGGTTCGGCTTCCTCGGTGGCAACCTCACCGCCGGGCTCGTGGGACCCTGCATGACGTCGTTCTCGCTGGACGGTGAGACCCAGCTCGTCCGCGGCATCTTCGACGAGTTCGTCCGCCGGATGGAGGACAAGGGTGGCGCGGTCCACCCGTCGAAGACCACGTCGGGCAGCCCGTACTCGGGCTTCATGGTGTACGGCCACGAGGCCGTCACGCCCTTCGACCCCGAGGTGGCCAAGTTCGTCGCCCTGGACATGTGCGCCGAGAGTGGCGTCGACCTCCTGCTGCACAGTTTCGTCGTGGACACCCTGGTCGAGGACGGCAGGGCCACCGGTGTGGTCGTGGCCAACAAGAGCGGTCTCGGGACCGTACCGGCGAAGGTGATCATCGACTGCTCCGGGGACGGAGACGTTGCGGCCCGCGGTGAGGCCAAGTTCGAGTACGGCCGCACCGAGGACGGCGAGGTGCAACCGATGACCCTCTTCTTCCGGATCGCGGGGGTCGACGACGCGGCCGTCGAGGCCTACCGGGCCGATCACCCGGGGGACTACTTCCCTTACCAGGGCATCGTCGAACAGGCCCAGCGGGACGGGAAGTACGACCTCCCGCGCCGCGGCGTGCAGTTGTTCAAGACGCTGGCACCCGGCGTCTGGCGAATCAACACCACCCGTGTCCTCGGCGTCGACGGCACCAACGTTGACGACCTGACCCGGGCCGAGGTGGCCGCCCGCGGCCAGGTACTCGAACTGCTCCGCTTCTTCCGCGAATGCCTGCCGGGGTTGGAGAACTGCACCCTGCTGGACACCGCCGCCACCATCGGGGTCCGGGAGAGTCGCCGCGTCGTCGGCCAGCACGTCCTCACCCTGGACGAACTCGTGCAGGGCCACCACTTCGAGGACGTGATCGCGGTGGCCGGCTACCCGGTGGACATCCACAGCCCGGTGAGCGCCGAGGGGCCCTTCGAGGACGGCATCCCACCCACCGCGAACATCTACGAGATCCCGTACCGCAGCCTGGTACCGGAAGCCCTGGACGGCGTGCTGCTCTCCGGGCGGTGCATCTCGGCCACACATGAGGCCCTGGCGGCGGTGCGGGTGATGCCGCCCTCGTTCGCCATGGGTGAGGCCGCGGGAACCGCTGCCGCGCAGGCCGTCCGCGAGCAGATCCGGCCCCGCGACGTGGACGTACCGGCACTCCAGCGCCAGCTCCTCGAGCAGGGCGCGTACCTCGGTCCGAAGCTGGCCCCCGCCTCCGAGCGGGAGGCCGTACGATGATTCGTCGGGTGGTCTCGGCCAGTACCGTCGGGACGGCGCTGGAGTGGTACGACTTCATGTTGTACGGCACCGCCGCCGCCCTCGTCTTCGGTCGGGTGTTCTTCCCCGATGCCGATCCGTTGGTCGGCACCCTCTCCTCCCTCGCCACGTTCGCGGTCGGCTTCTTCGCTCGCCCCGTCGGCGGTCTCCTCTTCGGCCACTTCGGCGACAAGTACGGTCGCCGGATCGTACTGATGGTCACGCTGATCCTGATGGCGGTCTCATCCACCCTGATCGGTCTGATTCCCACCTACGCCTCCATCGGGGTCGCCGCGCCTGCCCTGCTGGTTGTGATGCGCATCCTCCAGGGCCTCGGGGCCGGCGCCGAGTACGCCGGCGGGTCCCTGATGGCGGCCGAACACGCACCGCCCGGACGCCGCGGCTTCTTCGCCGCCATCCCACCGACCGGGAATGCCCTCGGGGTCATCCTCGCCGCTCTCGTGTTCACCCCCTTCACCTGGCTGCCGGAGAGTGATTTCCTCAGCTGGGGTTGGCGGATCCCCTTCCTGGTCAGCATCCTGATCCTCCCGGTCGGGCTCTACATCCGCTTCCGGGTGGACGAGTCCCCCGCCTTCACCGAGAACGTGGTGGCGAAGCAGGAGCAGCCGGTCGCTCCGGTGATCACGGTGATCAGGACCGCCCCCAAGTCGCTGGTGGCCGGCTTCTTCCTCAGCGTCGGCCCGAACGTCGCCACCTACGTGCCCAGCGTGTACGCCCTGACCTACATCACCGACAACCTGGGCATGGCCGCGGCAGTGGGCACGATCGGACTGTTGATCGCCAACGTGATCAAGTTGGCCACGCTCCCGTTCTCCGGTTGGCTTTCGGACCGGTATGGCCGTAAACCGGTGTTCATCTCCGGCGCAGTCCTCTGTGCCCTGGCTTCCTTCCCGATGTTCTGGCTGCTGGACAGCGCAAACGTGCTGGCGGTCTGGTTCGCCATGGTGCTGGTGCTGACCTTCGCGAACGACCTGATGCTCGGCTCCCAGGCCGCGATGCTGGCCGAGCAGTTCGAGACCAAGGTCCGCTACACCGGCGTCGCCTTCTGCCGCGAGATCGCGGCGGCCCTGGCGGGGGGCACCCTGCCCTTCATCGCCGCCTTCCTGAACGGTCAAACGAACGGCACCTGGTCGATCTCACTTCTGATGATCATCATGTGTGTGATCGCCATCGGCGGTGCGCTGGCCACCAAGGACCGGCGTCACATCTCGTTCCTGGACGAGCCGACGGAGCCGGTCGCCGCGAGGTGATCAGCCCGGTCGTCCAGGAGCTTCGTCGCGGTGACCTCGTCGACGACGAGCTGACTCACGTACCCACCGCGTAGGGCAGCCGCCAGCGCGTCCACCTTGTGATCACCGGCGACCGCACAGATGCGGTGCTTCACCGAGCGCAGCCGATCGAGGTCCGGGCCACTGGTGCGCTCGTTGAGTCGGATCTCGTGGTGGTCGCCCTCCGGTCCGATGTAGGTGGTCGCGATGTCGCCCACGGCCCCGTCCTCGGCCAGGGAGCGGAAGTCGTCGTCGGAGAGGAAGTATCCGTGCAGGTAGGGACTGCTGGGCACCCCGTCGACAACCGTCCCGACACTGAACAGGACGGCGTCGACATTCTGCTGCAACCCGACGATGCTCTGTACGCTGCGTTCGCGGAGCAGTGCCCGTCTGGTCTCGGCGTCGTCGAAGAAGACGGGCACCGGGAACGGCCACACGTAGGCGTCGAAGGCGTTCCCGAAGGCGTCCATCATGGCGCCGGCATAGTGACTCCCGATGGTCCGGGAGAAACCCATCCCGTTCAACTGGACGAACTGGCAGTTCGTCGTCGACTTGGGGATCAGGCATTGGCTGATCGCGTTCACCATCGTGCCCCAGGACAGGCCGATGAGCATGTCGGACTCGAAGACCGAGTTGAGTACGCGCGCGGCGTGGATGGCGGTGCGCTCGAGACGCTCGACCGTCGTCGCCGTGGTCGGGACCGGCACCACGTGGGCGCGGACCCCGTAGGTCTGCTGGATCACCGTCTCCAGCGGATGGGATCGAGACCGGGGCGGCAACACCCGGATCTCCACCAAACCCGACTCGCGTGCGTGCTTGAGCAGTCGGGAGACCGTTGACCGGGAGGTGTTGAGCTGCCGGGCGATGACCTCCATGGTGACGCCGTGCAAGTAGTACTTCTGTGCGACCTCCAGAGCGTCTTCCACCCGATGACTCCCCATGTTCATCGGTCAAGCCTAGCGACGGCCTTCACCCCGAGCCGGACTCGCCGCGCCCGGCTCAGAGGTTGGAGTCCAAGGTCGGGAAGCCGGCTGGCAGGTCCGCGGCAGGGTTGCCGCCCCGGTCGGTGCTGAGCGGTGGCTCCAGACCGAGGGTGTAGGACGCCATTGAGATGGAGCCCGCCGCATGTCCGTCGACGAGCAGGTCGAGTGGCTGGTCGCCGGCCAGCCCGGCCACGTACAGCAGCGGGAGGTAGTGGTCCGGGGTCGGCACCGCGTGACCGAAGTCGGCATGTCCATCCAGAGCAGCGACCGCGGTCGGATCCCTGCCCTGCAAGGTCTCCCGGGCCACCTCGTCGAAACGGAGTGCCCAGTCGTACCCGTCGTCGGGCCGTCCGAAGTCCACGGCGTGGAGGTTGTGCACGATGTTCCCGCTACCGATGATCAGGACGCCCTCGTCCCGCAGCGCCGAGAGCTTGCGTCCGAGTTCGAGGTGGTGATCAAAGTCCTTGAACGCATTGAGGGACAACTGGACCACCGGGATCGACGCGTCTGGGAAGGCGTGCAGCAGGACCGACCAGGTTCCATGATCAATTCCCCAGCTGTCGATGTCCTGACCGACCCACGTCGGCTTCACCACGTCGGCCACCAGCTCCGCGATGTCAGGGGCGCCGGGCGCCGGGTACTGCACGTCGAAGAGGTCCTGCGGGAAGCCGTAGAAGTCGTGGATGGTCCGAGGTCGCGGCATCGACGTGACCGCAGTCGCATTCGTGTACCAGTGGGCCGAGATGACCAAGATCGCCCGTGGTTTCGGCACCGCCTGCCCGAAACGTCGCCACGCATCGGTGTACCGATTGCGCTCCAACGCGTTCATCGGGTTGCCATGGCCGAGAAAGGCCGCCGGCATCCGCGTATCGCTCATCGTGACCGCCTCCTCACCGAATCGTCTCCCGTTGACTCTAGGTCACCCCGGAAGGCCTGACCAGCCACGCTCACGCGCACCCCTCCGTACGTTGGTCGAGCGTCTCGAGACCACTGGGGTCCCGCTCCGCGCGCACCATCCGGACCTCAGGGATTCCCTCGTTCTGCTGGGCTCCGTCGGCCTCGAAACCGTGCTTGCGGTAGAAGGCTTGGGCCCGCGGATTGGGATCCGCGACCCACAGCGCTGCCGCGTGATCCCCCAGCACCGCAGTCAACAGTCTGCTTCCCGCTCCTGAGCCTTGGTGGTCGACAAGGAGGTAGAGGACGAACAACTCATGTGGCCACGATGCGTCCTCGTCCCGAGGCACCCCAGCGGATGCGATGCCGATGATCTCGCCAGCCAGTTCCGCGACAGCGACCTGCGTGGTGCCCTCGGCGCCATCCGCGATGGCCTTCGGCCACCAGTGCTCGCGCTGCTCCACGGCCCCCGGCCGGTCCAAGATCACGTCTTCCACGAGGCCGCGGTAGGTCTCCTGCCAAGATCGAACGTGGACGCGCGCCATACCAGTCGCATCCCCCACCACGGCAGGTCGCACGAGTATTTCCGGCACCTCCGTATGCTATTCGCTCCGAGGCGCTCCCGTGCCGGTTCCCTAAGGTGTTCATATGCCTCATACGAATCCGCGATTGTCCGTGACCACCGCCATCCGGAGCAAACCTGCACGGCTCGTCGGTGGAGTGACACTGATCATGGCGCCTCTGTTGTGGACGGCCGGGCTCGCCATGCAGTGGTTCGCTCGGCATCGTGCGGATCTGACGGCAGCGGAGCTCCACACCTTGGAGGCCGACCTCTTCGCCGCCCCGATGTTGCTGGCCGTCCATGAACGACAACCGGGTCTCTCCACTGCCGGGTGGACCCTACTGACGCTCGGGATCATCCTGCTGGTGCCTGCGGTCTGGACCCTGGGAAGCCTGGTCAGTGTCAGGGCTCCGTGGCTCGGACAGATCGGCGCCACTCTGATGGTCGCCGGGCTGATGGCTCGCATGTTCTACCTCGGCGTTGACGCCACCGCCTTCAACCTGGTGGAGCGACTCGGCGCCGCGACTGCCACGCCGCTCGCGATCGACGGATACGGGGAACTGGCCTATGCCTTCTGGCGTGTCCCCGTGATCGCCTCCGTCGGAACGATCGTCGGTTCGTTGGTCATCGCGATCGCGGCCTTCGCCTCCGGGATGTGGGGCACGCTTCGCTCCCTTCTCATCCTGCCGGCCGGTTGGCTGGGCATGGGAGTGCTCAAGGAGCATGAGCCCGGTATCGGCGGAATCGCCCTGGCGCTGGCGCTCATTCCGACCGGGATCGTGCTGCTGCGCGGCGGTGAGCTACGGCGGTGGGCGCCACTGCACCGCGAAGCCTCGGCCGGTACTCGGCTGCGCGGGCTCCTCAGTTGGTGACACGCCGTTCTTGTCAGACCCCTTCCGTAGCGTGGTCGTTACCGGCAGGGGGCTGGGTGGTTCGGAGGGGGCGGTGATTGGGATGTCGATGGTGGAGTTGTCGGGCAGCACGGCGGGTATGGACGGTACGGCGGGTACGGGCGGTGCCGATGGTG
>JBQDIN010000085.1:0-15824 GCA_052094425.1 Propionibacteriaceae bacterium
AGTGCACGTCCTGCCCACCCTGGCGGCCCCGTTCCGCCGGCTGGAGCGCATCGCCCCGCCCATCGACTCCCACCCGGAGAAGCGGCCTGAAAGCGCGCTCCTGAGCAAGGATTCTCGCGGCCGGTGACCACTTTCCAAGGGGAGTCCGGGGTGGGTGGCAGGGGTGGCGGAGGTCCTTCGAATCGTCGGGTCACGTTCACGTCGCCGTCAGGGCAGGGTCTCCTTCGACTGGGAGAAAGGACTCGTCGGCCGGGATGGGCCCGGCCACACAGACGAGGAGACAACCGTGAACTCGCGTTCCCATGCAGTGTCGCGGCGTCGGTTCCTGGGCTACGGCGGTGCGGGTACGGCCGCCGTCATGCTCGGGACCGGAGCCTGGAACTCCAGCAGTTCGTTCGCCCAGCCGGCGGCTGACGGCGAGCTGTTCTCGCTGGGTGTCGCCTCGGGGGATCCCACGCACAACGGCGTGGTGTTGTGGACACGCCTCGCCCGCTCACCGTTCGAGGCCGATGGCAAGGGCGGCATGCCGTCGAAGCGGATCCGGGTGCACTACGAGGTGGCACGCGACGACCGGTTCCGGCAGGTGGAGCGGACCGGCAGTGTGGTGGCCTCGCCGGAGCTGGGGCACTCGGTCCACCCGGAGGTGAACGGGCTGCGTCCGGACCGTCCGTACTGGTACCGGTTCCGGGTGGGCAAGGACGTGTCACCGGTGGGTCGGACCCGGACCGCCCCGCATCCGCAGGCGAAGCTCGACCAGCTCACCTTCGCCTTCGCCTCCTGCCAGAACTGGGCCCAAGGCTACTTCACCGCCTACGACCACATGGCCGAGGAGGACCTCGACCTGGTGGTGCACCTGGGCGACTACATCTACGAGTCCGGGCTGAAGAAGAACGATCGCGGGGTCGAACTCGGATCCCAGTTCGACGAGGAGACCTTCGACCTGGCCCGCTACCGGCTGCAGTACGCGCTGTACAAGTCGGAACTGCCACTTCAACGGGCGCACGCCGCCTGCCCGTGGATCCAGACGATCGACGACCACGAGGTGGAGAACAACTGGGCGGCCGATACGTCCCAGGCGGACGATGAGCCGGATCAGGACCCGGCCGTGTTCCGGAAGCGTCGGGCGGACGCCTTCCAGGCCATGTACGAGAACATGCCGCTGCGTCGGGAGCAGACCCCGTCCGGGCCCGACGCCCGGCTGCACCGCCGGATCTCCTACGGTCGGCTGGCGGAGTTCACCATGCTGGACACACGGCAGTACCGCAGCGATCAACCGTGCGGGGACGGCCACCACGACGTCTGCGAGGACCGCTACGACCCGGACCTGACGATGCTCGGCGGCAAGCAGAAGAAGTGGCTGCTGGACGGGCTCGCCCGATCAAGTGCCCGCTGGCAGGTGCTCGGCAACCAGGCCCCGATCGCCCAGACCGACTGGGACCCGAGCGCGGACGTGACGCACGTCTGGATGGACCCCTGGGACGGTTACGTGGCAGAGCGGAACGAGATCCTCCGCACCGCCCAGGAGCGCGACGTCCGGAACCTGATGGTGATCACCGGCGATCGCCACACCAACTACGTGATGGACCTGAAGGCGGATTACGACGACCCCGAGTCCACGACGGTGGGAACCGAGTTCGTCGGTACCTCGATCACCAGTGGCCGCGACGGTGCGGACATGAACGACCAAGGACGGGACTTCCTGGCGGCGAACCCGCACATGAGGTTCTTCAATGCCCAGCGCGGCTACAGCCGGGTGGCAGTCACCCCGGATGCCTGGCGCAACGATTTCCGGGTGGTGCCGTACGTGTTGGAGGAAGGTGCACCGATCAGCACCAGGGCCAGCTTCACGGTGCGCGACGGGACGCCCGGCGTGCTGCAGGACTGAACGCCTGAACGTGGGCTGCCGGTACCGGAAGGTTCGTCCGGATCAACGGCTCGAGTGGACCCCGGTGGGGATTCCATGAGGGATTCCATCGGGGACACACCTTCGAGGAGTGGAGACAGCGATGACAGATCCCGTACCGAACCAGGTCGGAACCCTCTCGCGGCGCGGCCTGCTCGGCCTGGGCGCCGGGATCGGGAGTGTCGCCCTGGTGGGCGTTCCGGCGCTGGCGAAGCCGCCTCTGGATCCGCCCCCGCCGCCGGCTCAGAAGATTCTGGCCTACACGTACCGCAAGCAGGCCACCCAGTCGTGGTGTTCGGCCGCGAGCACCCGGATTGCCCTGTCGGCCAAGGGGAAACGCCCCTCGCAGAAGAACCTGGCCAATGCCCTCGGCCTGAAGAACGGGCACGGACTACAGGACCCGACATTGATCGCCCGGGTGCTGAACAATCGTCTGGGTCTGCGGGGGAAGGGGTTTCGCTACCGACTCAAGATCGCCCCGTCGGGCACCCTGAAGCGGAATCTGCGCAAGGACGTGGTCACGAGTGTCCGGAACGGCTACCCGGTCGTTGTCAACATGAACTCGGTCGCGGGGGACAGCTTCTCCGCCGGACACTACGTCGCGATCGTGGGCTACCGGAAGGGGCAGTACCTGTTGTCCGACCCGTACGCCCCTGCCCGCAAGCGGGCTTGGTACGCAGCGGACAAGGTCGTGGCCTGGAACAAGCTCAACCGGTACACCGCCGCAACGGGTTCCTGAGCCATCGCCGGCCAGTGGCGCCGATTCCCGGGCCGCATGATTCGCGGACCGGATGCCATCGATCCGGGGCAGCGGCGCTAATCTCTCTGCGTGTCCACCTTTCCTAGTCGGCTCCGCGCCTCGATGGCCGACACCCGTCCGGCCCCGCACCGGGTGGTGGCGTTCGCCGGACGGATCCTGTTGCAGGCGGGCGCCGGATTCGGCCGGTGCTGGTGGCAACTTCTCGGACTCGCGGCCCTCAGCTTCGTCCTGCACCATCTGCTGCTCGACCTCGGCGCCCGGGTGGCGGTCGAGAACGGCCCGGCGGGCATGGCGCTGCTGGTGCTCGGGATCACGATCCGGCTGGTACTGATCGCGATCATGGTGTTGGTCGCCGCCGCCCACGTCCACGTGCAGGGGCGACCCCTGGTGGCGCTGGACGTGTTCCGTTTCGTCCTGGACCCGAAGCATCCCGTCGACGTCGACGGCCCGGCGCCTCGGCTGCGTGATCACGCCGCGAACTTCGTGATGGCCCTGGGCCCGCTGGTCCTGCTGTACGCGGGCTGGCAACTGGTGAACGCGGACCTGCACCAGTTCCTGGTCCTGCTGTTCGACTACTCAATGGCGACCCCGGACCAGACCAACAACAGCAACATCAACTTCCGGGACGGCTGGCAGACCTACATCGCGTGGGCCGCCGGGCTGTGGCTGGCCAAGGTGCTGCTGGAACAGCTGCGCCGAATCACCGGGCGGCGCGCCCTGGACGCACTGATCGCCTATGCCGAGGTGGGCTGGATCGTGTTGGCCTGGCTGGTCGTGACGTCCATTCTCGGCCGGGTACGGACCTGGTGGACCTCGCGCGAACTGGTGCATTGGTGGCGGGAGGGCATCGACGGCGTCCAAGCCTTGTTGCCCGCTGGCTGGGACCTGCCCCAGGTGATCAACGACGCGGCGGCCGCGGTCGGCAACGTGATGTCGGTCCTGTTCTTCCAACTGGCGCAGCCGATGGTGTGGGTCGCCGTGGTCGGCCTGGTGCTCGGTTGGGGGAGGTCCCAGTCCTCGCTGTTGGAGGGGTCGCGACTCGGGGGGTCGATGATGCACTGGTGGTCGGTCTCCTCGGGGCGGCAGCGCTTCGCCCTGGACACCGGGACGCGCGGGCTCCGGGAGAAGTACGTGCCGGTGCTCGCCATGCTCCGGCTGATGTGGCGCTCCGGCCCACTGCCGATCCTCACCGTCGGTGTCCTCTACGCAATCGGCTCGCTGCTGGGTCAGTGGCTGGGTGCGGGGGCCGAGGCCCTGGTCAATCGTCGCGGTGACCTGGGCTGGACGGCTCTGGAGACCGTCTCGCGCGCGACCGCGTTCTTGTTGGAGCCGATCCGAATCTGTTTCCTGGTGGCGGTGTTCGGCCAGGTGCTCCGATTGCGGACCGAGCGGGTGGAACGGGTCACCGCGGATCAGCGCGCGAAGCGGTAGGCGGGCCCCGGGTCCCGCTGCAGCACCAGTCGTACTTCGTCGACCACGTCCGCAGGCACGATGAACACCGCGACGTAGCGGTACGGCGTCTCCTCGCCGAAACGGTAGTTGGGGGAGTAGCCGTCGAGTTCGACGTAGTCCTCCGGATTGGGTTGGCTGATCAGGTCGGCCTTCCACTCCCGGCCCCGGGCGTCCAGCACGGAGGCGGTCGGGGTGAGCAGTTCGTCACTGATCGGACAGTCGCACTGGATGCCCGCCACGACGACGCGTCCGCCCTCGCGCTCGATCGGGTCCTCGTACTCTCCGGAGGGCGTCAGGCTGGGGTGGTCGGTGACCTCCAAGACGCGGAAGGATCCGTCCAACGGTTCCGGCGCTTCCGAGTTGCTGACCCGGATGTCCACCGCCTCCCCGGCGGCCACGTCGATCGGCGAGGCCAGGGCGCTGGTCTCGTCGACGACCTCCGACCGGACGATGCCGACCGCACACACCACGGCCGCGACGGACAGGAGGGCCTGCAGGGCCACCAGGACTCGGCGTCTCACTCGACTCCCTCCAAGACGTCGACGAACTCGACGGTGCTTCCGGTGAGGGGGAGCCGGGCCTCGCTGTCCTCGACGAAGTTCAGGAGTACGGCGGCGTCGGCCAGGGCCTCGTCCGGGACCTCGAACACGATCACCTGCTGGGTGTCGAAGCCGGGGGCGGCCGGCGGGTTGTACGGGGAGGCTCGATCACTCTGTCGGAAGGTGCGTCCGTCGGACACGATCGATGCCCGCAGGGTCGATGCGGTCCGATCCGGGGAGGCCATCGCCCGCACCTCGACGAAGACCCCGTCCTGTTCCGCGAGGGAGTACGACTCGTCCGCCCGGGTCCAGCGGGGTGCCGCGCGGACGCTTGTGACCAGCAGGCTGCCGTCGCGGACCTGGCTTGCGGATCCGATCGTGGCGCGTGTCGGGAAGGGGTCGTGATCGCTCAACGGGGCCAGCCGGGGCAACACCACGGTGGCGGCCACCAGCACCGCCGCCGTCGTCAGCCAGGCGAGCAGTCGCCAATTCATCGGGACCCCCGGTCATCGGCGAGGGGGACGTCGGTCACGATCGCCGCCCATCTCGGCACACTCCACTCCGGACCCGAGTTGATCAGGTTGGTCCAGGCAAACTGCTGTGCCCCCAGCCAGATGTCGGTGTGCCCACCGATCTCGAGTGGCGAGTCCTCTTGCGCGAGCAAGATCAACTCGAGCCGCAAAGGGAGGTTCGGGTGCAGGCCGGAGGTGTCCAGGTCGAAGGGGAGGAACTCATCCGGACCGACGCGGATGCCGATCAGGTCCTTGGACAGGCCGCTGGACTCATCGGAGATGTTCTCGACGGTCACGTCGACCAAGACGTGCAGGGGCTCTTCCTCGAAGGGCTCTCCGTCCTCATCCCGGTCGACCACCCGGGCACCATGCACGGTCCAGGCGAACTGGCCCAACTCGACGCGCTGGCCGACGGCGACGGTACGGACCGGCCGGTCGCTCCGCCCGAACCCGCCCAGGGCCGCCACGACGCCGAGCAGCAGCACCAGCACGGCGGCCAAGACCAGGGCGGTGCGATGGCTGCGTCCGAACGATGCGATCCCCACCCGGAGAATGGTACTTCCCCGGGTGGCGCTACTGCAGCAGGAGCAACAGGGCGACACAGCCGGCGGCTACGAGCACGAACGGGGCCAGGAAGACGACGTGCATCCACCGGTGCCGGGCGAGGACGGCGACGTACTCGCGCAGGAAGGCACTCGGAACGAAGTACCAGGCGGTGGGGGCACCGACCACCTGTGCCGGGGAACCGACATCGCGGGCCGTGAGGGCAGCCCGCAGGACGTGGTAGTTGCTGGTCACCGCCACCACCTCGGTGGGGCCGGCAGCCGGCCGATGGTCACGCAGCAGTACCTGGGAGTTGGTGAGGTTCTCCCGCGTGGTGCGGGAGCGGTCCTCCGGCAGGATGGAGCTGGCCGGGACCCCGCAGTCGATCATGTACTCGGCCATCGCCTCGGCCTCCGGGCGGGGCTCGTCCTCGCCCTGCCCGCCGCTGGGAATGAGGACCGCCTGCGGGTGCGCCCGCCAGAGCCCGACGGCCCGGTCGATCCGCCCGCGCAGCAGGGGCGGCACCTCCCCGTTGATCAATCCCGAGCCCAGCACCACGATGCCGGCCGGTGCGGTGACCCGGGTGCTGCGGATGTAGAAGAGGGCATAGCCGAGGAAGACCACGAAGAACACGCCGAGGTAGGCGGTAACGACGAAGATCAGCCCGGCGATGCCGAGGGCCACCGGGTCCAGGGTGAGCACCAGAGCCACCGCAACCACCGGGATTCCCACCAGGGCCAGTCCGGCGACCAGGGACAACAGGTTGCCCAGGCTGCGCCCCTCCTTGCGCACCATGGTCACCCCGTTGGCCACCAGGAATCCGGCCAGCACCAGCCCGCACAGCGGGAGTAGCGCCAGCAACCCCAACCACACGATGCCGAATCCCGGCACCGCGTACGAGGTGAACTCGGCCAACGCGGACAACGCGAACCAGGCTGCGGAGGCGAGGTAGAACCCGTTGCGCAGTTGCCGCGGATCGCGTGCGTACGATCTGCGGAACAGCCACACCGCAAGGCAGGTCAGGAGCAGGCTTCCCATGGCCCACACCGTATCCGGCCCCACCCGGGGTGCGACCCGGGTCCTCGGCCGGGAACCGGAAGGGATGATCGATCATGACCTCACCGACACCTGCCGACTACGCGTTCCCCGGAGTCGACCAGCGTTCCGGGGTGATCGGTCAGGCGTAGAGCCCGTACGCGTCCAGCGCGAAGGCGATCCGCCGGTCGGTGTGGCAGGTTCCGCACCCCTCGTAGGCGTCCTGGAAGGCGACCACGGCCTCCTCGACGGTGCCAGCGGCCTGCAGGTCCGCGAGGCCGTAGTAGGAGAATTCGGTCAGTTCGTACCAGATGAAGTCCAACTGCACCTGCAGGTTGTAAGGGTCACCACCCGCTGCGAACTCGACCACGTTGTCCCCGGCGTGGGTGTCCCACCGCCCTCCGGCGCTCCACTGGGCGATGCCACGCCCCGGGCCACCGCCGATCTGGTGGATGGTCGGGTCCATGCCCGACTCCTGGTCCAGGTTGCCGATCACTCCGGCAGCCTGTTCGGTGGACAGGCCCTTCTCGACGAAGTAGGCGAAGGCGGTGGCCTCGTTCTCCCGGATGATCGCCACCTGCGCATCGACGTTGGGGCTCATCCCGATCGCGTTCACCCCGCTCGCTGGTGCTGTCTCGGTGGCGACCGGCTCGGCGCTGGCGGTCAGCAGGGGACCGGCCACCACCAGTCCGGCAGAGGCGAGGAGTACAGCCGCCGCCGCGAGACCGCGGCGTAGTGGGGATCGAGTGGGTGAGTGGGACATCGGGATGCTCCTGACGCAGTCGGTGTGCCGTGCCGGCGTCCAACCGGGCCCGCACGCGAAGAGTCCTTCGTGACCGGGACCCGGTGCCCCGAATCACGTCGGCCGTACGGGATCTCGTGATTCGGGGCCGATCGTGCCAGCGGGCGTACCCGGTTGTCGAGGTTCCTTGCCTGAACCGGAAGCAGCCACCGCGCGCCCGGACGCGGGAATGGGGAGAGCCCGCCGAACCAGTTCTTGATCGTCAGGTCCGGGTCGGCCGGCAGTCCAGCCGCCTCCGGGGGTGGCTACGCTGGCGCGATGGACGAGCAGTTCGATGGCCGCACCGGCCGGCAGGCGGTCGCCGGGGTGTCACCACGCCGGAAGAGTCCCGGCGACCGGGGAGGCTGTCGGACGGGGACGGAGGGACGGTGAGTCCACTCTCCCTCGAGGCGCTCCGCGACGCCCTCGGTTCGGAGGACCTCGAGGAATCGGCTTCGATCCTGGCGGGGTGGGCACCGGCGGAGGTCGCGATCGCCCTCGATCACCTGCCGCCCCAGCAGCGTGCCGTCGCCTTTCGCCTGCTCAGCAAGGACGATGCGCTGTCGGTGTTCGAGAAGTTGGGGCCGGCCGGACAGCGTGAACTGGTCGAGCTGCTGGGCGAGCAGGAGGTGGCCGACGTGTTCGCCCGGCTCGATCCGGACGACCGGGTCGGCCTGCTGGACGAGCTTCCGGCGACCGTCGCCACCAGTCTCACCCGTCAGATCCCGGAGGGGGAGCGCAACCTGACGGCAGTGGTGCTGGGTTATCCGCGCGGCTCGGTGGGGCGCCGGATGAGCCCTGAGTTCGTGTCTGCGCGACCGACGGACACGCTGGCGGAGGGGTTGGCCCGGGTCCGGGAGCGTGGTGTGGAGTCGGAGACGATCTACACCATCCCCGTCACCGACGAGTCCCGTCGGCTCGTCGGTGTGGTGAGTCTGCGCGACCTGCTGCTGGGCCCTGCCGATGATCGCGTCGCCGAGCAGATGTCGCGGCCCATGTTCGCCTACGCGGACGAGAATGCCGAGGAGGCAGCCCGTCGGTGTGTGGAACGGCGGGTGCTGGCCTTCCCGGTGCTGGATCGGGAGGACCGCCTGGTGGGGATGCTCACCATCGACGACGCCACCCGGATCGTCCACGACGCCGAGGACGAGGACACTGCTCGAGCCGGTGGCGCCGAGCCGCTGCGGCGCCCGTATCTGCTGACCCCGGTGACCCGGATCGCCCGTTCCCGGGTGGTCTGGCTGCTGGTGCTGGGAGTGTCGGCGATCCTGACCGTGAACGTGCTCGAACTGTTCGAGGCGACGCTGGAACAACGGGTCGCGCTGGCTCTGTTCATTCCGCTGCTCACCGGGATCGGGGGCAACACCGGCTCCCAGGCGGCGACCACCGTGACCCGGGCCCTGGCGATGGGGGAAGCCCGTCCGCGAGACGTCGGTCGGGTGGCCTTCAAGGAGTGTCGCGCCGGGTTCCTGCTGGGTGTCCTGCTCGGGCTGGCCGGCTTCGCCGTCGGCTCCCTGGTGTACGGAATCGACATCGGCACGGTGATCGGTGCCACCTTGCTGAGCGTGTGCACCCTGTCCGCAACGGTCGGCGGCACCATGCCACTGGTGGCCAAGAAGGTCGGCGTCGACCCCGCGGTCTTCTCCACCCCGTTCATCTCCACCTTCTGCGACGCCACCGGGCTGATCATCTACTTCACGATCGCCCAGTCCGTCCTCGGGCTCTGAGCGCCGGGGCCGCGCGCTGTCTCGTCGCGGTCACCAACCCCGGGCGCGCCACTCGGACAGGTGTGGACGCTCGGCTCCGAGGGTGCCGTCCTTGCCGTGGCCGGGGTAGAAGTGGGTGTCGTCGGGCAGGACGTCGAACACCTTGCTCTCCGCGTCGTTGATCAACTGTGCGAAGGCGTCCGCGTCGCCGAAGGTGTTGCCCACTCCGCCCGGGAAGAGGGAGTCTCCGGTGAACAGGTGCGGATGTCCGGCCGGGTCTCGGTGCAGCAGGGCGATCGAGCCGGGCGTGTGGCCGACGAGCCCGATCACTTCGAGCTCCTGGTCACCGACCGGAATGGTCTCACCGTGGTTGAGCGGGTGGGTCACCTCGATCCCGGTCTGTTCGGTGATCTCGGCGGCATCCGCGGCGCCGGCATACACCGGGACCCCCGGCGACTTCTCGACCAGGGCCGCCAGTGCACGGTGGTGGTCCCAGTGTCGGTGGGTGACGACGATGCCGGTGAACTCCTCCCCGTACGCGGCGATGATCGCCTCGGCGGCGGCCGCCGGGTCGATCAACAGCTTCGCCGAGGTGCTGCGATCGACCAGGAGATAGCAGTTGTTGGACATCTTCTCGTCCACCGCGAGCTTGCCGATGCTGATCAGGCTGGACGCGGTGAACTCGGCCGGGCTGCCCGGGGTCACGTCTCCGGTGTAGGTGCTCATGGCTCGAGCGTAGTGGAAGAAAGATCATCATGAATCGACCAGGCATCAAGCGGTTGCTGATCGGCACGGTGTCCACGACAGCTCTGCTCGGGGCGCGGCAGCGGCCATCCGCGCGAGCGCCGACGCCGGCACGCGGGTCACGAGCACAGGCGGCCAGGAGGGGGCCAGGGGCCACTCACACGGTCAAGTACGGCTGCGTGATCACGGGAGACAACGTGGACTTCCGCGACCAGGAGGGCACCCGGTTGGGCCAGGTCCACCAGGGGCGGAGATGGACGTCTACACGGGTTATGACGGCGCGTTCTACAGCGGATGGCTCTGGGGCGACGACAGGTTCGTGAACGTGCACTCCTTTCACGTGCAGTGCTAGTCCTCACCTGAACCGGGCGGCGAGGCGGACCTGGTCGTCCGCTTCGCCGTGACCCGGAGCGGGGCTCTTGGGTGCATATTCTTCTTGATCCCCGCACCCGGCGAGCCGTAGCGTGCCAGCCTGACGAGGGTGTCCTTGATCAAGCGAGGAGTGCGGTGTTCGAGCGAGTGCGCGTGAGTGCGGACGGGGGCAGCGCGCGTCGGAACGCCGTGCTCCGGGCGGTGATCATCGTGGCTCTGGTGATCTGTGCGTCCTCCTGCCAGGGGAGTGGCCCGGCCGGTCGCTCCTCCCCGTCTCCCGACCACTCCGTGACGAGCCCGGAACCGTCGGCCCCACCCACGCCACGGATCCGCAAGACATCCAGCGACGGAGCCGGCGTCGAGGTGGTCGAACAAGGGTTCACGGTGACGCCGGACACGGGGGCCGGAGACATGGTGTCCTACGGCGTGGTGGTGGAGAACCAGAGCGCCGACGTCGCCCTGGTCACCAGGATCGAGGTCACCCTGCTCGACTCGGCGGGGCAGCCGGTCGCCGATCTGGACCGGGACCGCGAGGTCAACGACGCGAGTATCAACCTCGTTCTTCCCGGGGAGCGGCAGGCCTACACGAATCTGCCCCACGTGGCCCACGAGGACATCGCATCGCTCAGCGTCGAGGTGACCGGATCGAGCTGGGTCACCGCCGACGGGTGGCACCGCCCGATCGAGGTGCACGACGTCGAGAACAGTCCGCAGGGTGACTCGGGCATGATGATCGACTTCACTGCGGAGTCCCCGTACCGGGGGACGGTCCGACCCGTCTACAGCTATGCCTTGTTCCGGTCGGACACCGGCGAGATCGTGGGGGGATCGGGGTGGAACGACGCGACGCCGCACGAGTACACCGAGGGTGTGGTCCACGGAACCATCGACATCGCTGGCGGTGTGCCCGACGACACGGCGGAGATGGAGGTGTACGTCGATCCACTGCTCGGGCCCTGACCGCGACGGGCCGCGCCCTCTGGCGCGCTGCCCCGCTCAGCCGACCGAACGGCCGGCAATGATCCTGGCCTCGCGCCACTGGCGTTGCGAGCGACGCACGAACCAGTTGCCGAGCGGCTTGATGACCACCACGGCGAGGAGGACGATCACTGCGCCACCGAGGATCCAGCCGACCGGCCACAGGTTCGGGTGCGGAGTCGGACGATGATCGCGGACCCAGACCTCCGCGTCGTAGTGGGATCGTCTGCGTTCGGGGTTCCAGACGTCGTGCTCGGCCACCTGCACCGCACCACTCACCGACTCGGTCGACCGGACGCGGACCCGGTCGAAGGCCTGTCCGTCCTCGAAGGTCACGTCCGCCGTGCAGCGGTACGAGACCAGGCCCGGTGCGCAACGGTGCACCTGGGCCGTGCCGATCCGTCCCTCGGCACGCATCCCCCACCCGGCCCGGTCCATGATCACACTGGCAGTGGGCAGTACCAGGATCGCCAGTAGGACGAACACCAGTACGGCCCGCGCCCGGATCGGCGGCGGCCCGAACACGCGGCGTGGTCGTAGTTGGCGCGCGCCTTCTGCCAGCTCTCCCAGGTGTCGTGGTCCTCGGGTGCGGGTGGCTGCTTCTGCTGGTTCACGGATGGCTCCCGGTGTGCATGGGGTCCACTGTGCCAAAGATGCAGAGCAGTCGGTCCGCTACCCACAGCACGATCAGAACACCGTGACCCGGGCACCTTCTCGCTCCAGCGCCTCCTTGATCCGGCTCGTGGTGCGCTCGTTCGGAATCACGTGGACCGCCAACAGGACGAGGCCGAGGAACGCACCCACGGCGTAACTGAGCCAACTGGTCGGGAGCACCACGAACGCGGCGGCGGCCGAGAACATCGGGAGCGTCTCGCAGACGGCCACCCGGAGGAAGAAGGTCGACTGGAAACCCGTGAGGGCGAGATCATTCGCCGCCGTCTCCTCGGTCCCGCGGGGAATGGCCGCCGGCCTCGAGAACCGGGTCTGGCACAGGACGAAGATCGCCACCGCTGCGACAAGCTGGGCCACCACCAGCCAGGTGGCCGGTGCGGCAAACAATTCCTCGGAGTCGAAGACCATGAACAGGGCGACACCCAAGAACACCGGAGTAGCGGCCATCGCGAAGGCGATCATCCGGACGCTGGCCAGTCGCTGCTCGGGCGACTGCGTTGGGGGGTGGGTGTTGTCGATCACGAGGACCTCTCGACGGGGTGCGGGCAGAAGAGCGAATGGTGGTGCAGGATCAGGATGGCCCGTCCAGCCTCTCCACCGCGAAGGTCAACCGGGTGCGGATCGCGGGGTCAATCCAGTCCTGTCGCATCTCCTCAGTGGCCACGGCAAGCATTCTATGTCCGTGGCCGATGGCACCAGCGGATGCACCCGGCCGCCTTCAGTCGCTCCGCCCGTAGAGTCCGGCGATCTCCTCCGAACCCAACCAGCCGCCGTAGGCGGGTCCCTGGGGCCAGCCGTCGGGGGAGTCCTGCCACTCCTCCCGCCGCCCGTACGGGAGGGCGTCGACCAGGGCGAAGGTGTGGCTGAGCTGCTCGGTGCCACGACCTGATGAGTGCCAGGCCCGGTAGACGGTGTCGCCATCGCGCAGGAACACGTTCAGGGCGAACCCACCGCCGGGAGGAGCGCCGACGTCGGCGCCGAACTGACTGTCGGAAGTGGAGTACCAGGTCAGTTGGTTCCCGACCCGCCGCTTGTACGCCACGGCCTCGTCGATAGGACCCTGGGTGACCACCACGAACCGCGCGTCGTAGGCGTTCAGGAAGTCCGTCCGGGTGAACTGGGCGGTGTAGCTGGTGCAGCCGCCGCACTGGAACTCCTCGCCGGGGAACCACATGTGGTTGTACACGATCAGCTGAGTCGCTCCCCCGAAGATTTCGGCCAATCGAATCGGCCCGTCCTCGCCGACCAGCGTGTACTCGGGCAGTTCGACCATCGGGAGTCGGCGGCGCTGGGCGGCGATCGAGTCCAGTTCGCGGGTGGCCTCCTTCTCTCGAACCCGTAGGGCATCGAGTTCTCGTTGCCAGGTGTCGGTGTCGACGACGGGCGGCAGGGCGTGGGACATGGGGGACTCCTCCGGAGGTACAGATGCTTACCCTGAGTACGACCCACTCGGGCCCCTGGAATCACCGGTGGGCGTGCAGCGGGGCTGCCGGCGGGACGAGCCGAGACGAACCGTCCGGCCCGTGGGCAATCAGGTTGCATCCCGGGGTTCTACATGTCGTAGAGTGCCGGCTGTGGGAACGGGAGTGGTGGGCCAGTGTGTCTTCACTGGCATCTTCCTTGCGCTGGCCGTGCACTCGGGAGGGACCGCAGTGGCAGCATTCGGCACTCCGGCACGGGTGCTGGGTGCGGTGCTGCACCTGATCATGTCCGTCGACATGGCAGCGATGGTGTGGCCGTGGTGGGACCGGGTCCCGGTGGTGCCGCAGTTGGTCGTGTTCGGGGCCGGTTCCCTCTGGTACGCAGTGGTCGCCGGTCGCCACCTGACACGGCGTCCACCCGCCGCGTCACCCCGCGGAACGTGGCCTGCGGTGATGCACTCGGTGATGATGGCGTCGATGGTGTGGATGGTCGCCGTGATGGCCAGATCACCCGGGGCGGCGTCCGGCCATGATCACGCCGCACTGGCTGCCCCGGTGGCCCTCCTCGGGGTGGGCCTGACCGCGGGGCTGCTGGTTGCAGGCGTCGGAACGGTGACGACCCTGATCGAGACCCGGCGTCGCCGGGTCAGCCCCGGGCATCTCCTCGGGATCGGCGCGGAGGCCGTGATGAGTCTCGCCATGGGAGTCGCCTGCTGGCTGATGCTCGCCGGCTGAGGGCGCGGCCCTGGGGCCGACTTGATCATGCCGACCATCTACGCGAATTGGCATGGCGCGCGAGTGCTCGATGAACAGTGGAAGCTCGATGAGACACAGGAGAATTGCGATGACACGCAGAGGAATCAAGCGCACGGCCACTCTCGGCACGGCGTTGCTGGGCGGGTTGGCGCTCGGTGTGGTCGGAGTCGTGCCGGCGATGGCGCACGTGACCGTCAGCGCCGACGAGGCGACGGCCGGATCGTACGCCGTCCTGACCTTCAGCGTCCCGCACGGCTGCGAGGGGTCCAGCACCACCCGGGTGTCGATCCAGGTCCCGGAGGGCATCAACGCGGTCACGCCGACCCGGAACGCCCCCTGGGAGGTGGACAAGGTGATGGAGGACCTGGACACCCCGATCGAGGACAGCCACGGAACCGAGGTCACCGAACGCGTGGCGGAGGTGGTCTACACCACCGAGGATCCGCTGCCGGAGGGCTACCGGGATGCCTTCGAGCTGTCCCTGCAGTTGCCGGAGGAGTGGGCCGATACGACGGTTCCCTTCCCGACCGTCCAGGCCTGCGAGGAGGGTGAGGCTGCCTGGGTGCAGGTCCCCGCCGAGGGGCAGGACGCGGACGAGCTCGACCTGCCCGCGCCGGCCCTCGAAGTCGCCGCAGCCCAGGACGGCGGCGAGCACCCCCGGTCCGAGGAGGGACAGGGGGGATTTGAAGAAGGACAGGCCGGATCCGAAGAAGGACAGGCCGCGGACGCGGACGCCACGGACGGGGCGAACCTGCTGCCGTGGGTGATCATCTCGCTGGTCTTCGGCGCAGCCGGACTGCTCGCCGGCGGGGCGGCCTGGCTGCGAGGTCGGCCGGGGGCATGATCAGCACCGCCGTCGGCACTGCGAGCCGTGCGGTGTCACCGGTGCGCAGGATCGTGCTGGTGGCGGCGCTGGCGCTGCTGGTCTGGGGCACCCTCGGCACCCCCCGGGCGGCGGCCCACGCCGAACTGCTCGAGACGGTGCCGGCCGACGGCGAGGTCCTCGACGCGCCACCGGCCGACTTGGAGTTGATCTTCAATGAGCAGGTTCGGGTGGTCGATGGATCGGTACGATTGTTCGCGCCGGACGGGACGGACACCGTGCTGGACACCTCCGTCCGCGACCACACCGTCGTGGTGGCCCTTCCGCAGACCTCGGCTGAAGGCGGCCACACGGTGGCCTACCGGGTGGTGTCCGCTGACGGACACCCGATCGGCGGCGCGGTCACGTACGGGGTGGGGAACCTGGCCGGGGCTGGTGAAGAGCACGACGGGGTCGTCGGAGACAGTCCGCGCAGCACGGAACTGCTGGTGGCCACGAGTGCGGGCCTGCAGTACCTCGGCCTCGTGCTGCTGGTCGGGCTGCTCGGCTTCGACCGTCTGGTATTTCGCCGGAACGCTCGGGACCCCAACCCGTTCGGACGACAGGTGCGCGGGGCGTGGATCGTCGCCCTGGTGGGCTCCGTCCTGCAGGTCCCGGCCATCGCCCTCCGGGCCGGCGGTGCCGAGGCCTGGGCGCTCGTCCGGCCGGGTGCCTGGTGGCCGGCCGTCAGTGCGCCGCCCGTGGTCGCGGTTGCCTGCGTAGCCGGAGCGGGGTGCCTGGCCGTGGTGTTCGGCCGGGGTGCCGGCAACCGGGCCCGGCCTCACACC
>JBQDIN010000086.1:0-15764 GCA_052094425.1 Propionibacteriaceae bacterium
CGTGCTGCGGTGCTGGACCTGGCCGCGCTGACCGCTGAGGTGCGGGCCGGTCGGCTGACTGCTCCGCCCGGGTGTCCGGATGCCAAGATGGGGCCATGGCTCTCAACGATGAAGCACGGGTGGTCGACGTCGGCCCACTGCGGATCGAGGACGTGGTGGCGGTGGCCCGGCACCGGGCACCGGTTCGGTTGTCCGACGAGGCGGTGACCGCGATCGCCGCCTCCCGTGAAGTGATCATCGGCCTGGCCAATGACACCGAGCCGCACTACGGCGTCTCCACCGGCTTCGGTGCGCTCGCCAACCGGCACATCCCCCTCGACCAGCGCGAGCAACTGCAGCGCAGCCTGATCCGCTCGCACGCCGCCGGGTCCGGCCCGGAGGTGGAGGTCGAGGTGGTGCGAGCCCTGATGCTGTTGCGGCTGTCCACCCTGGCCACCGGCCGGACCGGGGTGCAGCCGGCCACCGCGGAGCTCTACGCCGCGATGCTGAACGCAGGCATCACTCCGGTGGTGCGTGAGTACGGCTCTCTCGGCTGCTCCGGTGATCTTGCACCACTCGCCCACTGTGCGCTGGCGGCGATGGGGGAGGGCGAGGTGCGTACCGCAGCCGGCGACCTCGTTCCCGCCGCCGACGCCCTGGCTGCGGCCGGATTGGAGCCGGTGACCCTGGCGGAGAAGGAGGGGTTGGCGCTGATCAACGGGACCGACGGGATGCTCGGCATGCTCTGCCTGGCCCTCGCCGACCTGACCGAGTTGATCACCCAGGCCGACATCGCCGCCGCGATGAGTGTGGAGGGTCAGCAGGGCACGCGCAAGGTCTTCGCCGAGCATCTGCAGGCGCTGCGGCCCCAGGTCGGGCAAGCGGCCAGTGCCGCCAACCTGTGGCGACTGCTGGCCGACTCCGAGATCGTCGCGAGCCACCAGGGCCCGGACTGCACGAAGGTGCAGGACGCATACTCGCTGCGCTGCTCCCCGCAGGTGCACGGGGCCGTACGCGACACCGCCGACCACGCCCGCACCATCGCCGGCCGCGAACTCGCCAGTGCGATCGACAACCCGGTGGTCACCCTGGCCGGTGCGGTGGAGTCGAATGGGAACTTCCACGGGGCGCCGATCGGCTACGTGCTGGACTTCCTCGCGATCGCCGTCGCCGACCTGGCCAGCATCAGTGAACGCCGCACCGACCGGTTCCTCGACCAGAACCGCAACCACGGGCTGAATCCCTTCCTGGCCGACGATCCCGGCGTCGACTCCGGTCTCATGATCGCCCAGTACACCCAGGCCGCGATCGTGTCCGAACTGAAGCGGCTCGCCGTACCGGCCAGCGTGGACTCGATCCCGAGCAGCGCGATGCAGGAGGACCACGTGTCGATGGGCTGGAGCGCTGCCCGCAAGCTGCGCCGTGCAGTCGACGGCATCGGCCGGGTGGTCGCGATCGAGATCCTCACGGCCGCCCGGGCACTCGAACTGCGCCCGTACGCGCCCTCCCCGGCGACGGGCGCGGTGATCGCGGCCCTCCGGGCGGCGGGCGCCGAAGGTCCGGGACCGGACCGCTACCTCGCCCCGGACATCGAGGCCGCCCACGCCTTCATCCTGGCCGGCGGGGCCCGGACTGCAGCGGAGGAGGCGATCGGCCCACTGGACTGACCGCCGCCACGACCACGATGACATCGAGTACGAAGGAGTGACGATGGACGGAGCACGAGAGGTGCGCGCCCCGCGCGGGACCACGCTGACCGCGCGCAGTTGGCAGACCGAAGCGCCGCTGCGAATGCTGATGAACAACCTCGACCCGGACGTGGCCGAGCGACCCGACGACCTGGTCGTCTACGGCGGCACCGGGCGGGCCGCGCGGGACTGGAAGTCCTACGACGCCCTGGTACGGACCCTCACCACCCTCGGCCCGGACGAGACGATGCTGGTGCAGAGCGGCCGCCCGGTCGGGGTGATGCGCACCCACGAGTGGGCGCCGCGGGTTCTGATCGCCAACTCCAACCTGGTCGGGGACTGGGCCACCTGGCCGGAGTTCCGCCGGCTCGAACACCTCGGCCTGACGATGTACGGCCAGATGACCGCCGGGTCGTGGATCTACATCGGCTCCCAGGGGATCGTCCAGGGCACCTACGAGACCTTCGCCGCGGTGGCGGAGAAACGCTTCGGCGGCACCTTGGCCGGGACGATCACGCTGACCGCGGGCTGCGGCGGGATGGGTGGTGCCCAGCCGTTGGCGGTGACCCTGAACGAGGGCGTCTGCCTGATCGTCGACGTGTCCCGCTGGCGGTTGGAGCGCCGGGTCGAGACCCGGTACCTGGACCGGGTCGCCGACTCCCTGGACGCGGCGATCGAGCAGGTGCTGGCGGCCAAGGAATCGCGGACCGCGCTCTCGGTCGGCGTGGTCGGCAACGCGGCCGAAGTGTTCCCGGAGTTGCTGCGCCGCGGGGTGGAGATCGACATCGTCACCGACCAGACCTCGGCCCACGACCCCTTGTCCTACCTGCCGGTCGGCATCGACGAGGGCGACTGGGAGGACTACGCCGCAAGGAAGCCGGAGGAGTTCACCGACCGCGCCCAGGAATCGATGGCCCGCCACGTCGAGGCGATGGTGGGCTTCGCCGACGCCGGCGCGGAGGTCTTCGACTACGGCAACTCGATCCGCGACGAGGCGCGCAAGGGCGGGTACGAGCGGGCCTTCGAGTTCCCCGGCTTCGTCCCCGCCTACATCCGACCCCAGTTCTGCGAGGGGAGGGGCCCGTTCCGCTGGGCAGCGCTCTCCGGCGACCCGCGCGACATCGCCACGACGGACCGGGCGGTGAGGGACCTGTTCCCCGAGGACGAGAAATTGCAGAAGTGGATGCGGGCGGCGGGGGAGCGGATCGCCTTCCAGGGCTTGCCGGCGCGGATCTGCTGGCTCGGCCAGGGGGAGCGGGACAAGGCCGGCGCCGCCTTCAACCAGTTGGTCGCCGATGGAGAAGTGTCCGCGCCGATCGTGATCGGCCGGGACCACCTCGACTGCGGATCCGTCGCCTCCCCGTACCGGGAGACCGAGTCGATGGCCGACGGCTCCGACGCCATCGCGGACTGGCCGTTGCTGAATGCGCTGGTGAACACCGCCTCGGGCGCCACCTGGGTGTCATTGCACCACGGCGGCGGAGTCGGCATCGGACGGTCCCTGCACGCCGGCCAGGTGACGGTGGCCGACGGGACCGAACTGGCTGCCGAGAAGATCGACCGGGTCCTCACCAACGACCCGGGGATGGGAGTGATCCGCCACGTCGACGCCGGCTACGACCGTGCCACCGAGGTGGCCGCGGACCAGCACGTCCGGATCCCGATGCGGGAGTGACTCCACCAGCCCGGTCGCGGGGAGCCGCCAGACAGCCAGTGTGAGTTCGGGATGATGATCGGGACGAGCGCGAGCCGGAGGGTGCGTCGCTCATCACATCGTGATCGGCTCGCATCTGGGGGACTGCTCAGGTTAGGCTCGCCTACGTGACTACGTCGACAGCGACCCGGATCGTGCAGACCAGCGCAATCCGCGCCATCCCTGCGGAGCGGCGTCAACTACCGGTCCTGGTCGTCGGCGCCCTGTCCATCTGCGGGCTGCTGGTCCTGCTCGTCTTCGCCAGTTTGGCCCTCGGTGCACGCTCGATCAGCTTCGGTGAGGTGGTGCAGGCCATCACCGCCTACGACGCCACCAACACCGACCACCTCGTCGTGATCGAACTCCGGCTTCCCCGCACGCTCCTCGGGCTGCTGGTCGGTGGGTCGCTCGGCCTGGCCGGCTGCGTGATGCAGGGAGTGACCCGCAACCCGCTGGCCGACCCGGGGATCCTCGGCGTGAATGCCGGCGCGGCCCTCTTCGTGGTGGGTGGCATCACCTTCTTCGGCATCGGGAGCACCCTGGGACTCGTGTGGTTCGCCTTCGCCGGTGCGGCCATCGCCTCGGTCGCGGTGTACTCGGTCGCCTCCCTCGGACGCGACGGCGCCACCCCGATCAAGCTCGCCCTCGCCGGCGCCGCGATGACCGCCGCCTTCGGGTCGGTGACCACCGGACTGCTGCTCTACAACCAGGCCACCTTCGATCAGTTCCGGTTCTGGGCCGTCGGTGCGCTGGCCGGGCGGAGCATGACCGTGGCCGCCCAGGTAGCTCCCTTCCTGATCGTCGGCATGCTGGTCGCCCTCTGTCTCGGACGGGTGCTGAACACGTTGTCGCTCGGGGACGACGTCGCCCGTGGCCTGGGCGCCAACGTGCCCCTGCTCCGCGGGGTCTCGGCCGTGGCCGTCGTCCTGCTGTGCGGTGGCGCCACGGCCGCCGTCGGCCCGATCGGCTTCATCGGCCTCACCATCCCGCACGTCGCGCGGTTGATCACCAAGGCCGACTACCGCTGGACCCTGCTCTACTCGATGCTCTTGGCGCCGGTGCTGTTGCTGCTCGCCGATGTGGTCGGCCGATTGATCGCCCGGCCCGGCGAGGTGCAGGTGGGCATTGTGACCGCCCTGATCGGCGCCCCGGTCTTCATCGCCCTCGTTCGGCGCAAGAAGCTGGCCGAACTGTGACTCTCGTCCTGGAACCCACGCTCGAACGTCGACCCGCCGGACCGGAGGCGATCGCCCACGTACGGGCCAGTCGGCGTCGGCTGGGGCGGCGTTCCGCGGTCGTGTCGATCGTGCTGGCGGCCTTCCTGCTGGTGGTCTTCTGCATCTCCCTCGCGGTGGGTGACTTCCCCCTCTCGCTGGGCGACGTCTTCGCCAGCCTGACCGGCCGCGGCAGCCGCGCGGCAGACTTCATCATCTACGAGCTCCGGCTGCCCCGTGTGGCCACGGGCCTGGCGGTCGGCATCTGCTTCGGCCTGTCCGGCGCGATCTTCCAGAGCATGTTGCGCAACCCGCTCGCCAGTCCGGACATCATCGGCATCACCTCCGGCGCCTCGGCCAGCGCCGTCTTCGCAATCCTGCTGCTCGGCCTGACTGGCTTCGTCGTCTCGGCGATCTCCTTCGTCGGGGCGATCGCCACCGCCATGGCCGTCTACCTGTTGGCGTGGCGGAAGGGCATCGCGGGCTATCGGCTGGTCCTGATCGGGATGGGGATGGGCGCGATGATGGCCGCTGCGATTGACTTCCTGATGACCCGGGCCGACATCTTCGAGGCTCAGGTCGCTCTGGTCTGGCTGACCGGCAGCCTGAACGGCTCCAGCGCGAACACCCTGCTGCCGTTGCTGGTGCTGCTGGCCGTCCTCGGTCCGTTGGCGCTGCTCGTCGGCCGGGGGCTGCGCAGTCTGCAGTTGGGCGACGACACCGCCAAGAGCATCGGCCTCAACGTGGAACGGTCCCGGCTGCTGTTGATCGTTCTCGGCGTGGCCCTGGTCGCCATCGCGACCTCCGCGGCGGGGCCGATCGGGTTCGTCGCCTTCGTCTCCGGACCGATCGCCCGCCGGCTGACCGGAGGGACCGGGATCGCCCTCTTCCCGGCCGCGCTGGTCGGTGCCTCAGTGGTGTGCACCGCCGACTTCGTCGGGCAGCACCTGCTCCCGGTCACCCTGCCGGTCGGCGTGCTCACCGCCGCCGTCGGTGCCCCCTACCTGCTCTACCTACTCGTACGCTCGAATCGGATCGGAAGTGGTGGCTGAGATGACTCTCACGGACATGGGCGCGTCACCGGCGGCGCACCACACCCTGGCGGCGACTGGTCTGGCACTGGGGTACGGCGATCGCCAGATCATCGACGACCTGAACGTCGAGTTGCCGCCGGGCCGGGTGTCGATCATCATCGGCGCCAACGGATGCGGGAAGTCCACCCTGCTGCGTGGGCTCGCCCGGCTGCTCACACCGAGCCGCGGCGCCGTCCTCCTGGACGGCAAGTCGGTCCAGTCGATGCCGAGCAAGGCGGTGGCCCGGCTGATGGGGCTGTTGCCGCAATCGCCGATCGCCCCCGAGGGGATCACCGTGGCCGACCTGGTCGGCCGGGGCCGCTACCCGCACCAGGGGTGGTTCCGGCAGTGGACGGCCGACGACGACCGCGCGGTGGCCGAGGCACTGGAGGCCACCGACACGCTGGACCTGGCCGATCGCTCCATCGACGAGATGAGTGGCGGCCAGCGGCAGCGGGTCTGGATCGCGATGGCCCTGGCCCAGGAGACCGACCTGTTGCTGCTGGACGAGCCGACCACCTTCCTCGACCTCTCCCACCAGGTGGAGGTCCTCGACCTGCTCACCGACCTGAACCGACAGCGGGGCACCACCATCGCCATCGTGATGCACGACCTGAACCTCGCCTGCCGCTACGCCGACCACCTGATCGCCATGGCCGACGGGGCCATCGTGGCGGAGGGCACCCCGCACGAGGTGATCACTGCGGAGACGCTCCAGTCGGTCTTCTCGATGAACGCCACGGTGATCGAGGATCCGGTCTCCCGGACCCCGACGGTGATCCCGATCGGGCGGCACCACTGCGAGGCCGCCCTCCGACCAGACCTGCGGTGAGATCCGGGCAGCTGATCCTCGATGGCTTTCGACGCCAGCGAGCCCGAGTGGCGGCGTCAGCCGGCTTCTGGACCCTGCACCAGGTCTGCGAGGCGCTGGTCCCGGTCGCCATCGGGTTGATCATCGACCGGGCCGTCAGCTCCGGCGATGGCTCGACCATGATCATCGCGGTGCTCGGCCTGTTCGGTCTGTTCATTGCCCTGACCATGGGGTGGCGTTGGGGCCTGCACCACAACCAGATCGCCCAGTGGGAGGAAGCACACCACCTGCGCCTGGCCGCGATCCGCCGGGTGCTCTCCCCGGCCGGCATCACGACGACGCGCCAATCCGGCGAACTGTTGTCGATCACCAGCTCCGACACCGACATGACGGTCCAGGTGATGGCCATCGGTGCCCGGGTGGTCTCGGCCGTCGCGGGGGTGCTGGTGGTCATCGTGGTGATGGTGCGGATCGACCTGGTCCTGTGTCTGGTGGTGGTGATCGGCGTCCCGCTGCTGATGGCCGGCCTGCAACTGCTCGGACCCCTGCTGGAGCGGCGAAGCGAGCACCGCCAGCAGACCGCCGGTCTGGCCGCGAGCCTGGCGGCCGACTTCCTCCGGGGCCTGCGTCCACTGCGCGGCTTCGGCGGTGAGACCGCGGCGATCGATCGCTACCGGACGGCCAGTCGCGCCTCACTGTCCGCAGCGGTGGGGGCGGTACGCACCACGGCGGGCTTCCTCGGCGCGACCACCGTGATGTCGGGCCTGCTGCTCGCCCTGGTCGGCGGACTGGCCGGCTGGTTCGCCCTGCAGGGATCGATCACCGTCGGCCAGTTGATCACTGTCGTCGGGCTGGCAGCCTTCGTCTCCGACCCGGTGCTCACGATCGCCCACTGCGTCCACATGTTCGCCGTGTCCCGGGCGAGCGCCGCCCGCGTCGCGGAACTGCTCTCCGCGCCGATCCGGGGGAGTGAGCGCGAGCCGCGGGCCGCCGCCGGGCCGCTGCGGTTCGCCGGGGCCGGTGATCAACACGTACCCGAACTCGACTTCACGGTGGGACCGGGGGAGATCCTCGGTCTGGTGATCACCGACCCACGGGCCGGGGATCGGGTGGTCGAGTGGTTGACCGGGCGTAGGGCGCCCGCCTCGGGCGCGGTGTGGATCGGCGAGCAGGAGATCAGTCGGTGGCCGGTGGCCGAACTGCGTTCGGAAATGTTGGTGGAGCCGCACCTGGTCACCCTGTTCGGCGACACCCTCCGGTCCGCGCTGACGGAGGCCACCGGGGAGGCGCCGGTGGACCCGGACCGCTTGGCCCAGGTCCTGTCCGCGGCCTCCGCCGAGGAACTCGGCGCCGACGACGGATTGTCCCGGCCGCTGCTCGACCACGGCGCCAACCTCTCCGGAGGGCAGCGCCAGCGGCTCGCACTCGCCCGTGCCCTGCTGGCCGAACGGCCGCTACTGGTGCTGCGGGACCCCTCCACGGCCGTCGACGCGGTGACCGAAGCAGCAGTGGCGACCGGGATCCGGCAGACCCGTTCCCGCCCGGACCGCGGCACCCTGCTGCTCACCAGTTCACCGCCGCTGCTGTCCGCGTGTGACCGGGTCATCCTGGTGGACGGTGCTCGGACCCGGGAGGGCAGTCATCTCGATCTACTGCACGCCGACCCCGGCTACGCCGAGGCGGTGCTGCGATGACGACCGTCCGCGAACTGCTGCCGACCGCGACCGGCCGGCGCAGTGGGCAGGTCCTCGGCGGGCTCGTCGCGCGGACCAGGGGGCGCAGCGTCCTGGCCGTCGGGACCGCCTTGGCTGCCGGGGTGCTCAGTGTGTTGGCGCCGATCGTGCTCGGTCGGATCGTGGACGTGGTGGTGGCTGGAGGCACGACCCGAGACCTGGTCACCCTGGTCGCGGTGCTGGTGGCGGCCGCCCTGGGCGGTGGGGTGCTGACCGCCCTGGCCACCGCACAGGTGGAGCAGTTGGTGCTCCGCTGGACCGCCGAGTTGCGCGAGCAGGTGATGGATCGGGCGCTGACCCTCGACACCGAGACGCTCGAGGCCGCGGGTTCGGGTGACCTGACCGCACGGATCAGTACGGACGTGGACGCGATCAACACCTCCGTCCGACAGCTCTCCGGGGTCTTCATGGCGTTGCTCGCGGTGGCCACCACCGCAGTCGGGTTCGCCAGCCTCGACTGGCGACTCGCGCTGGCCTTCCTGGCCGTGGTGCTGGTCTACTACCCGAGCCTGCGGTGGTACCTGCCGACCGCGGCAAAACGTTACGCCGCCGAACGGGTGGCCACCGGCGCCCGCAGTACGGCGGTGCTCTCCTCGGTGGAGGGCGTCGAGACCGTGCACGCGTACGGGACCGAGGCCGCGCACACCGCCGGCATCGCCACCGCCTCGCGCGGGGCGATCGATGCCGGCCGCCGCGCCATGCGAGTGATGCTGCACTTCTCCAACTCGATGAACCTGGCCGAGGCGGTCGGACTCGCCTCGCTGTTGATCACCGGCTTCTTCCTGGTCCGTGGCGACCTCGTCACGGTCGGCGCGGTGACCGCGGCCGCCCTGCTGTTCCACCGACTCTTCGGCCCGCTCGGCATGCTGTTGTTCTCCGTGGATGACATCCAGGCCGCTGGTGCAGCCATGGCGCGGTTGGTCGGGGTCGCTGACCTGCCGGCGGTGCCGCGGCGTCCCGCGGCACCGGTGCCCACCCCGGTCGGTCTGTCCGGACAGGGAATCGGACATCGATACCGCACCGGCGACCCGGTCCTCTTCGACGTGGAGGTGGAGGTTCCGGCGGGTACGAGCCTGGCCGTGGTGGGGGAGAGCGGTGCCGGGAAGACGACCTTGGCCGCCATTCTCGGCGGCACCTTCGCGGCGAGCAGCGGTGACGTCCGCGTCGACGGCGTACCGGTCGGCGACC
Organism: Propionibacteriaceae bacterium; assembly: GCA_052094425.1. GTDB lineage: Bacteria > Actinomycetota > Actinomycetes > Propionibacteriales > Propionibacteriaceae > Microlunatus. The sequence goes on from JBQDIN010000086.1 coordinate 9,380, forward strand.
TCGATCCCAGTCACCTCCGGCGGCGAATCGGCGTGATCAGCCAGGAGGTGCACACCTTCATCGGTGTCTTGCGGGACGATCTGCGCCTCGCCGCGCCCGAGGCCGAGGACGCGGACCTGCTCGCCGCCTGCCGCGTGGTGGGCGCCCGTGGTTGGGTCGAAGCGCTGCCCAACGGGTTGGACACCCGGGTCGGTGACGGTGGGCACCGGCTCACCGCCGCCCAGGCCCAACAACTCGCCCTGGCCCGAATCCTGCTGGTGGACCCGCCCGTGGTGATCATGGACGAGGCCACCGCCGAGGCCGGTAGTTCGGGGGCCCGGCGGCTCGAGGAGTCCGCCCGGGCGGTGCTGTCCGGACGGACCGCGGTGGTCGTGGCCCACCGGCTGACCCAGGCCCGACAGTGCGATCGAATCGCGGTGATGGCCCAGGGGCGCATCGTCGAGTTGGGCAGTCATGACGAACTCGTGGCCGCGCGCGGCCACTATGCCCGGCTGTGGGAGGCGTGGCAGGGCTGAGAGGCGTGGGCCCGTCCGACCGGTGGGACCGGTGGACCGTGGTGGACCGCACTTTGGGACAATCAAGGGGATGTCCGCACCAGAGCCACTGCCCGACCCCGGGATCGACACCGACACCTTCTTGTCGGTGTTCCGCTCCTACGCCGCCGGTGTCTCGGTGATCACCACCGATCCCGGCACCGGCCCGGTGGGTCTCACCGCCACCTCGGTCATCTCCGCCTCGTTGGACCCGCCACTGGTGGTCTTCTCGATCGGTCGGGAGAGCAGCCGGTACGCGGCCTTCGACCGGGCCCGAACCGTCGCCGTCAACTTCCTGTCCGCCGAGCAGGCAGAACTGGCCGAGCACTTCGCCGCCCGTGGAATCGACTGGTTCAGCGCGGTGGCGTGGTCGCGGCTACCCGACCGGACGCCGACCCTCGACGAGTCGCCGAGTGTGATCCACGGACCGATCGAGGACCGACACACGGTGGGTGACCACGACCTGCTGGTGGTCCGGTTGGTCTCCGCGGACCAACGTCGGGCCTACCGGCCGCTGGTCCACCACGATCGTTCGTACCGGGGCACCCTCGATCGGACCGACTGACCCCGGCCGCTGGGCGATGCGGCACCCGACCCACCATGATGGGGGGATGCTCGATGACCTGGCTGTAACCTCCCTCCGCGCCGCCCTGATCGCTGCCGACTTCACCGTGGACGCGGTCGTCGACCGGGTGGGCGTGGAGGCGCACGAGGCGCTGGGTCGGAACACGACGATCCCCGCCGTGCTCGCCCTGGGCGAGGATCGGGATCCGCTCGCGGTCCTCACCCTGCTGTGGCCGCTGCAGCGCGCTGTGGCCAGGGTGGACGCCGAGCGTGCCCTGGCCGGCCTGCTGCCGGCACTGGCTACGGCCGGGATCGTGGAGTGCGACCGCGACAGCGTCCGGGCCCTGGTCGACATCCGTCCCTACGACAGCGACGACGGCGCGGCGGGCTGGATCGTGTCCGACCTGTCCCCGGGACTCGATGGTGAGCGGTCACCGATCCGACCGGACTTCGTGCTCGGAGTGTCCCCGGCCTCGACCACCTTGGCCCAGCTGGCGATCCGCGAGCCGGTCGGCCGCGCGCTCGACCTGGGCACCGGGTGTGCGGTGCAGAGTCTGCACCTGGCCCGGCACGCCGACCAGGTGGTGGCGACCGACGTCAATCCGCGGGCGCTCGACCTGGCGCGGTTGACCTGTCGGCTGAACGAGGTGCCGGTCGACCTGCGTCCGGGCAGCCTGTACGAGCCGGTCGCGGGCGAGCGCTTCGACCTGATCGTCACCAACCCGCCGTACGTGATGGCCCCGCCGAGTGCGGAGGGCGAGCGACTCACGTACCGGGAGGGCGCCCTGGTCGGCGACGGACTGATGGCCGAGGTGGTCCGCGGTGCAGCCGATCACCTGAACGACAGCGGCACGCTGCAGGTCCTCGGGAACTGGGCCCACGTGGCGGGTGAGGACTGGCGGGACCGGCTGGCCGGCTGGATCACTCCGGGCGGCTGTGACGCCCTGGTCGTGCAGCGGGAGCGACTCGATGTCTTCACCTATGTGGAACTCTGGCTGGCCGATGCCGGCTTGTTGGGTACGCCCGACTACGAGCTTCGCTACCGCGAGTGGGTGGATTACTTCGACTCCCTCGGCATCGAGGCGGTCGGGATGGGTTGGATCTGGCTGCACCGGGCTGGCCGGGCCGAACCCCGACTCCGTTTCGAGGAATGGCCGTATGGGGTGGAGCAACCCATCGGCCCGGCCTTCGCCCGGCTGCGGGATGCCCTCGCGGTCGAGGACACGCGGTCCGATGCCGACCTGCTCGCGACCCGCTGGATCCTCGCCGACGACGTCGACCAGGAGACCATCGGCGCTCCGGGTGATGCCGACCCCCGGCACGTGGTCCTGCGACAGACCCGCGGGTTCCGCCGTGCAGTCGAGGTCGACACGGCCTTCGGCGGCATCCTCGGTGCCTGCGACGGCGAACTCACCCTGTCCCAGTTGATCAAGGGCGTCGCCGCCCTGCTGGAGGTCGATCCGACCACCCTCGCCACGGAGACCATCCCGAAGTTCCGCACCCTCATCCTCGACGACTTCGTCCAGCTCCGGAGGTCATGATCCATGACTCAGGGGAACGTGCCGTTCGTGTCGATGCCTCCGAGATCACGCTCGAGCGTCTTGGCCGCGCTGTATCTCTCCACCAGCTCGTCCCAGAGCCGTGGCAGCTCACCCCCCACATACCTGCGGAGCTTCTCCTCGTTTCCCCGCGCCGCGTCGTAACTGCTCCGATTCCGGGTGCGTACCAGATAGTGCGTCAGGTGAACGTCCGCCGCCGAATTCTCGAACACACGCAGACGAGGCTGGGTGTTGACATAGCCCCAAGCCTTGGCGCGGGCCGCTCGACCTCGGACCGTCGAAACGATGAACAGGGCCCAGATCGTGAACTCGAAGAACTCAACGTAGAGGTCACGGATCTCTCCCAACGTCAGAGGATGATTCCTCGACTGGAAGCACAGTGGCAGGTTGAAGGTTCTGAGATTCTTCAGGATCGCCTCAGCGTGGTCCGCGTCCTGCACCAGGTCGAGTAGGACGAAATTCTGCAACTCCTCAAACGTGAAGGTGTTCAACGCCATCTGTTCAGTTCGCCACTCCAAGGCGGAGTTCAGAATGGACGCTCCAGGGGTCAGGCGATCAGCAAGAGGATTCGGACGCTTGAGCGAGCCCGTCGGGATCTTGACCGTGCCGACCGACTCCTTGTACACGGCCAAAAGACCCAGACTCCAGGCCCGGATGAAGGGACGGTCAAGACGCTCGGCGTCGATGTAGTCGAAGGCGCTCTTGATGTCGACATCGCCACGACGGAAGATGCCGAGATCGTGGACCTGAGAAGTCGTCTTCAATCCGCCTGTGATGTCCGGGCTGATCCTCCCGACGAGGAGTCGCGACTGGCTGAGTCGCTGAAGGACTTGACTGGTGACCGTCTTCATGACCCACCCGCCGGCCGATTGAAGGGCGATCCCGAGCAGGAGCTGCAGGACCCGGTCGGTCGAGTCGACGGTCTGTGCAACGATAGTCAGGTCGAGTCGCTTCTCCTGTACTTGGTTCACGGCGACCAGGACGGCGTCTCCCACGGTGTCGACGTACGAGTCTGCCTGTAGTCGACCATGGTTGATGACTCTGAGAAGTTCAAGCTTCTCATCGGTGGTCAGTGGCATGTCCGAAGCCGAACCTTTCTCGATCCCAACCACATGGCGCTCGGACCTCCTGTCGTGGATCTCATTCTCGACGGCACCGCGTTCACACAAGTTGTGGTCGCACTCCGTGACTAGGTGACCTCCCATTCCCAGTCGGTCCCCGGCTTCTTCAACCAGGCGGGAAGATCATTCGACGTTCTCACCATGACCGCTGACGTGGGCAGTCTGGTTTCCCAGGGGTCACCGACTGGTATCTCATCCTTGCCGGCTCCGGCACGTTCCTTCAGCTCGTCAATGATCGATATGTAGAGAGGGTCCTCGATCGGTGGTTCCCCGAGACCGTTGTACGGCTCTCCCTTGGTGACGAAATAGCTGACGGCCTGGTCAAACCCCTCACGGACCGGGATGACCACCCGGGCGTAGCCGGCTTGAAGAAAATCCTCCATCGTGAAGTCTGAGTTTCGCTCGAGCACGCGGTCTGACCAACCAGAGAGGTCGTCCTGCGGCCTCGCCCAGTAGTACGGGTAGCAGACGAACTGCAGCTGGCTCCACTCGAACGCGTGCTCCAAGAATCTGATCACCTCACCGTCACTCCGGGCCGCTGCCAACAAGAACTGGGGAGGCTCGCCCACGTGGGGCGTCACGAGCGTGCCCAGGTGCTGGTCGCGAAAGACAGCCATGCAGTGCTTCTTGAGTTCGGTGTTGATCAACTTCCGATTGACGGCCGAGGATGCTCCGAGATCTCCTGGGCGGTCGTTACTGGCGCTTGCTTCGGCATGGCGGAACGACAGCTCCTGTTCGTGCTCTCGCTTGGCGTTGCCGTAGCCGTCAAGCAACCGATCGAAAACAGCCTGCTGCCACTGCTGCACGATCCCGTAACCCGGGCCGGCCGGGTCGTAGAGGGCGTGGAACTGGACATCAATGTGAAACGTGTAGTTGGCACTCTCGTAGCCATAGAGGTCCACGTGCAGGGTCTCGTCCGGAGCCAGACTGTTCGGCGACACCGACTGGTCGATCAGGTGGCCGGCTGTTTCGGTCAGTGAGTATCGCTGGTGGCCACTGTCACCAAAACTCACCTCGGTGAAGTCGTCCTTCTGGTAGTGCACGACGGTGCCGCCGATGTTCAGGGAGAAGGAGAACGTCTCATCGGACGTGGCAAGAATGGTTGAGCGAGCGAGTAGTGGTCGGAACCCGGCGGGCACCCGGAGTTCGCCGCTGACGCCGCTCTTGTGGACTCCCTCGTCTGACTCGCCGCCCGTTCCGTGTGCGAGGCGTAGACGTCGGGTGACGACGATGTCAGGGAACGGTGGAAGTTCGGCAACTCCGTAGGTCGTCCCCAGGCCCGCGTAGTTGCTCCTGGTGATGTCGCGCGGAGACTGGATACCCAATTCTTCGAGCGATGGGGGCGCTGCAATGTCCAACTCAAGCCCTTCTCTGGACTTGAGGTACCAGAGGAACGACGAGGGCTCCGGGATCATGATGTCGAACATGAGGCGCTGTCCGTAGTCAAAGACTTGCGATTCGTAGATCTTGTCCACGTACTGGTAGATGGCGACGCGATGTTCCTCGGACTGATTCTCGAGTGTGTGCTCGTTGACCTCGGTGATCTCGCGAACGAGGGTGCGTGATTGCTCCTTGGAAAGTTTCTCAACCACGCGTTCCTTCGCTCTCGCGACAGTCTCCTTCGAGAATGCGACCGATTTCTCGTCCTGGTCCGACGTCGAGGTCGACTGCCCGGCCGAGAAGTCGCTCTCGAACGAGACCGTTGGCCCGTACTTTCCGGACAGCGACAACTCGAGGCCCAACTCGGTGTCTTGCTGGATCGTCGTTGCCGCTTGTTTGTTCATCTCGAACCGCTCCGTCGTCGCGAGTTCGGTGTCGGAGTCCGTCGTTGTTTCTGAGCTACTGCTCGAGAACTCCTCGATCCTCGTCAGATTGGTGTGGTTGCGCACCTTGCGTTCTCCGGCGACCACATTCTCAATGTGTGCGATCTCAGCAGGCTCGTAGCGTTTGATCTGTTGCTTGAGGACAAGCAAGTGGGCAGTGCCGACCGACTGTACGTATCCAGAGGGCGGCTGGTCCACAGGCGCGAATGACGGCTCGCCTTCCTCCAGTTGCCTCATGGCGGAGCCGACCGATTCGACCATGACGCCATGGTCGGCGGAGACGTCCAGACCGAGTTCGCCAAGGAGCCGCTTGGTGTCGTCACCCAGATCCGCGACACCACGCTCGTTCAGCACCAACTGAGTGCCTGCCGACATCGGGCGCGAGTCATGACGAAAGTGCGTACTGCGTGCCAAGTCAAGACTCTGCAACTCCGCCAGCGCCGACTCCAACTTCCGCAGACGGGCACGCCGGTCGTTCTCGTCGTGGCTGCCTGAGCCCCGCGGTCCCGGTCGTTGGGCGGATCTCGCCTTGACGGCCGTGGTGATCTCGTCCGTGGCCCGCGGCGGCCGGAAGTGAACGTAGCGGAAGACATTGTTCGCGTCGGTAGTGATTCCCATGAGCTTCTCCTTGGGGTGAGCATGCGGGAATTCCGGTGCTGGCGATCGGCCTCACAACGCCTTGTGGGGACTGGGCTTGAGGGGATTGGTCTTGTGATGCTGTGACGAAAAACGTCCTGATCTGTCGCGCGGCGACAACTGTGCCCTGCGCCCCTGCGGCCGCGCAG
>JBQDIN010000087.1:0-10492 GCA_052094425.1 Propionibacteriaceae bacterium
CATCCAGGACGGGAAGATCCTCAGTGGACCCGACATCCACGCCCGCGGGTTCGTCGAGGACGACACCGTCTTCGACGGGATCCGGGCCGAGATCGCCGAAACCCTGACCGCCGCCCTGGCTGAGGGGGTGGACGACACCCACCGGCTGCAGCAGGCGATCCGGCGTCGGACCGGCAAGTGGGTGAACGACACCTACCGCCGTCGGCCGATGATCATCCCGGTGGTGATCGAGGCCTGAGCGCCACGCCCGAGGGCGGAAGGCAAGAAAGGGCCACCCCGATCGGGGTGGCCCTCTTTTGTTGGTCTTGGGGAGTCGTCAGGAGGTCAGCGGGAGACCTTGCCAGCCTTCAGGCAGGAGGTGCAGACGTTGACTCGCTTGGCGGTTCCGTTCACGGTGGCCCGGACACGCTGGATGTTCGGATCCCAACGACGGTTGGTCTTCTTCTTCGACCAGGGCACGTTGTGGCCGAAGCCCGGTCCCTTGGCGCAAACATCACATACGGCAGCCACTGGAGCTCTCCCACTTCTCGGTGCCCGCAACGAAGCAGGCTCATTTCTGAACAAAGGTCGTTGGATGCCCGATTGGGCAACCGGTCAAGAATAACCGAGAGCGCCGCCCGAACGCCAATCGACCCCGGCGGCGCCGTCGCGGTGCCTCGGCTCGGCGCTCGCGGGCCGCAGTCAGCAACTGACCGCGCTCCACCCAGCGATGGTAGCGATCGAGTTCTCGACTGTCTTGGCGGAGGTTGGTCGATGGGACGGTGAGCACGGGAATCTCCCTTGTCGATTGCGTGAAGGAGATGCTTCACGTATCTGAAAGTAATACTTCACGACTCAAACGTCAAGTAGTTACTTCATATTCGCGAGGGCAGGTTCTAGGGTGTGGGCATGACACCGAAGGACGACCTCGCCCGCCGCCGTGCGGAACTCACGGGCGTACCCGAGCAGCCCGTACGGCTCACGGATGCGCGGGCAATCCGGGCGATCGCCCATGAGGCGCGGCAGCAGGTGATCCACTTGCTGTTCTCCGAGGGGAAGCCCTACACCTCGACCGAGCTGGCTGCGGTCACCGGCCTGACTCCGAGCGCGATGAGTTACCACTTGCGGGCCCTCGAGCGATACGGCGTGGTCGAGCGCGACGATGGCGCAGGAGACGCCCGGCAGCGACCCTGGCGTGCGGCGGGTACGAGCCTCGAGATCTCGGGCCGGGGGCCCGGTGGGGAGGGGGCTGCCGACGCCCTGCACGCCCAGGCCTTCCAGGCGATGGCCCGGCGGGTGCAGCGTCTGCGCGCGATGCCGGAGGAAGAGCGCACGGGGTACGTGGCGCTGAGCAGCGGTGACCTGTGGCTGGATCCGGACCAGACCGTGTTCGTTTCCGAGGCCCTCGATCGGGCCCTCATCGAGTTGCTGGACCAGGGCTGGCGCAACCAGCCCGAGCCGGGACGTCGGCGGATGGGCTACCTGTGGTCGGCGTTGCCGGATTCGGACGAGGTGTCGGTGGACGGGGACTCCCAGACCCCCACCCCGTGACTGCTGGTGAGTCATCGGGCAGACGCGCCGTTAGGGTTGGGTGCGTGGGCGATGACCTGTGGAGTGCCGGTCGGGACTGGCTGTGGCGTTCCGCCGAGGTGATCGCGGAGTCCGCACCGGCGTTGAACAGCCTGAACGTCTTCCCGGTCTCTGACGCCGACACCGGGTCCAACCTCTCCCTGACCCTGAACGGGGTTGCCGATGCGGTCGGTGAGTTCTCCGCCGAGGCCCTGGACGCGATGGTGCAGGCGGCCATCCTGTCCGCGCACGGGAACTCCGGTGCGATCGTGGCCGAGATGATGGTCTCGGCCTGTCGCAGCCTGCAACGGTCGGCGGCCGAACCGGATTCCGTCCCGGCCCGCAGTCCGGCCGAGACCCTGGCGCGAGTGCTGCGTACGGTGGCGGTCGCCGCGACCGAGGCGGTTGCCGAACCGGTCGCCGGCACCATCCTCACCGTCGCCGACGCCGCCGCGACCGGCGCCGAGCAGGCCGCCACCGGTGCGGCATCCCCGCTGGACGTCGCCACCGCAGCCCAGTCCGCGGCCCGCGACGCGCTGAGCCGCACCCCGGAACAATTGGCGGTCCTCTCCGTGGCCGGTGTGGTCGACGCCGGCGGCCAGGCGCTGGTCCTGCTGCTCGACGTCCTGGTCGAGGTGCTGGGCGGACCCGAGGCCACACCGCTGCTCGACGTGGCGGCCGCGCGGCCGGTCCCGCCCGCGGAGACCCACGGCCGGTACGAGGTGATGTACACGCTCACCGGTGCCGACACCGCGGCCCGTGCGGCCCTGCGCCGGACCCTGACCGGACTCGGCGACAGCGTCGTGATCGTGGGGGACGAGGACCTCGCCCAGGTGCACGTGCACCTGGCGCAACCGGGTGCGGCGGTCGAGGCCGGCCTGGCGCTGGGACGACCCAGCCAGATCCGGATCGTCTCCCTCGACGGCCCCCACCCGCTCGGCCCAGACGCGCACGACCCCGATCCGCACGACCCCGATCCGCACGACCCGGGGACGCAGGGAGAGGGGTCGGTCCCGGACGTCTCGACACCCTCGACCGGCCGGACCCTGGTCGCAGTCGTGGCCGGCCCGGGGCTCGCCGCCGCGGTCACCTCCCTCGGCGGACTCGCCCTCGAACTACCCGAACGGCCCATCGATCCGGAGGCACTCGGGCGGGCGATCGAGGGCCTGGCCGGGGACGTGGTGCTGTTGCCGAACGGAAGCGAGTACCTGGCGGCGGCCCAGCACCTCACCCGCCCCCTGCGTACGGTCGGCCGCCGGATCGCGGTGATACCGACGGTCGCCCAGGTCCAGGGCTTGGCGGCGATGGCGGTGCACGAGCCGGAGTCCGACTTCGACTCGGCGGTGGTCGCGATGAGCGCTGCGGTCGGTCACGCCCGGCACGGGGCGGTGCTGATCGCCGAAAGACCGGCCCGCACCCCGGGGGGACGCTGCGAGGCCGGTGACGTACTCGGCATCGTCGACGGTGACGTGGTGGAGGTCGGCTCGGAGATCGAGTCGGTGGCCTGTGCTGTGCTGGAGCGCATGCTGGCATCCGGAGGGGAGTTGTTGACCTTGGTGGAGGGTGTGGACTGTCCGGGCGAGCTCGGGGCCCGGCTGGCGGCGCAGGCGCGCCGGGCCGATGACGGGTTGGAGACCGACGTGATCGACGGCGGCCAACGCCGTTGTCCGCTGCTGGTGGGGGTCGAGTGAGCAGCCCGGCGGGCGGCTGGCGGACCCGGACCCACGCCGAGTTCGCGACCCGGCTCGGCGAGGTCCTCGGCGCCAAGACGGCCAAGCAGTTCGAGCAGCTGAAGGTGCGTACGGTCGGGGACCTGCTCCGGCACGTCCCGCGGCGCTACCTGTCCGGTACCGAACTGAGTGATCTGTCCCAACTGACCCCCGGGGAGGACGTGGCGGTGCTGGCCCGGGTGCAGCGCTCCCGGCCGGTCGGCCACGGCCGCAAGATGCGCCTCGAGGCCGTGATCACCGATGGCCAGGGGCACCTCCAGCTGACCTTCTTCGGCCGGGACCACCTGGTCAACTGGTGGGCCTCCCAACTGGTCGAGGGACGCCGCGGGATCTTCGTCGGCAAGGTCGGCGAGTTCCAGGGGAGACCCCAACTGACCCACCCGGACTTCGTCCTGCTCGGCGACGACGGCACCATCATCGCCAGCGCCAAGCAGGCCAAGGAGAAGGAGCAGATGGCCAAGGTCTACCAGACCGGCGGTCTGATCGGGCTCTACCCGGCCACTCGCCAGTTGCCGACCTGGCGCGTGGCCGAGTGCATCCAACTCGTGCTGGACGGCTTGGGTGAGGTGGCCGACCCGCTGCCGGACTGGATCCGGGACGAGGCCGAGCTGGTCGACCTGCACACGGCCCTGCAACAGGTGCATCGTCCCACCGATCGGGAGCAGGTGGAGAGTGGCCTGGAGCGGCTGCGTTTCGATGAGGCCCTGGCGATGCAGCTGACCATGGCGTACCGGCGGGCGGACCTGGCCGCCCACGGCGCCACCCCGCGGAAGCGGATCGCCGACGGCATCCTGACTGCCTTCGACGCGCGGTTGCCCTTCGAGCTCACCGATGGTCAGCAGCAGGTGTCGGCGGAGATCTTCACCGATCTGGCCGAACCGGCTCCGATGCAGCGCCTCCTCCAGGGTGAGGTCGGCTCCGGCAAGACCATGGTCGCCCTGCGCGCGATGCTCGCCGTGATCGACTCCGGGGGGCAGTCGGTCCTGTTGGCCCCGACCGAGGTGCTGGCCACCCAGCACCACCAGACGATCACCTCCCAACTCGGTGACCTGTCCGAGGGGGGCACCCTGGCCGCGGCCGAGCACGCGACCGGTGTGGTGCTGCTGACCGGATCCATGTCGACCGCCCAGAAGCGCGCGGCGTTGCTGAAGATCGCCTCGGGGGAGGCGGGCCTGGTGATCGGCACCCACGCCCTGTTGGCTGATCAGGTGCAGTTCGCCGACCTCGGCCTGGTGGTGGTGGATGAGCAGCACCGCTTCGGGGTGGAGCAGCGGGCCGCGTTGAACGCCAAGGCCAGCGCGCGGCCGCACCTGCTGGTGATGACGGCCACCCCGATCCCGCGATCGGTGGCGATGACGGTCTTCGGCGACCTCGAGGTCTCCACCCTGACCGAGATCCCGGCCGGCCGTGCGGAGGTGCAGACCGTCGTGGTGGACGCCCAGCGCCAGCCGGTCTGGGTGGACCGGGCCTGGGACCGGATCGTGGAGGAGGCAGGTCAGGGACGCCAGGCCTTCGTCGTGTGCGCCCGGATCTCCGAGTCCGACAAGTCCGCCGAGTCAGTGTCCGCTGAGTCGGTGCCCACCGGGGAGGAGACGGCCCAGGCGGTGACCGTGGTCGACCAGTACGAGCTGCTCCGGGCCGGACCGTTGGCCGACCTGCGGGTGGAGATGCTGCACGGCCAACTCCCGACGGAGGAGAAGGACGAGGTGATGGGCCGCTTCGCAGCCGGTGCGGTCGACGTGCTGGTGGCCACCACCGTGGTCGAGGTCGGGGTCGACGTACCGAACGCGTCGGTGATGGTGATCATGGACGCCGATCGTTTCGGCATCTCCCAACTGCACCAGTTGCGCGGTCGGATCGGCCGGGGGGAGCATCCCGGCGTGTGCTTGCTGTTGACCTTGGCCGAGGAGGACACTCCGGCTCGGCAACGCCTCGATGCGGTGGCCGCCACCCGGGACGGCTTCCGGCTGGCCGAGGTGGACCTCGAGCAGCGCCGGGAGGGCGACGTCACCGGGTCGAGCCAGTCCGGCACCCGCTCCGGGCTGCGGCTGGTCCGAGTGCTGGCCCACGCCGAGGTGATCGCGATCGCCCGCGACCTGGCCGAACGCGCCGTCCTCAAGGATCCGGATCGGACCGATCCGGGGTTGGCGGACATGGTGGACCAGATCGAGTTGCTGGCTGCGGGGGAGTGGCTGGAGCGGAACTGATCAGGTCGTTCCCATCCACACCGTTCTGACCCACACCGTTCCCACTGGGCCGGTCGAACCGGTCCCCGGCCAGCAGGCCGGTGATCACCGTGGTGGCGAGGTAGGCGCCGCCGAGAACGAAGAAGGTGGGATTCAGGCCGATGAGCGCCACCAGCCCACCGGCGACCACACCACCCAACGGCATGCCGGCCCACGCCGTGGCGTCGGCCAGGCCGCCGACCCGTCCGAGCAGTCGGCGCGGGATCCGCTCGAAGAAGATCGCGCCGAGCAAGGGGTTCAGGAAACCGGAGGCGAAACCGGCCACGCAGTACACCGCGGCGATCCGCGACACCGACCAGTCCAGCCCGAGGACGACGTACGGCGTCGGGCCTGCGATCAGGAAACACAGGAAGTAGATGGCCTTGCGGGGGAGTTTGTGGCCGATCCAACTCGCCAACAGTGAGGACAGCATCGAGAACCCGGCCATGCAGGTGAGCAGCAGGCTCATCGCCTGCACCCCGTGGTCACCGCGTTGCGCCCACACAGGGAGCAGGACGGACGTCTTGGCGATGTCGATCAGGTTGGTGACCATGATCATCAAGACCAGCAGCAAAAGCAGTCGATCCCCTCGCAGGAAGGCGAAACCCTCCCGGAGTTGACGCAGGTAACCGGTTACGGACGGGTTCGCGTCGGTCCCGGACAGGTCGGTTGTCCCGCCCGATGTTCCCTCGTGTGGTGCTGCGTCGAAGGAGCGGGGGAGGAAGACGGCCATCAGGGCGGCCGACCCCGCGAAACAGGTCGCGGTCACCAGGATCGCCCCGGGCGCTCCGAAGAAGGTGATCATGACCGCCGCGACCCCGGGGGCGATCAGGCCGGAGCCGCGTTCGATCGCCCCGAACAGGCCGGTGCTGCGCTCCAGCGGCCAGTGGGCCAACTCGGTCACCAGCGGGACGGCCGTGTGCTTGGCGTTGTCCCCGGGGCCGCGCAGGGCGCCGGTGAGGGCCACCAGGGCGAGCAGCACGCCGAGGGGAAGCAGGTCGGCGTGGTGCAACAGCGGGATGGTGCCCATCACGACGGCGCTCCCCAGATCGGCGACCAGGCTCACCCGGCGTTGGCCGACCCGGTCGGTGAGCGGACCGCCGAGGGCCTTGCACACCACGTACGGACCCAGTTCGCACGCCGCGACCAGACCGGTCAGGGTGGGGGATCCGGTGGTGGCCAGCACGAACCACGGGATCGCGATCGCCGAGACCCGGGTGCCGACGTAGGCGATCGTGCTGACCGCCAGCAGGGCGAAGAGCGGGGTCCGTCGGCGGATCGGGATCGGGTTGTCGCGGGCGGTCACGGCGGGGGCTCGTGCAGGAAGAGCTGGTACTGGACGGCGATCACGCGTCGGCCCTCGGCGGCCGCCTCGCCGGCCGTGTCCTGGGCACGGTGCGGTCGGAAGGAGTCGATCAGGGTGATGATCTGGTGCTTCAGGTCCTCCACCTCCGCCGTCGTCAGGTCGAGGAGTACGTCGCTCGCGGTGAAGGTCGGCTGCCACTCCTCGGGCCAGTCCCGCCAGTTGGTGGCGGCGCGGCCCAGCCGCTCGACCGTGTGTCCCACCACCTGGTTGTTCAGCCAGCGCGCGATCTCGCGGTCCTCGGGGTCCATCTCGAGTTCGTCGAAGACGGTGCGGTCGTGGGCGGCCCGCCACCAGCGCTCGCGCTTGGTCCCCCGCTCGGGATCCTCCTCGATGAAGCCGAAGCGGGAGAGTTGGCGCAGATGGTAGGAGACGTCCCCGCTGGTGGTGTCGTACTCCTTGGCGAGTTGGCTCGCCGTGGCCGGGCCCTCCGCGCGCAATCGACCGATCAGACGGACCCGAAGTGGATGGGTGAGCCCGCGCAGGTTGCTGCGGTCGACGACGACCTCGGTGGGGACGGTGTGCTCACTCTCTGGTGCCATGCCCTGAATCTATAATGCAAACGACTCTTTGCAAAGAAAATTTTGCGACGTGCTCCCGGCGTGGCTCTGACCCAAGTATTTCGACTACCTGAGGTGATGACATGAACACACGAACCCGAGGCGACGCAGAGACCGGGCTGGACACGGTCGGCCCGGACACCCACTCCGCACGAGACGCCGCATCATTCCGCCGGATCATCGCGGCCCGGCAGGCGCGGGTGATGGCTGAGAGTGATACTCGCGATCGCGCAGGGTGGCCGGGCACCTCTGCGGTCTGCGGCCGTCAGGGCACCTCGTCGTTCGCGTGTCGTCGGACCAGGACCAGCACGTCGTCATCGGCGGTCAGCGCGGCGAGCGTGGCGGGCAGGTCATCCACCAACAGGGGCAGGTGCTCGCCCAGGTCTCGCACCGCGACATCCCAGCCGTCCATGTGGTCGGTGACCTCGATGGACTCCCCGTTGGCCAGGGAGAAGTCCAGGACGAGGGACTGCTCCACGACGATGTCCACGACGTAACCCACCACCTCGACGACGTCGGGCCAGTCGGCGGTCAGCACCGCTTCGGCTCGGGTGTCGTCGGTGACGGTGAGTCCGTCCGGGTCGAACCGGACGCTTCGGGGGTGATGGTCGGGCAGGTCAGCAGGGTTCACGGGCCCCATTGTCCCCAAGCCAGGTCGGACTCCGCCACCAGCAGGGCCATTTGGGAGACACGCCACTAGGCTTCGGCCATGAGCCGGATCATCGCGGGCAGTCGTCGCGGCAGGCGGATCGCCACGCCCGGCGGGAGCACCACCAGACCCACCTCGGACCGGGTCCGGGAGGCCGTGTTCTCCGCCCTGGCCGCGTGGGCGGGTACGGCCGGTGACGAGCCCGAGGCGGCCCTCGCGGGACTCGGCTTCTGCGACCTGTACGCCGGCTCCGGGGCGATGGGGCTGGAAGCGGCCAGTCGGGGTGCCGACCCGGTGCTGCTGGTCGAGTCGGACCGCAATGCCGCCGACGTGATCCGGGGCAACGCCGCCGAGGTGGACCTCCGCGCGCGGGTGCAGTCCGTACCGGTCGAACGACTCGTCGCCAGTAACCAGAGCGCACCCTTCGACGTGGTGTGGCTGGATCCGCCGTACGACGTCGCGGCGGCCGATCTGGACGAGGTGCTGGCCCACCTGGTGGCGAACCAGTGGGTGCTCCCCGACGGGATGATCATCGTCGAGCGTGCGCGGCGCAGCGCGGCACCCACCTGGCCGGTCGGGTTCGCCGGCGGCTGGGAACGGCGCTACGGCGACACGATCATCCACTACGGCAAGCCCTGACCGGGGGGCGCCCGGCGTCGCGGGGGTGCGCGGAGCGGTCCGATCTGATCAGATGGTTGGGGAATCGTAGCGAGCAAGCCCGTACCGAGTAGGAGGGAAGCGCCATGCGTCGTGCCGTCTGCCCCGGTTCGTTCGACCCGGTCACCCACGGTCACCTGGACATCATCGAACGGACGGTCAACCTCTTCGACGAGGTGATCGTCGCGATCGGGAACAACATGTCCAAGACCGGGATCTTCCGGCCCGAGGAGCGGGTCGAGATGCTGGTCGAGGCGTGTGCGAAGTGGCCCGGCGTCACGGTCACCCTGTTCGACGGGCTGTTGGTGGACTTCTGCCGCGAGCGCGAGGTGACGGCGATCGTGAAGGGACTCCGGTTCGCCTCCGATTTCGACTACGAATTGCAGATGGCCCAGATGAACAACGAGCTGACCGGTATCGAGACGATCTTCATGCCGACCGCCTCGCGCTGGTCCTACCTCTCCTCCTCGCTGATCCGCGAGATCGCCATACTCGGCGGCGACGTCAGCCCCTTCCTGACCCCCGAGGTTGCCGGGCGTACGATCGCCCGGGTCGGCGAGCGCGCGCAGCAGTGATCGGTCCGGATGGCGCTCTGGGGGGCGAATCGGAGTACGCTCGGACGACGCAGGAACCAATCGGCCAGTAGGGATCGTGCAGGAGGACGCACACAAGATGGAGACCGAGCAGTCGGCGAACGGAGCCGGTGACGGCGCGGCAGGTACCGGGGGTGCACTCGAGCAGTTGGAGGCGCTGCGCAGGACGGTCCAGGAGGCCCGTTCGGTGCCCATGTCGGCCTCCTGTGTGGTGAACCGCGCGGACACCCTGGCCTCCTTGGACGCCATCATCGCCGCCCTGCCGACCGAGTTGGAGCAGGCCCAAGGGGTGATGAGCTCCTCCGGCGCGAAGGTGGCCGAGGGGGAGGCCGAGGCGCAGCGGATCGTCAATGAGGCCCGCGACTGGGCCGCCCAGATGGCCGGGGAGACCTCCGTGGCCAAGGAGGCCGAGGCGATGGCCGCCAAGACCCGCGCCGCCGCCGAGGCAGACGCGACCGCGCTGCGCACTGAGACCGACGCCTTCATCGACTCCAGGATGGCGAGCTTCGAGTCCGTGCTGCACAAGACCACCAGCCAGGTGAAGACCGCCCGGCACCGGCTGTCCGAGCGCAGCAAGCTCGACGACGCCCCCGCCGGGGAGGCACTGCCCGACCTCGACTGACTCCAACTTGCGGGCCTGCGGAGTGGGTGCGCCGACCACGGGTGCGTGCTGGCCGGTTTTGAGCTTGTCCGAGGGAACCGGTAGTGTTGCTCGTCGGTTGTGACGACGTCATACCGCCATGCTTGAAGGGATTGCGATGAGTTCGGCACATCGCCCGCTGGACGCCCGTTCCGGGTTGGTCCTCGACACCCACGATCTGGGTCGTCAGGCGGGCAGGATGAAGGAAATCACGGCAGTCGCAGAGGCGCCGGCGGACCTTGGCATCGACGTAATCGGCGTACCACCCACGTCACCGGTCGAATTGGATCTCCGATTCGAATCAGTCGTCGAGGGAGTGCTGGTCACCGGCCTCGCAACGGTCTCGGTGCAGGGCGAGTGCGTACGGTGCCTGGAGCAGATCTCGGACAGTCTCGAGATCGACATCCAGGAACTGTTCCTCTACCCGGGCAACGAGACCGACGACGAGGAGGCCAGCCGGTTGGAGGGCGACCTGCTCGACCTCGAGCCGGTCCTTCGCGACGGGGTGGTGCTGGAGTTGCCCTTCC
>JBQDIN010000087.1:10592-14934 GCA_052094425.1 Propionibacteriaceae bacterium
CTGCTCGACCTCGAGCCGGTCCTTCGCGACGGGGTGGTGCTGGAGTTGCCCTTCCGGCCACTGTGCAAGGAGGACTGTCGAGGGTTGTGCACCGAGTGCGGTGCCAACCTGAACGCAGACCCCGAGCACGGACACGGTGACCCGATCGACCCCCGATGGGCCGGTCTGGCTACGTTGGCCGGGGAGTTGGAGCCCGAGCAAGGCTCCTGAGCCGAAGTCTCCGCGGCAGCACCAGAGCAGTACCCAGCAGGACCGAAGACCCGAGCAAGACCCACCTCAGCAAGGAGTTCATCGTGGCAGTTCCGAAGCGGAAGATGTCCCGCAGCAACACGCGGCACCGCCGTTCGCAGTGGAAGGCGTCGGTTCCGACCCTCGTGACCTGCGCGAATCCGGCCTGCCGTGAGAAGCACCTCCCGCACACCGCCTGCGGCGCCTGTGGCCAATACGGTCCGCGTGCCGCCCGCCGGCAGGTTCTCGAGTCCTGAGCCCTACCGGGGAGGCGCAGATGCGCCCTGGTGTGCTGGCAGTCCTCGACCAGCTGGGGATGTCCATGGACCCCCAGCGGTTCGAGCGCGCCATGATGCACCGCAGTTACGCCTACGAGCATGGCGGACTGCCCACCAACGAACGACTCGAGTTCCTCGGGGACGCCGTCCTCGGGCTGGTCGTCACCGAGCATCTCTTCAGTACCCACCTGGACCTGTCCGAGGGGCAGTTGGCCAAGTTGCGGGCAGCCGTGGTCAACTCCCACGCCCTCGCTGACGTGGCCCGCGGCCTCGATCTCGGCGCGACGATCAAGTTGGGCCGCGGCGAGGAGGCCACCGGCGGACGGGGCAAGTCCTCGATCCTGGCCGACACGATGGAGGCCGTGATCGGCGCCCTCTTCGTCGAGCGCGGCATCGAGGACGCGCGGGTGTTCGTCCACCACCTCTTCGACCCGTTGATGTCCAAGGCCGCCACTCTCGGTGCCGGGCTGGACTGGAAGACGAGCCTGCAGGAGGTCACCTCCGCGTACGGGTACGGCGTCCCGGCCTACCAGGTCACCGAATCCGGCCCGGACCACGAGAAGTCCTTCGAAGCCGTGGTCCTGGTCGACGGGCGCACCTTCGGACCCGGGGTCGGAAGCAACAAGAAGCAGGCCGAGCAGGAGGCCGCCGCCCTGGCCTTCGCTGCCCTGCAGGAGTCCCACGGGACCGAGGACGGGGTGGAGACTGGCCCCGGCACCCATCCAGCGGGCACCGGTCCCGTGGCCACCGATTCCGTGTCCACCGATTCCGGGGATGCCGGAACTCCCTGAGGTCGAGGTCGTCCGCCGAGGGCTTGCGCCCCAACTGGACGGCCGGACGATCGCCGCCGTCGACGTCCTGCACCCTCGCCCCGTGCGTCGTCACCTGCTCGGCCCGGCCGACTTCGCTGATCGACTGGTCGGCCGTACGTTCACCGACCCCCGCCGTCGCGGGAAGTACCTCTGGTTGCCCTTCGCCGACGGCGACGCACTGCTGGCCCATCTCGGGATGAGCGGCCAGTTCCGTGTCGACGAACCCGGCACCGCGGACCAACGCCACACCCGGATCCGGTTCACCTTCGCCGACGCGGGGCCGGAACTGCGCTTCGTGGACCAGCGGATGTTCGGCGGTTTGTCGCTGGCCGAGGACGGGGCGGAACTGCCCGCCGAGATCGCCCACATCGGCCGCGACCCGTTCGACCCCGCGTTCGACCTGGCCGCCGCGGTGGCCGGCCTGCGGCGGAAGCGGACCGGGGTGAAGCGGGCACTCCTTGATCAGCAACTGGTGTCCGGGATCGGCAACATCTACGCCGACGAGGCGCTCTGGCGGTCCCGGCTGCACTACGCCCGGGCCACGGAATCCCTGCCGCGCAAGGCAGCCGTGGAGGTGATCAGCCAGGCCGGCGCAGTGATGGCCGAGGCACTCGGGGTGGGCGGCACCTCCTTCGACGCGCTGTACGTCAACGTGAACGGGGAGAGCGGCTACTTCGACCGCACCCTGAATGTGTACGGCCGTGAGGACGAGCCGTGCAGCCGGTGCGGGGCACCGATCCGCCGGGAGCCGTTCATGAACCGCTCGTCGTACCGGTGCCCCCGCTGCCAGCGGGTGCCGCGCAACGTCCGGTGGTGAACCCGGCTCAGCGGGCCTCGGAGTCGGCGAGCCGCGACTCGATCCGCTCCAGCACCTGCAACTGCGCGTTGTTCAGCAGGTCGGTGGTGTAGGCGTTGAACAGGTTCACCGACTGGGCCAGAGGGGTGGAGACCGCCGTCGCGTCGAAGTCGCGGAGTGCCGGTCCGAACGTCGTGACGAGGGTGTCGGCGATCGCGTGGATCTCCTGATCACCCGCGTCGGGGGAGAGTTCGGCGAATCGCCCCGACAGGCTGGCGACGGTGGGGGCGAGTTCCGGGTCGCTGAGCTGCTCGTAGAAGTGCGCCAGGTGTGGCATTCCCTGCTCGCCGACGAGGTGCGCGAGCAACACGGTCTGGTCCCGGTCGAACCGCGCCAGCTCGGGTGACAGCCCGGCCGCGGTGAACACGCTCAGGAACCGGGCCAGTTCGGGGGGCAGGTCTGGTGCGGTCCGCTCGGCACGCAGTCGGGCGATCACCTCGCGTTGGCTCCCGAGCCGATCCATCTGGTCGGCCAGTTCTCGGTCGAGGTCGTCCAGCAGGACGTCCGCGTCCTCACCGGGATCGTCGATGATGGCTGCCATCCGTTCCAGCGGTATTCCCAATGCCGCAAGGCGTCTGATCCGCAGCAGGAGGATCAGGTCGTGCACGTCGTAGTGCCGGTAGCCGTTGCTGCTGCGCTCGGGCTCGGCCAGGACGCCGACCTGGTGGTAGTGCCGCAGGGTTCGGACGGAGACGCCGGCCAGCCGGGCCATCTCACTGCTACGCACGGACGCTCACCACCTCTTCCTCGCTCGGCTCCTCCGGGGTCTCCAGCGTACGCAAGGACCGTGCGGACAAGCCGATGGCGACCGCCAGGAGCCACGCCATGCACAGGACGACGGCGGCCACCTGAACGCTGATCACCTCGGTGAGTACGGCCGCGGTCATGATGCCGACGGCCGGGGCGGCGGTCATGATCGCGTTCTGGGTGCCCATGATGCGTCCGCGCAGTTCCTCCGGGATCCGCTCGATCATCAGTACGCCGAGCAGGCTCCCGGACAGCGCACTCGACAAGCCCACGACGACGGCGCCCGTGAGGACCATCGGGACCGAGGCCAAGGGGGCGATCAGAGCGAACCCGAGGCCGGTGCCCAGCAGCCCGGTGACGAACCAGACCCGTCGCCGACCCCGGGAGCCAGCGACCGCGTACACCACGCCCCCGACGAGCATGCCTGCGGCGAGTCCGGTGAGGACGAAGCCGAGCAGGGCGGGCCGGTCGATCAGGGTGAACCAGACGGGCAGCACCAACCCCTGCAGGGCGGCGATCACCACCACCGAGACCACGCTGAGGGCGGTGACCGCGAGCAGGAAGCGACTGCTGAACAACGCCCGCCAGCCGTCCTTGAGCTGGGACCACCCGGTACCCATCGGTACGGCGATCGCTCCGTCGCTGGTCACGATCGTCCCCACCTCGCGGGGGATGAGCAGGGTGATCAGGGCGGCGGTCAGGGAGGTGGCTGCGGTGATCCACAGCACCGTGGACCCCTCGAAGAGCACCATCAGCGTGCCGGCGGCGGCCGGGCCCAGCAACAGGGCGATGGCCCCGAGGGTTTCGCGGATTCCCATCAGTCGTTCGGTGGCGACCCCGCTGTGGCGCACGATCGCCGGGAGGATCGCATCCCGTGCCGTCAGCCCGGGTACGTCCCCGAGGGAGCCGATGATCCCGAAGAGGACGAACCAGCCCAGGCTCAGGCCCGAGATCAGGTCGATCACCGGCAGTGCGGCGACGGATGCGGCGGAGACGAGGTCGGTCACCACCGAGGAGGTGCGCCGGTTGATCCGGTCGATCACCACCCCCATCAGCAGTCCGGCCACGACGGCGGGTACGGCGGTTGCCGCGGCCACCGCACCGGCGCCGAGGGCGCTCCCGGTGACCTGCAACACGATCAACGGGAGGGCGATGCCGGCAATGGAGTTGCCGAGCATCGACAACAGGTACGAGGAGAGGTAGGCGAGGGGAGCGATCTTCATGCACTCCATTGCGAACCATGACGTAGCGGCGGGGTCAAATCCACGCAGAACGCCGCCACCCAGTTCGGCGCCTGGCACTCCGCGCGATCAACTCGCACTCCGCGCGCGTTGTACCCCGCGCGGAGCGCTAGTTCCGCGCGCGAAGTGGCGTGAGTGTCAGCGGGTGAGTCGGAGGGGCGGCGGGTCCGCTGCGTCCTC
>JBQDIN010000087.1:14944-15301 GCA_052094425.1 Propionibacteriaceae bacterium
GGCGGCCAGATGGTCAGCCCACCGTTGCAGCCCCGCCACGTCGATCCCGTACGGCGGTGCGTCCGCGTAGTGGCCGATCCGCCGCGCGCCGCGGTCCACCAGCGTCCGGGCCCCCCGTGGATTCCCGCGCAACACGTGGGTGAGCCCGACGCACAACTGCGCCAACCCCTGCCACAGGTCCCGTTCGTGTTCCGGGGCCGCCTTCCACGTCCCCTCCAACACCTCGTGGGCGTGGAACGGCAGTCCGTCGTCGAGCAACCGCTGCGCCTCGGCCAGGGACTCCAGCGGCGGCAGTTCGAGGTCCTCCGGCATCGTCGGGATCCCGTCCGCGCCGTGCGGGAGCGGTCGTCCGAGCCG
>JBQDIN010000088.1:0-14469 GCA_052094425.1 Propionibacteriaceae bacterium
GCATCCCGTGGATCAGGCCACCGATCCGACTCGACCCGAACCGCGCACCCCACCGGAACGCGCGTTTCGAGGACTGACACCGCAAGAGGCTTCCACAAGCTCAACCCACGGAAGCCGGCTCAACCCGCGGAGGGCGGCGCCATGGTCAGAGCCAGCTGAGGTGGGGGGCGGCCAGGGCGTAGCCGACGAAGGCGGCGATGTCGAGCAGGGCATGCGCGACGACCAGGGGCGCCACCCGCTTCCACTTCAGGTAGACGAGGCCGAAGACGATGCCCATGATCAGGTTGCCGACGAAGCCACCAAAGCCCTGGTAGAGGTGGTAGGAGCCGCGTACGACGGCGCTGGTGAGCACGATCGCCAGCCAGCCCCAGCGCAGTGCACGGAGCCGGGTGAACAGGTAGCCGACCATGATCACCTCCTCCAGGATCGAGTTCTGGAAGGCGGCCAGTACCAGCACCGGGATGGTCCACCAGTTGTCGGCGAGGTTGGCGGCCGCGATGTCGGTGTTCAGGCCGAGGGCCCGGGCGCCGAGGTAGAGGCCGAGTCCGGGGATGCCGATACAGGCGGCGATCACGGTGCCGAACCAGGCGTCGAAGACCGGCCGACGATGGTCCAGGCCGATCAGTCGGAACGGGTCGCGGTGGGTGCCGCGGAGCAGGTACAGCACCAACAGCACCGGGACCAGGGCGAAGATGATTCCGGCCAGTTGGTAGGTGAGGTCGAGCCACGGCCGGTCCGGCGTGGTCGAGGAGTTCATCGTGGTCGTCTGCTGGTTCAGCGACTCCACCCGGGTGAGCCGGTCGGCGATCCGCAGCACGGAGTAGACGGCCGACTGGCCGAGCGAGACGCCCAGCACGATCAGGACCTCCAGGCCGAGGCGGCGCCGGTCGACGGTCGGGGTGCTCACCCCCTCAGTCTGCCCGGTCGTCCCAGCACCCGTCGCCCTCGGCCGTGCCGGCAGGGCGGCCAGTAGGCTGTGCGCCATGCGCGTAGGAGTGTTCGGAGCAACGGGTCAGGTGGGTGGCGTACTGCGCACCCTGCTGGCCGAACGTCAGTTCCCGGTTTCGGAGATCAGGTTCTTCGCCTCGGCCCGTTCGGCCGGCAAGACCCTCCCGTGGGGGGATGGTGAGGTGGTGGTCGAGGACGCCGACACCGCCGACTTCACCGGCTTGGACCTGGCCCTCTTCTCTGCCGGTAAGACCGCCTCGAAGGCCGTCGCCCCGAAGGTGGCTGCCGCGGGTGCCGTGGTGATCGACAACTCGTCGGCCTGGCGACTCGATCCGGAGGTGCCGCTGGTGGTCTCGGAGGTGAATCCCGAGGACGTCGTGGCCCCGCCGAAGGGGATCATCGCCAACCCGAACTGCACCACCATGGCGGCGATGCCCGTACTGGCTCCGTTGCACCGTGCCGCCGGGCTGCGGCGGCTGCAGGTGGCCACGTACCAGGCCGTGTCCGGCTCCGGCGGGGTCGCGGTCGCCGACCTGGCCAACCAGGTCCGGGCAGTGATCGACGACGCCGAGAAGCTGGCCTTCGACCGGGCCGCGGTCACCTTCCCGCCGTCGCAGACCTACGCCAAGACGATCGCGTTCAATGTCCTGCCGCTGGCGGGATCCGTGGTCGACGACGGCAGCCGGGAGACCGACGAGGAGCAGAAGCTCCGTAACGAGTCCCGCAAGATCCTGCACGTCCCGGGCCTGCTGGTGGCCGGTACCTGCGTGCGGGTGCCGGTGTTCACTGGGCACTCCCTGGTGCTGCACGCCGAGTTCGACGCCGACCTGACGCCGGAGCGTGCCGAGGAACTGCTGACCGAGGCCCCCGGTGTCGCGCTGATGGACGTACCCACCCCGTTGGACGCAGCCGGCCAGGACCCGTCGTACGTGGGGCGCATCCGGGCCGATCAGTCGGCCCCGGCCGGCAAGGGGCTGGTGCTGTTCGTCTCGAACGACAACCTGCGCAAGGGGGCGGCCCTGAACGCGGTGCAGATCGCCGAGGTGGTCGCCGCGAACCTGGCCGCGAGTCGCGCATGAGTGGCCACGAGGTGCTGGCGGTGATCGGCGCCGGCGTGATGGGGGAGACCCTGTTGTCCGGCCTGCTGCGCTCCGGTTGGGAGCCGGGCCAGATCGTGGCCACGGACCGGCGCCCCGAGCGCCAGGTCGAGTTGGCCGAGCGGTACGGAATCCGGATGCTCAGCAACACCGAGGCCGTCCGCGACGCCGACACAGTGGTCATCGTGGTGAAGCCCCAGGACATGGCCGACCTGCTGACCGAGATCCAGCCGGTGCTGCGGTCCGGGGCCCTGGTGATCTCCCTGTGTGCGGGGGTCGCCACTGATCAACTCGAGGCCGGACTTGCGGACGGGTCGCCCGTCATCCGGGTGATGCCGAACACCCCGGCCCAGGTGGACGAGGGGATGGCGACGCTGTCCCCGGGGCGGCACGCGAGTGCGGACCACCTGGCCCGCGCCACGGACATCCTGTCGGCGACCGGTCGGGTGCTGACCGTGCCGGAGCGCTACCAGGACGCCGTCACCGCGATCTCCGGGTCCGGTCCGGCGTACCTGTTCTTCGTGGTGGAGTCGATGATCGAGGCGGGCGTGCACCTCGGCCTGCCGCGCGACACCGCCACCGAGCTCGTGGTTCAGACCATGCACGGGTCGGCGAAACTGTTGCGAGAGACCGGAGAGCACCCGACCGTGCTCCGGGAACGGGTGACCTCACCGGGCGGCACCACTGCGGCCGCCGTCCGACAGTTGGAGGACCACAAGGTGCGGGCCGCGTTCATCGGTGCGATGGAGGCGGCGCGAGACCGGAGCCGTGAGCTCGCCGAACTCGCCCGGCGGGAGACCTGACGTGGCCTCGGCAGCGACCCGGGCCCGCCTGGTGCACTCCGAGGGCCAGAACGATTACGACTTCGGACCCGAGCACCCGATGGGACCGGGGCGGGTGCGCAACACCATCTCCTTGGCCCGTGCGCTCGGGGTGCTGGACCGACTCGACGTGGTCGAAGCCGGACCGCTGGACGAGGACCTGCTGCGCCGGGTCCACTCCGAGGACTACATCCGGGCGGTGCAGGCCGAACGGGTGAACCCGGTGTACGGCCTCGGCACCACGGACAACCCGCTGGTGGTCGGGATGCACCGGATCGCCACCGGGGTCGTCGCCGCGACCGTTGAGGCGGCTCGCAGCGTCTGGTCGGGCGAGGTCCTTCGGGCCTGCAACGTGTCCGGTGGGCTGCACCATGCGCTCCCCGCCGCGACCAGTGGGTTCTGCGTCTACAACGACCTCGCCGCCGGGATCGAGTGGCTGCTGGGGAACGGGTGCGAACGCGTCGCCTACGTCGACGTCGACGTGCACCACGGGGACGGGGTGCAGACGATCTTCTACGACGATCCCCGGGTGCTCACCGTGAGCCTGCACGAGACGCCGGCGATCCTCTTCCCCGGCACCGGGTTCGCCACCGAGACGGGCGGGCCGGACGCGCCGGGCACGGCGGTGAACGTCGCGCTCCCGCCGGGGACCGATGACGCCGGCTGGTTGCGTGCCTACCACGCCGTGGTGCCGGAGGCGGTTCGCGCGTTCGCCCCGGACGTCCTCGTCACCCAGCACGGGTGCGACAGCCACATCGGCGACCCGCTCGCCGACCTCGACCTGACCATCGAGGGCCAGCGCGCCTCCTACCTGGCCCTGGCCGAGTTGGCCGATGAGGTCACCGGGGGGCGCTGGGTGTCCACCGGTGGTGGCGGCTACGCGGTCCGTACGGTCGTCCCCCGGGCCTGGACCCACCTGCTCGCCATCGTGGCCGGAACCCCGTTGGACCCGAGCACCCCGACCCCCGCGGATTGGCGCGCGGCGATGGGGGAGGGAGCCCCGCCGACGATGGGTGACGGCGGCACTGGTGACTTCACCCCCTTCAGCGCCGGGTTCGACCCGGCCAGTCGGCTCGACCAGGCCATCATGGCCACCCGCCGCGCCGTCTTCCCCGAACTCGGCATCGATCCCGGCCCGTGATGCTGTCTCGCCGACGGTGTCCAGCCTGACACGCCGGTTCCGGCACTATTTTCCGGTTTTCCTTTCCCATTTGTCCCATTTGCCACTACTCTCACACCAGTGCGGGATGCGGGTCGGAGGGAAGCCGATCGCTGACCCGTACGGAAAGTTGTGTGCGGAGATGACTGGTCAAGGCGACGTGACGCCGATCGGCGGTGAGTTGTCGGGGATGAAGTTCCTGACCGTGGCCGAGGTGGCTGCGCTGATGCGGGTGTCGAAGATGTCGGTGTACCGACTCATCCACAACGGACACTTGGAGGCCGTTCGATTCGGCCGGAGTTTCCGGGTGTCCGAGGACGCCGTGCACGTCTACCTGCGCAGCTCCTTCTACGAGACCGGCTAGGACCCCGGGCTGCCGTTCACGCGGCGGCCCGGCACGTGACGGCCACGACGCCATCACCGAGGACCGCACCACTGCGTGAACTTTGGGCGACCGCGTCGAAATGGGTACGTCACCCCACCCCTGGCAGACTGGACGGATGGCTGAGCCTCGTCCGAACCTCGCCGCCCTACTGAACGAGCGGGTGGACCAGACGCGCGCCCAGCAGGCTGCCCTGATGACGGCCATTGACGACATGCGAGAGACCCGCAGCCTGACCGTGGCCGACGACGAACATGATCCTGAGGGTTCGACGGTGTCACTAGACCAGGCCCGCGACGCCGCACTGCTGATACGCATCGAACGTACGCTGACTGAACTCGTCACGGCTCAGGAGCGACTGGCCTCGGGAGGGCACGGAATCTGCGAGCGCTGTGGCCGAGAGATTCCCACCGAACGTCTGCTGGCTCGGCCTGAGGCTCGACACTGCGTGCCGTGCTCCACATCCCCTCGCAAGTAGGCAGGCACGTGTCGTACCTCTACTCCCCATCGACGGTGTCAGGGTCTGCTGATCGGTTCCGGCTCGTTGACACGATGCAAAGAGCGCGAGGAAAGCAATGGCGACCACCCACAGATGCCATGGCCGACGGGTGTCGCGCTCATGCCCCGCAATGGTCGTCGTTGCCAACCAGGATAAACGCGCGGCACCCGTCCCGATGACAATTTTCCGGTCTCGGAGCACGACGCGATGCGGTCGACTCGTGGATCCCCAGCGCTCGCGTTCCCGCCTGCCGTCCGTACGGGGCTGGGATTCGCGCCTGTGCCCGTGCGCCCGGTAGCATGCGGAGTCGGTATTCAGACCCGGACGCCATCGCGGCGGTTCGGTCGACGAGAGGTCCAGAGTGGGTTCGGTCATCAAGAAGCGTCGCAAGCGGATGGCGAAGAAGAAGCACCGCAAGTTGCTGAAGCGCACGCGTATCCAGCGTCGCCGCGCCGGGAAGTAGCCAACACGTAAGTTGGAGGCACCATGGCACGCGTAGTCCTCGTCACCGGGGTCGCCCGCGACCTGGGTGCCAGGTGTGCGCGCGCCCTCGCCGGCGAGGACGACCTCGAGGTGGTGGGAGTCGACGTGGTCCCGCCCCGACACGATCTGGGCCGGGCGACCTTCGTCCGCGCGGACATCCGCAACCCGATCATCTCCAAGGTGATCGTCGGCCGCGAGGTCGACACCGTGGTGCACATGGCGATGGTGGCCTCCCCCGGCAGTGCTGGCGGGAGGTCGTCGATGAAGGAGATCAACGTCATCGGCACCATGCAGCTGCTCGCCGCATGCCAGAAGGCGGACAACGTCCGCTCCCTGGTGGTGCAGAGCTCGGTGTCGGTGTACGGCTCGTCGCCGCGGGACCCGGCCCGGTTCACCGAGGAGATGACGGCCCGGACGCGACCGCGGACCGGGTTCGGCAAGGACTCGGTCGAGATCGAGAGCTACGTCCGTGGCCTGGCCCGGCGTCGCCCGGACATCTCGGTGACCACCCTGCGGCTCGCCAGCCTGATGGGCGCCGGCGTGGACAGCCACGTCACCCGCTACCTGTCGCTGCCGGTGGTGCCCCGGGTGATGGGCTTCGACGCCCGACTGCAGTTCCTGCATCCCGCCGACGCCGTGGAGGCGCTCGCCGTCGCGACCCGCACCGACGTCCCGGGCACGTACAACGTCGCGGCCGAGGACGTAGTCAGCCTGTCCCAGGCCATCCGGATGATGGGTCGCCCCTCGGTCGGCGTACCGCAGCAACTGGCCCCGACCGTGGCGGGCATGTCCCGCTCCGCCCGGTTGCTCGACTTCACCGCCGACCAGGTCGACACCCTGACCTACGGCCGGGCGATGGACACCACCCGCTTCACCGAG
Organism: Propionibacteriaceae bacterium; assembly: GCA_052094425.1. Taxonomy (GTDB): domain Bacteria; phylum Actinomycetota; class Actinomycetes; order Propionibacteriales; family Propionibacteriaceae; genus Microlunatus. The sequence goes on from JBQDIN010000088.1 coordinate 6,269, forward strand.
GCCTGCGGATTCACCCCGCGCTACACCTCACGTGCTGCACTGGAGGAGTTCGTCGCCCTGGCGCCGCAGGGCCTGTTGTCCGCCGAGCGCGTCGACGGGGCCTTCGACTCCGTGGCCCGGCTGCTCTCCCCGGCGGAGGGCTCGGGCCGTGGCTGACGCGGAGATCATCCAACTCGGCGCCCGGGGACGCGCCGGGCGCGGCAGCCGAGGGACCCCCTCGTCGGCGGCTCGTGGGCTGGCGGGCCCCACCTCGGCCGAGCCCGGTCCGACGAAGCCTCGTCCGAAGAAGTCCGGGCCCCAGAAGTCCGGGCCCCAGAAGTCCGGGCCCCAGAAGTCCGGCCCACGGAAGGCGACCGGCACTCGGCCGCGGCCCGTACCCGACCCCTCGGTCGAACCGGATCCGCTGGACCTGCCGGTGATCGACCCGGCCGAGGCACTCAAGAGCGGGTTCGGAGGTTCGGGCACCGGCTCCGGCGAGGAGACCCCGGCCGATGATCCGAGCCCCTTCGACCTCGCCCACCTGCTGACTGAGTTGGTCGGGATGGGGCGCGTCGCGCTGGAGTCCATGCGCCACCTGCCGTACGAGTCGCTGCGCGCGTTCGCCGACGATCCGCTGCGCGGTTTCCTGTCATTGTCGGAGGGACTCGGGGTGGACTGGCAGCAGTCCCTGGACGCGACGGCGGAGTTCATCCGCACCCGGATGAGCGGGGACTATGCGATCGACGAGTTCGGCTTCGACCCGGAGTTCACCGAGCGGATCTTCCTGCCGGTGCTGCGGCCGCTGGTCGAGCAGTGGTTCCGGGTGGAGGTCCGCGGGCTGGAGAACATCCCCGAGGAGGGTGCTGCCCTGCTCGTGTCCAACCACGCCGGCACCATGCCCCTGGACGGGATGGTGCTGCAGTCGGTGGTGCACGCCGAGATGGGCCGCTTCGTCCGGATGCTCGGCGCCGACCTGATCTTCAAGACCCCGTACTCGCACGACCTGGCGCGCAAGACCGGCACCACGCTGGCCTGCCAGGAGGACGCGGAACGACTGCTCGCGACCGACCAACTGGTGTCGGTCTTCCCGGAGGGGTTCAAGGGACTCGGCAAGCCCTACTCGGAGCGGTACAAGTTGCAGCGGTTCGGTCGCGGCGGGTTCGTCTCCGCGGCGGTCCGGGCCGAGGCGCCGATCATCCCGATCTCCATCGTCGGGTCGGAGGAGATCTTCCCACTGCTCTCCACGGCGCCCGCCCTGGCCCGGGCGATGGGCGTGCCCTACTTCCCGGTCACCCCGCTGTTCCCGTGGTTCGGGGTGCTGGGCCTGATCCCGTTGCCGTCGAAGTGGATCATCCAGATCGGTGAGGCGATCACCACCGACGAACTGCCGCCGGGTGCCGCCGACGACCCGATGGTCGTCTTCAACGTCACCGACCAGGTCCGCGAGACCATCCAGCAGACGTTGTACGGCCTGCTGATGCAACGGCGCAGCGTCTTCTACTGATGGGCTTCCCGCTGATGGGATCGTCGGCTGGGTCGTCCTCGATGGTCCCCGTTGGTGACGGAGTACGGCTCCGCATGTGGACCACAGGCCCGGCCGAACCACACCGGTTGCCCGTCGTCATGGTCAATGGTGGTCCGGGACTGGCCGACTACCTGGCCCCGGTGGCCGAGTTCATCGACGACTTCGTCCCGGTCCATCGTTACGACCAGCGTGGTACCGGAGGTTCGGCGTGGGTCGGCACCCACACGCTCGTACGCCACCTCGCTGACCTGGAGTCCCTGCTCGACCGGCTGGGTCACGAGCGGGCCGTCCTGGTGGGACACTCCTTCGGGACCGATCTGACCAACCACTTCCTGCTGGCGCACCCGGATCGGGTCGCCGGCCTGATCCAACTGGCCGGCCCCTTTCTGGGGCCGTGGCGCGAGGCATCCCGCATAACTGAGCAGGCACGGCGTTCCTCTGAACAGCAGGAACGGTTCGCCAACCTCGCACGCACGAATCACCGTACAGAAGCGGAGGAGCTCGAATTCTTGACGCTCTCGTGGTTCACCGACCATGCCGATTCGGACCGGGCCCGGGGATGGGCCGCCGCCGCAGCCCACGCCCTGCGCCCGGTCAACTACGCCATGAACGCCGAACTGAATGCGGCCAAGAAGGCGGATCCACTGGAGAGTCGAGTGGTCGATCTGCGTCGTCTGATGCCAGCTGGCTCCCTGATCATCGGCGGAGCCGGAGACCCCCGTCCGGCCGAGGTCTTGCGTCGACACGGGGAGCAGGTGGACTGTGAGGTGGCGATCATCCCCGATGCTGGGCATCACCCGTGGTTGGAGGCGCCGGAGGCCTTCCGCTCGGTCTTCCGACGGGCGGTGGAGGGGCTGACGCAACCAGACGTCAGCGCCTGATGATCAGGTCCGCCCGGCCGCGGGTGGTCTCGATCAGCCGGGCATTCGGCTCGTCCACGGATTCGATCCAGGCCTTGGCGAAGTCCGGATCCTTGCCGAACTGGACGTGCCGGTCCACGAGTCGCGACATCCGTACGTCCTCGTCCACCTCGACGTACCAGACCTCGTCCAGACACTCCCGCGCGCCGGCCCAGGCATCGTCGAGGAGTAGGTAGTTCCCCTCGGTGATCACCAGTTCGACCGCGGGCCGGACGATGATCGAGTTCGCGATCGGCTGCTCCAGGTCGCGTTCGAAGGAGGGTGCGAAGATCATCGCCGCGGTGTCGGTGCGCAGCCGATGCAGAAGCGCGGTGTAGCCGCCCGGGTCGAAGGTCTCCGGGGCACCCTTGCGATCACGCAGCCCCAGCTCCTCGAGGGCGGCATCGGCCAGGTGGTAGCCGTCCATCGGCACCTGCGCCACCTCGGCGGCCGGTGCGTCGGCGAGGAGTTCGGCGGCCAAGGTCGATTTCCCCGAGCCCGGCGTACCGACGATGCCGAGCAGGGTACGGCCGGCCTTCGCGGCCCGGAGTCCGGCCAGGCGTTCCCGGAGCGCGGTCAGGTCGGGAGAGGTGAGCGTCTGTGGCATGCGGTCCTGGTCCTCGTGATCAGTGCTGGAAGGGGGTCAGTGCTTGAACATCCGCCGGACAGCGAACCCGGCGGCAACGGCCCCGGCTGCGGCCCCGGCGATCCCGGTGCCGAGCAGCCCGAGCTGCATCGCCCGACGACCGGTCCGGTAGTCCTTCACCTGCCAGTCGTTCTCCTCGGCATGGTGCTGCAACCGCCGGTCCGGATTGATCGCGCACGGATGCCCGACCAGGGACAACATCGGCATGTCGTTGTAGGAATCGGAATAGGCGAAGCAGTTGGCGAAGTCCAGGTCATGCTCGAGGGCGAGCGCACGGACCGCCTCGGCCTTGGCCGCGCCGTGCAGCAGGTCACCCACCAGCCGGCCGGTGTACACCCCCTCGGCCGTCTCGGCGACGGTGCCCAGGCCGCCGGTCAGTCCCAGCTTCGCGGCGATGATCGTCGCCACCTCGACCGGGGCGGCGGTGACCAGGAACACCTGGTGGCCGACATCGAGGTGGCTCTGCGCCAGGGCGCGAGTGCCGGGCCAGACCCGCGAGGCGATGGACTCCTCGTAGATCTCCTCACCGGCTTCCTGCAACTCGGTGACCGTGTGGCCCTTGATGAAGGCGAGGGTGGCCGCGCGGGCCTCGGCAATGTGCTCCGGCTTCTCCCGGCCGGCCAGCTGGAAATAGGCCTGCAGCCACAGCCCCTTGACGATCAGCCGAGTCGGGAAGAAGTCCCGCTTGTACAGGCCCTTGGCCAGATGGAAGAGCGAGGCGCCCTGGACGACGGTGTTGTCGACGTCGAAGAAGGCCGCGGCGGTCGGGTCCGGGGCGATTCGGACATCGGGCTCCGGTGCGGGATCGGCGGGGGTGGTCCGCGCCCTGTCCTCGGCGTGCATCACCCCACCCTAGTGGTGTGCCGGACTCGCAGGTGAGGGCTCCGGTTGTGAGGTCGTGCGGACTATCGTGCTGGAGATGAGTGAAGTCTCCGCGCGTCGAGGATCGTGGGAGGTCCACGTCCCGACGATGGTGCTGTCGCCGGGAGTGCGGATGGTCGGGTTCAGGGATCGGTCCGGTACGTGCTGGGATGTGCAGGTTCCGCCCGGGCCGCGGCTCGGGGTCGTGATCGACTGTACGACCGGTTCGCTGCGGCCCGTCGGCTCGGCGGCGTACGAGGGGGCGGTGGTCGCTGGAATCGCGCCCTCCCCGACCCGGATCGCCACCGAGGGCGTTGAGGTCCTGCAGGTGGAGCTGGACCCGATGATGGCCAATCGGTTGCTGGGTGTTTCGTTGACCGAGCTCAGTGGTCCGATGCTGGATCTGCGAGATCTGTGGGGACCGTACGCCGTACAGCTCCGGGAACGACTGGTCACCACCGAGTCGTGGCAGGAACGCTTCACCCTGGTGGGCGACGCGCTGGCACGACGGTTGTCGCGGGAGTGCCGGGTTGATCCTGAGGTGGCCGATGCGTGGCGCCAGATCACCGCGAGCTGCGGCCAGGTGCGGGTCACGACGCTGGCGCAGCGATACGGCTGGAGCCGGACGCGGTTGTGGGGGCGATTCAAGACCCAGGTGGGAGTGACGCCCAAGCGTGCGGCGATGGTGGCGCGCTTCGACCATGCCCTGGTCAGCCTCGGGTCCGGTGCCGGTCCGGCGCGGGTGGCGGCGGAGTGCGGGTATGCGGATCAGGCCCACCTGAGTCGGGAGGTGCTCGAGTTCTCCGGCCGGACGCCGCGTGAGATCGCCGGGGACCCCTTGTGGCAGTTCCACAGCAACGTCATCGCCGAGAGCTGAACATTCCTTCAAGACCTGTCGGCACGCCGCGGGCATGCTCAGAGGCATGACGGATCGCACGAGAGACAGGCCGCCGCCGGCGATCGAGACGAGTGGGCTGGTGAAGACCTTCGGGGACAACCGTGCGGTCGACGGGATCGACCTGGCGATCCCGGCAGGGGGCATCTTCGCGCTGCTCGGTCCCAACGGCGCCGGGAAGACGACCATGATTCGCATTCTTGCCACCCTCCTGCGGCCGAGCGGGGGCGAAGCGCGGGTACTGGGACACGACGTGAAGTCCCACCCGGCGCAGATCCGTGCCCGGATCGCGCTCACGGGCCAGTTCGCGTCACTGGATGAGGACCTGACCGGGATGGAGAACCTCACCCTGGTGGCTCGCCTGCACGGGTATCGCAGGGAGGCAAGGAATCGGGCGGCTTCCCTGTTGGAGGCTTTCGATCTCACCGATGCTGCGCGCCGTCAGGTCAAGAAGTACTCGGGTGGGATGCAGCGCAGGCTCGACATCGCCGCTTCACTCGTGACGCCACCCCAGGTGCTCTTCCTCGACGAGCCAACGACCGGTCTGGATCCGCGGAGCCGGAGCCAGGTGTGGGACGTGGTGCGAACGCTGGTCGCCGGCCGAACGACCGTCGTGCTGACGACGCAGTACCTGGAGGAGGCCGACCAGCTCGCGGACCGGATCGCCGTTCTCGATCGCGGTCGCCTCGTGGCCGAGGGCACCAGTGATGAACTGAAGTCCTTGATCGGCGCGAGTGTGTTCCGGCTGCGGGTGGCGCCACCGCACGAGCGCGACGTGGTCGCTTCCGTGCTCGGCGAGATCCTCGGCGAGCCGGTGCAGGCCGGTGCAGATCCGGCCGTGCTGCACCTGCGCTTGGACGATCCGAGTCTGGCCGGTCCGGCGCTGACGGAGCTGCATCGCCGCGGGCTGTCCGTCAGCGAGTTCGCACTCGGTCAACGCAGCCTCGACGAGGTCTTCCTGATGCTCACCGACCGGTCCACCACCAAGGAGGCCGGCTCATGACGGTCGATTCCCGGGCCAGGCCCGAATTCGCCAGCCGCCTGGACGACGTGCTCGGGGGCCTGCCCCCCGCTCGTCCCAGCGGTCCAGTCGGCTCGTCGCTCACCTTCGGCTGGCGGGCCCTGCTCAAGATCAAGCACGTGCCCGAGCAACTGCTCGACGTCGTGCTCTACCCGATCCTGTTCGTGCTGATGTTCACGTACGTCTTCGGCGGAGCGATCGCCGGGTCGCCACGGGAGTACCTCCAGTTCGCCCTGCCCGGTGTCCTGGCCCAGACGGTCCTGTTCCTGACCATGTACACCGCGATGAACATCAACACCGACATCGAGAAGGGCGTCTTCGACCGGTTCCGCACCATGGCGATCTGGCGTCCGTCCCACCTGATGGGTGCCTTGCTCGCGGACTCGCTGCGTTACGGGCTCGCCACGATGCTGGTCCTGATCGTCGGCGGCCTCATCGGATATCGCCCGCCCGGGGGATGGGTGGGCGTCCTCGCAGCAGTCGCCCTGTTGTTGATCTTCTGCTTCGCACTGAGCTGGCTGTGGCTGATCGTCGGCCTCACAGTCCGTACTCCCAGTGCCGTGATGGGCGTCGCGGTCCTGATCCTCTTCCCGCTGACCTTCGTCAGCTCGGTCTACGCGCCGCCCGAAACCATGCCGACCTGGCTGCAAGCCTTCGTCGGCATCAATCCCGTCTCGCTCCTGGTCGACACCGCACGCGACCTGATGAACGGGACACCGGAGCTTGCCGACGCGGCGATCGTCCTGGGCATCTCCGCGCTCATCGTCGCCGTCTTCGCTCCGATCGCGCTGCGGATCTACAACCGCACGGCCTGACCCAGCGCGTGCATGGCACCACTCCGACGGCTGTGACAGACTCGGGCGCGTGACCAGTCTGGCCAACGTCGCCGCGCTCCTGCACCCGCACGCGCTGGCACGCCCCGAGGACGAGGCGCTGGTGGAACCCGCAACGGGCGATCGCCCACGTCGCGCCCTACGGTGGGCGGACTTCGATGACCGGGTGACGGCCGTGGCTACCGGAATGGCCGGTCTCGGGCTGGTCGGCGGCCACCGGGTGGCCCTGCTCGGTAGAAACTCCATCGAGTACGTGCTGTGCTACCTCGCCGCGCTGCGCGCCGGCTTCGTGGTGGTGCCGATCAACGACGGCTCCAGCCAGGACGAGGTGGACCGGATCCTGGCCCACAGCGGCGCCCGCGTGTTGATCACCGACACCCCGGAGCGCGTCCCGGCCGGCGTCCGCGCGGTCGAGCTGAGTGAGCACGGACTCGCTGAGCTCCCGGTGGCGACCCCGGACCCGCTCACCTCCCCGCCCGACCCGGAGTCGCTGGCCGTGCTGCTCTACACCGCGGGCACCTCCGGGGACCCGAAGGCGGCGATGCTGAGCCACCGGGCCCTGCTGGCCCACTGCGACCAGATCGCCCAACTCGGCATGGTCACCTCGATGGACACCGTGTTGTTGTTGCTGCCGCTGTTCCACGTCTTCGGGCTGAATGCGGTCCTCGGCGGCGGACTGGCTGCCGGCGCCCGGATCGTGATCATGGACGGGTTCGCCGGGGACGTGCTCACCGCGATCGAGGCCGAGGGGGTGACCAACCTCCCCCTCGCGCCGTCGGCGATCTTCCGACTGCTGCAGGATGACCGGTCCGCCACCGTCCTGGCCAAGGTGAGCACGGTGATCAGCGGCGCCGCACCGTTGCCGGCCCGGTTGGCCGAGGAGTTCCGCACCACCACCGGCCTGCGGGTGGAGCAGGGGTACGGCCTCACCGAGGCCGCGCCCGGGGTCTCCACCACGTACGGCGGGGAGTTGCTCGGTCCGGGGCACGTCGGCCGCCCCCTCGACGGGGTCGAGGTCCGGATCGGGGACGGCTCGGACGACTCCGAACCGGCCGAGATCCACATTCGTGGCACGAACCTGTTCTCCGGCTACTGGCCGGACGGCGGCGGTGGCCCGGACACGGACGGATGGGTCGCCACCGGGGACGTCGGCTACCGCGCCGACGAGGAACTGTTCATCGTGGACCGCGCCCGGGAGTTGATCATCGTCTCGGGGTTCAACGTCTACCCGGCCGAGGTCGAGGACGTGATCGCCGAACTGCCGCCGGTGGGGGAGGTCGCCGTTGTCGGCCGCTCGCACGCCCCGACCGGCGAGCAGGTGGTCGCCTTCGTCACCGGGGACGTCACCGAGGACCAGGTCCGCACCCATGTGGCCGCCCGACTGGCCCGGTTCAAGCAGCCTGGGGTCGTGCGCCTGGTCGACGAGCTTCCGCGCGGAGCCACCGGGAAGATCCGCAAGGGCGCCCTGCGTACCCTGCTGCACGCCCCGGACGGGGCTGGGTCGGACGGGGCTGGGTCGGACGGGGCTGGGTCGGACGGGGC
>JBQDIN010000089.1:0-3474 GCA_052094425.1 Propionibacteriaceae bacterium
CGGGCGGCGGAGCGGAGCTCCGGGCACTGCACGATCCGGTACGGGGCGGACAACTGGGCCAGCGCCTCGACGTACATCCCGGGATTGCTGGTGGTCCCGGTCAACCGGGTGGTGTGGGCGTCGATCTCCTCCAGTCGTCCGAGGGCGCGCGGGAACCAGACCGACGCCAGCGGTGCCTCGATGATCACCTCGATGGCGTACTCCCAGCCGGAGGCCAGGTGTTCCTCGAGCAGGGCCACCGGGTCCAGGTCGGCCGGCGCGGTGAAGGAGGCAGCCAGGGCTTCGGCGCCACGGACCCGGTCCACCCGATAGGCCCGGAGCGCCTCGGACCGGTGCGCCCAGCAGAGCAGGTACCAACGTCCGTGCCGGACCACCACCGACCACGGATCCACGTCCCCACTCCACTCCCGGCCGGCCTCGGAGCGGTAGTGGATGCGAACCTGCCGTCGCTCACCGCAGGCCTGGACCAATCCCGTGACGATCTCCGGATCGGGCCGGGCGGCGTGGCGGTCCGGGGCGGCCGCCGCCGTACGTCGGACCACCTCAGCCTGGCTGGCTACCGCGGCCGGGAGGGAGCGGATGATCGTGCCGAGGGCACTACCGACCAGGTCGTCGGGATCGCTGGCGGCGTGGTGTCCATCCAGCGCAGCCATCACCAGTCCGAGCGCCTGGGCCGAGGAGAAGTGCAGCGGCGGCAGCCGGATCCCCCGCCCGACCCGGTAGCCGCCGTACGGGCCGCGGACCGACTCGACCGGGATCCCGGCCTCGCGCAGGACGGCCACGTAGCGCCGCGCCGCGCGGTCGGACACCTTCAGCGCGGCGGCCAGCCGGCCGGCAGTGATGCCCGGGTTGTCCTGCAACACCTCGAGGCAACGCAGTGCCCGGGCGGTCGGGTTCGTCTCGTCCACGACCTCAGCATTCCAGACAATCCGGCAACGAATCGACCTGATTCGGACTACTTGGCCCTCAAGTCGCTGACCGGGATGGCAGGCTGGGGGGATGGCCTTTGACTGGAAGGAAGTGGAGCGCGAGGACGAGGAGCGCAACCGCCGCGCCACCTACGGGCGAGCGCTGGGCCACCTGCTGGGCGCCGTCGCGGGGGTCGTCGTGGCGGCAGTGACCGGAGAGTGGGACCTGATCGGCCTGGTCGGGCTCTGGCTGCTGGGCGGCATCATCTTCTTGGTTGTGCTGCGCCGGCGACGGGATCGGGCCCACCGCGACCGGATGGGACAGACTGACCGGATGGGACAGACTGACCCCCGATGACCATGCACCCCGACCAACTCGACATCACCGCCGCCGCCGTCCGTGAGTTGGTCACCGACCAGTTCCCGCAGTGGGGCCACCTCGACGTGACCCCGGTCGAGTCGCACGGGACCGTGCACGCACTGTTCCGGATCGGCCCCGAGATGGTCGCCCGACTCCCGCTCGAGCCCAGCGAACCGATCACCAAACGGGCCCAGATCGCCGCCGAACTGGGGGCGGCCCAGCGCCTGCTGGCGATCTCCCCGGTCCCCACCCCCGCCCCGGTCGCCCTGGGCGAACCGGGCTCGGGCTACCCACTGCCTTGGGCGCTGCAACAGTGGCTGCCGGGACGCAGCCTGCTGGTCACCGACCCGGCGGCCCGCTCGACCGCCTTCGCCTCGGACCTCGCCGGCTTCATCGACGCAGTCCGGTCGATGCCCACCGAGGGGCGCGTGTTCACCGGCGACGGTCGCGGCGGCCTGTTGACCGGCCAGGACGACTGGATCGCGCACTGCCTGGAGCAGAGCCGCGGACTGATGGACACCGACGCCCTGGCCGATCTCTGGAACCGGCTCCGGGAGACCCCACGGCACGAACCCGATGTGTGGACCCACGGCGACCTGATGCCGGGGAACCTGATCAGCGACGGGGACCGGCTGACCGGCGTGATCGACGTGGGCCAACTCAGTGTTGCCGACCCGGCTCTGGACCTGCAGCCAGCCTGGAACTTCCTCACCGCCGAGGCGCGCACTGCCTTCCGTACGGCTCTCGGAACCGGCGACGCAGAGTGGCAGCGCGGCCGTGGCTGGGCATTCGCCCAGGCGATGGGGTGCCTCTGGTACTACCGGGAGACGAATCCGGTGATGTCGGAGACGGCCCGCCACACGCTGGAAGCGCTGTTGGCCGATCCGGCGTGATCAGTGCCCGGCCAGCACCTCACGCAGCCGGGCCGCGAACGCCTCCGGCTGGCCCGCATAGCCGAACTCGCCACCCATGAATCCACCGTGATGGCTGGGAAAGACGATGGCTTGTTGGCCGAGCAGTTGGGCGGTGGCCTCCGCGGTCCGCCCGGTCAGCACCTCGGCCGACTCCTCCCCGACGGCGATGATCACCCGCGCCGAGGACGCGTTGATCGCCTCCGCGTCCGGCCGATGATCGCTGATCGCCCAGGAGCGGTCCGACAACAGCGGGTCGTCCCGCGAGCCGTCATCCTCGGTCGGGAGCCCGAAGGCCGCCGGGTCCGGGACCGGTTGGTCGAAGTACGTGTCGGTGAACTCCCCCTGCCACTCGGTCATCTGCAAGAAGGCGGCCATCCCGGCTCCCCAGCCTCGGGCCTGGTACACGTCGCGTACGGCGGTGCGAGCCCGATCCGCCTCAGTGGCATCGGGCAGCAACCCGATCAACGGCGGCTCGTGGGCCACGAGGGTCCGCACCTCGTCTGGGTGGGCGGCCACCAGCGCCAGGGCCGTGACCGCTCCCCCACTGCTGGCGAGCAGGTCCACCGGTCCACCGCCCACGGCGTTGATCACGGCATGCACGTCGCCGGCCTGGGTCTCGGGATCCTGGTCGACGCGGTCGTCCGTGCGGGTGCTGCGCCCCATTCCGCGCGGGTCGTAGGTGATCACCGTACGGTCGGTGAAGTACTCCAGCTGGGCCCGGAAGCCGCTCGCATCCATGGGTTGGCCGATCATCACCAGCGCCGGCTTCCCGTCCGTCTCGGAGGTCGGTGCGTGGACGTCGTAGACGAGGTCGGCTCCGTTGTTGCTGACTGTGTGGGTCGTCATGGCGATGTGGACCCTCCGGTGGGAGTGGATTCATCGGCGTCGAGGGTGCGAACCGACCGCGCGCCCGCCGTTTCTCGATAGGAGGTCTCGATCAACTCGGCGACCTCGTCCCAGTCGGTGGTCTCGTCCAGGTCGATGCCGGTCCACCCGGAGTGGCCCAGGTAACCGGGGATGAAGCTGCGCTCCTCCTCGCGGAGGGCGGCGCGCTCGTCGGTGGGCACCAGGACCAGCACCGCTTGGGAGTGTTGTTCCCACGTGCCCTCCACCTTGACGGAACCGCCGTAGTAGACGAAGACCTTGCGCGTGAAGAACGCCGGCTGCCCGTGCGAGACCTTCTCCTGCGCCTGTGGCAGGGCCAACGCGATCGCGCGCACCCGGGCCAGCACCGGGTCGTCGTCGTCGAACATCTTCGGGTGGGGCATCACGTCCTCCTCGGCACCGGTCG
>JBQDIN010000089.1:3574-14376 GCA_052094425.1 Propionibacteriaceae bacterium
CTAGTCCCGGATGGCAGTCCCGTATGGCGACCCGGGCCGGTGGCCGGGTATACAGGATGAATGGAGTCCGACCCGTACGACGTGGCACCTCAGGCCGTGGTGGCCGACAACCTGGTCCGGCGGCCACACACCAGCGGTGACGGCTGGGTGGACGGCGAGCAGGGGCGCTTCTGGGGCAAGTTCGGCGCGGCCGGACTGCTGGTGGTGACCCCGCGCTTCGGCGTGCTACTGCAGCACCGTGCCAGTTGGAGCCACTTCGGCGACACCTGGGGCCTGCCCGGCGGCGCTCGCAATGACGGGGAGTCGGCCGAGGATGCGGCCCTGCGGGAGGCGGGCGAGGAGGCCGGCGTCCCCCCGGACCGGGTGCGCATCTTCGCCACCTCGGTCCGTGATCTCGGCTACTGGTCGTATACGACGGTGCTCGGCGTGGCCGCGGAGCCGTTCCCGCCGGTGTTCGCCGACGCCGAGAGCCAGGACCTGCGTTGGGTTCCGACCGACGCCGTCTCCGACTACCCGCTGCATCCCGGCTTCGCCACGTCCTGGCCCGAGTTGCAGCCGATGATCAACGCCGCGCTGGACTGAGGTTCGGGGACCCGATCGGGGAAGTCCGGCTGCTGTCCGGGTCGGCCGTACGGTCTGGACTCACTGCACGGGACGGTCCAAGATGCAGAGATGAGATTCTTCGATCGATTCCGCCGCAAGCCCTCGCCTGCCGCCGAGACGCCCGCTGGCGGGAACGACGAGCCGGCAAATGTGCCGCAGATCCAGCAGCCGCTCTATCCCGGGTACGCGATGCGGTTCCGCACCGAGTCGTCGGCCCTGAACCGTGAGTACGTGCCGGAGTACGGCGCCAGTTCGGTACTCCAGGGCGAGTTGCTTCGGGCGGTGGACAAGCTCTGGTTCGAGGGCCAGGACAACGGCAACATCAACTGGGACAGCGACTTCGAGCACTTCTGCGACCTGCTCGAACGCCACCTGCTGGAGCCCGGTGTGCTGGAGCCCAAGGATGAAACGATGGCGCGGCAGTCGTTGACAGTGCTGCGCCGATGCGGACGCAGCGCCTATCTCAGCCACCCGGCGGGGACGCGCACGGAGCCGGTCGAGGACCTGATCGCCAAGTACCCCAACCTATCGGCCACCTCGGTGAGCAGACATCCCGCCGACTTCGGCTACGTCATGAACGATCTCTACCAGCACCTGATGGACTGCGTGGCGGTCTTCGCCCGCCAGCACCCGGAGCCGATCCCGTACGCCGCCCCGGAGGGCTTCAGCCGCTGATCTGCTGATCGGCGTCCACCGAGATCGTGAATCCGGAACGTTCGGTCCCGTCCGCAATCCACTCGGTGGCAGTGATCACGAACTGCCGGTAGTACGTCGCTCGATCGAGGAACGAACGGCGGTCCCCGCGCCCGGTCTCGCGCATCCCCACCCGCCGCAGGATCCGGACCGAGGGCGTGTTCGCGTCCAGGGCCCCGGCCCAGATCTCGTCCAGGCACAGCGCGGTGAACCCGTAGGTCAGACCAGCCGCCGCGGCCGCCGTACCCAGCCCCAGCCCCCAGCGATCACGCCCACCGATCGTGTACCCCAATTCCCGGCGACCCGGGGCGGTCCCTTTCAGGTCGACGTAGCCGACGAGCTCCTGATCACAGTCAGCGCCGAGTCGGACCAGGTCCGGTGGTGGGGCACTGATCAACTCCCCCCAGAAGCGCAGCCGGTCGGCCGGGGGGACGACCGGTCCGCCATTCCGCGTGCCGACAGAACTGTGGGTCCGCTCCCCAGTCGGCGAAGGTCTGCGCGTCGGATGACACCAGCGGCCGGAGCCGCACGCGGCAGTCTTCGGCGGGCACAGGTCTCACCGGACGCGGTTCACGAGAGGCTCACCGCGGCGGCACGGATGTCGTCGGCGGTGAGCTCGGTCAGCGTCGCGACGTCGTGCGCGACATCCGAATCGGAGAAGAGCCGGAGGTCGCGCTGTCGGCCGGCCTTCTCGATCAGGTTGCGGACATAGCGGGCGTTACCGAAGGTCGGGGAGTCAAGCTCGCCGCGGTCGGCGATCGCGGTGAAGATCCCCTCCACCTCGACCCGGGCCTCATCGGTGAGCCGGTTCCCGGTCGCGGCCGCCATCACGTCCGCGATCTGCACCAGCTCGTCGACGCCGTAGGAGGGGAAGTCGATCACCGTCGTGAACCGCGACCGCAGGCCCGGGTTCGAATCGAGGAAGCGCTGCATCGGTTCGGGGTAACCCGCGGCGATCACCACGAACGCGTCCCGGTCGTCCTCCATCCGCTTCAGCAAGGTGTCGATGGCCTCCTGCCCGAACGGGTCGCCGCCAGTGAACCCCTCCGTCTGCAGGGCGTACGCCTCGTCGACGAACAGCACGCCACCCTTCGCCTCGTTCACCTTCTCCTTGGTACGGGCAACCGTGTGCCCGTGGTACTCGCCGATCAGCCCGGACCGATCGACCTCCACCACGTGTCCGCCCGGCAGGATGTCGAGGGACTTGTAGAGCCGCGCCACCACCCGGGCGATGGTGGTCTTCCCGGTGCCCGGCGGGCCGGTGAACACGAAGTGCTCGGTCATCCGGCCGGCCGGCAGGCCGGCCTCGCGGCGGGCGATCTCGGCGCGGGTCTGGGCGAGCAGGAATCGCACCTGTTGCTTGATCCCCTCCTGGCCGATCTGGCCGTCGAGGTCCGCGAGCACCTGGTCCACCGATTCCGAGTCCGGGTCGTCGGTCACCACCTGCTGCTCGTCGGCCTGGTCCTCCTCGGCCGGCGGGCCAGCGTGCTCGCGGGCCAGTTCGACCCGCGCCTCGGACTCACTCATCGCCAGCTGCTCGGTCAGTCCGACCAGACTCGGGTTCAGCGCGTACGCCTCGTGCAGGTGGTGCCGGGCAGTCCCCTCGTCTCCTTCGGCTCGGCCGATCAGACCGAGGAACTGGTGCGCCTCGGCCTTCGCATCCGGTACCGAGGTCTGCCGCAGCACCCAGTCCAGGTGCTGCTTCGCGGGTCCCATCACCCCGGTCTCGGACAGCGCGATCCCACTCATCAGTCGCGCCGACGCCTCGAGGAAGTCGTCTTGGCCCAGGACCCGACGGAACCGGGTGATCGCCTCGGCCTGGTCCCCCTGGGCGAAGGCCAACCAGCCGCGCAGGAAGGTGGCCGGCAGGGCGTCGTCGGCCGTACGCCGCAGGGCCGAAGCGGCCGGATCGAGTTCGCCGCGCTCGATGTGTCCGGCGGCGACCGCGCACCAGAGGTCGAGGTGGGACTCCAGACCGAAGGTGACGTACGGCCCGATCTGGAAGCGGGAGGTGAGCCGGCGTTGGTGCCGCTTCCGCTCCTCCCCGAACCGGCCCTCGTACGCCGCCATCGCCGCCACGGCCTGCTCGCAACGTTGCCCGGCCGCATGCAGGCCCAGCCAGGCGTCGGCCATCGCCTCGTCGAGGGCGACGGCCTGCTCGAAGTGCGGAGCCGCGTCGGCCGCGTTCTGGTCGAGGCGCTGGACACCCCGGAGCCAGGCCGCGCCGGCCTTGCGGGTCTTGAGCATCGACACGAATACCCCTGATCATCGTTCGGTTCAGTTCAGGGGGCAGGTTATCCGAACTCGGTGGCCGCACTCCGGCGCGCCAGTTCGAAACGCCTCAGTGGCCCTGCTGCCAACGGAGGGTGTACCGGAAGCACAGCCGGCGCCGCAATTGTGACCCCGGCAACATGCTGCCCGTCACGCTGCGGAGTTCGTCGAACGACAGCTCCGGATCCCGCACCGGGAACGGGTCCGCGGCCCGACCGTCCGATCGCCGCGGGTGCTTGATCATTCCCATCAGCGGGTTCGCCAACGCTGAGGTGATGTCCCAGACCTGGTCGCGACGACTGCGCGGAGTGGCCAGCCCCACCACCAACAGCCGCCCGCCCGGAGCCAACAGCCGGCGTACCTCCGCCAGCGCTGGCGGGGTGTCGAGATGGTGCAGTACGGCCACCATCGTGATCAGGTCGTACGGTCCCGCCAGCGCGGCCAACTCCTCGGCACCGACCGTGGCGGTCTCCTGGTCGACACAACGCTCAGCCGCCGCCCGGCGCATCTGTTGATCGCGGTCGGTTCCATGGACGGAGTCGAAGCGCGGCGCCAAGGAGGCCAGCAGCTCACCCCGACCGCAGCCGACGTCGAGAGCCCTGCGCCGACGTGCGGGCATGCGTCGGAGAATCCACGGATGGAAGTGGTCGTTGTGGCTCCACGGGTGTCGCTGGTTGAACTCGTTCAGGTGGTACGCCACGGTCCGGATGACCCGGTTCTCGGAGGTGCGCACGTTCACGCCCCCACCGTAACCGCCGTCAGGGCTGGAGGTGGGCGGCGGCGGCGAGGGCCGTCCGCTGGGCTTCCCAGGTGGCCGCGATGCCTTGGCAGGCGGCGTACTGATGGGCGGCGACGACGAGGACGAGTCGGTGGTCGTGGTCGCTGTACTGGACCAGGATGTTGATCCGGGCCTCGGCGAGCCGGTGGGCGAAGGCACCGAGTTGGCCGGGGGTGCCTTGGTCCAGGTGGACGGTGACGACGTGACTGATGGTGACCGGGCCGAGGCCGTGGTGGGCCAGGGCCGTACGGGCGCGATCGGCGTCGTCGACGAGGAAGTGGGCGATGGCCGTCCCGTCGTGGGTGAAGACTCCGCCGCCCTCCAGACTGACCCCGGCCTCGCCGATGATCCGGCCGAAGTCCGCCAAGGATCCGGCCCGGTCCGCCAAGGTGACCGCGATGTCCCGGTAGGGCGCCGTGGTGGTCATGCGTCAACAAGAGTGGGGCGGACAGTGATCTGCGTGGTCAGCGAGTTGGCGATGTAGCAGCGCTCATGCGCGCTCGCCACGAGCCGCCGTACCTCGCCGCCGTCCGTGCCGGCAGGGACTCCGATGGTGGGCGACAAAGTGATCGTCGCGATCCGTACCGGGGCGTGGCGATCATCCATCACACCCTCGGCCCGGTCGTCGTAGCGGAGTACGTCGAGTCCGTGCTGTGCGGCCTCGGAGAGAAAGGACAGCATCTGGCATGAGCTGGCGGCCAGCACGAGCAGTTGCTCAGGATTGAGGAGGTTCGCGTCACCGCGGAAGGCCGCATCGGCGCTCAGCGCGAGCACCGGCTCCGCTGGGGTCGCCGAAGCCGAGTGCTGCCGCGAGTAGGCACGATGGCCCTGTCCGGTGGAGCCGCTCCAGCTGAGGGTCGTGGAGTAGGTGTGTGTCGTCATGTCCGCACGCTATGACGAACATGTTTCGGCGTGCACCGAAGCGTTGCCGCATACGATGGGGCGATGAGTCGTGATCTCTCGGTGATCGGCCATGCCTTGGCCGCGCCGGTCCGGGCAGCGTTCCTGTCGATGCTGATGGACGGTACGACGCGGCCCGCCAGCGAACTCGCCGCATCGGCTGGGGTCAGCCCGTCGACCGCCAGCGAGCACCTCGGCATACTGCTCGACACGGGCATCGTCACCTGCACCCCGCGCGGCCGGCAGCGGTTCTACCGCATTGCCGACGTCTCAGTCGCCGCAGCCCTCGAACAACTCGGCCACCTCTGCCCGCCCGTCCCGACCACGTCGTACACCGCGGCCAGGGCTGGACGCCGACTGGCGCGGGCGCGACTCTGCTACGACCACCTCGCCGGTCGGCTGGGAATCGCTCTCGTGCACGCGATGGCCACGCAGGGTTGGGTCGACGACGACCTCGGCCTCACCTCAGCTGGCGAAGATCAACTTCCTGCGCTCGGCATCGATGTTCCCGCACTCCGCCGCAAGCGACGACCCCTGACCCGCTCGTGCCCCGATTGGACCGAACGACGCCCCCACCTCGCCGGATCCCTCGGTGCCGCGATCGCGACCCACTTCATCGACCGGGAGTGGCTCTCCCGGCGGGGCCGCGAGCGGGCGTTGTCCATCACCGACCAAGGGCACCGAGCGCTCAGCACGACTTGGCACATCGATCTCGCCGAGCTGGAACCGGCCGGGTGATCATGAACCCGGCTCGGTGCGGACCAACTCCAGCGTCTCGTGGTGGAGGGCGTCGACAGTCGCCGCCAGCTCGGCGACCCCTGCGTCGAGTGCCGTCGCAAGCCGCCCCTGCAGCGAGCGGGGCGCGACCTCGAAGCGTTCGATCAGGGCTGCCGCCCACTTGAAGCGCGGGTGGCTCACGTACACCCGGTTGATCCCGGACAACATCCCCAGCGTGCTGGTGATCATCTCCGCACACAGCCCGAGAACCGGTACTCCGTCGCCGCGCTCGACGAGGGCGGGCCACTGCCGCCAACTGTGCGACGGCGCAGCATCGCGGTAGTGCTCGACCGTCGCCGCGACGAGCGCGTCCGAGTAGGTGGCGTCGCGTCGCCACCGCTGCACCGCAGCAGCTCCCACCAACACCTCCCCCTCGTGGATCGCGGAAAGCCGGAGTTGCGCCAACAGGTCGAACTCGGCCCGGGTCGCGATGGTCGCCTCCAACCAGTCAGCCGTGAACCCGCTGACGGTGACATCGTGCTGCTCGACGTCGAGGTCCTCCGACCACTCCCCTTCGTCCGGCTCGTGGGGCCACAGCCGTCGCAGTTCCCCGCCGGTCGCTGCCACCGCGCGGCGCCGCTCGTCATCACCGGGCGGTCGGCGCCAGTAGACGTCCACCTCCACGTCGGAATGGGCGTCCGCCCTGCCCCGACCCAGTGATCCGGCGACCAGCACCGCCGCCACGTCACCTTCTCGGGCGTACGCGTCGGCCACGGTCCGCGCCACCTCGATCGCCTCCACAGGACCATCCTAGGAACCCCTCGGACCGCGCGTCAGTCAACCGGCCCGTGCGCTAGCATCGTCGGCAGCGTCGCGTGCCGGTGGCAGACCGTGTCAGGCATGGAGGCGCCAGAGTTGAAGGAGCACGATGTTGATCACGTCGTCCCCTTTGCCCTCGCGTGACTGAGGGCGAGAAGACCAGGCTGGTGGCCTGGAGTCGGGAACTGCGCGCCGTCCACGAACGGCTGCGCGAGGCCCTGCGCATCACCCGCGAGGCGGTGGACGAGGGTCGAGATGCCGAGGCAACCACCCGAGACCTGTTGCTGTTCTGCCACGGGTTCTGCGCGGCGCTGAGCGGACACCACGAGGGCGAGGACCGGACGCTGTTCCCGGCCATCGCCACGGCCCACCCCGAACTGCGGGACACCCTGCGCAAGCTGTCCCAGGACCACTCGATGATGGAGTACCTGATCGCCGGGCTGCAGGAGGCGACTGCTCGAGCCGCGCTTCCGGACGAGTTGGACCGTCACCTCGAAGGATTGGCGGCGATCATGGAGTCCCACTTCCGCTACGAGGAGAGGCAACTCCGCACCGTGTTGGACACCCTGTCGCTGGCGGCGGATCCGAACGATGCCCTGGGCCCGTTGTGACCTCCGCTTGACCAAACGGTCCCGGACGCGCTATTACTTGCGTATGAATGCGGATAAGCACACATCGGGTCGCCTGGACGAGGAGATGGTCGCCGAGACCGTAGCCATGTTCCGGTTGCTCGCGGACGAGACCCGGGTCCGGCTCATCTGGGCCCTGCTGGATGCGGAATTGTCGGTGGGCGAGTTGGCCGAGGCGGTCGGAAAGCCCGCTGCCGCGGTTTCGCAGCACCTGGCCAAGCTGCGCCTCGCCCGTCTGGTCAGCACCCGTCGCGACGGCACGTTCATGTACTACCGGATCGACAACGGCCACGTCACCCAGTTCCTGGTCGACGCGCTGCGACACACCGAGCACGGCCTCACCCCCACGCCACGGCACCACCAGTCGGAGACCGGCGCGGCGCCCCGGAGCAGGAAGTCGGTCGGATGAGCACGGGCCACCCGCACGACCACCACGACCACGACCACCCGCACGACCATGACCACCACGGGTCCGGCTTGTGGGCGAAGGTCAAGCACACCCTGATCCCCCACGCCCACGACGCGAACGAGGCGATCCAGACGGCGGAGGAATCGTCCCAGCTGGGCATCCGGACCGCGTGGATCGGCCTGGCCGGCATGATGGCCACCGCGCTGCTGCAGATCGTCATCGTGGCCATCTCCGGCTCGATCGGCCTGCTGGCCGACACCATCCACAACCTCGGCCACGCGGCCACCACGATCCCGTTGATCATCGCCTTCAAACTCGGGCGACGACCGGCCACCGCCAAGTACCCATACGGATATCGCCGCGCCGAGGACCTGGTCGGCCTGTTCATCTCCCTGGTGATCATCGCCTCGATCGTCCTGATCGTCTGGGAGTCCATCGACGCCCTGATCAACCCCCGTCCCCTGACCAACCTCGGCTGGGTGTTCGCGGCCGGCATCATCGGCTTCCTCGGCAATGAGATCGTCGCGGTCTACCGGATCCGCACGGGCAAGCGGATCGGTTCCGCCGCCCTGATCGCCGAGGGCCAGCACGCCCGCGCCGACGGCTACACCTCGATCGCCGTCGTCCTCGGCATCGTCGGCGTCTGGTTCGGCTTCCCCCGGGCCGACGCGATCGTCGGACTGATCATCGCCCTCGCCATCAGCGGCATCCTGGTCAACTCGCTGGTGATCATCATCCGCCGTTTGATGGACGGCATCGAGCCCGAGACCATCGCCCGGATGCGGGCGGTCGCGGAGTCGGTCAACGGCGTCGTATCGGTCCAAGAGGTGCGGGCTCGCTGGTCCGGACACCGGATGGAGGGCGACGCCCAGATCGCGGTGGATGCTTCGCTGACCCTGCACCAGGGCCACGACTTGGCCGAGATCGTTGAACACGAGTTGTTCCACACCATCGCCAACCTCGACCGGGTCACGGTGCACGTCCACCCGGCCGTCGGCGGTGTGGTCCCCGATCACCTGCACGAACTCTCCGCCCACCACGCATCCCCGGCGGCGCGCGCCGCCTACCGGGCCAAGCTCGCACAGCACTGATTCCGAGATCATGATCGGGACCCGGGCAGGCCGGGTCGATCCGCTTCCGGTTGCGGCAACGACCAACCCCCCAGCCGTGAACCCCTGTCTTCCTAAGGTGAGCAACATCCTGCACACCCCGCACAGAAACCCCGTGCACCCAAGGAAGTGAAGCCCCATGCGCACAGCTCGCAAGCTCGTGACCTTCGCGGCCGCGACGGCACTCGGCGTTGCCGGTCTCGTCGGCACGTCGGTCGCCCCGACATCATCGGTCGTGTCCGCCGTCGTCACCGAGGCCCAAGCCGCCAACGTCAGCGGCTACCCGCTGCTCAAGTCCGGCAGCAAGGGAGGCTCGGTCACCGTACTCCAGCGTCTGCTGGTCGCCAACGGGGCCAAGATCTCGGCCGACGGTGACTTCGGAGCCAAGACCAAGAGCGCCGTGACGGCGTACCAGAAGAAGAAGAAACTCGACGCTGACGGCGTGGTGGGCCCCGCCACCTGGGGCAAGATCGTTCCCACCCTGCGCTCGGGTGACTCCGGCGCCAAGGTGAAGGCTCTCCAGGCCTCACTGAATCTTCGCGGCGCGAAGATCGACAGCGACGGCCAGTTCGGCCCGGCCACCAAGTCGGCGGTGAAGAAGGCCCAGTCCAAGTACGGGATCGCCTCCGACGGCGTGGCCGGCCCGGACACGTGGCGCGTCCTGGTCAAGGGCGGTAGCGGCGGTGGAGGCGGGGGCGGCAGCCGCGCCGGCATGGCCAAGGACATCCTGAACGACGGCGGCATCAACCTGCTGCACTTCTGCGGCCCGGCGTCGGCCTCGCCGAAGTCGAACATCCGCGACACCGCCAACGGCGGCAAGGCGTCGGCCGGTGGTGGCCACGTCGGGGGCAAGAAGGTGAACCTGAGCACGAACATGCTGGAGTGGATGCGCGACTACGGCAAGAGTCACAGCTACCGCGTGACGACGATCGTCGGTTGCTCACACTCCAGCAACTCCAAGCACTACCGGGGCCTGGCGGTGGACATCGACTTTGCCGACGGGACCAAGGTGAGCACGTCCTCGAGCGGTCGGTCGATCGCGTCGAAGATCAAGTCCTCCTGCCGTTCGGCCGGGGCGGTCGAGATCCTCGGCCCGGGCGATGCTGGTCACAGCGGTCACGTGCACTGCGGTTGGAGCAGCTGACTCCGACGGGCTCGCCGGGGCGAGCCCAGTGACGACGAAGGGGTGGGAGCCGAACGGCCCCACCCCTTCGTCGTGCCCGGTCAGCATGCGCAGCGATGATTCCAGCTACCCCGGCGAGTCCAGCCACCATGGACACCACGAACCTCGCCGATCTGTACGACGTGCCGCCGATCGACTGGGGGGAGATCACGGCCCGGCTGGACCGAGGCTTCCCGATGGCCCCCGGTTCCGGGGACGATTCTGGCCGCCACACCTGTTGGCTGACCAGCCTCAACGCCGATGGCAGCCCGCACACCAACGCCCTGGGCGCGGTCTGGGAGAGCGGCGACTTCTGGTTCGAGAGCGGGTTGTCGACCCGCCGTGGCCGCAATCTCACCCGTGATCCGCGCTGCACCCTGGCCCTGAGCGTGCGTGAGTTCGACGTCGTCGTGGAGGGACGGGCCGAACTCGTCACGGACCCGGCGACGGTGGCCCGCCTCGCCCAGCACTACGCAACCGAGGAGGGCTGGCCCTGTGAGGTGGACGCCTCCGGCACCGCACTGACCGCGCCCTTCAGTGCGCAGTCCGCCGGTTCCCCGCCCTGGCACCTGTTCCGGATCGAGCCCACTTCCGCCCACGTGGTGCAGTGCGTCGAGCCGTACGGGGCCACCCGCTGGACCTTCTGACGCATCGGAATCCTGTTCGCCTTCCTGCACCCCGCCACTAGGCTCGCCCCATGACGGCCACCGCG
>JBQDIN010000090.1:0-14253 GCA_052094425.1 Propionibacteriaceae bacterium
CTGGTCGAGGACACGCTCGGTTTCCGGCTGGTGTTCGTCGAGAGCCCGACCCGGTCCGACCGGATCGGTGACGACCCGACCGCGCCCCGGGTGGGCTCCGGCGTCGCCCGTTCAGCCGGCAACGACCGTGCGGTGCACCCGGTCTTCCAGATCCGCGACGAACTGCGCTCCGACGCGGACGTGCCGGTGATCGTGGCCGGGGAGTACAACGTGGACGGCCAGGCCGGTCGGGTCCGCAACGACGTACGGGCCCAAGGGTTCACCGACGGCGAACCGGTGGTGACCGACGACGCGTCGGACATCATCGCCATCAGCAACGTGCCGGTGACCGTGGACCTGGTCAAGTCCTGGGGTGGCGGCCCGCTCGGCGTGCCGGAGGCCGACAGCGCCGAGTTCCCGGGTGAGTACCCGACGGGGCGCGCCTCATTGGTGGCCACGAACACGACACCGCGCCAGATCGATCGGCTCACCATCACCGAGCCGACCGGTGACACGAATCCCTTCGACACCTTCAACCTGAGCAGCATGGTCACCATCACCGACCCCGCGGCGATCGGTGCAGACACGGTGACGATCACCCTCCAGCTGGCCGACGGAAACACCCGCGTGGTGACCCGGGCCGAAGCCCTGGCCGCGGACGAGGCCTCGTTGGCCGACGTGGTCGGCTTCGAGATCGTCTACACCGGCCGGATCCTCGAGGGCGCCAAGGCGACGACCTCCTTCGACACCCGTCTCCGTCCCGAGACCAGGGAGAGCGGCGACCCGGTCGTCGCCCCGACCACGGTCGACAACGAGGCGACCGCCCTCGGTGCAGACCTGGTGAACTACCCCGACGTCACACCGGTGACCCACCAGGACCAGGACGACGCCAGCATCGCCCTGCAGACCCAGGGGATCGGGCTCGAGGTCACCAAGTCCTTCACCCCGGACAGCCAGACCGAGCCCGACCGGGGCCCCGTGACCACCACCCTGACGGCACAGCCGGCCGGGCCCTCGCGGACCAACTGGATGCAGGTGGTGGACGAGGACCCCACGTTCTTCAACCAGTACGACTTCGTCGACTTCGGCGCGGGCTTCACTTTGACCAACCCGATCGACCAGGTCCAGGTCGACGTCCTGACCGGCGGTACGTTCAACACCGCCGACGACTCCGTGGAGCGTGCCGGCGCCACCTGGGTCAACGGGACCCCGGGTGCCACTCCGACGCTCCCGGAGGGCGTGAGTGCCGACCAGGTGCAGGGCCTGCGCTTCACCTTCACCCGTGCCGACGGGACGATCTGGGAGAACCCGGCCACGCCGACCCAGCAGATCCCCCTGCAGGTGCAACGCCGCGAGACCCTGCACACCGGTGGACCGGTGCTCAGCGACATGGTCGGCAACGAGCCGGCACCCGGTGAGGAGAACGCCGGTGAGGCGAGCAACACGATCACCAGCGAGAACCGTGGCGCCGACCTGGTCGGCGGCGAGCCGATCAGCGCGACCGACGACGCCACGGCAGTGATCAACTACCAGCACGCCCACAATGCGGTCGAGGTCACCAAGTCGCCGGAGGGTGGTCGCTCACCCAGCCGGGAGATCCCGTACACGCTGGCGTACACCGACACCGGTGACGTCGCGATCGTCGACCCGGTGATCACCGATCACCTGCCGTCGGACGACAACGGTCCGCTGCTGGTGTTCAACCCGGACCTGCCCGAGGGTGAGAGCCCGTACGGCTACTCGTTGGATGGTGCGGCTCCGGACCCCGGCAACGGGGCCCCGATGCCGGAGGACGGTGGCCAGGTGGCGGTCCAGGAGGACCCGACCCTGTTGACCTTCACGTTCCCCGAGGGGACGGTGCTCGAGGTCGGACAGACGTACACGATCGAGATCGCGATGATGTTCCGGCCGGGACTGCCGGGCAACACGCAGGTCGAGAACACCACCGGCATCACCGGCGAGCGGCCCTGGGACGGGTGCGAAGCGACCCTCGACGAGGAGTCCGGGGAGTGTCAGGCCAGCACCACTGTGCACCCTGATCGCGCCGGTGCCCTGCGGGGCCAGAAGTCGGTCAAGGCGGTCGACGACGAACTGGGCGTGCTGAACACCCGGAACGACCCCGCGGGTTGCGAGCCCGACGCGGCCGGCTTCTATCGGGCCGGGTGCGCGCCGATCACCAAGCCGGGCGGCGACGAGGTGTGGCGGATGACCTTCACCAACACGGGCAACCTGCCCCAGGACAAGGTCCACGTCATCGACCGGTTGCCCACCCCGGGCGATACGGGTGCGACCACCTCCCTGCCGCGTGATTCGCGGTGGCAGCCGATCCCGAAGCAGTTGGCCTTCACCGGTGTGACGAGCGGGACGGTGAGCAACCTCCGGGTCTTCTACACGACCGACTCGGACCTCTGCACCGACGACCTGAGCATGACCGGGTCCTGCTCGGAAGGGGAGTGGACCCTCATCGATGAGGTGTCCGCACCCGAGGTGGGCGCGTCCTTCGACGTGCCCGAGGACGCCGTGGCGTTCAAGGTCGAGGCCGACTTCGCGGCCGGCCACCTGCGGCCGATCGGCACCCTGTCGATCGACCTGACCACCACGACTCCCGCGCAGTCACCCGACACCGGGGCCGACACCATCGCGTGGAACACGGTCGCGGCCGCGGCCCGCACCAATGACGGTGGGGAGCCCGGCGTGGCACCGCGTACGGAGGGCAACAAGGTCGGCGTGGCCCTGGCCACCGGTCCGCTGGCGATCGAGAAGGTCGTCGACGGGGAGGCGGCACAGTTCGCGCCCGGGACCTACGAGCTCGACGTGGTCTGCACCTCGGTGGGCGAGCCGGTCGACCTCGGTGACGACAGCACGATCACCGTCGAGGCGGGCGAGCCGTACCGGATCGACAACCTGCCGTGGGGTTCCACCTGCACGGTGGAGGACGACCGGGAGTCATCCGGGGCGACGGAGTTCGACGCCACCACGGTCACGATCGGCCGCGACGACGAGGTGGTGCCCGTGGTGATCGCGACGAACACCTACCACCACGCGTCGCTGGAGTTGGCCAAGCGGGCCGACACCTCGGCGGTGGACGAGAACGGTGACCCGATCGAGTACGGGCCGTTCACCTTCTCGGTCGACTGCACCTTCCTGGGTGAGCCGGTGTACGCCGAGGGGCACGGACCGGACCAGCCGATGGAGGCATCCTTCGTCTCCGGCGACGCGGCGAACTTCACCCAGCTGCCGGCCGGCGCGGAGTGCACCGCCACCGAGACCGACAACGGTGGCGCGGCCGAGGTCAGCTCGGAGGCCACCACCGATCTCGGTGGTGACGACGAGACGACCACCCCCGGCGCCGAGACCATCGAGCTGGCGCTGACCGCCGACGCCGACGGCGACGGCGAACACACCAACCAGATCACCTTCCTGAACGAGTTCCCGACGGCCGAGGTCGCCGTGACCAAGGTCATCGAGGGCCCGGGTGCCGAGCTGTACGGTGCCGGTCCGTTCCACGTCCGACTGTCCTGTGTCGACGACGCGGGGCGCTCGGTCTGGAACGACGTGCTCGAACTGGGTGGCGGGAACCCGTTGTCGGCCACGGTCGAGCGGATCTTCCACGGGGCGTCCTGCACGGTGACCGAGGAGGGCGCTGGTGGTGCCACCACCTCGACGATCTCCCCGGAGGGGCGTTCGCGGTGGATGTCGACACGCCCGCCACGGTCACGGTCACGAACACCTTCGAGCTCGGTGCGGTCAAGATCACCAAGACGATCGCGGGTGACGGTGCGGACCTCGTCGGCGACGACGACACCTTCACCGTGCAACTGCAGTGTGTGCACGGGGTGAACGGGACCGACGTCCCGGTTGCGATCGAGGATGACGGCCTGCGGGAGCTGTCGCGTACCGACGGGCTGGTGGCCGAGTATGACGGGCTCCTGTCCGGCGCGGTCTGCACCGTCACGGAACCGCAGACCGGTGGCGCGGACGAGACCATCATCTCCTCCGATCAGCTGGTCATCGGGGTGGACGAGTCCGCCGAGGTCGAGGTGGTGAACGTCTTCAACGCCGAACCCGAGGACCCGTCCGACCCGGGCGGCCCGTCCGACCCGTCTGATCCAACTGGCCCCGCAGACCCCGACGACCAGTCGGCGCCCGGCTCGTCGGATCCGGGTGACCGGGGGCGGTTGGGTGACACCGGCGGACCGGGTCTGATGCTGGCCTTCCTCGGGAAGATGTGCCTGGTCGGTGGGGCAGCTCTGCTGCGTCGCCGTCACCTGAACTGAGTCGTCGAACTCACCAGCCGGCCCGACATGCGGCCCCGTACTGGTTGAGCTCCTCGAACCCTCCCACAAGGCTCGTCGGTCTCACGTTGCACGCACTTCGACACCGGGACCGGGCAAGCCAGCTGAGAGATGCGCCACTAGTAACCTCGACCCTTGTGAACGGTTCGTGTGGGCTACCCCTTTCTGAGCTGATCCGTGGCGTCTCGGGCATGCTCTTGCCCTTTGGCGCCGATCCGGAGACTGGCGACCCGTCGGCCGAGCGCATCATGTTCGAAGAACCGTGCGACAGGGCAGACTATGCCGGAGCGATAGTGCTGATCACGGCTCGTATCCCGCACCGCCTGGCCCTGGCCACACTGATCGAGCACACGGAACGGGCGGCGGCTCTGGTGCTTCCGCCCAGTGCTCGACCGGAGGTACTGCTGCCCGATCGTGGGGGCACATCGGCGGGCGAGGGCCCCCGACTTCTGCGGCGTTCCCCGTGGGTCGACTGGTCGGAGCTCTTCCAAGCGCTGCACCGGTTGCTCGAGGTGGGACCCACGGAACCGCCCCTGCGGCAGCTCAACCACCTCGACGCGCTCGCCCGCTGGATCAGCGACCAGAGTGGTGAACCGGTCACGGTCGAGGACCTGGACTCCCGCGTGCTCGCCTACGCAGTCGGGGGCAAGGAGGTCGACTCCATCCGGAGACAGACGATTCTGTCTGGCGAGGTGCCAGCCTGGCGGATCGAACGGTTGATGTCGTCCGGCTTCCTGCCGGCGGTGTGGCGCTCCGACGATGTAGTGATCCGCGACGCGGAAGGGATCGATCCCGCGCGAATGGCGGTCGCACTGAAGGCCGGCACGGAGACCATCGGCACGATCTGGGCAGCGATGGGGGAGAACGCCGATCGGGAGAAGCTGCGGCGGCTGCTGCTCAGCGTACGAAAGTCGGCGAGCACGATGCTGCTTCGCGAGACCAACCGTGATCGGTACGAATGGAGCATGCAACAGTCGGCGCTGGCCGATCTGCTCTCCAGCGGCGTCGATCCCGGAGTTCCCGCTGCGCTCTTGGGGCTTGAGCGAACGGCCGTTCATTTCGTCCTCGCCCTGGGCAAGGACACGGCCGTGTCGCGAGACCTGCTGTTCCACATCCAGGCGCTGCGAACGGGGACGATGGTCGTCCGAGTGCGCTCTGAACTGTTCGCCATCATGCCCTTGGAGGAGGATACGGACCCCGACCAGCAAGCGGCTGGGCTCGAACGTGACCTGCAGAGGGTGACACGGGGGCGAGATCACGGGTTGATCGCCGTCGGGAGCCCCGCCCTGGACCTTGCGGCGCTGCGCGAATCAGCCGATCTGGCTCGCCGCGTGCTCCGGGTCGCGCACCTGCAGTGGGTGCCAGTGAGGCGTGTCGCGCGCGGACCGACCGTTCTGATGGGTCGGGACGCGGAAGAGGCCCTCGTGCTGTTGCGCGCTGTCGAACTGCTGAGCCCTGCTGCCGACGAGATCATGGCGCCACTCGACGCACTGGAGCTGCACGACGCCCACCACGGAACTCGTCTCGTCGAGACGATCGCGGCCGTGGTGGAGCACCCCAAGAACCTTGCCGATGCTGCCCGTGAACTGGGGGTGCACGCCAACTCCTTGCGGTACCGGTTGGAGCGCATCGCTGACATCACCCGAACGGACC
Organism: Propionibacteriaceae bacterium; assembly: GCA_052094425.1. Classification (GTDB taxonomy): domain Bacteria; phylum Actinomycetota; class Actinomycetes; order Propionibacteriales; family Propionibacteriaceae; genus Microlunatus. Next base: position 5,928 of record JBQDIN010000090.1, read on the forward strand.
CTCGCTCCGCCATGACTCGTACCCGGTTCGCCCTTGGCCTGCTCCTCAGGGACCTGGATCGACTCTCGGGTGATTCCACCCCCGCGATCGCGTCCGAACCTCGTGAACTCACCGGCTGATTCGCACAGGATTCGGCGAAACACACAAGACCCGTGCTGGTGAACGGTGTGATTCGAAGATCGCTCGGCTCGACCTCGCGGCTTCCGAGGATCTCACGAAGATCGGGGGCGAAGTTCTCGGGTCCATGGCCTGAGCGGGGCTCTGAACCCTCCTTAGAATCCATTCTTGATGACAACCCCAATTCCCTTCGCAGAGCTCGATCCGACGACGGTGCGGAGGCCCTGCGTTGTGACAGAGGCGAAGGTCGTCAACGCGAGATTGATGCCCGGCTCAGCCCTCTCGAACGCCGCGATGCAGCCGGCAGCCTTGACGTCGACGCCCCGATGACTGGCGATCTCGAGTCGGCCGGGGAGGAGGCCGATACGCCGGAGCGTCGTGCAGTGCGAGTGATCGATGCGGCGGGTGTTCGTGCGGTTGCGGGCGGAGTGGTCACTGGTCAGCGCCACGGCAGCGTGCTGCGCCGTGGCCCACGAGCCACTCCGCACGCAACGAATTGACTCGTGACCACTTCAACCCATGACCACCCACAGGTGTAAGGACGGACATGTCTCAGACCGATAGGACCCCAGAATCGGAAGCGGCGGGTAGGGACGGCGCTGGCGGGCCGAAGCGGATCGCCAGGGTCCTCGGCCTGGCGGTCGCCGCGATCGCTCTCGTGATCTGCATCGCCGTCCCCGTCTTTACCGAGCAGCCCGGTCTGTGGGGGCTGGTCCCGATCGTGGTCTATGCAGTCCTCGTGATCATCGGCTTCAACATTCTGCTGTCCACGGCGTTCGTATCGGCATTGGCCATCATCATGGCGCAACTGAACGTCGAGGAGATCGGGACGTTGTTGACCGATTCGCTCGGATCGTTCATCGCGACCATTGGATTGATCATCATGCTCGGTGCGGGGCTGGGTGCGATTGTTCGGGAGACGGGCGCAGCATCGGCCCTGGTGCACGGGCTGGTGAACAAGATCGGTGCTGATACGCCAGGCAAGGTGCAACTCGGGATTATGATCTCGTCGACCGTGCTGGTCGGGTCGCTCGGCACCTTGGCCGGGGCGAACGCCATTCTGGCCCCGATCATCATCCCCATCGCAGCACGGGTGAAGTGGTCCAAACCAGCGGTCGCCTCGATGTTCCTCACCGCTGGTGCTGCCGGGAACATGCTCGGGCCGTTCACGCCGCCCGTTGTCACGGTCATGGGGGTCACCGACCTCAATTACCTCGAGTACCTCTACTCGGCTGGCATCCCGATGGCGGCAAGTTCATGGATCGCCGGCTTCTTCGCCGCTCGCTGGGTGCAGAAGCGGACGCGGGACTCCGACCCGTACTCGAACGAGGACATGGGCCAGGGAACGAACGCCGACGTGAAGCCCGTCGCGACGAGACAGGCGAACATTGCAGCCGGTGGGTTCGTGCTGTCGATCATCGTCCTGGCCATCGTCGGTGTGCTGATCAAGGCAAGTTTCTCCTACGCCGTGTTGGTCATGCTCGCGGCCGCGTTGATCACTGCGTTGCTCGGACGACTTGGTGCGGAGCGGGCGATCTCGACCTTCACCAAGGGAGCAGCCAGCCTGATCTGGTTGTTCTTCCTGTTCTGGATGTTCAATCCGCTGCTGACCCTGGTGGAGGCGTCGGGCTCCTACGATGTGATGCTCAACAGCCTCAGTCCAACGATGGAGTCGGCCGGGGCGTGGGTCTTTCTGATGTTGAGTCTGCTCATCGGCTGGCTCGCGGTGCCCGGTGCCGCCGTGGCACAAGTGACCTTGATCGACAAACTGTTGTGGCCACTTGCAGCCTCGCTCGGGGTTCCGCAGACGGCATGGGCGACATCGCTCCTCGGCGGCAGCAACAATGACACGTTCGGACCGTTCCCGAACGGAGACATGATCGGGCAGATGGGGCTCGCGCGTTCATCGAACCTGAAGATGATGCTCTTCACCGGTTGGTTCGTCATGACCGCGAACGTTGTCGTCCTCGCAGTCATGTTCGCCATCGTCTGACCTGGCCCCGAGGAGTTGACCATGTATGGAGCAATCGAACGCATCGTCGATCAGGCGGACGGGGAGTGGCACGTCGCAGCACGCCTGAGTGGAAGGACCCTCTACACACGCGATGCGGGTTCCCGGGTGCCGGCGGCGAGCACGATCAAAGTCGCGATACTCCTGAGCGCGCTGCAGTCCGTTTCCGCGGGGCGAGTCCACCTCGAACAGCCTGTCCGACTGCCAGCGGAGCGGGTCGGCGGTTCCGGCGTGCTGCGGTTGTTGACCGAGACCGACGTGGTTTCCCTCCGGGACCTGCTGATGCTCATGATCGTGGTCAGTGACAATACGGCGACGAACGCGGTCATCGGCCTCGTGGGTTTGGAGGAGGTCAACGCGACGTTGTCGGCCGTGGGTGCGGACGAGACGGTCCTGGGACGTCTCATGATGGACACCGAAGGCGCCGCTTCGGGTAGGGACAATCTCACTTCCGCCGGTGATCAGGTGCTCCTGGTCGAGTCGCTGATCGGACAGGGTCGGACGCTGCCCGAACCGCTCACCGACGTTGCGCGGGTCATCCTCAGGGAGCAGCAGTTCGGAGCGGGAATCCCCGCTCTGCTCCCGACATCGCAGACAGTGCTGCACAAGACTGGCGAACTCGACGGGATCTGCCATGACGTCGGAGCGGTCGAACTGCCCGACGGCGGTGAACTGGTCCTCGCCATCCTGGGCACGGGAGTCGCCTCGACTGATCGTCACAGCGCCAGCGACACCATCGCGCGTATCACGAGGACGATCGTGTCCGGGTGTCTGCCGTGATCGCTGGAACTCAGGGTGTCTTCCACCCGCAGGCTTTGGCCGTGGGGGGGCGGCCCCGTCCCGAAGTGGCCCTCTGACCACACGGCTGGGGCATCCGGGAGGTTCACCGCGACGCCCTTCCTAAACCGGAGAGCGATGACGCATTCCCTTGTCCCTCGCTCGGCGGAAGGCCTACGGTCGGGGCACACCGGGGGCGCGATCGGGGGAGAACCAGTCACACCTCGCTGCCGGAACGGGCTCGAGGCATTGCGATCGAGGAGAGGTTCACGATGACGAGTCCGATCACCCCCGTGCCCAAGGCCGGGTTGGCCCGGCGGGACGCTCTGAAACTGTTCGCCGCCGCACCCGTACTCGGGGTCGGGCTGGCCGGTGCCGGTGCACTGCCCGCCGTGGCCAAGCAGCCCGGCCTGCTGGAACCCACGGTTCCGACCCCCGCACCCGCCTTCCGGCCGGCCGTCCGCACGGCCGCCGCCCAGGTCGCCGAGGCCACCCAGGTCATCCCGGTCTCGACCCGCGCCAGTCACCCCGATCTGTCCCGGCAAGCCGCCACGGCACAACTCGCGAGTGCTGCGGCCGCCGGTGCGGTGATCGTCGACCACGACTTCCAGTACCAGGAGACCGGCTACTGGTGCGGCCCCGCGGCGACGCGGATCGCGCTGTCGGCCCGCGGGGTGTCGGTCTCCCAACAGCAGATGGCCAACGAACTGCCGACGAGCCAGAACGGGACCGACTGGATCGGCCAGGTGACGGCGGTGCTCGGCAACCACGTCGGCTGGTACGAGACCAAGGAGATGCCGAACGACCCGCCGACCCAGGCCCAGAAGGACCTGCTGTGGGACGACATCACGCTGGACCTGGGCAAGGGGTATGCCCTGGTCACGAACATCGTCGCGCCGGCGGGCAACCACCCGCCCGGCTACCCCGACTACACCATCTGGCACTACTTCACCGTGGTCGGCTACAAGCCGGACAACCAGGACGTGCTGATCGCCGACCCGGCCGGCTTCGCGCCCACCGCGACGTACTGGTTGACCTTCGAGCACCTGGCCAGCTTGATCCCGCCGAAGGGTTACAGCGCCTGACCTGTCCGGTGCGTGCGCGGGACTCAGGCGTCAGTCGAGGGGGCAGTTGAGTTCTCGGCGGATTCGGGTGACGAGTGCCCACCCCAGCAGTGCGATCGCGAGGGCGGCCAGGAAGGGCTGGGCGGGGGCGAAGAACTGCAGTGCGCCGGTGTAGCCGAGGGCGATGAGGACGAGCTTGTTGCACACCGGGCACCCCACCGCGAAGAACGTGGTGAGGGCGCCGAGGGTGCCGAGTCTGCTGCCGCGGTCCCGGCGCGGAGGTGTGTCCCGGCGGCGTACGTAGGTGGCAGCGACCATGCCGGCGAGCACGGACGTCACGGCAAGTACCGGCCAGGCCCACGCGGTGGTGGGGACCTCGCGGGTGAACAGTGGGGTGGGGATCATGGCGGTGGGGACCGCGGTCACCAGGAGAGTCAGGATCGTGACCGCCGTGACGGTGATCCACCGCCGTGCAGGCCAACCGCGCAACTCGGCTCCGATGGAGCGGCGTCGTGGCGATTCGATCAGGGAGGTCATCGCACTGGATCCTTGGTGATCAGTTGGTCGATCGATGCTGCCTTCGGCCGGTGTCGACTTCGCCAGCGGCGCCAGCCGAACACGGATGCCAAGATGGCGATCGCTCCGACGATGAACCAGAGGTCGGAAACCCTCTCGCTCCAGGTCGCGAGGGTGGATTCTGCGGCGTATTGCGTTCCGATGGTGAAGAGGGAGCCCAGTTTCGCGGTGCCGTCGGTGACGAGCAGGAGCACACCGATGCCGATCGACAACACACCGGACACGGCTTGGGTCCAGGTGTTGTGCCAGCGGCCGATCGAGATCGTTCGCGGGGCGATCAGGGCCCGGCCCCGACTTCCCAAGCGCTTCCAGACTGCGGCCAGGAGGAAGAGCGGGAGGGTCATCCCCAACGCGTAGAGGGCGAGCATCACGCCGCCGTAGACCGGGTTGCCACCCATCGCGGCGATCATCAGGACGGATCCGAGGATCGGGCCCGCGCAGACTCCGGCCACCGCGTAGACCGCCCCGAGGGTGAACACCGAGGCCACCGAGGTGCGGTCCCTGCTGCCCGTCTCGGTCCGGCTGACTCCCGGGATCGGCAGGCCGGACAACTGCCACAGCCCGAGCACGATGACGATCACCGCGGCGACGAACACCAGTTCGGAGCGGTGGGTGGTGGCCAGCGAGCCGAGCGATCCGGAGAACACGCCGAGCGGAACCAAGGTGACCGCGAGCCCGGCGTAGAAGACGGCGGTCCGACCGATCATCGCCCGTGGTGAGTTGAACGCATAGGCGAAGAAGGCCGGCAGCAGCATCACTGAGCAGGGGCTCAGCAGGGTGAGCACACCGCCGAAGAGGGCGCCCAGGTAGCCGATGTCCATCAGCGCTCTCCCAATGCTTCGAGTTGCGCGTCGATGGCTGCTCGGAACTCGTCGGCGGGCAGGGCGCCGACGAGCGGTGTCCGGCCGATGAGGAAGGTGGGTGTCCCACTGGCACCGAGCGTACGGGCTTCTGCGGTGTCGGCCTCGATCGCGGCCCGGAGGTCGGGGTCGTCCAGGTCCGACTCGAATTCCGCCAGGTCCGGCACGCCGACCTCCTCGGCCCAGTCCAGCACGCGCTTCCGGTCGATCTCGAGGTGGCCCCGTTCCGGGGCGTCCTCGTACATCGCGTCGTGGTACTCCCAGTAGAGGTCTTGCTCGCCGGCTGCCCGGGCCGCCATGGCGCCGTCCATCGACTCCTCCCCGAACACCGGGAAGTCGCGCCATTCGAACCGCAGCTGGCCCGTGTCGATGTACTCCGCCTGGAGCAGCGGCATCGTGTCCCGAGCGAACACCCCACAGAAGGGGCAGCGGTAATCCGAGTACTCGATCAGGACCAGGGGAGCGTCGACGTCGCCGATGGCGGTGACGTCGGCAGCGTCTCGTCGGGCGACCCCGACTTCCTCCTCCGCGGCCCGCGGGTCGTCGACAGGCTGGCCCCGCTTCGGCGTCTGGGTGGAGCCGGGGGTCTGGGTGCCTGCCGAGGAGTCGCTGTTTCGGGCAGCGAGGATGGCTCCGGTGATGGCGAGGAGTGCTGCGGCGACCAGGGCGATAATGGTGACGGAACGTCGGGTCGTGGCGTTCATGATCAGCAACAGTACGTAATGTTCATACATTTAACAAGGAGGGGTTGTGCGGACACTGCCACGCTGGCGTCAGGTCAGCGATGACCTGCTGCGAAGGTTGCAGCTCGGCGAGTTCTCGCATGGGTTCCCGGGTGAGGTGGCGCTCTCGGAGGAGTACGAGGTCAGCCGGGGCACGATTCGCCAAGCCCTCGGCCCGTTGCGAGAACAGGGGATCGTCAGTGGCTCGCCGGGGCGGCAGTCCCAGGTGATCCACATCGGCGACACCCCGAATTTGGGCCCGATGTACAGCTTGCGCGATGCGATCACCGCCCAGGGGAGCGAGGAGAGTTCCGGAATCCTCGCCCAGCAGTCAGTCGCCAGTTCCCCGGTGGCCCAGGCGCTGGGGCTGGATGCCGACACGTCCTTCGTGTACGTGGCGCGGGTCCGCCACGCCGATGGCGTACCGATTGCCGTCGACCGGATCTGGATCGTGGAGGCGGTGGCAGGGCCACTCCTGGGTGCCGACCTGACAGCTGCCTCGGTGTACGAGGTGCTGCGGTCCGAGTGTGGCATCGAGTTCGATGCCGGAGTGGAGTACACCCGCTCCGAGCTTGCGACCGAGGACATGGCCGCCCGGCTGCACGTGCCCGCAGGCAGCCCGTTGCTGGTCATTCGGCGTAAATCCTGCCTGGCCGGCCAACCGGTCGAACTGCGCGACACCAGGGCGGTGGGTGGCCGAGTCACCCTCACTCAGGTGTTCGGGGATGCCTCCGCCGTTCTCGAGTGTGGCGGGGAGGACGGACGTCCGATCGAGATTCCGTGGGAATGACCGGGACGCCCAGAGCAGCGGGCTCCGAGTGGCTGGGCAGCAGGGCGCGGTGCGAGCCCACTCAGGGTGACCCTGAGAGAAGGGTTGAGTGGGTCAGGCTCAACCCGAGTTGCGTGATCCTTCGAGTGGGTGCATAGTTGAGTCCGTAGCGCTCAGGAAGTAAGTTGAGCGTAGTACGCTAAAGGCAAGTGTGAACAGGTTGAGTCGATGTGACTCGATGACGAATCAGACTTTCCGCAGGACCACAGGACAACCCAGTTTCGGAGGAAACAACACATGGCTCGTGCAGTCGGTATTGACCTGGGAACGACCAACTCCGTCGTTGCCGTACTCGAGGGTGGCGAACCCACCGTCATCCCCAACGCCGAGGGCGCCCGGACGACGCCGTCGGTCGTTGCTTTTGCCAAGGGCGGCGAGGTGCTGGTCGGCGAGGTCGCCAAGCGCCAGTCCGTCACGAACGTCGACCGCACCGTCCGGTCGGTCAAGCGCGACATGGGCACGGACTGGTCGACCACGATCGATGACAAGAAGTACACCGCCCAGGAGATCAGCGCCCGGGTGCTGCAGAAGTTGAAGCGCGACGCCGAGGCCTACCTCGGTGAGGACGTGACCAATGCGGTCATCACCGTTCCCGCCTACTTCTCCGACGCCGAGCGGCAGGCCACCAAGGAGGCCGGCGAGGTCGCCGGACTCAAGGTCGACCGGATCATCAACGAGCCGACCGCCGCCGCGCTGGCGTACGGCCTGGACAAGGGCGAGACCGATCAGACCATCCTCGTCTTCGACCTCGGTGGTGGCACCTTCGACGTGTCCCTGCTGGAGATCGGTGACGGTGTCTTCGAGGTGAAGGCCACCAAGGGTGACAACCGCCTCGGCGGCGACGACTGGGACGACCGGATCGTCGACTGGTTGGTCAAGCAGTTCAAGAACAAGTACGGCACCGACCTCGCGGCCGACAAGATCGCCAAGCAGCGTCTGCGGGAGGCCGCGGAGAAGGCCAAGATCGAGTTGTCCTCGGCCACCGAGACCTCGATCAATCAGCCCTACATCAGCCTGGGCGAGTCCGGCCCGCTGCACCTGGACGAGAAGCTGACCCGCTCCGAGTTCCAGCGCCTGACGTCGGACCTGCTGGACCGTTGCCGGGCACCGTTCAGCGCCGTGATCGAGGACGCGAAGGTGTCGGTCGGCCAGATCGACCACGTGATCCTGGTCGGCGGCTCCACCCGGATGCCGGCCGTCACCGAGTTGGTCAAGGAACTGACCGGCGGCAAGGACCCGAACAAGGGCGTCAACCCGGACGAGGTCGTCGCCCTCGGCGCCAGCCTCCAGGCCGGCGTGCTGAAGGGTGAGGTCAAGGACGTCCTGCTGCTCGACGTCACCCCGCTGAGCCTCGGCATCGAGACCAAGGG
>JBQDIN010000091.1:0-996 GCA_052094425.1 Propionibacteriaceae bacterium
GGCACCCAGCTGACGATGCGTACCTTCCACACCGGTGGTGTGGCCGGTGACGACATCACCCAGGGTCTGCCCCGTGTGGTCGAGCTCTTCGAGGCCCGCCAGCCCAAGGGCAAGTCGCCGATCGCCGAGAGCGCCGGTCGGATCCGGATCGAGGACGGGGACCGTACCCGGAAGATCGTCGTCACCCCGGACGACGGGTCGGAGGAGGACGAGTTCGCGGTCAGCCGCCGGTCCCGACTGCTGGTCGAGGACGGGGACCACGTGGAGGCCGGCCAACAGCTGACCTTCGGTACCCCGGATCCGCAGGACGTGCTCCGGGTGCTCGGTGTCCGCAAGGTGCAGGAGCACCTGGTGAACGAGGTCCAGTCCGTGTACCGGACCCAGGGCGCGCCGATCCACGACAAGCACATCGAGATCATCATCCGGCAGATGCTGCGTCGGATCACGGTGATCGAGTCCGGTGACACCAACCTGCTGGTCGGTGATCTGGTGGACCGGTTGACCTACGAGGGGCGGAACCGCCAGGTGGTGGCCGAGGGCGGTGGCCCGGCTGCCGGGCGTGCGGTCCTGATGGGGATCACCAAGGCGTCGCTGGCCACGGATTCGTGGCTGTCGGCAGCCTCCTTCCAGGAGACCACCAAGGTCCTCACCGATGCGGCGATCCACGGCAAGTCGGATTCGCTGCTCGGCCTGAAGGAGAATGTCATCCTCGGCAAGCTGATCCCGGCCGGTACCGGTCTGGAGCGCTACCGCAACATCCGGGTCGAGCCCACCCCCGAGGCGAAGGCTGCGGCCTACTCGATGGTCGGCTACGACAACTACGACTACGACTTCGGGTCGGGGTCGGGTGCGGCGGTCCCGCTGGAGGAGTTCGACCTCGGCGACTATCGCTGAGCGCTCGTGTGGGAGCAGCAGCGGGGGGGGCCCAGAGGGGGGCGGGCCCCCGGCGGCGCACGACCCCCACAAGTACCGCCCCCCCAGTAAAAAAAGAGAGCC
>JBQDIN010000091.1:1006-13244 GCA_052094425.1 Propionibacteriaceae bacterium
GGGGGGGGGGGGGCCCGGGGGTTGTTTTCGCCCCGCGGCCACTACGGCGTCGCCCGGGTGGGGCCCCAGCCGGGGGGGGCCCCTTGGGGGGGCCCCCCCGCTGCCGTCTCCGGACCACCTCTTGACGCTCCGCGACTTTCACGACAGAGTCAGACTTCGCGGGGGATCTCCTATCAGTGGCCCCTCTCGGGGAAAGATCTTGGCGTGTGTCGTTCTGTCTGAAGGAGAATCGATGAAATCCCGCTTCCTGCCCGGAATCGGCATCCTGGCCGCGTCCGCCGCCTTGGTGCTGCCGATGGGAGTCGCGACCGCGACGCCATCGAGTACGGAGCAGACCGCTCCCGATCCAAACAGCATCCAGGTGGACCGCTGGGACGAGATCCGGGAATTCCGCCGGGGGACCCTGGACGGACTGAAGCCGGGTCGGGGCCGGTCGCTGACCATTCACCCGCGGGCACAGGAGCAGCGAACCTACACCGACCCGTTCGGTGACGGCACCGCGAAGACCTACGACACCGGCACGTGGACCTCGCCGGTGGTCGAGCTCGACTTCGAGGGCGACGAGGCGATCGCGTCCTGGAATGCGCAGACCCCGACCGGCACCTTCGTCGAGACGAAGTTGCGTGGGCGCAAGGCAGACGGCACCTGGACGAAGTGGTACGTGATGGGCCGCTGGGCCTCCGGTGACGACTTCGAGGCCGGCGACATCCATCGCACGTCGGTGGAGGGGCAGAACGACGACGACGCGGCGATCTGGACCGATACGCTGGCGGTGCGCAGCGGGCACGAGCTCGACGCCTACCAGGCCCAGGCGACGCTGTACCGCCCGGAGGGCGAGCGCAAGGTCTCCCCGCGGTTGGACGGCATGACCGTGCTGACCAACGAGTACATCCCCACCCAGGATGCTCCCGAGACCAGTGAGCCCACGCTCGGCAGGCACGTCGAGTTGGACGTGCCGCCGTACGCGCAGAACATCCACAAGGGGGAGTACCCCGAATACGGCGGTGGCGGCCAGGTCTGGTGCTCGCCGACCTCCACCACGATGGTGCAGTACTACTGGGGAGAGAAGTACCAGGTGGCTGCCTCCGAACTGGCCGACATCGAGGCACCGAACGGTGATCCGCAGGTCGCCTACGCCGCGATCAACACCTGGGACTACACCTATGAGGGTGCCGGGAACTGGCCGTTCAACGCCGCGTACGCACACACCTTCGGGCTGGACAGCTTCGTCACCCGGCTGCGTTCGCTGGCCGAGGCCGAGCGGTTCGTCGAGGCCGGGATCCCGGTGATCATCTCGCTGGCATGGGAGCTCGAGGAGATGCCGGAAGCTGGGTACGGGAGCAACGGACACCTGATGGTGCTGGTCGGCTTCACCGAGGACGGTGACCCGATCCTCAACGACCCGGCCACGAACCGCAACGACGACGTGCGCAACGTCTACACCCGGGAGAACTTCGAGAAGGTGTGGCAGAAGGCAAACGACGGGGTCGTCTACATCTACCACCCGTCGAACGTGGACCTGCCGAAGAACGTGGAGGACGTCACCCCCAACTGGTGAACACCGTCAGACGGCGGCGCGGTCCAAGTTGGTCAGGATGTCCGTGACGGTTTCGTCCGGGGTCTGTGCACTGGAGTCCAACCAGTAGCCGATCTGGGCCGTCTCCCGGCGCAGCACCTCGTCCAAGGCGCCGGCCGAGAAGTGCACGTACCCCGCCTTGGCGCGTTGCTCCTCGCGCCACTCCAGCGCGGAGACACTGGGGGAGAGCACCACCAGGTAACGCTGCGGGGTACGGATCCGCTCCACGAAGTTCGCCAACTCGGCTCCGATGATGACGTCCTGCACGATCGCGTCGAAGCCGGCTGCGGCGTAGCTGTCCGCGGCGTGACTGGCGAGGTCGTAGCGCAGTGACAGTTGGGCCAGCGCCTCCTCCGATGGTTGCGGGGACATGTCCGCCCGGCCGTTGATCACCATCTTGCGGAACGCGTCACCACGGATGTGGACGGACTTGGACAGTCGATGGGCGAGGAGTTCGGACACCGTGGACTTGCCGGAGGCCATCGCCCCGGTGATCACGAACACACGGCCCGGGGCGGAGCTGGGGGGCGGGGTGGTGTCGGGCATGGCTCCATTCTCCCCGTCCGCGGTGAACTGCGGGTGACGGGTGTCCAACCCGGTGACGGGCGGACCCGGAACGTGACCCCGGTCCGCAGTGCAGGCAGCACCCAGCCGGCTCGGGCTCCGCATCTGCGGAGTATAGGATGAGTGAATGCCGCAATTCAGGATCTCTCAGGCAGCCACTCTGCTCGGCGTCAGCGATGACACCGTGCGCCGCTGGGTCGACTCGGGCAAGTTGACCGCCACCACCGGTGCCGGGCCGACCACCGTGGACGGGGGCTCCCTCGCCACCTTGGCCCAGGAGGTCGCCGCAGCCCCCGAACTCGGCTCCCCAGTGGCCGAGAGCGCCCGGAACCGGTTCACCGGTCTGGTCACCCGGGTGGTGAAGGACACCGTGATGGCCCAGGTCGACCTGCAGTGCGGTCCGTTCCGGGTGGTGTCGTTGATGTCGGCCGAGGCGGCCGACGACCTCGGACTCGAGCCCGGCGTCCTGGCCGTCGCATCCGTCAAGTCCACCCACGTGGTGGTCGAGACCCCGGGGGTGTCCCCGTGACCGTCGCCACGCGCCTTCGCCGTACCGCGCTGGTCGGCGGCATCGCCCTGCTGCTGAGCGCAGCGGTCGCCTGCGGGAGCCAGGACAACGAGCCGTCGTCCGGTGGCTCGCCCGCCCCGCGGGAGGCCCTCAGGGGAGAGATCACCGTGTTGGCGGCCGCCTCCCTGACGGAGTCCTTCGAGACCATCGGCGCGGACTTCGAGCAGGCCAACCCCGGCACCACCGTCACCTTCAGCTTCGGCTCCAGCTCCACGCTGGCCACCCAGGTCATCGAAGGGGCCCCCGCCGACGTCTTCGCCGCCGCGAACGAGTCCACCATGCAACAGGTGTCCGACGCGGGGCTCAACGACGAACCGACGATCTTCGTCACCAATGTGCTGGAGATTGCTGTCCCGCCCGGCAATCCGGGTGACGTCACCGGCCTGCAGGACTTCGCCGACGAGGACAAGCGGATCGCGATCTGCGCCCCGGAGGTGCCCTGCGGTTCCGCTGCCGAGAAGGTGTTCGAGTCGGCCGGCATCGAGGCCAAACCGGACACCTTGGAGCAAGACGTCAAGGCCACCCTGCAGAAAGTCCAGTTGGACGAGGTCGACGCGGCACTCGTCTACCGCACCGACGTGGTCTCGGCCGGGGACAAGGTGGAGGGCATCTCCTTCGACGAGGCCGAGTCCGTGATCAACAACTACCCGATCGCGACGTTGACCGAGTCCCAGAACTCCGGGGTGGGGAAGGCATTCACCGAGTACGTCCTCTCCGACGAAGGGGCCGAGGTGTTCTCCGGTGTCGGCTTCGAGACGCCGTAGGCGACGTGGCGGGGCGGTCCCGCTCCTCCTCGGGCTGCCGGCTGCGCTGGCCCTCTGCTTCCTGCTGCTTCCCCTGCTGGGTTTGGTGATCAGGGCGCCATGGAGCCGGGCCGCGACCGTGCTCAGTGGCGGGGAGTCGCTGCTCGCCCTGCGCCTGTCGCTGGTCACCGCGTCCGTGTCGACCGTGATCGCCGTCGTCGTCGGGGTGCCGTTGGCCTGGTTGTTGGCGCGGCCGAACGCCCGGGGTGCTTCCGTGCTCCGGGCGCTGATCACGGTCCCGCTGGTGCTCCCGCCGGTCGTCGGAGGCGTGGCCCTGTTCACCGTCCTCGGCCGATCCGGCCTGCTCGGCCGGCCGCTGTACGAACTCACCGGCTTCGCATTCCCCTTCACCCCGTACGCCGTGGTGCTCGCCCAGGTGTTCGTGGCCCTGCCCTTCCTGGTGCTGTCGGTCGAGGGAGCGCTACGGGCCGCGGACCGGCGGTACGAGGAGGCTGCCGCCACTCTGGGGGCGCAGCCGATGACAGTCTTCCGCCGAGTCACCTTGCCGCTCGTCGGTCCGGGGATCGCCGCCGGAGCGGTACTGGCGTGGGCCAGGGCACTGGGTGAGTTCGGGGCCACGATCACCTTCGCCGGCAACTTCCCCGGCACCACCCGGACCATGCCGCTCGAGGTCTACCTGGCCCTGGAGACCGACCCGGACGCGGCCCTGCTGCTTGCGGTAGTGCTGCTGGTGGTGTCGGTCGGTGTACTCGTCCTGCTGCGGGACCGGTGGGTGAATCGATGGTGAGCGGACTGGAGGCCACCCTGCAGGTGGCTCGCGGGGACTTCGTGCTGGACGTGGAACTCGCCGTGCAGCCGGGTGAGGTGGTGGCCCTGCTCGGGCCGAACGGGGCCGGGAAGTCCACCGTGCTGCGCTCGCTGGCCGGTCTGTTGCCGCTGGACGACGGTCGGATCACGATCGGCGACGTGGTCGTCGAGCACACCGAACGGCGCCGACGGCTCGCCGCGCACGAACGATCGGCCGGGGTGGTGTTCCAGGACTACCTGCTGTTCCCGCACCTCACCGTGCTGGACAACGTCGCCTTCGGCCCGCGGGCACGCGGGGAGTCGAAGCAGGCTGCGCGGGCGATCGCCACGGAGTTGCTGGAGCGGATGGGATTGTCGGCCCTCGCCGGGCAACGACCACGCCAGGTGTCGGGCGGTCAGGCACAACGGGTCGCCCTCGCCCGAGCACTCGGCACCGGGCCGGAGTTGCTGCTGTTGGACGAGCCCCTGTCGGCCCTGGACGCGCGCACCCGGCTCGAGATCCGGAGCGAACTGCGCCGCCGGCTGCGCGGTTTCGCCGGGGCGACCCTGGTCGTCACCCACGACCCGGTGGACGCGGCCGTGCTGGCCGACCGGGTGATCGTGATCGAGGACGGACGGGTGGTGCAGGTGGGCACCCCGACCGAGGTCGCCCAACACCCCCGCACCGACTACGTGGCCCGGCTGGTCGGCCTCAACCTGCTGGCGGGGCAGGCGGACGGACACGTCGTCAGCCTCGGCGGTGGCGGCACGGTCCAAGTGGCCGAGTCGGCCGACGGACCGGTCCTGGTCTCGTTCCGGCCGTCCGCGGTCGCCCTCTTCCTCAGCCGTCCGCACGGGAGCCCACGCAACGTCTGGCAGGGCACCGTCGACGGGATGGAGCCACACGGGGAGGGTGTCCGGGTGGCGATCACCGGAGCGCCCGGGCCGACGCAGTCCGTACTGGCCGAGCTCACCCCGGCGGCCATCGCCGAACTCGACCTGGCGCCGGGCTCGCCGGTGTGGGTCGCGGTCAAGGCCTCCGAAGTGCGCGTGTACCCGGACGCGCCTTCCAGTGAAGGACTCAGCCGCTGAAGCTGAGCCACGCGGCCACGGCGAAACCGAGGACGGCTGCCAATCCCGCCTTGTCCCCGGCCTTCTCTCGTGCCTCGGGAATCATCGAGTCGACCAGCATCACCAGGAGAGCACCGGCGGCGAAGCCGTTGATCCCGGCCCGTACCGGGTCGCTGGCGACGTCAGCCACCGCGAAGCCGCCGAGGGTGGCGAGGGCGCAGAGGATGGCCACCGGCAGCCACACCGCGAAGACCTTCCGTCGAGAACTTCCGGACTGCCGCATGTCGGTGACCGAGCCGATCGCCTCCGGCAGGTTGGAGACGAAGATCGCTGCCAGCAGGGCAGGGCTGACCCCGCCGCCGGCGGCGAGGCCGATCCCGAGGACGGCCTGTTCGGGGATGCCGTCCAGGAAGGCGCCCAGGGTCAACGGGGCACCACTTGTGCCGCCACTCCTGGCGCCCAGCCGGGACACCCGCCGGTTGGCGAGGAAGTACGTGAGGGCGCCGACCGCGACCCCGGCTGCCACGGCCAGCGGGGGGCCGAGATCCAAGCCCTCCTCGGCCAGGTCGAAGGAGACTGCGGAGATGAGGGCCCCGGCGCCGAAGGCCAGCACTGCTCCGACCACACCGTCCCGCCAGCGGAACAGGATCCCCAGCAGTGCGCCGAGGGCAAGTGAGGATGCGGCGACCGCACCCCACCCGATCGCTGCCCACATGTGAGGGACGCTACACCTACGGGTTCGGGGAGTTCAGGTGGACGAGAACGGGATCCGACGACAGGATGAGCAGGTGGAGCGAGACGGAGCGAGGGATGGCGTGAGTGAGATCGAGAACCTGCTGAGGCGCGGTGGCTGGGAGCTGATGGACCCGGCGCCGCTCGCCGCAGAGAACCCCGAGACCTTCGAGATGCCGAGTCCCGACGACCTCGCAGCGCTACGTCCCGGAAGTCGCGTGCGCGCGACGTTTCGCACCGCGACCATCGCCGACCCGGTGCGCGACGGCGTGGACCCGTACGACCAACAAGGCCGGCCGGTACTGGTTCCGATCACCGAACGGATGTGGCTGATCGTCATCGGTCGCGAGGGGGACCTGCTCGAGTGCGTGATGAACAACCATCCCTATGGCACGCACACCCGCCTGCTGCCCATGGATCGGGTCCGGATTCCGATCAGTCACCTGATCGCGACGACCAGCCCGGTCACCGACTACCAGGAATTCGCGGACTTCCTCGCGAAGTGGGAGAGCGACCCCGAGAACCCGCAGATCGATCCGACGACCCCGGTGGACCCGCTCGGTCCGCCGCGGCTGCGGAGCGACCAGCAGGCAGTCGTGAACCGGACGGGCGTGCCAGCGCACCCGCCGTATCCCTTCGCCAAGGTCCTGGTCTCGAAGAACGTGACACCGGAATCGGAACCGATGTACGGGGCGCGGTTCGACCCGAAGCCCGAGCGCGACGATTGCGGATGGGTCTTCTTCACGGGCCCGCCGGACCTCAACCAGGTCTCCGAGACGGTGGGGTTCAACGTGCTCAGCCTCCAGGAAGCGGTGGAGCGGCACCCGAAGATCTTGGCCTATCTGGCGATGGCACCGGGTTGGGCCTTCACCCTGTTCCACGACGGTGACGACGTCTACACCACGGACATGGACTGACCCTAGGCTCACGCGTCATGGCCCAGCTGCTCAGCCTCAACCTCGCCACCTCGGCCCCGAACCCGTACAAGCGTGGGCTGACCACGGGGATCGGCAAGCAGCCGGTCCGGACCCCCGTGCAGGTGCGCGCACCGGGTCCCAAGCACGGCGGTCTCGGCAGCGGTCTGGTCGGTGATCACGTGGGGGATCGGGCCAACCACGGCGGCGACGACCAGGCGGTGTACGCCTTCGCGCGCGAGGACCTCGACGACTGGGAGGAGCGGCTGGACCGCTCGTTGCCGGACGGCTTCTTCGGGGAGAACCTGACCACCACCGGCCTGGACGTGAACGGCGCCCTGCTCGGCGAGCGCTGGCGGGTCGGGGACACGGTCGAACTGGCTGTCACCTTCCCACGGATCCCGTGCAACACCTTCCGGGGCTGGATGGGGGAGAAGGGGTGGTTGCGCACCTTCAGCCGACGGTCCCGACCGGGTGCCTACCTGCGCGTCGTCACGCCGGGCAGCATGTCCGTCGGTGACCCGATCGAGGTGGTCTGGCGGCCCGAGCACGACGTCACCGTCGCTCTGACCTATGCCGCGGTGACGCTGCAGCGCGACCTGCAGTCGCGCCTGCTGGCAGCCGAGGAGTTCCTGGACGACGAGGTGCGCCGGTTGCTCTCCGCCGGTGAGGTCTACCGTCTTGGTTGAGACCGCTCACCACCCGGATCGGGGGGGCTCAGCCGTCACACTGGTTTCAGGGAGTTGGCCCCCGCGATCGGGCGTTTTGACCGTACGGGGGTGAACGGATAACCTTGGTCCTTGTGTTCGGGCTTGCCCGAAACCTTGTGCGTGCCCCGGCTATCGAAGCAATTCCGATGTGTGTGGTTCGCACGGCGACATCACTCCGGTTCGACTGCTTCAGTTCGGCTGTTCCGGGGGATGCCGCGGCCACATCCTTAAGACAGAAAGAGATACCAAGCGGTGCCCACAATCCAGCAGTTGGTCCGAAAGGGCCGCTCCGACAAGGTGAGCAAGAACAAGACGCCCGCGCTCAAGGGGTCTCCCCAGCGTCGCGGCGTGTGCACGCGTGTGTACACCACCACCCCGAAGAAGCCGAACTCGGCACTCCGGAAGGTGGCCCGCGTGAAGCTCTCCAGCGGCATCGAGGTCACCGCCTACATCCCGGGCGTCGGTCACAACCTGCAGGAGCACTCGATGGTGCTCGTGCGTGGCGGCCGGGTGAAGGACCTCCCGGGCGTTCGCTACAAGATCGTGCGCGGCTCCCTCGACACCCAGGGTGTCAAGAACCGCAAGCAGGCTCGCAGCCGGTATGGCGCGAAGAAGGAGAAGTAATGCCTCGCAAGGGACCCGCCCCGAAGCGCCCGTTGCCGGTTGATCCGGTCTACGGATCCCAGTTGGTCACCCAGCTGGTCAGCAAGGTGCTGCACGACGGCAAGAAGACCGTCGCCCAGAACATCGTCTACACCGCCATGGAGGGCACCCGTACCAAGACGGGTGTCGATCCGGTGCAGACCCTGAAGCGCGCGCTGGACAACATCAAGCCTGCCCTCGAGGTGAAGAGCCGCCGGGTCGGAGGGGCCACCTACCAGGTGCCGATCGATGTCAAGCCGAACCGCGCCACCACCCTGTCGATGCGGTGGTTGGTCAGCTTCGCCCGGCAGCGTCGGGAGAAGTCCATGTCCGAGCGCCTGATGAACGAGATCCTGGACGCTTCGAACGGTTTGGGTGCAGCGGTCAAGCGCCGCGAGGACACGCACAAGATGGCCGAAGCCAACAAGGCATTCGCCCACTACCGCTGGTGATCCCAGCCCTCCACCACACTCGTACGGCCTGACCGCCGTCCGTCGCAACAGATAGAGGTTGAACGCTTCCGTGGCCGTCGACATCAAGACAGACCTGGCCCAGGTCCGCAACATCGGGATCATGGCGCACATCGATGCGGGCAAGACCACCACCACCGAGCGGATCCTGTACTACACCGGGATCAACTACAAGATCGGTGACACCCACGAGGGCACCGCGACGATGGACTGGATGGAGCAGGAGCAGGAGCGGGGAATCACCATCACCTCCGCGGCCACCACCTGCCACTGGCACGACACCCAGATCAACATCATCGACACCCCGGGGCACGTGGACTTCACCGTCGAGGTGGAGCGCTCGCTCCGCGTCCTCGACGGTGCCGTCGCCGTCTTCGACGGGGTGGCCGGTGTCGAGCCGCAGAGCCAGACCGTGTGGCGGCAGGCCGACCGGTACGAGGTGCCGCGGATCTGCTTCATCAACAAGCTGGACCGGACCGGCGCCAACTTCGACTTCTGTGTGCAGACGATCAAGGATCGGCTGAACGCCATCCCGGCTGTACTGCAGCTGCCGATCGGTGCGGAGAGTGACTTCCTGGGCGTCGTCGACCTGGTCGAGATGCGGGCCCTGACCTGGCACGGCGAGACCGAGATCGGTGAGGACTACACGGTCGAGGAGATCCCGGCCGACCTCAAGGACCGGGCGGAGCAGATGCACGCCGAGCTGGTCGAGTTGGTCGCCGAGTACGACGACGACCTGATGGAGGTCTACCTGGAGGGCGAGGAGCCTTCGGTCGAGCAGTTGAAGGCCGCAATCCGCCGGGCGGTGCTGTCCAGCGCCATCACCGCCGTGCTCTGTGGCACCGCGTTCAAGAACAAGGGTGTCCAGCCGCTGCTCGACGCCGTGATCGCCTACCTCCCGTCGCCGCTCGACGTGCCTGCCATCCAGGGGTTCAAGCCCGGTGACGAGTCCGTTGAGATGGAGCGGCACCCGAACGAGAAGGATCCCTTCGCCGCGCTGGCGTACAAGGTCGCGGCGGACCCGCACCTCGGCAAGCTCACCTACATCCGCGTCTACTCCGGCCGCCTCGAGGCCGGCACGATGGTGCTGAACAGCACCAAGCAGCGCAAGGAGCGGATCGGCAAGATCTACCAGATGCACGCCAACAAGCGTGAGGAGATCGCCTCGGTGGGCGCCGGTCAGATCGTCGCCGTGATGGGCCTGAAGGACACCACCACCGGTGAGTCGTTGAGCGATGCGACCAACCCGATCGTGTTGGAGTCGATGGACTTCCCGGCGCCGGTCATCGAGCAGGCCATCGAGCCGAAGACCAAGAGCGACCAGGAGAAGCTCGGTACCGCCATCCAGCGGTTGGCCGAGGAGGATCCCACCTTCCGCGTCCACACCGACGACGAGACCGGGCAGACCATCATCGCCGGAATGGGCGAGCTGCACCTCGAGGTGCTGATCGACCGGATGAAGCGCGAGTTCAAGGTCGAGGCCAACATCGGCAAGCCGCAGGTGGCCTACCGCGAGACGCTGCGCCGCAAGGTGGAGAAGGTCGACTACGTCCACAAGAAGCAGTCGGGTGGATCCGGCCAGTACGCCAAGGTGATCATCAACCTGGAGCCGCAGGAGGCGGGTGCCGGATACGAGTTCGTCAACGCCGTCACCGGTGGTCGGATCCCGAAGGAGTACATCCCCTCGGTCGACCAGGGCATCCAGGAGGCCATGGCCTTCGGTGTGCTCGCCGGCTTCCCGGTCGAGGACATCAAGGTCACCCTGACCGACGGTGCTTACCACGACGTCGACTCCTCCGAGCTCGCGTTCAAGCTGGCCGGCTCGATGGTCTTCAAGGAGGCCGCCCGCCGTGCCGACCCGGCCCTGCTCGAGCCGATGATGGCCGTCGAGGTCACCACCCCCGAGGACTACCTCGGTACGGTGATCGGTGACCTCAACGCTCGTCGTGGCCAGGTCCAGGCGATGAACGACCGGCACGGCAACAAGGTCGTCGACGCACTGGTGCCGCTGTCGGAGATGTTCGGCTACGTCGGTGACCTGCGTTCCAAGACCTCGGGCCAGGCGTCGTACTCGATGGAGTTCGACTCCTACGCCGAGACACCCAAGTCGGTCTCCGATGAGATCATCCAGAAGGCCCGCGGCGAGTGAGCCGTCGAGTTTGACCCGTGGCACCTCGGTGCACAAAAATTGGGCGAACCGGTGGACCACCGGGGAGTCTGAAACAACTGAAGTAAGTCCAACCAACGTACGCCCCGCGACCGCGTGGCGACAATCCTAGAAGGAGCCCCAGTGGCAAAGGCCAAGTTCGAGCGGACAAAGCCGCACGTCAACATCGGCACCATCGGGCACATCGACCACGGCAAGACCACGCTGTCCGCGGCGATCTCGAAGGTGCTCCACGACGCCTACCCTGAACTCAACGAGGCATCGCCTTTCGACAAGATCGACAAGGCACCCGAAGAGCGTCAGCGTGGCATCACCATCTCGATCTCGCACATCGAGTACCAGACCGAGAACCGGCACTACGCACACGTCGACTGCCCCGGGCACGCCGACTACGTGAAGAACATGATCACCGGTGCGGCGCAGATGGACGGCGCCATCCTGGTGGTCGCTGCCACCGACGGCCCGATGCCGCAGACCCGCGAGCACGTGCTGCTGGCCCGTCAGGTCGGCGTGCCGGCCATGGTGGTCGCGCTCAACAAGTGCGACATGGTCGACGACGAGGAGATCCTGGAGCTCGTCGAGCTCGAGGTGCGCGAGTTGCTCTCCGACCAGGACTTCGACGGCGACAATGTCCCGATCGTCCAGGTTGCTGCCTTCCCGGCGCTGAACGGCGACGAGAAGTGGGGCAAGTCCGTCCTCGAGTTGATGGCTGCGGTCGACGACTACATCCCGACTCCGGAGCGTGACACCGAGAAGCCGTTCCTGATGCCCGTTGAGGACGTCTTCACGATCACCGGTCGTGGCACCGTCATCACCGGTCGGATCGAGCGTGGCATCGTGAAGGTCAACGAGACGGTCGACATCGTCGGCATCCGCGAGACCAAGCAGACCACCACCGTCACCGCTGTGGAGATGTTCCGCAAGATGCTCGACGAGGGCCAGGCGGGCGAGAACGTCGGCCTGTTGCTCCGTGGCACCAAGCGCGAGGACGTCGAGCGCGGCATGGTCGTGATCAAGCCGGGCACCACCACTCCGCACACGGAGTTCGAGGCGCGCGTCTACATCCTCAGCAAGGAGGAGGGTGGCCGTCACACGCCGTTCTTCAACAACTACCGTCCGCAGTTCTACTTCCGCACCACCGACGTGACCGGTGTGGTTGAGCTGCCGGAGGGCACCGAGATGGTCATGCCCGGTGACAACACCGACATGACCGTCCAGCTGATCCAGCCGATCGCGATGGAGGAGGAGCTGAAGTTCGCCATCCGTGAGGGTGG
>JBQDIN010000092.1:0-13234 GCA_052094425.1 Propionibacteriaceae bacterium
TCCTGTTCGCCTTCCTGCACCCCGCCACTAGGCTCGCCCCATGACGGCCACCGCGTCCCGGGGGCTGGCCTGGTCCGGACTCGGCGCCGGTCTGGTCGGCAGTCTCGCCGCGGCCGCGGTGGTCAGCCTGTCCGGGCTGGCGGATCCGACGAGTTTCCTCGGCGTGCTGCTGTACCTGATCGGCGCGGTGCTGGTGGCGGTGCACTGGCGCCGCGGCCCGCTCGGGGCGGCCAACTTGGTGACGCTCGGGCGACTGGTCGGCACCTCGGTCGTAGCCGGACTGCTCCTCGGCCATCTCGTGCGGGGGCCGTCTCCCGTGGCCGTGATTGCCCTGGCCGTGGTCGCTACGGCCTGCCTGCTGCTCGACGGAGTGGACGGCCGGCTGGCCCGATCCCGAGGGACGACCAGCGACTTCGGGGCCCGCTTCGACGTGGAGACCGATGCCGCCCTGTTGCTGTTGCTCAGCATCGCGGTACCGCTCTTCGGCCCGGTCGGATGGTGGGTGATCCTGGCCGGCCTGCTGCGCTACCTGTACGTAGGGGCCGCCCTGCTGGTCCCCGCGTTACGCACTCCGTTTCCACCGCGAATGTCCCGAAAGGTCATCTCGATGGCACAGAACGTGGCCTTGCTCGCAGCCCTCGCCCTGCCCGTGTTGATCACCCTGCCCGGCTGGGTCGTCCCGGCCGTACTGGCCCTCTGCCTGACCGCGCTCTGCTGGTCCTTCGGCCGCGACATCGCCTGGCAGATTCGGCCGCACTGAGTCACCTGCGCCCCGCGGACGAGACCGCGGAACCGAAGGGCGCAGACCGACGTCCGGATGTGCGGACTTCCGGTCCCTTGCCTCCTGCCCGCCGTTCCTGAAAGGGTCCGCCCATGACCACCCCTCCCGACGACGATCGCCTGACTCCCGGGGGCGACCCCTTCTTCGACCATCGCGACGACCAGGCCGCCACCAGCGGCGATCCGGTTGCCCCACGGGACGAGGTCCGCCGCCGGGCGTGCGAGGCACACCTGACCGAGTTCCTCGGCGACGACTTCCACCTGCTGTCCGAGAAGGTCAGCGTCGGCATCCACCTCGACGTGTACGTCTTCCCGCCGAGCGAGCAGTCCCCCCACGTCACCCTGATCACGTCCGGGATGTCCGACTTGGCGATGAACGTACCGGAGGGCTTCACAGGGAACCGGCTGGAGTTGATGATCGCCCTGCCGCCCGGCTGGCCCGGCATCGACCCGCTGGACTGGGATCAGTTCTCCGCCGAGTCGAACTACTGGCCGCTCCGGATGCTCAAGGATGTCGCCCGGATCCCGAGCACGTACGACTCCTACATCACCTGGGGCCACAGCATCGTCGATGAGGACCAGAGCCTCTTCGCCCCGGGGGTCCAGTTCGCCGGGGCCATCGTCGGTCCGCCGCTGGGTTACCCGCCGCGGATCATGCGCGCGGTCACGCCGGTCGGCGAGGTCGACTACCTGGCGGTCTTCCCCACCACGCAGGCCGAGATGGACTTCAAGGTGGCCACCCCCGGCGGCGGGGACGCGTTGATCGACCGATTCACCGAGAGCAACGTGACCGCCGTCATCGATCCGACGCGGTCGAGTGTGGTGAGCGGCCCACCGGCGTGGTCGGTACGCCTGCTGATGGCGAACCGCGCCGATCACCTGGGAGAGGTGTTGGACGAGGCCCTGCCGAACCGCGCCGCCCGGCTGGCCGAGGAGCGGGCGGAGGAGTCGGTCGTTCCGACTGCCGATGGGCAGGAGGTGCGCTTCCGGGTCAGCGGCCCGCTGAACCCCGAACAGTTGATCACGGACGCCGCGCACAGCCCACTGGCCGACCGGGTGAACGGCCCCGTCCGGGAGCACGGCGGTGTCCTCACCCTGACGCCGGTGGGCCCCGGGATCGGCGACGAGTTCATGGCGGTGATCGCGATGGCCGTGATGATTGCCGAACGCAGTGATGTACTGGCGCTCTGGTTCCCGCAGCAGCAGTACGTGACCACGGCCGAGCAGTTCCGCACCGATGCCATGGACGACGCCCTGCTCACGTTCCGAGTGCACCCGACCGAGTTCCCGGACGGTGGCACGGCGGTGATCACCCGCGGACTCGCGGCGCTCGGTGGGCGAGAGGTGCTGCTCCGCGACGACGAAATGGACCACGATGACCTGGTCAAGCGCGTCACCTCCGCCCTCGGGAAGTTGGACGGCGCGGCATCCTCGGCTCCGGCGGCCGACCAGCAAGTGCGGTACGGGTTCTCGAAGTACGTGCTGCGCGAGGGCGTCCACCCGGGCACCGGCGAACCTGTGTTGGAGATGGTCCCGCCCGAGAAGAAGAAGCGGGGCCTCTTCGGTCGCCGGTGATCAGGTCAGCGACCGGTGCCCGGACACCTCGTACTCGGCCACGTCGGCGGTGAGGATCGTGGCGGCCTGCTCGGCGGGCGGGCCATCGCCCCGGAAGGCCTCGACGGCCTCGAGTGACTCCCAGCGTTCCAGGATGTTGATCCGCCCCGCGTCGAGCAGGTCTGCCGAGAGGGTGAAGTCCAGGCACCCGGCCGTGCGCCGGGCCTGCTCGACGATCGGCACGCAGTCCGCCAGGTACGCGTCGCGCTCCGCGGGCGCGACCGAGAGGTGTCCGGAGACGATGATCATGTCCACTTCCTTCGGTTGTTCGGTGATCGGGTACGTCAGGTAGGACCGTACGCGAGGCGTGGATTCATCGCCGATCCCGGTCACCTCGAACTCTTCGCAACCTTTCCCGGTGTCGGCGCATATCCCCCCATGAGAGATCCAAACACCAGAGAGGCCTGAGACCGATGAATGCACGCAAGTTGCTCGCCGCCGTACTCGCCCCCGTCGCCCTGGCCGCTGCCGGCGTCGGAGTCGCCACCACCCAGGCCCACGCGGAGAACCCCGACGACCGCGCCGAGGACTACTACTCGGTCGACACGACCGGCCCGATCGAGGTCAAGGACGCCGACACCTATTCGATCGTCCTGGTCCCAGCCGAAGTCTGTGTTCTGCGCGACAACCCGACCTCGGAGAACGGCTGGTCGCGGATCAGCCTGGACCCGTGGCAGCTGCCGATCGAGAACAACGACGGCAAGCCGATCAAGCCGTGGGAGGGTCTCGAGAGCGAGCCGCAGCCGGGTGACTTCCCGAGGGAGGGGAGCTACCGCGTCGGCGAGTGCGCCGAGGGGAAGATCCCGTTCCGCATCGACAAGGCGACCACCACCGACGGCAACCGGATCGTCTGGAACAGCGGACTGGGCCAGACCAAGGAGTTCGACTTCGAGCTCTGAGCAGTGATCACCTGACGCAGGGATACGACGGCAAGGGCCGGAGCGCACAGGGCTCCGGCCCTTCGTTGTCCAGCGTGCGGAGGATGCGTCAGTTCCCCCGCCGATGGCATCGCGGAACTGCCAGATCGTTGCCGGCGCGACCACATGGTGTCAGGCTGGGAGCGGCTGCGGGTGGAGATGGACGCGGCGGCCAGACGGCTGAGGAGGAGGCCCGGACCGGGCGCACCACCGGACTCGAGGACGAGGAGACAGCATGACCGCAGCACTGACCCCCGGCGTGTGGGGCATCCTGGCCACCCCCTTCGCCGGCCCGGACCTGGCCGTCGACACCGCCTCGATGACGCGTCAGGTGGAACTGTTCGACTCGCTCCCGGCGGCCGGCGTCGTCGCGCTCGGCGTCTTCGGTGAGGGCGCAGCCTTGGATTCCGCAGAACAACGGCTCGTGGTCGAGACGGTCGTGGCCGCAAGCAACTCCCTGCCGATGGTGGTCGGTGTCTCCGCCCGCGCCACCGCACCCGCGATCGAGCAGTCCCGGATCGCGGCCGAGGCTGCCGGTGACCGGCTGGCCGGCCTGATGGTGCAGGCCAACAGTGCGAGTCCCGCGGTGTTGATCACTCACCTGCAGCGGATCCACGAGGCCACCGGTGCGGGGATCGTGCTGCAGGACTACCCACTGGCGAGCGGGGTGAAGATCACCACCGAGACCATCCTCAGCACCCTCGCCGAGTGCCCGTACGTGGTCGCGGTGAAGGCGGAGGCGCCGCCGACAGCCGTCGCGATCGCGCGCCTCACGGCACGGACCGAGGTGCCGATGTTCGGTGGCCTGGGCGGCGTCGGCCTGATCGACGAACTGGCCGCCGGAGCGGCCGGAGCGATGACCGGCTTCTCCCGGCCGGAGGCCCTGCACGCGGCCATCGAGGCGTACCGGAGTGGCGGTACGGCTGCCGCCGAAAGGTCGTTCAGCCGCTGGTTGCCGATCGCGAACTTCGAAGCCCAACCGGCCATCGGGCTCGCCCTCCGCAAGGAGTTGTT
This sequence comes from Propionibacteriaceae bacterium, assembly GCA_052094425.1. Taxonomy (GTDB): domain Bacteria; phylum Actinomycetota; class Actinomycetes; order Propionibacteriales; family Propionibacteriaceae; genus Microlunatus. The sequence goes on from JBQDIN010000092.1 coordinate 4,326, forward strand.
CCACCGCCGAGGCGTCTTCACCGACGCCTCCGTACGCCCGCCGGCACCCGCGATGCCGGCCGAACTTGACCCGATCATGCAGGCCCACCTGGACCTACTGGACGAAGGAGCTGCCTGATGGACCTCGGGATCACAGGCCGTGTCGCCCTCGTACTGGGATCGACCTCGGGCCTCGGTCTGGGCATTGCCACCGCACTGGCCGCGGAGGGCGCCCGGGTCGTGATCACCGGTCGCCGAGCGGAGGTCGCCGAACAGCGCGCCAGCGAGTTGCCCGGCGCCGTCGCCATCCCCGTAGACCTCGCTGCCGACGGGGCCGTGGGCGGGCTCGTTGATCGGGTCGAGTCGGAGGTCGGTCCGATCGACATCGCCGTCCTGAACGCCGGCGGGCCACCGCCGGGGCCGGCCGAGTCGGTGTCCCCGGCCGACGCCCGCGCAGTGTTCGACCCGCTGGTGGCCCGCCAGATCGAGCTGGTCCAACGGGTGCTGCCGTCGATGCGGGAGCGCGGCTGGGGCCGCCTGATCGCCGTCGGGTCCAGCGGGATCCAGCAGCCGATCGCCACCTTGGCCCTGTCGAACATCGCCCGAGCCGGATTGGCCGCCTACCTCAAGTCCCTCGCCGGCGACGTCGCGGCCGAGGGCGTCACGGTCAACATGGTGCTGCCGGGGAGGATCGCCACCGACCGGATCGCCGAGCTGGACCGGAATCGGGCTGAGCGGGAGGGAGCGGACGTGGAGTCCGTGGCCGCATCGTCCCAGGCGGCCATCCCCGCGCGGCGGTACGGCACACCGGCGGAGTTCGGGGCCGTCGCGGCGTTCCTGGCGGGCCAACAGGCGTCCTACGTGACCGGCGAGCAGGTCCGCATCGACGGCGGCCTCGTCTCCTCCTACTGACCCTTCCACCCGGATCAATCCGAGCGACCCGAGGAGTTCCGCCATGCGCGTGGCCACCCACCGGAGACCGGACGGTACGACCGCGGCCGTCCTGATCGATGATCAAGACCGTCTGGTCGAGGCCGAGCAACTGCTGGGCCGGGCCTCCGTCGACGCCCTCGAGGTGATCAAGAAGCACTCCCCGGACGAGCTCACCGAGGCGCTGGCCACGGCCGCACCGAAGCGGTTCACTCGCCTGGTCGAGGCCGAACTGGTGGCCCCGTACCGGCACCCGCACCTGATCTGGGGCATCGGGTTGAACTACTCCGAGCACGCCGCCGACCTGTCGGCGGTGGCACCCCAGGACGCGCCCGCCTCCTTCATCAAGGGCGACCACACCCTGATCGGTCCGGGCGAGGAGATCGAGCTGCCACCGCAGAGCCAGCGGGTGACCGCCGAAGCCGAACTCGGCCTGATCATCGGCCGGGACACCTACCGGGTGTCGGTTGAGGAGGCCCTCGACCACGTCTGGGGCGTGGTCCCGATCCTCGACCAGACCGCGGAGGACATCCTGCAACTCAATCCCCGCTTCCTGACCCGGTCGAAGAACTTCCCGACCTTCTTCTCCTTCGGACCCACCATCACCCCGATCGGGGAGGCCCGGGCGCTCCCCGGCGGGCTGGACGGGATCGAAGTGACCACGGTCCTGAACGGTCAGGTGCACCGGACGAACACCGTGGCCCACATGACCTTCGGCCTCGCCCAACTCGTCAGCCTGCACAGCCACGTGCTGCCCTTCCGGGCCGGCGACATCATCTCGACCGGGACACCCGGAGCCGTACCGCTGAGCGACGGGGACGTGGCCGAGGCACGCGTCGCCGGCATCGGCGCCCTGCGCAATCGGGTCAGCACAGCCGACTGACGTGCGGAGACGTCCCCGCGGGAACGTCTCTCGCGGCCATGACACAGTACGAGACCGCGCCGGAACTGCCGCAAGAACTCAGGAATCGGCTCACAGCGAGCCCTGTGGCCAAACTCGAGGCAGTTCCTGTTCGATCTCCCCCTCCGCTCCCGGCACCTGATCGAACTCCCAGCCACGCTGATTGAGCCTGTCGAAATCAGGTCTACCCTTTACGCACCGCCGCTGCACTCCGGGACTGCGTGCTCGGCGAACAGATCGTCAGTACGGGCCACGATCCGGCGCTCGTGGCGATGCATGATCCAAAGCCAAACGATCGTGCCGAGTGTGGCCAAGACAAGGAGCGCGAGTCCAGCTGCCAGCAGGCCGCCATCCGACGCCACCCCAATAGCCAAGCTCGTGTATCCGGCCACGTACAGGAGAATCACGGTGGTCCCAGTCCAGATGGACCGGTTCGACTCGCGATTGATCTCGAAGCGAGCAAGACGTCGGAGCAGTACCCGCCAAGCATCTCGCCGCAGCTCAGCTGCCCAGGTCGTGACGCCCGCGCTTTCGAGCCGGTCGGCTTCATCGAACAGGGCATCCATGCGGTTCAGGCTGGTCCGTATCCGCGTGTCGTCCACAAACCACTGCTTCAAACGCGACAAGCCTCGGAAGATGAGCGCCAATGTGCCTATCGCCGCCGCGATGGTCGTGACCCCGCTGGCCAGTGTCATGAGTCGTCTCCTCTTTGTCATCGCTCCATGGGAGTAGCGATCTCGATAATGGACGACTCCACCGACAGAAGTACTACTTGACGTCTGGGCGCGGGCTTCGAGTGTGACGTTCGACTCCCAGCCTCGATCGGCAAGAACACCTGGTCATGAACTGACTTGCCGGCATGCCAATCTCACTCTGGCCACGTCACCGGAGGACCGAAGATGCCGGGGATCTGGGCGAGCGGTTGGATAGCAGACGGCGGGAAATCCGTTGGGCTGGCCTGAGGGAATCGTGACGTGTGCACGTAGGTGTCGAGGAACCGCTGCCAGCGGCGTAGCCCGTCAGTGAGCTGCCGGGTTGTGATCCAGCCCTGGTCGTGCGCGTCCGCGATCTCGTCGAAGTCCAGAGCTCGCGGCTGACGGCTAGGGCAGATCATCAGATCCACGAACAGGTCCCGGAAGATGAATGTGTCCGGCTCGGGGTGGTCGACGGTGACCAGGTCGATGTACCACGACTCCTTCTGCTGCTGTGGTATCTCGAACGTCGATCCGTCGAGTCTCGTCCCACGGGCCCAGCATGGGAGACCGAAGACCACACCTACATCCAACAGCGCATACTTGCGCTCGACCCTGGTGCGTCCCGGCCAGGGCTGATAGCTGGTCGGGGCTTGCATCTCGAACGAGACGACATTCTCCAGCCGCCGGGCCGGCAGTGGACCGAAGGTGGTTGGATCGGCCGGCTTGTGGTTGCCGAGATGGACCTCGACGTCGGTGATCGCCGGGGATGACATGGAGCCACAGTATCGTCGGCTTCCACACATCTCAGACCAACGCGGGCGGGCTACGTGACCGCTCGAACCCCGGTGACCAACGTTGATCGGGGCTTGACCAGCGTCACAGAGGAGTTCAGGACAGGTTGGTCAGGGTGCGCCGGGCGAGGTCTGCGGCGACCTCACACGGCCGCTCGACATCCGGGCCACGGTCGAACAGGGCGAACATCACCAGGACGTCCTGGTCGCTCACGCCGAGATAGAGCAGGCAGCGACCCTTGGCGGTCCGACTCCCGGCCTCGGACACCGCATCGGCGATGACTCCCGGATAGCCCATCACCTCCGTGGGCTCGAACTGGGCCGCGGTGTCCTCCTGACGATAGATCGCGGCCAGTCCCTCATCGGTGTCGTACGCCATCACGGTCAGGGCACCAATCAGAATGTCCTCGTTGTTCCACGAGCACTCCTCGCCCACAGCGCCCGTGCGGCGCCTACCCTCCGGATCCAGTTCGAGCTCCTCCACATCCGTTGCGGTCAGAGCGGAGCACGGGTCGGCGGCCACGGTCGAGACGTCGAGGGGATTCGTCACCTCGGGCACGTTCGACGAGGGCGAAGCACTGGGGGAGGGCGGCGTCGTCGGCTCGGACGAGGCGCCGGGGCCAATCGGCAGCAGGCTGCAGGCGCCCAGGAGCGAGGCCCCTACGAGGAGGGCGACCGCCTGTGCGGTGCGTGCGCGGAGGGCGCCGAGCCGGGAGCGGTCCTTGGCTGGGTGTTTCGTGTTCTGCACCCCGCCATCTGAGCAGGTCCGAACGCCCAACCACGGATGATTCGACCGGCTTCGAATCACCAGGTGGATCGCGAGCGTCGGTCAAGGAAGAGCCGATGTCACGAACACCCCCGCTGCCTCGTCGGAGTGAGTGAAACCACCACACGAGGAGGACGCCATGTCTGACACCCGCATCCCGACCACCGCGCTGACCGGCCCGTACGGAATGATGCTCACGCAGTTCAGCAAGAAGATGCTCGGCGAGGTGATGGAGCCGCTGGAGGTGGCCTGGCACAGCAAGCCCGTGGCCAAGTTCAGCGTCTCGGTCAGCCAGAAGATGAGCAAGTTCCACGCCTGTGATGCGGACCTGAAGTCGTACGCACACATGGCCGTCGCCTCTCTGGTCGGTTGCTCCTTCTGCCTCGACCTCAGTTACTTCATGGCCAACAACGCCGGACTGGACGTCGCCAAGGCGCGGGAGGTCCCCCGTTGGCGCGAGTCGGACGTGTTCTCCCCGCTCGAGCGGGACGTGCTGGAGTACGCCGAGGCGATGACGCACACGCCGCCGACCGTCACCGATGAGTTGTCCGACCGACTGCTCGCCCAACTGGGCGCGCCCGCCCTGGTCGAACTCGGCACGGTGATCGCGACCGTGAACCTGATGACCCGCACCAACGTCGCCTGGGGCGTCGGGTCGCAGGGATTCGCTCGGGCGTGCGGCCTGCAACCGCTGAGCCAGCCGACGAACGCGTAGCGTGGCGACCAGTCCAGGGAGGGGCGGGATGGATTCGACCGACGAGTTCGAACGGGTGCGGCCGCTGTTGTTCTCGATCGCCTACCGGATCCTCGGCAGTGTGGGCGAGGCCGAGGATGCGGTGCAGGAGACCTGGCTGCGCTACCGGGCCGCGGCGGTGGACCCCCGGTCGGTCGAGGCGTACCTGTCGACCGTGATCACCCGGATTGCCATCGACGTGCTGCGCTCGGCGCGGGTCCGGCGCGAACAGTACGTCGGCCCGTGGTTCCCCGAACCGCTGCTGACCGACCCGTACGAGGACCCGGAGCGGTCGGCCGAGTTGGCCGACTCGCTGTCGATGGCGGCCCTGCTGCTGTTGGAGCGGCTCTCCCCCCTGGAGCGAGCGGTGTTCGTGCTGCGGGAGGTGTTCGCCTTCGACTTCGCCGAGATCGCCGCCGCGGTCGGACGGTCGGAGGCGGCCTGCCGCCAATTGGCCGTACGCGCTCGCCGCCACATGGATGATGGCCGACCCCGGTTCGCGGCCGATCGCCAGGACCAGGAGGAACTGGCGGGACGCTTCCTCGACGCGTTCCGGGGCGGGGACGTCAACGGGATGCGCGACCTGCTCGCCGCGGACGTCCAGATGATCGGCGACGCCGGCGGCAAGGCGCCGCACTGGGGTCGCGCCATCGTCGGCGTCGACAAGGTGGCCCGGCTGTTGGCCGCGACCCTGCCGCCGTTGGCCGGGATCGGTGTCGTCATCGAACCGTGCGTGGTGAACGGGCAGCCCGGCGCGATCCTGCGCGACCGGGACGGCCGGGTCATCAACGCCCTGGTCCTGGAGTTCCTCGGCGGCCGGATCCAGACGATCCGGTCGGTGTTGAACCCCGACAAACTCGCCCACCTCGGGCCGGTGGCCGACGCGTGGTCGCTCGCCCGCGAGGCGCGAGAGGGCCGCTCCGACGACTGATCAGGTCAGGGACTGGTGCCCGGAACTCCTGAATCGGATGCAACCTTTCCCCGCCGAGTCGCATATCCCCCTGTGAACGACCGCATCGAAGAGAGGACACTGACTGATGAATGCCCGCAAGCTGATCGCCGCCACCGTCGCCCCGCTGGCCTTGGCTGGTGCCGGACTCGGATTCGCCGCCACCCAGGCCAACGCCGACACCACCCCCGCGGAGACGAACGAGGACTACTACTCGGTCGAACTCACCGATGACATCGAGGTGGTCGACCAGGACACGTACTCGATCGTGAACGTCCGCGCCAAGGTGTGCGTTGAGCAGGAGAATCCCACCTCGGTGGACGGGCGGTCACGGATCAGCACCGACCCGTGGCAGATGCCGATCGAGGGCAACGACGGCAAGCCGGTCAAGGCGTGGGAGGGCATCGATGACAACGAGCCCCAGGGTGGCATGTTCCCCCGGGAGGGCAGCTACCGCGTCGGTGAGTGTGCCGAAGGCGTGATCCCGTTCCTCCTGGAGAAGGGCACCACCACCGACGGCAACACAATCGTCTGGGACAGCGGCCTGGGCCAGACCGAGGAGTTCACCTTCGAGCTCTGACCCGAGCCACCCGCCTCAGCCGAGGTGCCGCTCGTCCGGACCGCTGTACGCACTCAGCGGCCGGATGAGCGCGTTGGAGGCCAACTGCTCCATCACGTGGGCGGTCCAGCCGGTGACCCGACTGGCCACGAACAGGGGCGTGAAGATCTCGGTGTCGAAGCCCATCAGGTGGTAGGCCGGACCGGACGGGTAGTCCAAGTTGGGCCGAATGTCCTTGCGAGACACCATCGCCTGCTCGAGGTTGTCGTACAGCGCGGCCAGGTCGGGGCGATCGTAGTGGGCCACCAGGGTGTCCATCGCGGCCTTCATGCTCGGCACCCGGGAGTCACCCTTCTTGTACACCCGGTGCCCGAAGCCCATGATCTTGCGCTTCTCGGCCAGTGCCTGCTCGAGCCACTCCTCGGCCTTCTCGGCCGACCCGATCTCGTCGAAGACGTGCATCACGGCCTCGTTCGCGCCGCCGTGCAGTGGACCCTTGAGGGCACCGATCGCACCGACAACGGCCGAGTACAGGTCGGACAGGGTCGAGGTGATCACCCGGGCGGTGAAGGTGGAGGCATTGAAGGAGTGTTCGGCGTAGAGGACCAGCGAGACCCGGAAGGCGTCCACGACGACCGGGGCGGGCACCTCACCGAAGGTCATGTAGAGGAAGTTCTCGGCGTAGTCGAGGTCCTCCCGCGGCGCGACCAGTTCCTGGTCGCGACGGCGCCGCTGGTCGTAGGCGACCACGGCCGGCAATTGGGCGAACAGGCGTACGGACTTGGCCAGGTTCGACTCCGGCGAGGAGTCGGCGGTGGTCGGGTCATTGGCGCCGATGATGCTGACGGCCGAACGCACGGTGTCCATCGGGTGTGCCGTCACCGGGACGGAGTCGATCGCGGCCCGGACGTTGTCGGCGAGCTCGCGCTGACTGCGCTCGGCCTGCTCGAACTCGGCCCGCTGCTCCTCGTTCGGCAGCTCTCCGTGCCACAGCAAGTACGCCACGTCCTCGAAGGAGCACTTCTCGGCCAGCTCCTGGACGGGGTAGCCCCGGTACATCAGGGAGTTCGTCTCCGGGTTCACCTTCGAGATCGCCGTGGTGTCGACGACGACACCGGCCAGTCCCTTGCGGATCTCCGGCTCGCTCTGGTCGGTCATCATGAGCTCCTTCGTTCGGTGTAGGTGAAGATCGAGCTGTCGAAGCTGTTGTACCCCTCGTAGTCAACCAGTTCGTACAGTCGGGCCCGATGCTGCATCTCATCCAAGGTCGAGTTGAGCGATTCCTCGGCCAGCAGGGTGTCGAGTCCCCGTTCGGCCGCACCCATCGCGAGCCGCAGCAAGGACACCGGGTAGATCACGATGTTGATCCCAACATCCCCGAGTTGCGTGGTGGTGAACAGCTCGGACTTGCCGAACTCGGTCATGTTGGCCAGCACCGGCACGTCGACGGCCTTGCGGACCGCCTCGAACTCACCCAGGTCACGCATCGCCTCGGGGAAGATCGCGTCCGCCCCGGCGTCCACCAACGCCTTGATCCGGTCGATTGCCACCCCCAAGCCGTCGACGGCACGGATGTCGGTCCGGGCCATGATCAACAGGTTGTCATCGCGACGGGCATCGGCGGCCGCCCGCACACGCTGGGTCGCGGTGGCGAGGTCGACGACCTGCTTGCCGTCGAGGTGGCCGCACCGCTTCGGGTTGACCTGGTCCTCGACGTGCAGACCGGCCACGCCGGCGTCCTCGAGTTCCTGCACGGTGCGGGCGAGGTTCATCGGCTCCCCGAAGCCGGTGTCCGCATCCACGATCGCGGGCAGGTCGGTCATGCGGGCGATCTGCTGGCTGCGGCCGGCCACCTCGGTCAGCGTGGTGAGGCCGATGTCGGGCAGCCCGAGGTCGTTCGACAGGACCGCCCCGGAGATGTAGACCCCCTCGAATCCCTTGTCCTGGATGAGTCGGGCCGACAGCGGGTTGAATGCGCCGGGGAAGCGGAGCAGTTCGCCGGAGGCCAGCCGGTCCCGGAGCCCGGCTCGCTTGGCGGCGGCGGAGGTGGTGGCGTACAGCATCAGAAGATCCCTTCGGGTGTGGCGGCGGAGTCGAAAGTGCCGGCCGGCGCGGTGACCGTCAGCCCGGCAAGCTCCGCGCCGGTCAACTCGGGCAGTCGCTGGGCCAGGTCGAGGAACCGCTCGATCTCCGTCGGCGCCAGGATGCCGTCGGCCAAGGTGCGGAACTTGTTCACGTACTGTTCCCGGGCGAAGGGGCGGGCTCCGAGCGGGTGCGCGTCGGCGACGGCGATCTCGTCGATGATCTTCGACCCGTCGGTGAGCGTGATCTCCACCCGGCCGCCGAAGGCCTTCTCCCTCGGATCGGTGGAATGGTAGCGACGAGTCCACTCCGGGTCCTCGGCGGTGGTGATCTTCTGCCAGAGGGCGACGGTGTCCGCACGGGTGGCCCGCTCCGGGGCGTAGGAGTCGACGTGGTGCCAGGCCGCATCCTGCAGGGCCACCGCGAAGATGTACGGGATGGAGTGGTCCAGGGTCTCCCGCGAGGCCTGCGGGTCGTACTTCTGCGGATCGTTCGCGCCGGAGCCGATCACGTAGTGGGTGTGG
>JBQDIN010000093.1:0-8406 GCA_052094425.1 Propionibacteriaceae bacterium
GGTCCGGCTTACGGAAGTGCCCCTGGGAGAGCAGGAAGATCGTCACCATGAAGCACAGGAAGAAGCTGAGACCGAGGGCCGCGGATCCGGCGAGTTCATGGGAGATGAAGAAGTACGCCGGGGCGGTGATCCCGAAGAACACCGCCAGGATGCCGAAGATCATCGCCTCGACCTTCACTTGTCATCTCCTTCGGTGTGCGCCGGGCCATCGGCCCGTGCTCCCAGTAGTTCCACGCGCCCGGTGTCGTCTCCGGCGTCGATCAACCCGTCCTCCTCGGCGTCGTTGTCGTCGTACTCGGCCAGCGCCACCTCCGGGTGGTGCAGGTCGAAGGCCGGCGACTCAGAACGGATCCGAGGCAACTTGGTGAAGTTGTGCCGCGGCGGCGGGGACGAGGTGGCCCACTCCAGCGAACGGCCCCAGCCCCACGGGTCGTCGCTGTTCACCAACGGCGCCTTGCGCGAGATCCACACGTTGTAGAGGAACGGCAGCATCGACAGGCCCAAGAGGAAGGCGCCCACGGAGGAGATCTGGTTCAGCACCGTGAATCCCTCGTTCGGCAGATAGTCGGCGTACCGTCGGGGGAAGCCCTCGACGCCGAGCCAGTGCTGCACCAGGAATGTGCCGTGGAAGCCGAGGAAGAGCATCCAGAAGTGGATCTTGCCCCATGTCTCGTTGAGCATCCGACCGGTGAACTTGGGCCACCAGAAGTAGAAGCCGGCGAACATCGCGAACACCACCGTGCCGAACACCACGTAGTGGAAGTGCGCCACGACGAAGTAGGTGTCGGAGACCTGGAAGTCCAGTGGCGGGCTGGCCAGGATCACCCCGGTGATGCCGCCGAAGAGGAAGGTGGTGAGGAAGCCGACCGACCAGAGCATTGGGGTGTCGAAGGACAGACTTCCCCCCCACATCGTGCCGATCCAGTTGAAGAACTTCACCCCGGTGGGTACCGCGATCAAGAACGTCATGAAGGAGAAGAAGGGTAGGTTCACCGCCCCGGTGACGTACATGTGGTGCGCCCAGACGGCGATCGACAGGGCGGCGATCGCCAAGGTGGCGCCGACCAGTCCGATGTATCCGAAGATCGGTTTGCGGCTGAACACCGGGAGGATCTCGGTGACGATGCCGAAGAACGGCAGGGCGATGATGTACACCTCGGGGTGGCCGAAGAACCAGAACAGGTGTTGCCACAGGATCGGACCACCATTCGCGGCGGCGAAGACCTGGGCCCCGAGGGTCCGATCGGCCTCCAGCACCAGCAGCGCCGCCCCCAGGATCGGGAACGCGATCAGGACCAGGATCGAGGTGACCAGGATGTTCCAGGTGAAGATCGGCATCCGGAACATGGTCATGCCGGGCGCACGCATCGTGATGATGGTGGTGATGAAGTTCACCGAGCCGAGGATGGTGCCCAGGCCCGCGAGGTAGAGGCCCATCACCCACAGGTCGCCACCCACCCCGGGCGAGTGCACCGAGTCACTCAGCGGGGCGTACCCGAACCAGCCGAAGCTGGCCGCACCCTCAGGGGTCAGGAAGCCCGACACCGTGATCAGCCCACCGAAGAGGTAGAGCCAGTAGGCGAACATGTTCAACCGCGGGAACGCCACGTCCGGCGCACCGATCTGCAGCGGCAGGATGGCATTCGCGAACCCGGCGAAGAGCGGCGTCGCGAACAGCAACAGCATGATCGTGCCGTGCATGGTGAAGAACTGGTTGAAAGTCTCGTAGTGCATGTACTGCAGGCCCGGGAAGGCCAGCTCCGCACGAATCGCCAGGGCGAGCAACCCAGCGAAGGCGAAGAACATCAGCGAGGTGATGAAGTACAGGTTCCCGATCACCTTGTGGTCGGTGGTGGTGAGCCACTTCCACGAGATGGTGCCGAGCTTCCTCGGCTCCTTGACTGCTGAGGTGGCTGTGGCCACCCGCTCGAGCGTGGTCACTACTCGCCCTCCTCCTTCTGGCCGGCGGGATCGTTGGACATGCTCGGCCCCTTGGCCTCACCCGTGTTGCCCGCGTCGGCCAGCGACTGGAGGTGGGCCTGGTACTCGTCCTGGGAGACGATCTGGACGTTGAAGATCATCGCCGAGTGGTAGGTGCCGCACAGTTCGGCGCACTTGCCGGCGAAGGTGCCCTCCTCGGTGGGCGTCACGTCAAAGGAGTTCGCCCGGCCCGGGACGACGTCGAGCTTCATGTAGAAGGACGGGACCCAGAAGGAGTGGATGACGTCCGGTGAGCTCAAGTTGAATCGCACCGGGGTGTCCACCGGAAGGTACAGGTCCGGGGTCTCGTGGATCGTGCCCACGTCGTACACGCCACCGTCGGTGAAGCCGGAATCCTTGTAGTTGAAGGTCCACGACCACTTCTGGCCGACCACGTCGATCGTGACCGGCTCCTCGGTGTGCTCGGCCATCACCTTGTTCTGGGTGTCGAGAGTGAAGAAGAAGAGCACCCCGACGATCAGGAGGGGGATCGCGGTGTAGAAGATCTCCATCGGCAGGTTGTACCGGGTCTGCCGCGGGATCTCGTTCCCGCGACGACGGAACCGGATCACCGCGTAGATGATCAGGCCCCAGACCAGGAACGCGACGAGCCCACCGAGGATCCAGAACCCGACCCAGAGGTCGCCGGTGAACAGGGCTCGGTCGGAACTCGGCTCGGGCAAGCCGGCCCGCGACCAACTGCCCGGGCCCTCGGCACTGCAGCCGGTCAGCAGCCCAGCGGTCAACGACACCGCCAGCGCAGCCGCCCGTCGCCAGCGCGGCCTCACGTCCTCACGCCCCACGTCACGCCTTCCTCAAGTCCCACACTTACGGGATCACCCTAACGCAGGAGACCGGCTGGTCTCGCCCCGGCTCGGGGTATCTTGGGCGAACATGTCGACCACACCCGCCACCCGCCCACCGGCCAGCGTCCTGACCCGTGGTCGCAAGGCGGATCTGGGGACCTGGCTGGCGGGCCAGCAGGGCGATTCACACAGTTCCCGGCAGCAGCTGGGCCACTGGCTCACCGCCGCCGGTCTGGCCGGGGTGCTCCTCTGCGTCGCCATCGGCATCCTCACCAGCACCCTGGGCGGGCTGTGGTGGTTCCTCGTCGTCGGCCTGCTGCTGGCCCTGGTCACCATCGCCGCCACCGGGTGGGCGGCCCGGCAGAGCACCCTCGCGGTCCGCCGGGCGGACCTGTTCACCGACGGCCTGTTGGTGCAGCAGGCGGGCGGGACCCGGATCTTCCGTACGGCGGAGGCAGAGGTCCACCACGCCCCCGGCCGGGAACGGGAGGCCGACGCGGCCGTGTACGACGTGATGGGGCCGGACGGCCACACCGTACGGCTGCACGGACAGGCGGTGCCGGGCCTGGGCGCCTTGGGGGCCGAGTTCGCCGACCAGGTGGCCACCGCCCGGGAGGACCTCGACCGGGAGGCGTTCGCCGCCGGGGAGCCACTCTCCTTCGGGCCGATCACCCTCGCGTCCAGCGGGTTGGTGTGCGCGAACGAACGGACCAGCGAGAGCGACACCAGCGGGGCCGGCATCGGGGACCCCGCCTTCGAGGAGACGGTGGTGGCATGGCGGGACGGCCCCGTGGTGGTCGAGGACGGGGTCGAGTTGGTGATCACCGTTCCGCCCGAGGCCGAGGTCGAGGGGTTCCCCCGCCGGGTGGACCGGGTCCTGGTCCCCAATCCGCGGTTGCTGGTCCGACTGGTCGACCGGTTCGTCCGGGAGGCCCGGACATGACGAATCCCCGGCTCCGTACGGAACCGGGGACCAGTCAGTGTGTGTCAGGCGGAACTGATCAGTGGAAGCTGTCGCCGCAGGCGCAGGATCCGGTCGCCATCGGGTTGTCGATGGTGAAGCCCTGCTTCTCGATGGTGTCGACGAAGTCGATGGTGGCGCCGCCCAGGTACGGGGCGCTCATCCGGTCGGTGACCACGTTCACGCCGCCGAACTCCTTCCGCACGTCACCGTCGAGCTCGCGCTCGTCGAAGAACAGTTGGTAGCGCAACCCGGAGCAACCGCCCGGCTGGACCGCCACCCGCAGTGCGAGGTCGTCGCGGCCCTCCCCGTCAAGCAGGGACTTGACCTTGGACGCCGCCCCGTCCGTCAGGGCGAGCCCGTCGGTGGGGGTAGTGGTCTGATCCTGAACTGTCATATCCGTCGCTCCCAGTCTGCTGGCATTCGTCTTCGGTGGAACCTCCACCAGTCTGCGTCTATTCCCGGCTCCGGACAAACTCTCTGCCCGCCCGGACGCCGTAGTTCCCCAGTCTAACCAACGACAGCAGGGATTCCGATTACCAGGACCAGGTCCGAGCGACCCGGGCCGCCGCGTGGGCCAATTCGCCGGCCGTGACATCCCCCGAGCCCACCGGGTAGGCGGACTCGATCCCCATCGTGCGCATCTCCCGGCTCCCGATCAGCACCTCGCCCGCGATCGCGATGCAGGGCCGCAGTGCCTGCTCCGCCAGCCGGGCCACCTCAGCCACCACACCGCCGCCGCGGGTGGCGAAGTCGAACACCCCACAGCCGGTGACGACCAGGTCGGCCTGCCGGATGGTGTCAGCCAGGCCGATCCGATCCGCCGACCACGCGGCCCCGGTGCGGAGTTCCCCGCCGAGGGCCTGGATCGCGAACCCGGTGCCGCCACAGGCCCCGGCACCGGGTTCGGGGGCCACCTCGGGGGCACACAGGGCGGCGAATCGCTCCAACGTCGAGTCGACGGCCAGCATCCGCTCCGGCTCCTCGTTCACCTCCCGGCCGTACAGCGAGGTGATCCCCCGCAACCCGAGCAGGTGTCGCTCCAGCTCCGCCGTCGGCACCACCCCGATCAGCTGGACGCCGTCGAGCAGGTCCCGGACCGGCGTCAGGTCGACCCGGGTGATCGAATCCATCCCGTCCACGCCGGCATCCAACGGCCCGTCGGCCACGGCGCCCAGCCCGGCCAGCAGCCCGGCACCGCCGTCGTGGCTCCGTGCCCACGCGAGGTCGACCACGGCCGTCACCGGCGTCGTACGGGCCGCCCGGAGAGCGCGGCGCAGGGCCCGGCCGAGCGGCAGCGATGAGCCCGTACCGTCGATCCCCCGGGTGGGTTCGCCCTGGCCGGGCTCCACCGTGACGACCACCAGTCCGTCGGCGTCCAGGCAGGTCACCGGCGGTGAGGAGAGGTCGTCGGGGTCCCGCGGCAGCAGGGCCAACTCGGCGCCGGCCTGCTCGGCCACGGCGCTGGCGAATCCGTACCCGGAATCCCCGACCGGGACCACCGCCACCTCGGCGGCGGGCCAGCCGCGGGCGATCTCGACACCGGCCGAGGCCGACGACAGTGATCCGATGGAGTCGGTGGCGACCACGACGCGCATCCCGCCATCTTGTCAGGCGCGGACGCCGACCGGCGTGCCAGGCACCTCGGACTGGGTGGACCCGTCAGGATGGGCCCGTGCTGCAACTGCTCCGGTTCGCGTGGATCGAGGTGCAGTGCTGCCTGTTCGCGGGGGCGATCTTCGTCGGCCTGGCCGTGAGTTCGGTCGTGCCGCTGCCGATCCCCCGCTACGACGCCCTGCTGGTGTACGGGCTCGTCCTGACGGCGGTGTTCTACCTGCTGAAGTTGGAGACGGCCCGCGAGGTGGGCGTGATCTTCGGCTTCCACCTGCTCGGGCTCGCGCTGGAGTTGTTCAAGACCCACGTCGGGTCCTGGTCCTATCCGGAGGAGGCGTTCACCAAGATCGGCGGGGTACCGCTCTACTCCGGCTTCATGTACGCGGCGGTCGGTTCCTACATCTGCCAGGCCTTCCGCCGCTTCGACCTGCGGGTCACCCACTTCCGGTGGGTGCCCACCGTCATCTTGGCCGTGCTGGCGTACGCGAACTTCTTCACCCACCACTGGCTGCCGGACGTACGGTGGCTGATCGCCGCCGGCTTCGTGATCACACTGTGGCGCAGCCGGGTGCTGTTCACCGTCGGCGCGAAGCGCTACTGGATGCCGCTCGCCCTGTCCTTCGTCCTGATCGGCTTCTTCTTGTGGGTGGCCGAGAACGCCGCCACCCTGCTCGGCGCCTGGCAGTACCCCGACCAAGCCGACATCTGGCGGATGGTGCACGCCAGCAAGTGGGGCTCCTGGGCCCTGCTGGTCAGCCTCAGCTTCGTCCTGGTGGCCGCCGTGAAGGCACAGGAGGGCCGGCTGTACGGGGACCAGCCGCCGAGCGTGACCCGGGACTGAGTCCTGCACGCCGGTGAGTCCTTCAGCCGGGGATGAGCCCCTGGTGGTCGGTCTCGTCGAGGAGTTCCTTGACCTCGGCCAGGGTGGCGTCCACGGACGGAAGGATCAGGTCGGAGTCCTCGAGGGAGTCGTCGGCCAACGCCTCACCGGCCTCGCGGACCTGCTCCAGCAGGGTGTGCAGAGCGGCAGTCAACTGATCCTGGTCATTGGCGGCGACGGCCGCCTCCACTGCGTCGTCGAGGCCGTTCAGCTGCTCCACGGCGGCCCCCTCGATGCGCCACTGGCCCTCGGTGAGAATACGGACGATCATCGGAGGTCCTCCTTGTTCGGAATGGCCGTCTCGGTGGCCGGAGCCTGCTGGGCGTCGTCGCCACCCTCGATGGCTGCGGTGGAACCGCTCGAACCGGGAGCGAGGGAGGCCTTGAGGGAGGCCAGTTCGGTCTCCACGTCGGAGTTCGAGGCCAACTGCTCCAACTCCAGGGTGATGTCATCCTTGGCGGTGCCGGTCGGGTCGTCGAGGGCGCCGCTGGCCAGGAGTTCGTCGATCGCGCCGGCCCGGGCCTGCATCTGCGCGGTCTTGTCCTCGGCGCGCTGGATCGCCATGCCGACGTCGCCCATCTCCTCGCCGATCCCGGAGAAGGCCTCGTTGATCCGGGTCTGCGCCTCGGCCGCGGAGTAGGTCGCCTTGATGGTCTCCTTGCGGGTGCGGAACGAGTCCACCTTGGCCTGCAGTCGCTGGCTGGCGCGGGTGAGCTTCTCCTCCTCACCTTGCAGTTGCGCGTGCTGGGCCTGCAGGTCGGCCAACTGCTGCTGGATGCCGGACTTGCGGGCGAGGGCCTCCCGGGCCAAGTCCTCGCGGCTCACCTCAAGGGCCTTCTTGGCCTGCTGGTTGAGCTTGTCGACCTGACCGTTGAGCTGGTTGGCCTGCAGTTCCACCCGCTTCCGGCTGGTCGCCACGTCGGCCACGCCGCGGCGCACCTTCTGCAGCAGTTCGAGTTGGCGCTGGTAGGAGTAGTCAAGCGTCTGGCGGGGGTCCTCCATCTTGTCCAGAGCCTTGTCCGTCTTCGCGCGAAAAATCATCGAGATACGCTGAAAAATGCCGCTCATGAGGTGTCCGCTTGTCCTTCCAGGTCAGTGTCGACGCGTGCTCTCGCACGATCCGAGCACGTGCGGGTTCTCCTAGAGTATGTCGCCCCGACGATCGGTGACAGGGCGCACTCACCTGAATTCGATTCTCAGGCCTGCCCCTGACAGAATCACGGGAAGCCCCTGATTTCGTCGGCGGGCCGCCGAAGTCCGTTCTGCGCGGGTTCGCACCCGTACCGTGGCGTCATACCGTGGCGTCCGAACCCGTCACTTCCGAAGAGGTACTCCGTGGGATTGTTCCGGTCGAAGAAGGCCACTGCCGAGGCGGAGCCTGCTGCCGTCCCGACACCCGAGGATGAGCCCGTCCGCGGCAGCGTGCCGAAGGGTCGCCCCACGCCGACCCGCAAGCAGGCGGAGGCCGAGCGACGGGCCCGGATGACCCCGATGATGAACAAGAAGGAGGCGCGCAAGCGCTCCAGCCAGCAGGCCCGCGCCGATCGGCTGAAGAACATGTCCGCCCGGGACAACACCCCGGAGAAGATCCTGCTGCGCGACTACGTCGACTCCCGGTTCAACGTGGGCGAGTTTCTGCTGCCGAGCCTGGTGGTGATCTTGGCGCTCACCTTCCTGAACTCGATCTGGCCGGCCGTGACGCTGATCAGCACCGTGGTGATGTACGGCTTCATCGCACTGGTCATCCTGGACGGCTTCATGATGTGGCGCGGCTTCAAGAAGGTGCTTGGACAGCGCCTGCCGGGCACCCCGCCCCGGGGATTGCTGATGTACGGGATGAACCGCTCCATCCAGATCCGCCGGTTCCGGATGCCCGCGGCGCGGGTCAAGCGCGGCGAGGACTTCTGAGCCGATGAGTTGGCACTGGAGCACCACCCCCGACCTGACCGTCGACGAGGCCACCGACCTCGGTGTCGGCCAGGAGTTCGACGCCCAGGGTGACGCGGAGAGTTGGCTCGGTGAGTTCTACCCCGACCTCGCCGCCGCTGGCGTCACCGCCGTCTTCCTGTACGAGGAGGATCGCCTCGAGTACGGCCCGATGGACCTCTCCGCCTGACACCGAGCCCGTCTGCCTGACACCGAGCCCGTCTGCCTGACACCGAGCC
>JBQDIN010000093.1:8506-9580 GCA_052094425.1 Propionibacteriaceae bacterium
CTGACACCGAGCCCGTCTGCCTGACACCGAGCCCGTCTGCCTGACACCGAGCCCGCTCACGCACCCCACAGCGGCTCACGCACCCCGCATGCAGTGTGCGTGAGTCGCTCAGGGGTGCGTGACCGGGTCCTTGCGTCGTGCGCCGTACAGCAGTACCCCGCCGAAGCCGGCCACCACGAGTCCCACCACGACGACGATCGGCTTCGCGTCGTTCGCCTTCTCCACCCGGTCCTCGTAGGTCTCCAGGGCCTCCCCGTCGGCCTTGGTGCAGGTGTCACCGGGATTCATCGGGACGCCGCGACAGTTCAGGTTCGGCTCGGAGCCGAAGGTGAACGGGAACAGGATGATCACGATCCCGACCAGCACCAACGCGAGGTGGGCCAGCCAGGTACGGGACCGGGTCTGCTGCCTCACCAGGTCAGCCCTCCCGGACCCCGGGGGTCACGAACGGGGGCTTGACCACGTCGAACTCCTCCCGACGGTTCCGGATCGCGACCGCAACCCGGCCCCCGGGCTTGATCGACGGTTCCAGCAGCGCCAGCGCGATACCGGTCTTCAGGGTCGGCGAGAAGGTGCCGGAGGTGACCACGCCGACCTGGCGTCCGTCCTCCTCGGCACTCTCGTGCACGGCCATGCCCGGCCGCGGGATCCCCCGACCGACGGCCTTGATCCCGCGGAGCACCCGGGCCGCCCCGGCCTCCTTCTCCGCCCGCAGCGCCTGGTCGCCGAAGAAGCTCTCCTTCTTCCACCCAACGGCCCAGCCGCTGCGGCCCTGCAGCGGGCTGATCTCCGGCGAGAGGTCCTGGCCGTGCAGCGGGTAGCCCATCTCGGTCCGCAGGGTGTCGCGGGCACCGAGCCCGGCCGGTTGGATCCCGTACGGCTCCCCCGCCTTCATCACCGCATCCCACACGGCCTCCGCGCCGGCAGCCGGGACCACCAGTTCGTAGCCCCGCTCACCGGTGTAGCCGGTGCGGCACACGGTCAGCGCGGTGCCCTCCAACTCGGCATCGACGAAGGTCATGTAGTCGTGCCCCACGGGCAGCCCGAGCGCGGTCAGCACCTCGTCGGACTCGG
>JBQDIN010000093.1:9680-12792 GCA_052094425.1 Propionibacteriaceae bacterium
GGTCCGGCGACCAGCGCATTGCCGAGGTGGCTGACGTCGAAGATCCCGACCGCCTCCCGGACGGCGCGGTGCTCGGCCAGGACCCCCGCGCCGGCGTACTCCAGCGGCATCGACCAGCCACCGAACTCCGCGAACTTGGCGCCGGCGTCGACATGCCTGCTGTGCAACGGCGACTGCCGGAGCTCCTCGGTCGTACCCATGATCTCTCCCTCAGCGATGTCGGCAGTGGGACCGCGTCCGGCCCCTGCCCGGAACCTATCGCAGCAGTCCAGACGCCGGACGGGGTCATGCCCTACCCTGTGGGCACCGCAACCAGAATGGAGAACCTCCGTGCCCGCAGAACAACTGCCCACTCTGACCCTCGCCCGGACGCTGCCCAAGGATGTCGACGTGCTGGTCGTCGGACTGCGCGGGACCGCAGCGGAGACCGAGCTGGTCGGCGTGCCGGACAGCGTCGAGAAGACGCTCGGCAAGAAACTCGGCAACCTGCTCGAGTCGGCCACCGACCTCGGCGCGAAATCCACCCACGGCAGCACCCAGGTCCTCCCCGGTGCGGGTGGTCCGTTGCTCGTGGTCGTCGGGTTGGGCTCGGACGCCGTGACCCCGGAGCGGCTGCGCAAAGCGGCCGGGGCGGGCGTGCGCGCCGCCGCCGGTGCCGGCTCGGGCGGACGGCACGTGGCGGTCTCGCTGGCCACGGACGAGCCGGAGCTGATCCGCGCAGTCGCCGAGGGCGCACTGCTCGGCACCTACACGTACCGACCGATCAGTTCCGCGGCCGCGGCTGATCCGGCCGTGGACAGCATCACCCTGCTCGCCGGCAACTCCGGGCGCAAGGGCGCAGCCACCGATGCCGCCCAGCAGGCGCGGACGATCGCCCACGCCGTGGCCACCGCCCGCGAATGGGTGAACGTACCGCCCAACCTGCTCTACCCGGAGACCTTCGCCGAGGAGGCCCGCGCGCTCGCCAAGGACACCCGGATCCAGGTCGAGGTGCTGGACGAGAAGGCACTCGCCAAGGGCGCGTACGGCGGCCTGCTGGCCGTCGGCGGCGGCTCCTCGCGACCGCCCCGCCTGGTCCGCCTGACCTACGCCCCGCGGGGGGCCAAGACCCACCTGGCCCTGGTCGGCAAGGGGATCACCTTCGATTCGGGCGGCCTGAACATCAAGCCCGGGGCCAGCATGCTGACGATGAAGTGCGACATGGCCGGCGCCGCAGCAGTCCTCGCCGCCACCCGCGCGATCGCCGACCTCGGCCTCAAGATCAAGGTCACCTGCTATGCCGCGCTCGCCGAGAACCTGCCCTCCGACACCGCGTACCGGCCCTCCGACGTACTGACCATGTACGGCGGCAAGACGGTGGAGAACGGCAACTGCGATGCCGAGGGTCGGCTGGTGATGGCCGACGCACTCGCCCGTGCCGGCGAGGACGCCCCCGACCTGGTCGTCGACGTGGCGACCCTGACCGGCGCCTGCGTGGTCGCCCTCGGGGATCGCACCGGTGGCGTGATGAGCAACGACGAGGCCACCGCGGACGCGGTCCTGGACGCAGCCGAGACGGCGGGTGAGGACTTCTGGCAGTTGCCGATCCCGGAGGACTTCGCCAGCCAGCTCGAGTCCAAGGTCGCCGACCTGAAGTCGACCGGCAGCGGTCGGATGGGCGGCGCGATGATCGCGGCCGCGTTCCTGCGCGAGTTCGTCGGCGACACCCCGTGGGCCCACCTCGACATCGCGGGTCCGGGCTTCCACGACGGCGCCCCGTACGGTTATGTCGGCCCGGGCGGTACCGGTGTCGGCGTCCGGACCGTGGTCCAACTCGCGAGCGACCTCGCCGGCTGAGCCGAGGGCCCACCGCGGATCGCCCGGCGGCCGGTCAACTCCCCCGGCGCTTGCGGGTGTTGAAGTCCCGCATCCGCTGGGGGTAGCCGACCACGCCGGCGTCGTAGCGGGGCAGCCCGAGGCTCTCGGCGAAGGAGTTCGCCCAGTCGGCCGACGGCACCTCGCGGCGGGTCCACTCGCCGTCGTAGGCGACCAGGAGCAAGGTCACGTTGGTGACGTTGGTCTGCGGCTCGACGTACGCCTCGACGCCGCGACGGCTGGTCGAGAACTCCGACAAGTGTCGGGTGACGGCATCGTCGACCGTACGCTTCTCGGACGCGACCTTGGCACCACGGCGCAGGCGCGCGGCCCGCTGCTTCAACCAACCCATTCCCCCATTATGACCGGACCTGAAAGGATGCCCCGCATGACGACTTCCTACGACCTCGTGATCTTGGGCGCGGGGAGCGGCGGCTACGCCTGCGCCCTGCGTGCCGCCCAGCTCGGACTGTCGGTCGCCCTGGTGGAGAAGGACAAGGTCGGTGGGACCTGCCTGCACCGCGGCTGCATCCCGACGAAGGCGATCCTGCACGCCGCCGAGATCGCCGACGGGGCCCGCGAGGGCGCCAAGTTCGGGGTGCACGCCACCGTGGAACGGATCGACGCGGCCGGTGTCCGCGCCTATTCCGACGGCGTCGTGTCACGCCTGTACAAGGGCTTGACCGGCCTGGTCAAGGCCCGCGACATCACCGTCGTCGAGGGCACCGGACGGCTGGTCCGCACCGAGGCCGGCGTGGCCGTCGAGGTCGGCGACCAGCGGCTCGAGGCGCCGAACGTGGTGCTGGCCTCCGGCTCGTACGGGCGCACCCTGCCGGGAGTGGAGGTCGACGGGACGCGGATCATCACCTCCGACCACGCCCTCACCCTGGATGCCCTGCCCGAGTCCGCGATCGTGCTCGGTGGCGGCGTGATCGGCGTCGAGTTCGCCTCCGCCTGGCGCTCCTTCGGCGTCGAGGTGACCGTCGTCGAGGCCCTCGACCGGCTGGTACCGGTGGAGGATGCGGAGAGTTCCAAGGCCCTGGCCCGAGCCTTCCGCAAGCGCGGCATCACCGCCCTCACCGGGAAGCCGGTGGAGTCCTGTGAGGTCACCGACTCCGGCGTCGAGGTCCGCGTGGGCGAGAAGACCCTGACCGCCGACGTCCTGCTCGTGGCCGTCGGCCGCGGCGCCGCCACCGCCGGGCTCGGCTACGCCGAGGCCGGCGTCGAGATGGACCGCGGCTTCGTCCAGACCGATGAT
>JBQDIN010000094.1:0-12601 GCA_052094425.1 Propionibacteriaceae bacterium
CATCGGCACCACCTGGGCGTACCCGCCGCCGGCCGCGCCGCCCTTCATCCCGAAGACCGGCCCCATCGACGGCTCGCGCAGGCAGGCGATGGCTCGGCGGCCCATCCCGTGCAGGGCGTCGGTGAGGCCGACCGTGGTCGTGGTCTTGCCCTCGCCGGCCGGGGTGGGAGAGATCGCCGTCATCAAGATCAACTTGCCCGGCGGTCGATCGGCGAGACTGGACAGGAAACCCAGCTCCACCTTGGCCTTGTGGCGGCCGTACGGAACCAGGTGTTCCTCGGAGATCCCCAGGGCATCGAGTGCCACCTCGGAGATGTGCTTCAGTTTCGCGTTGTTGGCGATCTCGATGTCGGTGAGCATGGACCCTCCCTCGTACGTCCGGCAAAGTTAGCCCCACAAGGAGGGGAAATGGAAGAGTCGATCTCGAGCTTTCTGGCCGGGCTGGCTGCGCGGACACCGGCGCCGGCCGGTGGTGCGTCCGCCGCCCTGCAGGCCGCGCAGGGGGCCGCCCTGCTCGCGATGGTCGCCCGGTTCGCCGGTGACGAGTCGCTGGCCGACGACCTGGACCGGCACCGGTGTCGCGCCATCGCGTTGCTCACCGAGGACCAGCTGGCGTACGCGGCGGTGCTGACCGCCGACCGCGCGGATCGACCGGCCGCCCTGGTCGCGGCCTGTGCACCGCAGGCCGAGGTGTACGACGTGGCGCAGGCCGCCATCGAGGTTGCGGAGACACTGCTCGCCGACGTCACCCGCCGGGTCCGTCCGGACCTGTTCGCCGGGGTGTTGGCCGCGCGGAGTGCGGCCGTGGTGGCAGCGGGCAATGTCCGGGCCAACCTCGCGGGGGTGGCCTCGGCCGACGCCGATCGGATGCGGGCGCGGGTGGCCGACGTGGCCGGTTTGGCCCTCGCGGCTGACGCGCTCGTGAGCTGATCGCTGGTCCGACTGCGGAAATCCTTGACACACCCCCTGTGGGCGGGCGACCATTCCGACAAGAGCATGTCTCGCATCACGCGACGTGTTGCGGCATGAGAGACACAGTCGTCGGAAGAGGTCGTAATGGCCACCGTTCCAGCCACCGCGCGGGTCGTCGTCATCGGCGCGGGCATCGTCGGCAACAGCCTGGTGCACCACCTGGCCCGACTGGGCTGGCGCGACATCGTCCAGATCGACAAAGGGCCGCTGCCCAATCCGGGTGGCTCGACCGGGCACGCGTCGAACTTCATCTACCCGGTCGACCACTCCCGTGAGATCACCGACCTGACCCTGGACAGCGTGCGCCAGTACGTCGAGCTCGGCGTGTTCACCCAGTCCGGCGGCTTCGAGGTGGCGCGCACGGAGGAGCGGATGCAGGAACTGCGGCGCCGGATGTCCTCGGCGCTGGCCTGGGGCATCGAGTCCGAA
This sequence comes from Propionibacteriaceae bacterium, assembly GCA_052094425.1. Lineage (GTDB taxonomy): Bacteria > Actinomycetota > Actinomycetes > Propionibacteriales > Propionibacteriaceae > Microlunatus. The sequence continues at coordinate 1,402 of JBQDIN010000094.1, forward strand.
CTCGTCGGGCCGGAGGAGGTCGCCGCCCGGGTGCCCTACGTCGATCCGTCGGTGCTCGTCGGTGCATTCTGGACGCCCGGCGTCGGGGTGGTCGACTCCGTCCGGGCCGGCACCCTGATGCGTGAGCAGGCCCAGGAACTCAATGCCCTGCAGGTGGTGTCCACCGTCGAGGTGACCGGGATCGACACCGCCGGTGGGGCGATCAGCCGGGTGCGGACCACTGGTGGGGACATTGAGACCGACCAGGTGGTGATCGCCGCCGGCGTCTGGAGCCCCAAGCTCGCCGCGATGGCCGGCGCATCGATCCCGTTGACTCCGGCGGTGCACCAGATGATCAGTGTCGGCCCGGTGCCGCAACTCGCGGGCACCACGGGCGAGATCACCTTCCCGATCATCCGGGACATGGACACGCTCTGCTACGAACGCCAGCACGGCAGCGACCTCGAGATCGGCTCGTACGCCCACCGGCCGATCCTGCATGCCGCCGAGACGATCCCGTCCATCGAACAGTCCAAGTTGTCGCCGACCGAGCTTCCGTTCACCGCCGAGGACTTCGACCCCCAACTGGAGCAGGCCCTCGAACTGATGCCCGAGGTCCTCGGTGACGAGCGAGTCGAGATCCGCTATGCCATCAACGGATTGCTGTCGCTGACCCCGGATGGCGCACCGATCCTCGGCGAGAGTCCCGAGGTTCGTGGCCTCTGGTCCGCGGCGGCCGTCTGGGTCAAGGAGGGCCCCGGGGTCGGACGACTGCTGGCCGAGTGGATGACTGACGGCAACCCCGAGTTCGACGCCCATGGCACCGACATCGCCCGCTTCTACCCGCACCAGCGCACTCGCGAACACGTCACTGCCCGTACGGCGGAGGGCTTCAACAAGACCTACGGGATCGTGCACCCGGCCGAGCAGTGGACGAGCGACCGCGGCGTTCGCCGGGCCCCGATGTATGCCCAGCAGCAGGAGCTCGGCGCGATGTTCTTCGAGGCGGTGGGCTGGGAGCGACCGCAGTGGTACGCGTCGAATGCCGGACTGCTGGCCGACTACGGGGACGCGGTGCTGGCCCGGGAGGCCGAGTGGGATTCCCGCTGGTGGTCGCCGATCATCAACGCAGAGCACCTGGCGATGCGGGAGCGGGCCGGCCTGGTCGACCTGTCCGCCTTCGCGATCTTCGACGTGGTCGGCCCGGGGGCGCTGGAATCCGTGCAGCACATCGTGGTGGCCCAGTCCGACGTCGCGGTGGGGCGGGTCATCTACACCCCGGTACTCGACGAGCGCGGTGGGATCCGTTCGGACCTCACCATCATGCGGCTCGGCGATGATCACTTCCGGGTGGTGACCGGCGGCGCCCCGGGGATGGTCGACCTGAAGTGGTTCCGTGATCACGTGACCGCACGGGCGCAGGTGGTCGACCGGACCTCCGCCTTCACCACCATCGGCCTCTGGGGCCCCCACGCCCGCGACATCCTCGGCCGACTCACCGACGCCGACATCAGCCACGCAGGGTTCGGCTTCGGGCGCTGTCGCACGATCGAGGTCGGATCGTTGGCGGTACTCGCCTCGCGCATCTCCTACGTCGGCGAACTCGGCTGGGAACTGCACCTGCCGATCGAGTCCGGTGCGAAACTGTGGGAGATGCTGCACGAGGCCGGCCAGCCGGCGGGGCTGGTACCGGTCGGCATTGGCGTCTATGCCGCCACCGGGCGGATCGAGAAGGGGTATCGCGCCCACGGGGCCGAGTTGGACACTGAGCGCACCCTGGCCGAGGCCGGGATGATGCGGCCCCGGGTGAAGGATGCCGACTTCATCGGCCGGGAGACCTACCTGGCGCAACGGGCGAGTGACCCGGCCGCCGTGCTGTGCTCACTCACCGTGGACGACCACACCTCCAGCGACGGCACCCGGCGCTACATGCTCGGTGGGGAACCGATCCTCGGGCCGGAGGGAGACCCCCTCGTCGACGGCAACGGGCACCGGGCGTACGTGACCACGGCCGCCTCGGCGCCCTCGCTCGGCGCGCACGTGCTGATGGCCTACCTGCCGCCCGACCGCGTCGTGGTCGGCGAGCGGCTCACCGTCGACTACCTGGGGGAGCGGTACCCGGTCACGGTGGCCGCGAATGACGCGACGCCGTTGTTCGACCCGGAGAACGAGCGGATTCGGAGGTGACCCGATGACCAACCTGTTGGTCTGCATCAAGCGAGTGCCCGACACTGCTGGCTCGATCACGCTGACCGCGGACGGGCGCGACGTGGATGCGAGCGGCCTGGGCCACACCGTCAGCCCGCACGAGGAGTGTGCGGTGGCCCTGGCGGTCCGGACGGCGAAGGAGACCGACGGCGCGGCGAGTGTGCTCACGCTCGGCGCCCAGGACGCGGTGGAGCAACTCCGCAACGCCCTGGCGGTCGGTTGCGCGGACGCCACCCTGATCGAGACCGACGCCTCCGTGCACGGTCCCGTCGATGTCGCCGCCGCGATCGCGGACGTGATCACCGAACGTGCGGCGAGCGGGGCGTCCTACGATCTCGTGCTGCTCGGCACCGATGCCGCCGACACCGGGGACTTCCAGGTCGGCATCCGACTGGCCCATGTCCTCGATCTCCCCATTCTGACAGGGATCCAGGACTTCACCGTCGGCGAGCGTACGGTCCGGGCCAGCGGGCCGGGGCCGGACGGAACCGAGGTGTTCGAGCTCGACCTGCCGGCGGTGATCGCCGTCCAGGAGGGTGGGATCGAGCCGAGCTATCCGTCCATCCCAGGGCGGATGAAGGCCAAGCGGGCACCGATCGAGACGGTCGTTCCCACCCGGGAGCCGGTCGGCAACCGCCGGGTGCGGCTCAAGCTGCCGCCCGAGCAGCCGAGCGCGGTGCGCGTACTCGGCGAGGGCCCGGAGGCCGCTCCGGCGCTGGTCGACGTACTGGGTGAGCTGGGGGTGATTCCGCGATGATCATGGTCTGGGTGGAGACCGATGCCGACGGTGTGGCACTGACCTCCCAGGAGGCGCTCAGCGTTGCCCGGGAACTGGCCGAACGCAGTGGCGGATCGGCTCCGGAGGCGATCCTGGTGGGCCCGCTCGGTGATCAACGAGACGCCGTGCTCGCCGACCTCGGAGTCCACGGGGTGGCCCGGGTGCGGCACGCCGACACCGCCGCCCTCGACTCCTATGCAGCCGCAGCCTGGGCTGCCGCAGTGGTACAGGCGGTGCCCGCCGAGGGCGTGATCATCGCCTCCGGAACGCCACGCGGCAACGAGATCCTGGCCCATGTCGCAACCCGCCTCGGGGTGGCCATGGCGGCGAACGTGGTGACGGTGGACAGCACCGACCCATTGACCGTGTCCCGGCAGGTCCTCGGTGGGGCAGCGTACGAGGAGATGATCCTCGACGACGCCGTGGCCGTCCTCTCGATCGCCGGCCACGCAGTCGAACCCGGACCGGCCGCCGTCCCGACCGACCCCGAGGTCATCACCTTCAAACCCGAGGTGACCGAAGCCGACCTACGCGGCCGCGTGGTCCGGGTCGAGCAGTCCGAGGGGGACGACACCTCGGCCCTCACCGGAGCCCGGGTGGTGGTCGGAGCAGGCCGCGGAGCCGGCTCCGCCGACGGGTTCGGCGACCTGCTGGAACTCGTCGACCTGCTCAAGGGCGCGCTCGGCGTCTCCCGGGTGGTGACCAGCCTCGGCTGGCGGCCGCACCACGAGCAGGTCGGACAGACCGGCAGCCGGATCACCCCGGACGTCTACCTCGCCTGCGGCATCAGCGGCGCGATCCAGCACTGGGCGGGCTGCCAGGACGCCAAGACGATCATCGCCGTGAACACCGACCCGGATGCCCCGATGGTGACCCGGGCCGACTACGCGATCATCGGCGACCTGCACGAGATCGTCCCGGCGATCAACGAGGAACTGCGTCGGCGGTCGGGCTGAACCGATGAACCGGTGATCGGCGGGGCAATGCCGGCCGCTGCCGGCTCTGGTCACGTAGGCTCACCGTCATGATCGATGGCAGTGGTCGCCCCCGTCCTGAGCTGGAGCAGATCCGGCGTGCGGCGCGCCGCATCGACCCGGCGGTCACGCAGACTCCGACCGTGCGGCGTCCCTCCCTGGACGAGGAACTCGGTTGCCGACTCCTGGTGAAGGTCGAGACCGTCAATCCGATTCGTTCCTTCAAGGGCCGGGGCACCCACTGGTACATGCTCAACGCCGGGCAGCAGACTCCCGTGGTGACCGCGTCCGCCGGAAACTTCGGCCAGGGAATCGCCTACGCGGCCAAGTTGCAGCATCGCGAGGCGATCATCTTCGCCGCCAGCACCGCGAATCCGGCGAAGGTCACCGCGATGCGCCGGTTGGGGGCGCGTGTCGTCCAACACGGAAACGACTTCGACGAGGCCATGGCAGCAGCCCTCGACTGGTCCGCGCGCAACGCCTGCGAACTCGTCGTCGACGGCGGAGATCCGCGGATCGTCGAGGGTGCGGGGAGCATCGCCCTCGAGCTCGACCAGCAGGTGGACGACGACATCGACGCGGTCGTCGCGCCGCTGGGCAACGGTGCACTGGTGTGTGGCCTCGGCACCTGGCTGCGCGATGCCCGCCCGGCGACACAGATCGTTGCCGCATCCTCGAGTGGTGCCCCGGCGATGGCCCGATCGTGGCAGCGCGGCGAAGTGGTGGGAACTCCCTCGGTGGACACCATCGCGGACGGCATCGCCATCAGGGTTCCCGTACCGTACGCGCTGGAGATCATGCGGGACACTGTGGACGACATCATCGAGGTGGGCGACGAACACATCATCCAGGCGATGCGTCTGCTCTACCGCCATCTTGGGCTGATCGCCGAACCGGCCGGGGCTGCCGGGCTCGCCGCGATCCTCGCGCAACCGGATCGGTTCGCCGGTTTGACGGTCGCGACGATCCTGTGTGGTTCCAACGTGGATGAGGATGCCATGCCGGAGTTGATCTTTCCGTCGTGATCTCGCTGCCCTGTTCAGGTGGAAGCGCTTTCTCAGGGAACAGGCCAGGCGCGCAGGGTCACGGTGATGATCTCGTGCAGCCGCGCGCGTCCGACGCCGGCGTTGGACTGGTTGGACAGTCCCTCCCACACGGTCCGGACCCAGTCGGTCAACAGCGAGGTGTCCGTCCGGGACGGTAGCCGCCCGGCGGTCCGATCCACCTCGAAACGTTCGGTGAGGATGCGGGCCAGGGCCCGTTGATGATCTTCGAGGGTGCGCCGGACGTCGATGGTGTCGGTGCCGCCCTGGATCGCGGCACTGACCACCAGGCAACTCATCGGCCGGTGTGGATCGGTGAACTCGTCCGCGGAATCGCGTAGCACCCGCTCGACGGCCTCCCGCGCGGTCGGGCACTCGGTCGCCTCGATGTAGATGGCCGTGTAGCGCTGCATGTAGCCCTGGATGGCCTCGGCGAAGAGGGTCTTCTTGTCTCCGAAGGCTGCGTAGAAGCTGGACGGAGAGATGGCCATCGCGGCCGTGAGCTCGGCCAGCGAGGTGCCATCGTAGCCGCGGGCCCAGAACAGCCGGGTCGCCGCCGCCAGAGCCCCTTCCCGGTCGAAGCCACGGGGTCGTCCTCGTGTGGTCATCCGCCGAATTCTAGTTGAACCACTCCAGAATTGTTCCTAGGGTGATATGCGGAGTGTTCACTACAGAACTGCACCGAAGGAGCAGCCGGATGGAATCTCGATCGATCGAGCGCGATGGAGTGGACCTGCACGGTCTCTGGCGGCCGGGGGCGGGGGCCCCGATCGTCGTGGTACCGGGAGTGATGGCCGACGCGGCCTCCTTCGTGCCGGTGGTGGCCGCGGTCGAGCGGCCGGAGCCGGTACTCGTCGTGGACCGGCGCGGACGGTCGGGGAGCGGCCCGCTGGGGGCGGGGTACTCGACCGAGACCGAGGTGGCCGACCTGTGGGCCTGGCTGGACCACCTCGGTGTCCCGGTGACCCTCGTCGGGTGGAGTTACGGCGCGACGATCGTGCTGGAAGTGGCCGCCCGGGACGCGCGGGTGCTGGGCGTCGTCGGGTACGAGCCCGGGTTGCCACCCTTCGGCCGGGAGGCGCTGCCGGCCCTGCGGGCGGCCGATCCGGAGCGTCGGGTGGAGATCATCAACCGGGAGATCTCGCGCGTCCCGCTGGAGCGGGTCGAGGCGTTGCGGGCCTCGCCGGTGTGGGCCGACCTCTGCCGGCTCGCGGAACCGTTGGCCGATGAACTCACCGCGGCGAACGACTTCGAACCGAACCCGCGGTGGGCCGGGATCGCCGCCGAGTTGATCATCGGCGAACACAGCATCGGCGTGGAGCCGTACGGGCCGGCCTTCGACCGCGCGGCCGATCAGCTGCCGCGGGCCCGGACCACGGTGCTGCCGGGGCACGGTCACCTCGCCCATGTCGAGGATCCGGTCGCCCTGGGAATGGTGATCACCGAGCTGTTGGGGCGGTTCGACGAACACGCGGCTGAGCTGGCCCGTTGACCATCGACCTTTCCTGCGCTGCCCCTGAGTGGTCTCGGGGAACCGCTCGGGGGCGTGTGGTCAGAAACACTGATGCGTCCGCGACTCCTCCTCCGTAGCGTCGCCGCCATGACCACCACCGCTCCCACCGCGCCCATGGACGCCGGACGAGGCAGTCGCCTGCACGGACTCGACACGTTGCGCTCAGGCGCCCTCGGCCTGGGGATCCTGCTGCACGCCCTGATGCCCTTCCTGCCGGGGGGCGGATGGCTGGTGGTCGACTCGAAGTCGAACTTCGCCGCCCTGGCCGGCGTCTACGGGATCCACCTGTTCCGGATGGTGTTGTTCATGCTGCTGGCCGGCTACTTCGGCCGAATGGTGTTGCATCGGCGCGGAGTCGGCGCCTATGTGAAGGACCGGGCCTTTCGGATCGGCCTGCCGGTGATCGCCTTCTATCCCTTGGCCGTGCTGCCACTCGGGCTGCTGATGGTGGTCAACGTCGCCCTCCGGGGGGCAGCGCTGCCGGAGGACCCGCGGTCGGCACCGGCCTGGATTCCGGACGTGTTCCTGGCCTTCTCTCCGGGACACCTGTGGTTCCTGGTCGTGCTGCTGCAGTGCGTGTTGATCACGGTGATCCTCCGTGCCGTGGGGCTTCGGTTGCTGGGCCGTGATCAGGCTGGCCGGACCGCGCAGGGGGTTGGGCGTGTGCTCTCCTCCCCGGTCGGCGTGGTCGTACTCGCGGTGCCGTACCTGATCGGCCTGCTGCTGCAGGGGGATGTGCAGGCAGGCATCACGGAGCCGCTCACCATCCTGCCTGAGCCCGCTCCACTGTTTGCCTATCTCAGCGCCTTCCTGGCCGGGTGGTTCCTGCATGCACTCCCCGGATCCCTGCAACGCATCACCGCGCAGTGGCCGGTCCAATTGGCAGCGGCCGTGCTGCTCACCGTGGCGGGCTGGCTGCTCTTCGACATCCCGGTCCCGCCGGCGGTGCACGGTGGCGTGATGGCCCTCGCCGGATGGGCCTGGACGTTCGCGCTGATCGGACTCTGCCTGCGCTTCCTGAGTCGGGAGAGCCGGGTGGTGCGCTACTTGGCTGACGCCTCCTACTGGAGCTATCTGATGCACCTGCCGATCGTGCTCGGCCTGGGCATCCTGTTCGCCGACCTCGACTGGCCGATCATGGTCAAGCTCATCCTCACCTGCGCGATCACCGCGGCGATCCTGCTGCTCAGCTACGACCTCCTGGTCCGCAGCACCTGGATCGGGAAGTGGCTCAACGGCCGACAGCACCCGCGGGCACTGTTCTCGACGGTGGCCCCACCGCGGCTCGATGAGTCGCGAGGGGCCGGGCGGAATACCGCCGCGACGGTGGAGGTTGGCCAAGGTGAGAGCCCGGACCGACGAGAGGACGCACCATCGTGACGAGTGACATCCAGCCCGACCAGCACGTCGAGGAACGCCTGCGGGAGAACACGATCGCCTGGCTCACCACAGTGCGCCCGGACGGCCAGCCCGTCAACGTCCCGGTCTGGTACGTCTGGACGGGTGGGCAGATCCTGATCTTCAGCAAGCCGGGCCAGGCCAAGCTCCGCAACATCGCCGCGAACCCGCGGGTGGCCGTGACCCTCGACGACACCAGGGGCGGGGGTGACGTGGTCAGCATCGACGGCACCGCGGAGCACGACCCGGAGCACCCGGGAGTCCACTCGGTGCCCGCCTACGCGGAGAAGTACGCCGAGGGGATCCGCAGCATCGGCTTTGCCGAGGCCGAGGCGATGGCCGCCGACTACTCGGCCGCCATCGTCGTCACACCGACCAAGCTGCGCGGCTTCCACCCCTGATCCCGGACCACTTCAAGAGCACACTTTCGAAGGGCACGCCCGCGTCATGGCTGCGTGGTCGAGAAGTGACCCACGGTGTCAGCCGTCGCGCTGGCTGGCACGCCGACCGACCAGTCCAGGGTCGCGGTCACCGGATCGGTTCCGATGGTCAGCAGGGTGGCGGACTGCTCCGCGGGCGGGGCGGACGGATCAGCGGTGATGCAGATCGGCGCATCCTGCCCGAGGCCGCCGCACGCCGCCGCGGCGCGATCGACGAACGTGGCGGCGGTAGTGAGCGCGGGCCGTTGACGCCGGAGGTGCTCGAGGCGTGCGGTCGTCGTCGTCGACGGGGACCGTTCCCCGTCCAGCAGTGGTTCGGCGATCAGATGGTTCGCGTGCGCGATGAAGCCGTCGGTTCCGGGCAGCAGCTCCACCCCGGCCGGAGTGATCTCCAGGCAGCCCACCTCGGCTTCCTGGTCGCCGGCCACAGAGACGATCGTGAACACACTCGATGCCGTCACCGGGGCCGAAGCCGCGATCTGGTGGGCTTCGGCGAGAGTGCCGGCCTCCTCGAGGACGGCCCGGGCGATGCTGTGCACCCCGACGCCGACCCCGTTGCCGTCCGCCGTGTGGTGCAGGATGTTGAACTGCAACCCCAGCCCGTCGGTGTTCACACCGATCTTGGCGGGCATCCCCGGTTCGGTGAAGGTGCGGACGGTCCGGTCGACGCCGGGGAACTCGACCAGCAGTCCGGTCGGGGCAAGCCGCGGAATCCAGTCCCAGGTCTGCAGCGACCAGGCCGGGCCGTGGGCGGGCGCCGCAGCCACGGCGGAGCATTCGTCCGGGGTCGTGCTGGTCAGCGCGAGGACCTCGGTGCGGGCGGTGAGCACGCCGAGATCAGCGACCAGCACCTGTGCCGCACCCGCGACCGCGACGAGTTCCGCGGCCGCCGCCCGACGCCAGCTCCGCAGCGCGTCCACCGCCGTCGTCCCCGCATCGACCAGGGTCGCCTCGTCCAGGCCGAGTTCGACGAAGTGAGCGCGGTAGAGCGTGATCGCCAACTGGATCTCGGCTCGGGCCGCCTCCCCGTACGCACGTCCCCGTGCGGCGGGATCGGTGGGCTGCAGTCGGATGGTGCGGATCTTCATCAGGTCAACTCCGGGCGAAGTGGTTGGCGGTCGGCCAAGGCGGTGTGGCCCACTGTACGGAGACAGCGGCTGCATCCGGTCCCGGCTCAGTAGTAGACGGCCAATCGTCCGTTCGGACCGTCGATGCACGTCACCCGGGTGTCGAACAGCCGGGTCAGCACCTCGTCCACCATGATCTCCTCCGGGCTCCCGAACTCCACCACCCGGCCCTCCTTCATGGCACAGATGTGGTCGGCGTAGTGGCCGGCGAAGTTGATGTCGTGCAACACGATCACCACCGTGAGGCCGAGCTCGTCAGCCGCCTTGCGCAAGTGCTTCATCATGTGCACGGAATGCCGCATGTCCAGGTTGTTCAACGGCTCGTCCAGCAGCACGTAGTCGGTGTCTTGGCACAGCACCATCGCCACGTACGCGCGCTGGCGCTGCCCGCCGGACAGCTGGTCCAGGTAGCGGTGCTCCAGATCGGCGAGATCGAGGGACTCGATCGAGCGGTTGATGATCCCCTCGTCCTGCGGGGTGAGCCGGCCCTTGGAGTGCGGGAAGCGACCGAAGGCGACCAGCTGGCGGACGGTCAGTCGGGTGACGAAGTGGTTCTCCTGCCGCAGGATCGAGACGATCTTGGCCAGGTCCTTCGACCGGGTGCTCGACACGTCGTACCCGGCGACCTCGATCGCCCCCTCGTCCAGCCCCAGCAGCCGACCGATCATGGTCAGCATGGTGGACTTCCCGGCACCGTTCGGACCCACCAGCGCGGTGACCCCACCGGCCGGGATCTTCAAGTCCACCGGGCCGATCGCCACCTCGCTGCTGTAGGTCTTGACGACGTTGCGCAAGTCGATCACAGGCGGCCCTTCCGCAGGATGACGATGAGGAACGCCGCGCCGCCGACGACCTCGATGATGATGGACACGGCACCTTCGGCGTAGAAGACGTGCTTGAGGATGAAGTAGGCGCCGCACAGGATGACGAATCCGTTCAGGACGGCCACCGGGAAGACGTAGCGGTGGTCGTGGGTGTCGGCGAACTGGTAGGCGAGCATGGCCACCAGGAAGCCGAGGAAGGTCAGCGGCCCCACCAGTGAGGTCGTCACCGCCATCAACACCGACACCAGGAACAGGGTGGTCATCACCTCGCGCCGGTGGCGCAGCCCGAGGTTGGCGGCCACGTCCGGTCCGAGGGACATCACGTTCAGCCGGCGGGACCGCAGCAGAAGTCCGACGGTCGCGGCCACACACAACGGGATCGCCACCGGCAGGTACTGCGTGTCCGCGTTCGACACCGATCCGAGCAGCCGGGCGGTGAGGACGTCGAACTCACTGGGGGAGAGCAGACGCTGCATGAAGGTGGCGACCGATCGCAGGCCGCCGCCGAGCACGATGCCGACCAGGAGCATCACCTGCAGGTTGCCGTACTTCCCCGACAGCAGCCACCCGTAGAGCAGCAGGGAGAAGCAGACCATCACGGCGATCTGCAGCACGAACTGGGGAAGGCCCTGCAGGGCGATCACGCCGGCCATGCCCAGGAAGTAGACCGAGGAGGTCTGGATCGCCACGTACAGGGACTCGAAGCCCATGATCGAGGGGGTGATGATGCGGTTGGTGGTGACCGTCTGGAAGGAGACCGTTGCCACCGCCTGGCAGACGACGACGATCATGATCACCACCAGGTTGGTGGCCCGCAGTTCCGCGATCAGCCAGAACCCCGCGGTCCCGAAGGGCATCGGGTTGTCCCATGCCAGGGTCCCGAGGGCGAAGAGGGCGGACAGCACGACCAGGGTGC
>JBQDIN010000095.1:0-12587 GCA_052094425.1 Propionibacteriaceae bacterium
GGATGATCTGCTCCACCACCGAGCTCGGGCTCGGCGAGGACGGAGACGGGATCCTGGTCCTCGACGAGACCGACGACGGCGGGCAGCCGCTGCAGCCCGGCCAATCGGCGTACGCGGCGCTGCACCTGCGCGAGGACGTGCTCGACATCGCGGTCACCCCCGACCGGGGGTACTGCTGGTCGGTCCGGGGGATCGCCCGCGAGGCCGCCCAGGCCACCGGCGTGCCGTTCACCGATCCGGTGGATCGCCCTGCCCCGCCGTCGATCGAGGCCGGCCACCCGGTGCGCACCGAGAGCGAGGCGTGTCCACTGTTCGTGGCCGTGACCGTGACCGGCGTCGACCCGCAGCGCCCCAGTCCGCGCTGGCTGCAGCGGCGGGTCCAGTTGGCCGGGATGCGGCCGATCTCGCTCGCCTTCGACATCACCAACTACGTGATGCTCGAGACCGGGCAGCCCCTGCACGCCTACGACGCCGACCGGCTCGCCGGACCGATCGTGGTACGGACCGCGCAGCCGGGGGAGCGACTGACCACCCTCGACGACGTCGATCGGGAACTGCACCCGGACGACCTGTTGATCACGGACGAGTCCGGCCCGATCGGCTTGGCCGGGGTGATGGGCGGCGAGTCGACCGAACTGCGCGACGACACCGCAGCCGTCGTCATCGAGGCCGCCCATTTCGACGCGATGACCATCGCCCGGACCTCACGCCGGCACAAGTTGTCCTCGGAGGCCTCCCGCCGTTTCGAACGCGGCGCCGACCCCGGTGCCGCCTACGCCGCCGCGCACCGGGCGGCCGACCTGCTGGTGGAGCTCGCCGGCGGCACGATCTCGGCGGACGAGACCGTGGCGGGGACGGTGCCGTCGATGTCGGAGACCACCATCGGAGCCGATCTGCCGACCCGCATCCTCGGCACCGAGGTGCCCACCGACCGGGTGATCGACCTGCTGCAGGCTGTTGGGGCGACGGTGACGGAGTCCGGTGCAGCGTTGCGGATCACCCCGCCGACCTGGCGCTCAGACCTCACCGACCCGTACGACTACGTCGAGGAGGTGGGCCGGCTGATCGGTTACGACACGATCGAGCCGGTGCTCCCGTCGCCGGGTGCCGGCCGCGGGCTGAACCCGGCCCAGCGTGCTCGTCGGGCCGTGAACGGCGCGGTGCAGCAGTCCGGATTCGTCGAGGTGCTGTCCTTCCCGTTCGCCGCGGCGGAGGAGCTGGACCGACTCGGCCTCCCCGCCGACGACGTACGGCGGGCCCAGGTCCGTCTCGCCAATCCGTTGGCCGAGACCAGTCCGTGGCTGCGCAGCACCCTGCTGCCGGGGCTGTTCGCGGCGGTCGCCAAGAACACCAGCCGCGGCCTCGAGGACCTGGCCCTGTACGAGACCGGGCGGGTCTTCCGCCCCACCGAAACGTCCGGCCGGACGCCGCGGCTCCGCGTGGACGGCGCCCCCTCGGCGGCCGAACTGGCCGAGATCGAGCTCGGTCTGCCGGCCCAGCCGTGGCACCTGGCCGCCGTCCTGACCGGGCACTGGATGCCCCCGGGGTGGCGCGGACCGGGCGAGCTGGCCGGCTGGCAGCACGCGGTGGCGTTCGTGGAGTCCGCGGCCCGGGCACTCGGTGTCGAGGTGAGTCGGCGCGCGGAAGCGGTGACCCCGTGGCATCCGGGCCGGTGTGCGCGGATCGCCGTGGCCGGCACGGACGAATTGCTCGGGTACGCCGGTGAGCTGCACCCCTCGGTGATCGAGGCGTACGGCCTGCCGGCGCGGGCCGGCGCGGCGGAGATCGACCTCGATCGACTGATCGCCGCCGCACCGGCGCGTGGTCGGATCGCGTCGCTGTCGGCCTTCCCGGTGGCCAAGGAGGATGTCGCCCTGGTCGTCGCGGAGGCAGTCCCGGCTGCCGAGGTCGCGACCGCGCTCCGCACCGGGGCCGGGGACCTGTGCGAGTCGGTCCGACTCTTCGACGTCTACACCGGTCCGCAGGTCGAGGAGGGGAAGAAGTCCCTCGCCTTCGCCCTGCGGTTCCGGGCTCCGGACCGCACCCTCACCGATCACGAGGCCGCGACCGCGCGGGACGGGGCCGTCAGCGCCGCGGTGGAGGCCACCGGAGCAGTCCAGCGCGTAGATTGACGGCAGTGGCCCGACACACCCAATTCGGCATATATATGCGCCGTATGACATACTCATGCGTATGGCGATACGGGTGGCCGTGGCGGGCGCGACGGGATATGCGGGCGGTGAGGTGCTCCGGCTGTTGCTCGGGCGCCCGGATGTGGAGATCGGCGCGCTGACGGCGCACAGCAGTGCGGGGTCCCTGCTCGGTGAGCACCAACCGCACCTGGTTCCGTTGGCGGAGCGGGAGGTGTTGCCGACCACCATGGAGCACCTGGCTGGTCACGACGTCGTCTTCCTCGCGTTGCCGCACGGGGCGTCCGGGGCCGTGGCCGCCGCCCTCGCCGACGACGTCGTGGTGATCGACTGCGGCGCCGACTTCCGGTTGACCGATCCGGCCGTGTGGCAGAAGTACTACGGTTCCGATCATGCCGGCACCTGGCCGTACGGTCTTCCGGAACTGCCCGGCCAGCGGGCGGCCCTTGCCGGGGCCCGCCGGATCGCCGTACCGGGCTGCTACCCGACGACCGCAACCCTGGCCCTGCTTCCCGCGCTCACCGCCGGACTGACCTCGGGCCACGACGTCGTCGTGGTCGCCGCCAGTGGTCCGTCCGGTGCCGGACGGGCCCTCAAGCCGCACCTGCTCGGGTCCGAACTGATGGGCTCCGCCACCGCGTACGGGGTCGGCGGCGTGCACCGGCACACGCCGGAACTGCTGCAGAACCTCACCGTGCTCGGCGCCACCGACCCGAGTGTCTCCTTCACTCCGGTGCTGGTTCCGATGTCCCGCGGGATCCTGGCGACCTGCACTGCCCCGCTGGCCGCGGACGTACGCGCCTCGGCTGATCCGGGTGCCGCGGTCCGGGCCGCCTATGTCGACGCGTACGCCGACGAACCGTTCGTGCACGTGTTGGCGGAGGGGCGCTGGCCACAGACCCAGTCCGTGCTGGGATCCAATGCCGTGCACGTGCAGGCCACCGTCGACCTCGACGCCGGCCGGATCGTCGCCGTCGCGGCCCTGGACAACCTGGCCAAGGGCACCGGCGGCGGCGCGGTCCAGTGCATGAACCTCGCTCTCGGCCTGGACGAGCAGGCCGGACTGACCACGATCGGAGTCGCACCATGAGCGTCACCGCTGCCCGGGGATTCACCGCCGGCGGACTCGCCGCCGGACTCAAGGAGTCCGGCAAGCCCGACCTGGCCCTGGTCCGCAACCTCGGTCCCGAGTTCGGGGCTGCCGGGGTGTTCACCAGCAACCGGGTGGTCGCCGCCCCGGTGGTCTGGTCGCGCCAGGTGCTCGCCGACCAGCACCTCCGCGCCGTGGTGCTGAACTCCGGCGGCGCGAACGCGTGTACCGGACCGGACGGGTTCGCCGACACCCATCGCACCGCTGAGGCGGTTGCCGAGGCCCTCGAGATCGGCGCGATCGATGTCGGTGTCTGCTCGACCGGCCTGATCGGCACCCGGCTGCCGATGGACAAGGTGCTCGGTGCCCTGGACGACCTGGTCGCGGCCACCGGCCCGGACGGCGGTGCCGCGGCCGCCGGGGCGATCATGACCACCGACTCGGTGGCCAAGGAGTCCCTCGCGGAGGGGGACGGCTGGGTCATCGGCGGGATGGCCAAGGGCGCCGGGATGCTGGCCCCCGGGTTGGCCACCATGCTCGTGGTGATCACCACCGACGCGAAGGTCGACTCGACCGCACTGCAACCCGCGCTCGCCGAGGCGTGCCGGACCACCTTCGACCGGGTGGACTCCGACGGCTGCATGTCCACCAACGACACCGTGCTGCTGCTCGCCAGCGGCGCGTCCGGGGTGGCTCCCACGCCGGCGGAGTTCACGGCCGCACTGACCACCGTGTGCGCTGACCTGGCCGAGCAGTTGCTGCGTGATGCCGAGGGTGCCCACCACGGCATCTGGATCAACGTCACCCACGCGGCCAGCGAGGAGGACGCGGTCACGGTGGGTCGTTCGATCGCCCGGAACAACCTGTTCAAGTGTGCCGTGTTCGGCGAGGACGCCAACTGGGGCCGGGTGCTGGCGGCGATCGGCACCACGGCGGCCGCCTTCGAGCCCGACCAACTCGACGTCTCCTTCAACGGCGTCCAGGTCTGCCGGGGTGGGGCCATCGGCGACTCCCGGGACCTGGTCGACCTGTCCGGCCGCGAGGTCCGCGTCGACGTCGACCTGCACGCGGGATCGGCCGCCGCCACCATCTGCACCAACGACCTGACCTATGACTACATACGGGAGAACGCGGAGTACTCGACATGAGCGGCACGGATGAGTTGACCGAGGTCGACAAGGCGTCGATCCTGATCGAGGCGTTGCCCTGGTTGGAGACCTACGGCGGCAAGACCATCGTGATCAAGTACGGCGGCAACGCGATGATCGACGACCGGCTCAAGCAGGCCTTCGCCGAGGACATCGTCTTCCTGCGTCGCTGCGGGGTCCGGCCGGTGGTCGTGCACGGCGGGGGACCGCAGATCTCGAACATGCTCGGCCGACTCGGGATCAAGTCGGAGTTCCGCGGAGGTCTGCGGGTCACCACCCCGGAGGCGATGGACGTCGTCCGGATGGTGCTGGTCGGCAAGGTCGGCCGGGAACTGGTGGGCTTGATCAACAACCACGGCCCGCTGGCGGTCGGGCTCTCCGGTGAGGACGGCGGACTGTTCGTGGCCGAGCGGAAGGGACTCGTCCTGGACGGCGACGACGTGGACCTCGGACTCGTCGGCGATGTCGCCGACGTCCGCCCGGAGGCGGTGCTGGACCTGATCGAGGCCGGCCGGATCCCGGTGGTGGCCACCGTGGCCCCGGACGAGGACGGCCAGGTGCACAACGTGAACGCCGACACCGCGGCCGCTGCACTCGCGGTGGCCCTGGGCGCGGAACGACTCGTCGTCCTGACCGACGTCGAGGGCCTCTACGCCGACTGGCCGAACAGCAAGGAGATCATCTCCCAGATCGGTGCCGACGCACTCGCCGAACTGTTGCCCTCCCTGGAGGCCGGCATGGTGCCGAAGATGGAGGCCTGCCTCCGTGCGGTCCGGGGCGAGGTGAGCCGGGCCACCGTGATCGACGGCCGGGTCCCGCACTCCGTCCTGCTGGAGGTGTTCACCAATGCCGGCGTGGGCACCATGGTCACCCGCACGGGGCCGGGCTCCGATGGAACCGACACCGAGGAGGGTACCCAGTGACCGAGGAACTGGTCCCCATTGGCGGGTCGTCATCGGCCAGCGTGCTGGAGGCGTACGGACGGGTGATGATGAACACCTTCGGTCCGCCGAAGCGGGTCTTCGTCCGGGGCGAGGGCTGCACGGTCTTCGACGCCGACGGCAACCGGTACCTCGACCTGTTGTCCGGGCTCGCGGTCAACTCGCTGGGCCATGCGCACCCGTTGGTGACCTCCGCGATCACCTCGCAACTGTCCACCCTGGGGCACGTGTCGAACTTCTTCTCCACCCCGGCCCAGGTGGCACTGGCCGAACGGCTCACATCCTTCGTCGTCGCCAACGACACGCAACTCCCGGCTCGGGTGTTCTTCACCAACTCCGGGACCGAGGCGAACGAGGCGGCCTTCAAACTGACGCGACGCACCGGACGGACCAAGATCATCTCCACGGTGGGTGCCTTCCACGGCCGCACCATGGGGGCGCTGGCCGTCACCCACAACCCCGCTTACCGCGAGCCCTTCGAGCCCCTGCCTGGGGACGTGGAGTTCGTCGAGTACGGCGATGTGGACGCGCTGGCGGCGGCGGTGGACGACTCGGTGGCCGCAGTGGTGCTGGAGCCGATCCAGGGCGAGAACGGCGTCGTGGTGCCCCCGGAGGGCTACCTGCGGGCCGCCCGCGACATCACCTGCGAACACGGCGCCCTGCTGTGGCTCGACGAGGTGCAGACCGGCATCGGTCGTACCGGTGACTGGTTGGCCTCGACCGCCGAACAGATCACCGCCGACGTGGTGACCGTGGCCAAGGGCCTCGGCAACGGGTTCCCGATCGGGGCCTGCATCGCCACCGGCGCGGCGGCTGACCTGCTCGGACCCGGATCGCACGGAACCACCTTCGGCGGCAACCCGGTCGCCGCGATGGCCGGGCTGGCCGTGCTGTCGGTGATCGAGCGGGACAACCTGCTGGTCAACGCCCGTGAGCAGGGTGACCGGCTCGCCGAGTCGATCATGGAACTGCACCACCCGCTGGTCCGGGAGGTACGTGGTCGCGGACTGCTGCGGGGGGTCGTGCTCACCGAGCCGATCGCCCCCGCGGTCGTCGACGCAGCCCTGGCGGCGGGCTTCATCATCAACGCGCCCCGGCCGACGGTGCTCCGGATCGCCCCTCCGTTGATCATCAACGGCGGGCAGCTCGACACCCTGGTGGCCGCCCTGCCGCGGCTGCTCGAGGCCGCGGAGCCGACGTCATGACCGAGAACTCCGTGCTCCCACGCAAGCCCCCGGGCGGGGTCCGGCACTTCCTCGCCGACGACGACCTCACCACCGCGGAGCAACTCGAGATCCTCGACCTCGCCGACACCCTGGCCGCGGACCCTTACCAGTTGCGCACCTACGCCGGCCCACGGTCGGTGGCAGTGATCTTCGACAAGTCGTCCACCCGGACCCGGATCTCCTTCGAGGTCGGCATCGCCGAGCTGGGTGGGGCCGCGCTGATCATGGCCGCCGGTGACTCCCAACTGGGACGCGGGGAGCAGATCGCCGACACCGCGCGGGTCCTCGGTCGCCACGTCGCCGCCGTCGTGTGGCGCACCTCCGGTCACGATCGGCTGCAGGAGATGGCCGCCCATGCCGGTGTGCCGGTGGTGAACGGGCTCACCGACGACTACCACCCGTGCCAGGTGCTCGCCGACCTGCAGACCGTTCGCCAGCACAAGCATCGGTTGGCCGGCCTCACCCTCACCTACGTCGGAGACGGTGCCAACAACATGGCGCACTCGTACCTGCTCGCGGGTGCGGTGGCGGGCATGCACGTCCGCGTCGGCGCCCCGGACGGGTTCTGGCCCGACCCCGGGATCGTCGAACGCGCCCGGCGCCGGGCCGAGGTCACCGGCGGATCCGTCCACGTCACCGCCGAGGTGTCCGAGGCCGTTGCCGGTGCCGACGTGGTGGCCACCGACACCTGGGTGTCGATGGGTCAGGAGTCCGACGGCAAGGACCGGGAACGGCCCTTCGTCCCGTACAGCGTCACGCCCGAGTTGTTGTCCCGCGCCGACCCCGGAGCTGTCGTACTGCACTGCCTTCCCGCCTATCGGGGCAAGGAGATCTCGGCCGAGGTGATCGACGGCCCCCAGTCGGTGGTGTGGGACGAGGTGGAGAACCGACGGCACGTGCAGAAGGCGATCCTGGCCTTCCTGGACGCACGCAGCACGCCGGTGGACGGCAACGCAGCATGATCAGGAACCCGATGACCAAGACCGCCCGGCAGGCGCGGATCGTGGACCTGCTCGAACGCCAACAGGTGCGTTCCCAGACCGAACTCGCCCAGTTGCTCGCCGGAGCGGGCGTCAGCGTGACCCAGGGCACTCTGTCCCGCGACCTGGTCGAGGTGGGGGCGGTCCGGATCAGGGGCGCCGAGGGTCATCTCGTGTACGCCGTACCCGCCGAAGGAGGGGACCGGACGCCGCACCTGGGGGAGTTCGCCTCCTTCGAGTCCCGTCTCGCCCGCCTGTGCGGTGAGGTGTTGGTGTCCGCGGAGGCAACCGGAAACCTGGTGGTGCTGCGGACCCCACCGGGTGCCGCCCAGTATTTCGCCTCGGCGATCGACCGCGTGGGCTGGGAGAGGATCCTCGGTACGATCGCCGGGGACGACACCATCCTGCTGATCGGCCGCGGGGCCGGAGATGGCGCGGCGATCGCCACCCAGTTGCTCACCATGAGCGAGCGCGGCGCGTGAGGTGTCGAGCGGCACCGACAGGACCTGAGACGGAGGATCGATGACGGAGAAGACTCCGGGACAGCCGAGCACCGGGCTGGACGGGGCAGCATCGCGGCAGGCCGGCGGCGGGACCCTCTGGGGCGCCCGCTTCGCCGGCGGACCGGCCGAGGCGATGTTCGCGCTGAGCGTGTCCACCCAGTTCGACTGGCGGTTGGCCCGCTACGACCTGGCCGGGTCGCGCGCGCACGCCGCCGCGCTGGCCCGGGTCGGCCTGCTGACCGACGACGAGCTCGCCGCGATGCAGGCCGGGTTGGACGAACTCGAGGCGGACGTGGTCTCGGGCACCTTCACCGCGGCGCCGACCGACGAGGACGTCCACGGGGCCCTCGAACGCGGCCTGATGGAACGCCTCGGGCCGGAACTGGGCGGTCGGCTCCGGGCGGGGCGATCCCGCAACGACCAGATCGCCACCCTGATCCGGTTGTACCTGCGCGACGCCCTGCGGATGGTGCTGGTCGAGGTCCAGGCCCTGGTGGTGGCCCTGCACGACCAGGCCCGGGCCCATCTCGGGGTGCCGATGCCCGGCCGGACGCACTTGCAGCACGCCCAGCCGATCCTGTTGTCGCACCACCTGCTGGCGCACGCCTGGCCACTCATCCGCGACGGAGAACGGATCCGTGACCTGGATGCCCGGCTGTCGGTGAGCCCGTACGGCTCCGCCGCCCTGGCCGGCTCCTCGCTGGGGTTGGATCCCCAGGGGGTCGCCACCGACCTCGGCTTCGCCTCCAGTGTGGCGAACTCGATCGACGGTACTGCGGCTCGCGACCTGACCGCTGAGGCCTCCTACGTGCTGGCCCAGATCGGTGTCGACCTCTCCCGGCTCAGCGAGGACGTCATCTTGTGGTGCACGCACGAGTTCGGCTTCGCCACGCTCGACGATGCCTGGTCCACCGGCTCGAGCATCATGCCGCAGAAGAAGAATCCCGACGTGGCCGAGCTGGCTCGCGGCAAGTCCGGACGACTGATCGGCAATCTCACCGGGCTGCTGGCCACGTGCAAGGGCCTGCCGCTGGCGTACAACCGGGACTTGCAGGAGGACAAGGAACCGGCCTTCGACTCCGTGGATCAGCTCCGCACCCTGCTCCCTGCCGTCACCGGGATGGTCAGCACCCTGACCTTCGACACCGGGCGGATGGCCGAACTGGCACCCCGGGGGTTCTCCCTCGCCACCGATGTGGCCGACTGGCTGGTCCGTCGCCGGGTCCCGTTCGCCGCGGCGCACGAGATCGCCGGAGCCTGCGTACGACACTGCGAACAGGCGGGTATCGAGTTGTCCGACCTGACTCCGGATGTCCTGGCCGACATCTCGCCGCATCTGGACGCGGGCGTGCTGGAGGTGCTGAGCGTCGCCGGATCGATCGCGAGTCGCGACCAGCGTGGCGGCACGGCGGAGTCGGCGGTGATGGACCAGCTGGCCGAGTTGTCCGACCGGATGGCCGCGCAGTCGACCTGGCTGCACACCGACCTTGATCGGCGATCCGCCTTCGCCGACTGGCTGGCCGTCCGTGGGGCAGCAGCCGGGCAGCCGCCGGGCGGTACCGGCGAGGAGTTGTCCCGGTGAAGAACGACGCGGCCTTCGACGACCTGATGGCCGGTAACCAGGAGTACGCCTCGCACTTCGTCCTGAACGGTTTCGACGGTCTTGCGCACGCGGGACTGGCGATGATCACCTGCATGGACTCCCGGCTCGAACCGCTCGAGATGGTGGGACTGCGCGTGGGGGACGCCAAGATCATCCGGACTCCCGGCGGGCGACTCACCGAGGACGCCCTGATCGGTTGCGTACTGGGGGTCCATCTGCTGAAGGTGACCCGCATCATGCTGGTCCCGCACACCCGGTGCGCGATGGCGACGGGAGACGATCACGAGATCGCCGAACAGGTGCGCCGGGCCACCGGGGCGGACCTGTCGGCGATGCGGTTGGGTGCCTCCCCGGACCAGCACGGCAACCTGGTCCGCGACGTGGACCGGCTGCGCAGCCACCGGCTGGTGCTCGGTCGCGCCGCTGTCGGTGGCTTCCTGTACCACGTCGAGTCCGGGCGCCTGGAGCAGGTCGTCTAGTCGGGGGTACCGACGGGATCCGCGGCGTGCCGGACGGGTAGATTCGCACTCGGGCGGGCCGATCCGGCCTGTCCGGCAGCGCGTCGACTCCGACGTGTCCCGTACGAGGAAGGAACCAGTGTGTCCAGCGTCCTGGAGGAACTGCGGTGGCGTGGCCTGATCGCCAACTCCACCGATGAAGCGGCCTTGGCCGAACACCTCGACTCCGGGCCGGTCACCTTCTATGTCGGCTTCGACCCGTCGGCACCGAGCATCCACTTCGGCAACCTGGTCCAACTGATCGTGGCCCGGCACCTGCAACGGGCCGGCCACCACCCCCTCCTGCTGGTCGGGGGCTCCACCGGCCTGATCGGTGACCCGAAGGAATCGGGGGAGCGGACGATGAATCCGCGCGAGCTCGTGGCCGAGTGGGTGGACCGGATCCGCAGCCAAGTGGAACGCTTCGTCGACTTCGGGGGTGAGAGCCCAGCGCGGATCGTGAACAACCTCGACTGGACCGCGCCGATGTCGGTCCTCGACTTCCTGCGCGACATCGGCAAGCACTTCCCGGTGAACCGGATGCTGGCCCGCGACGTGGTGCGCAACCGGCTCGAGGAGGGGATCTCCTACACGGAGTTCTCCTACGTCCTGCTGCAGTCCATGGACTACCTGAACCTGTTTCGCGACCACGAGTGCACCCTGCAGTTCGGCGGGAGTGACCAGTGGGGGAACATCACCGCCGGGGTCGAGTTGGTGCGCCGGGCCGACGGGGAGCGGGTGCACGCCCTGGCCACCCCGCTGCTGACCAAGGCGGACGGGACCAAGTTCGGCAAGACGGAGTCCGGCACGGTCTGGCTGGACCCCGAGATGACCAGCCCGTACGCCTTCCATCAGTTCTTCCTGAACGCCGAGGACGTCAAGGTGATCGAGTACCTGAAGGTGTTCAGCCCGCGCAGCCGTGAGGAGATCGACGACCTCGAGCGCCAGACCCGGGAGGCGCCACACCTACGGGCCGCCCAACAGGCCCTGGCCGACGATGTCACCACGCTCGTCCACTCCGCCGCCCAGCGCGACCAGGCGGTGGCCGCGGCAGCCGCCCTGTTCGGACGCTCCGAGTTGTCCGAACTCGAGGCCGGCACCCTGGACGGGGTGCTGACCGAGATCGGCGCCGTTCCGCTCCCCGGGGGATCAGAGCTGCCCCTCGTCGCCGACGCCCTGCTGGCTGCCGGCGTGGTGGCGAGCAAGTCCGCGGCACGCCGCGCGATCTCCGAGGGCGGCGCCTACCTGAACAATGTGAAGGTGACCGACGTGGACGCGCGCATCACCGGAGACCAGTTGCTGCACGGGCGCCACGTGGTGGTCCGTCGAGGCAAGAAGACGGTGGGCGGCATTACCATCTCCGAGCGCTCGCGCACACCGGAAAACGCCTCCGAAACGGTGTGATCACCAACACGGCTCGTGGATTTGACGGGGTGGTCAGCCGACCGTAATGTTCTCTTTGCCCCGCCGAGAGCGCGGGCCGCGAGGGGAGAAGATCCTCCAGCGGTCCGGCTGGTCGGGGAACCACCTGTCAAGGAGTGACCGGAGTGGTGTGTGTTCACGACAGAACCCACCAAGATCCGGCGTCTCTGCGCGGGTGGGGAGCAGGACGGAAGCCGATTTGACTAGCTCGGAGCGGCTGACTAAAGTAGGACAAGCCTCGAAGGGGGGAGACGGGCAGGGAGACCTGACCGGATCACCAGGGAGAGGCATCCCACACCGCAAGATCCAGCCGGATCTGATGTGCACCCACGCCAGGGTCCATTACACATCCGGACGGTTCGACATGGAGCGGGAGAGGGTCACAAGCCCCGATTTGACTCGGGACCGAGAGCCTCACTAGAGTAAGTCGAGTTGCCCCAAGCAGAGGCTGAGAAGCTGAAGCGTGGTGTGCGCCCGAAACTTGAGAACTCAACAGCGTGCTAAAAGTCAATGCCAAATATGCACTAAAGAACCCGTGCTTGGTAGGGCTGAAGTCGACGATCTTCATTGATCCGAGACCCACACCAGACCAAGTCGGATTCCTTTGAGATTGATTTATTGATAGATCCAGCAATGGATCCTGTCAGTGTCAACCTCAGTTGATTGACGGAACCCGATGCACTGCATCGTAACCGATATTTTTCAACGGAGAGTTTGATCCTGGCTCAGGACGAACGCTGGCGGCATGCCTAACACATGCAAGTCGAACGGTAAGGCCCCTTCGGGGGTACACGAGTGGCGAACGGGTGAGTAACACGTGAGTAACCTGCCCCAGACTCTGGAATAAGCATTCGAAAGGATGTCTAATGCCGGATGTTCACCTAGCTTCACATGAAGTCTGGTGGAAAGATTTATTGGTCTGGGATGGACTCGCGGCCTATCAGCTTGTTGGTGAGGTAATGGCTCACCAAGGCGATGACGGGTAGCCGGCCTGAGAGGGCGACCGGCCACACTGGGACTGAGACAC
>JBQDIN010000096.1:0-12585 GCA_052094425.1 Propionibacteriaceae bacterium
GGGCCTCGCGGTCGAGCACGAGCGCGTCCGGTTCCCAGGAGTGCCACAGGTCCAGCACCGTCTGCACCACCTCGTCCGCCCGGTCGTACCGCTCGTGCGGGGGGCCGATCCCGTCACGTCCCAGGTTGCGCGCCTCCGCGTCGGTGGTGGAGGTCACGATGTTCCAGGCCACCCGCCCGCCGGAGAGGTGGTCGACCGACAGCAACTGCCTGGCGATCGTGTACGCCGGCACGAAGCTCGTCGACACGGTCGCCCCGAGACCGAGGTGCGTGGTCGCCGCTGCCGCGAAGGAGATCAGCGGGATCGGGTCGACGTAGATGCTGCCCTTGCCCGCGGTGCGCAGTGTCGTGGCGTACTCGCCGTGGCGATCCTCGGGTACGGCGAGCGCATCCGCGAAGAACAGCAGGTCGAAGCAGCCGCGCTCGAGGGTGCGCGCCAGGTCGGTGACGAACCGTCCGCTGAGCCAGTCGGCGCGCCCGAGCGGGTCGCGCCAGTTCTCGGCGTACTGGCTCGTCGGCGGGTTGACCATCGCCACCAGGTGCAACTGTCGCCCTTTCATGATCATCCCGCGATCGGAGTCGGGCTGTTGATCGAGACGGTGAGATGGGTGACGACGTGCTGCACCGCTGCGCCCACGCCGATCCAGGCATTCGCCGCGGTCTCGAGTACGGCGGCGAGGTCGCCGTCGAGGCGGGTCGCGAAGTGGTCGGAGCCGGAGTACACGCCCTCGGTCTTGGCCTTCTCGATCGCGGCATAGATCGGTGTCATGTGCTCGCCGCCGTCCGTACCGGCGTCGAGCAGCGGGTAGAGCGACCAGTGGGCGCGGGCGCGTACCCCGCTCGGGTCGAGCGTCACCGGTTCCGCGGCGAGTGCGACGACGCCCGGCGGCAGTGCGCAGTGCAACTCGCCGGGGCAGCCGCGGGAGAGGAGGATCGACGCCGAGAGGTGCGCGCCGCTCCGGGCGGCCGCGGTGATCACGTCCCGCAGGTGCTCGAGGATCCGCTGTTCGGTTCCGGTCACGAAGGTCGAGATGTCGTTCGTCTCGACCGTGAGCCCCGCGGCGTCGGACTCGGCGAGCGCACCCACGATGACGGCGACGTAGTCGGAGTCGTACACCGACAGGGTGAAGCGTGCTCCGACGCCGTACTCCTGCGGGGTCATCGGGGAAGTGTCGGAGGCGTGCGAATGGACGGTCACGCGCCTCACCCTAAAGGAGGGTTGTTAGCATGAGCGCACACGGGAGTCCGGTATGCCGGGCTGAGAGGGAGGTCATCAACCTTCGACCGTCGAACCTGATCTGGGTCATGCCAGCGCAGGGAGACATCTCATCGGAACCCGTGCCCACACCAGAGACGGGGCACGCTTCATGCACCACAGCCAGAACATCCACCTCCGACGTGCGGTGCGCGGTCTGGCCGCCACCGCGATCCTCGGCACCGCCATCGCCCTGATGGGGTGCTCGGCCGGCGAGGCCTCGGGCGACAGCGAGGGATCGGAGGTCTCCTTCGCGCTCGACTGGGCACCCAACACGAATCACCTCGGCGTGTACGTCGCCGACGAGCTCGACTACTTCGAGGAGGCCGGGCTCGACGTCGAGATCCTCCCGTACGGCTCGACCGCGTCGACTCAACTCGTCTCGGCCGGCGAGGCCGACTTCGGGATCGGCGGCCAGGCCAACGTGCAGATGGGTCGCACTGCGGGCCTCGACCTCGTCTCGGTCTACAGCGTCACCCAGGCGGACACGGGACGGCTCGTGGTGCTCGGCGACCGTGACGACCTCACCCGGCCGGCCGATCTCGACGGCGCCGTCTTCGGCGGTTTCGGGGCGCCGCTGTACGGGGCGCTCGCGGCAGCGACGATCGCCGGGGACGGTGGTTCGGGCGAGTTCGAGGAGGTCGTGCTCGACACCGGCGCGTACGAGGCGCTCTCCCAGGGCCGGATCGACTTCACCCTCTCGGTCGCGACCTGGGAGGACATCCAGGCCGACCTCGACGGGCATCCGTACCGCGAGTTCAGTTACCAGGACTTCGGGGTGCCGCAGCAGCACTCCACCGGCATCGTCTCGAGCGAGGCCTACCTCGCCGAGCACCCGGACAAGGCGGCCGCGTTCGTGCAGGCGGTGGCGCGGGGGTACGCCCATGCCGCCGAGCACCCGGACGAGGCCGCGGACCTGCTGATCGCGGCGAACCCCGACACGCTCGGTACGGCCGAGGAGTTGGTGCGTCGCAGCACCCGGATGCTCGCTGACGAAGGCTACTTCGTGGTACGGGAGCGGGCGATCGGTGCGCCGAACCCCGAGGCGTGGACGGAGTTCGGCGCCTTCCTCTTCGATGGTGGATTCCTGACCGACAAGGGAGGAAACGTGATTGAGGAGGAGCCCGATTGGAGCACCTACTTCACCGACGCGTACCTCGGATGAGTGAGGCAAGGGTCGGGGACAGGGTCTCCCGCACGATCGGATCGGTGCTGCCCCCGATCCTCGCCTTCGCCGTGCTGATCTTCGGCTGGCAGTTCATCTCGACTGCGGGTCTCGTGCCTGCTGACATGCTGCCGGCGCCGACGCGGATCGCTTCCTCGGGGGTCGACGAGGCGGCCGCCTTGTGGCGCAACACGACCCCGACCCTCATCGCAACCCTGGTGGGGTTCGTGCTCTCGGTGAGTGTGGCTTTCTGCACTGCGACGTTGCTCGACTTCTCGGGCCTGCTGAAGAAGGCGCTGCTGCCACTGTTGATCATGACTCAGACGCTCCCGCTGATCGCACTGGCGCCGCTCGTCGTGCTCTGGTTCGGATTCGGCCTGTTGCCGAAAATCCTGCTGGTGGCGTTCGTCACGTTCTTCCCGATGGTCGTCGGGTTCCTGCGCGGGTTCGCCTCGGGCGACCCCGAGGCCGAGCACCTGCTCCGTTCGATGGGTGCCTCCCGTGGCACGGTGTTTCGCCTGATCCGGCTGCCGGGGGCGGTGCCCTCGTTCTTCTCGTCGCTGCGCATTTCGATCACCTACGCCGTCGTGGGCGCGATCTTCGCCGAGTATGCGGGCGCCGTCACCGGGCTCGGCGTCTACATGCAGTCGGCGAAGCACGTGTTCCGCACCGACCTCGTGCTCGCGGCCGTGGTCGTGAGCACCGTGCTCACGCTGGTGCTCTACGGGCTCGTGGTGCTGATCGAACGGATCTGGGTGCCCTGGGTGCGGATCGAGCAGGGAGCCGAACGATGACGGACGGGGCGCTCGAGCTGTGCGGGATCGCCAAGCGCTTCGGCCCGCGCGACGTGCTGCGCGATGTGTCGTTCGAAATCGGGGCGGGGGAGATCGTGGCCCTCGTCGGGACGAGCGGGAGCGGGAAGTCCACCCTGCTGTCGCTGCTCACCGGAGCGACCGCCCCGGACGCAGGGGAGATCCGCTTCGCCGGCGCGGCGGTACCGGATCGCGGGCGCCCGTTCGCGTACATGCCGCAGCGCGACGTGCTGCTCCCGTGGCGCCGCATCGTCGACAACGCGGCGATCGGGCTCGAGGTCGCGGGTGTTCGGAGGTCTCGGGCGCGCGAGCGGGTCGCGGAACTACTGGATCCCTTCGGCCTCGCAGGCACCGAGCGGCTCTACCCACGGCAGCTGTCCGGCGGGATGCGGCAGCGGGTGTCGTTCCTGCGGACCGTGATCCAGGATCAGCCGGTACTGCTGCTCGACGAACCCTTCGGGGCGCTCGACGCGATCACCCGGGACGAGCTGCAGAAGTGGCTGCTCGGGATCTGGGCGGAGAACGGCTGGAGCATCCTGTTGATCACGCACGACATCCGCGAGGCAGTGCGGATGGCGGACCGTGCGCTCGTGCTGCCCGCCCGGCCCGGGCCGATCGCGGGTGAGGTGCTCGTGGATCGGGCGATCCCTCGCGATGACGACTTCCTCCTCGACCCTCGGGTGCCTCCGCTCGAGGCCCGACTGCACGCACTGCTGCACGCCGCGAGCTGATTGCGCTGAGTTCGGCGAACCGCTTGGGCGGGCGTGGACGGTTCGGCCCGGCGCCCAGGGTGGTCAGCCCACCGATGATCATCGCGGACGAGGTGCCGGTGGGGATCCCTGGTCGGCCAGGGCGGACTCGATGACGGGAGGCGAGCAGGCTCAGCCGATGTCGTCGAGCAGCGGCGCCAGTTGGTTGTCGACCGAGCGACTCATACGGCCACCGCATCTTCGACCGCCGTAGCCGACACTTCGTCACGCAACAGCGACGCCGTGACGACATCGACCTGGACGCCGAGGAGTTTGCTGAGTTCCTCACCGAGCCCGGCCACGCGCAACAACTCGTTACCGGCGTTCGGAATCAGGTCGACAAGAAGGTCCACGTCGCTGTCTGGCCGGGCGTCGCCACGGGCCACAGAGCCAAACAGGCGCGGGTTGGTGGCACCGTAGCGCGTCAGCACCTCATCAACAGCGCTCCGCTGTCGCTTGAGGTCAGCCCGAAACCGCACAGCCGCGCCGGTCAACTCACTCATGCCGCAAGAGTATCGACAGAAGCCGACGACTCCAAGGATCGCCAGCCACGCCGGTACCGAACGCAGCATCGCCAGATAGGAGGACACCTCGGGTCCCGCCAGCAAAGCGAACAGCGACAACGCCACCGCCGTCACTACGATGGTCACTCCGCCCAGCACCAAGGTCACCCGGTCGACGTCTGTCCATGCCTGACCTACCACGACGTCGACGCAGCGCTGGAGTTCCTGGCGGCTGCATTCGGTCTCGAGACCGAAAGTGTGTGGCGCGACGACGGCGGCACGGTTCGATGGGCGGAGTTGGCATACGGACAGGGGCGCGTGCTCGTGCAGCCCGACGCTCCCGACCAGATGCATGGCACCCACCTCGGTCGGGGATGAGTCTACCTGGCCGTCGCCGATCCCGACGTTCACCACGACCGCGCTCCGGAGGTCAGCGGGTCGAGGGGGTCTCCAGCAGCCGGGTCGGGGTGACGATCAGGTCGACGCGCAGGTCCCAGGGTTCGACCGGGAGTTCGTCCAGGACCTCGTCGTCATTCAGCAGCAGGATGACCGGGGTCTCCGGTGTGGCCTCGGGGAGGGCGCGATCATACCAGCCGGCCCCTGCCCCCAAGCGCTGACCACTGCTCGTACCGGCAAGCCCCGGGCAGACGATGACGTCCGCCTGCGCCAGTCCCTCCGCTCCAAGCGGAGCGGTGGTCGGTTCGCCGATCCCATGGGCCGCACCCCGGAGTCGGTCGGGTCCGCCGTAGGGCGCCCAGTCCGGTTCGGTGCGTCGGGTGTCGTCGTCGGTCCGGCCGAGGACCGGCAGCAGCACTGGGACGTCTTGGGCCGCGAGCCAACTCACCAACTGGAGGGTGGCCGGTTCGGACCCACGGGACAGGTAGAGGGCGACGGTCGGTCGCTCCCGCCCGGCCGCGAGCTCCCGGGCCAGCAGGGGGTGCAATTGGGCGAAGCGTGCCTCGTCGTCGGCCCGCCGGTCCGCCGCCGGCCGGGACTCGCGGCGTAGCCGGATCGCCTTCCGCAGTACCTGTTTGGCCCCCTGCAGGGCCTCGGTGTCCGCGGCGCTCGGCTCAGCAGGTGGACATGGACCAGGGGAGGCCCCCGGAACCTGTCCACTGCCGGAGCGCCCTGACGGGGGGTGCGAGGTCATTACCCTAGGCTATGGCCATGGCATTGTTCGGCCGAAAGAAGAAGCAGGAGCCCGAGGTTGTCGAGGAGGCTCCGCCCGAGGTCCTCCCGGATCCGCCCGCGCCCAATTCCGAGGGGCTGCGCTCGATGGCGGACCACCGGGCCTACCTGTTGTCCCTGGTCGAGGAACTGCCGCCGTTCGGCCAACAGATCCTCGATGCCCTGGATCTGAGCCTGTGTGAGGACGTGGTTGCCGGGATCGACCTGCCGACCTTCGACAACTCCGCGATGGACGGATACGCCGTCCTGGCCGAGGACGTGGAGGGCGCGTCGGAGCAGGTTCCGGTCACCCTGCCCGTGGTCGGTGAGATCGCCGCCGGCCAGTCCGCGACCCACCGACTCTCCCCGGGCACCGCGATGAAGATCATGACCGGTGCGCCGATGCCGGCGGGGGCCGACACGGTGATCGCCTACGAGCAGACCGACCGGGGCGCCGACGACGTACGCGTCATGCAGTCCCCGAACCCCGGCCAGCACGTACGCCGCAAGGGCGAGGACGTCGAGGCCGGGACCACTGTGCTGAACAACGGCGACCAGCTGAAGTCGCGCTCGATCGGCCTGCTGGCCGGCATCGGGATGGACAAGGTGTTGGTCCGCCCCCGGCCGCGGGTGGTGGTGATCAGCACCGGCACCGAGTTGGTCGAGCCCGGATTGCAGCTCAACCCGGCCGAGCAGATCTACGACTCGAACTCCTACATGCTGGCCGCCGCGGCCAAGGAGGCCGGCGCCCAGGTGTTCCGGGTCGGCCTCGTCAGTGACGACCCGGCTGAGATCAAGGAGGCGATCTCGGACCAACTGATCCGCGCCGACCTGATCCTGACCACCGGTGGCGTCAGCCAGGGCGACTACGACGTGGTGAAGGCGGTGATGCCCGAACTCGGGCTGACCGACTTCTGCCAAGTGGCCATGCAGCCCGGCAAGCCGCAGGGCTTCGGGCTGATCGGCGAGGACAAGATCCCGATCATCATGTTGCCCGGGAACCCGGTCAGCGCCTTCGTCTCCTTCGAGGCGTTCGCCCGTCCGGTGATTCGCAAGCTGATGGGCACCTTCCCGTACGAGCGCCCGGTGGAGCGGTGCGTGGCCGAGCACTCGATGACCTCCACTCCGGGCCGACTGCAGTTGGCCCGTGGGGTCGTGGAGATCGACGCCATCGGGCGACGCAAATTGTCCCTGGTGGGTGGGCACGCCTCGCACCTGCTGGGCGACCTGGCCCGCTGCAACGCGCTCGCCCTGCTGCCGGAGAACGTGGATTTCATCCGGGCCGGCGAGGATGTCCAGGGTTGGCTGTTGGGGGACGGGAACTGACGTGTCCGATGGTGGGGCGGGGCACTTCCCGCACCTGAGCGAGACCGGTGACGCCCGGATGGTCGACGTCTCCGCCAAGGAGGTCACCGCCCGAACCGCCACCGCCCGCGGCACAGTACGTTTGAGCGCCGACTGCGTGGCCGCACTCCGGGACGGATCGGTGCCGAAGGGGGACGCCCTGGCCGTCGCCCGGATCGCCGGCATCCAGGGTGCGAAGCGCACCCCGGACCTGATCCCGTTGTGTCACCCCCTCGCCCTGAGCGGGGTGGACGTGACCGCAGAGGTGCTCAACCACGGCGTGGACCTGACCGCCACCGTCCGCACCACCGACCGGACCGGCGTCGAGATGGAGGCCCTCACCGCGGTGTCCGTCGCCGCCCTCACCGTGATCGACATGGTCAAGGCGATCGACCGGGCCGCCACCATCACCGACGTCCAGGTGATCAGCAAGTCGGGCGGGCGGCGCGGCGACTGGCGCCGGCCGGCGGAGTCATGAGCCTCGGCCAGCAGAGTCAGGGCACGGCACAGGTGATCACCGTCTCCACCCGGGCCGCTGCCGGGGTGTACGACGACGTGTCCGGCCCGCTGATCATGGCGGCACTCGCCGACCTCGGTTTCGAGGTCGACGACGCGGTCGTGGTGCCGGACGGGGGCCCGGTGGGAGAGGCGTTGCGGGCCGCGATCGACGCCGAGTACGCGGTGGTGATCACTACCGGCGGTACCGGACTGAACCCGAATGACCACACTCCGGAGCAGACCCGTCCACTGCTGGACCGGGAGATCCCGCACTTGGCCGCCGCGATCGCCCGGCGGGGGGTCGACGCGGGGATCCCGACCGCGATGCTGAGCCGTGGCCTCGCCGGTGCGGCGGGGGCGACCCTCGTGGTGAACCTGCCGGGATCTCGGGGTGGCGCCAAGGACGGGATGGCCGTCTTGGCACCGGTCCTCGAGCACGCGGTCAGTCAACTCCGCGGCGGGGACCACTGAGGATGGCGCGCCCCTGGGAACCGCGGGGTCGCCGCTGGCCGGTGACCCTGACCGACGGCGAGGTGACGCTGCGACCGCTCCGGCATCGGGACCGTCTCGAGTGGGACCGAGTCCGCCAACGCAACCGGACCTGGCTCCGCCCGTGGGAGGCGACCCTGCCGCCCGGCTCATCGCCCGGACCCACTTCGTTCGCGGCCCTGGTACGCACCCTGAACGAGCAGGGCCGGGAAGGGCGGATGCTGCCGTGGCTGGTCTGCTGTACCCCTGAGTCGGGGCAGAAGCCGGCTCTGGCCGGACAGGTGACGGTCAGCGGGATCGTCGGCGGCTCGGCCTCCTGGGCCCAGATCGGATACTGGGTGGACGAGCGCTGGGCCGGCCGCGGACTGATCCCGACCGGGGTCGCGATGGCCACCGACCACTGCTTCGAAGATCTCGGACTGCACCGGGTCGAGATCGCCATCCGGCCCGAGAACGAGAAGAGCCTGCGGGTCGTGCAGAAGCTCGGCTTCCGGCCCGAGGGCCTGCGACCGCGCTACCTGCACATCGACGGCGACTGGCGCGACCACCTCGTCTTCGCCCTGCACAACGACGAGGTGTCCGGCTCCCTGCTGGATCGCTGGCGCAGTTGGCATGCCTGACTCGGCTGATCGAGCCCACGCTGATCGAGCTCGTCGCGGTCACTCCCAGTGTTGATCTTGGTCGATTGGCCTTTGTGGGCAACGGATCTGGACGACACACCGCGTCAGGTCACGGGCGAGTGACGACGAGCCGCGTACGGTCTCCTGCATGGGAACCACGGGACTGATCTATGCGGCTATCGCCGTCGCATGGCTCGCCTACCTGGTGCCCACCTTCGTCCGTCGCCAGCACAACGATCTGGACGAGTCGGAGGACCCGACCGCACGCTTCTCCGCTTCGATGCGGATCCTTGCCCACGGCACTGCACCTCTGGTCGATCAGGACGGTGCCGAGATCGATGATGTGGAGATCTCCACCCCGTTGACCCGTCGGGCCGCCATCGCGGACCTGACGCGGCTCGAGGCACTCGCCGCGCGGCGTCGGCGGCGGGTACTGGTGGCGTTGATGTTGGCCCTCACCGCCGTGGTGAGCGTCTGTCTGGCGAACCTGGTGCCGTGGTGGTCGGTGGTGATCCCCGGCGGACTGCTGATCAGTTTCGTCGTGATCGCGCGAATCAGCGTGAAGGGGATGCGCCGCCGCTTGCAGGCGCGTTTCGACCGGATCAACCGGGGGGGCGAGGAGGCCACCGTCTTCCTCACCCGTGAGGAGTTGGCCGACGGGGTGCAGGAGCAGGCCAAGCAGGAGAGCGAGGCGGCCGCCAAGGCCAACGCCAATCTGTGGGATCCGCTCCCGATCACCCTGCCGACCTACGTCTCGAAGCCGTTGGCGCCGCGCACCGTACGCACCATCGACCTGTCCAGCCCGGAGATCACCACCTCCAGCCGACAGAACGGTGGCCTCGGTGCCGAGGTGCCGGTGACCGCGGATGCCCTCGCGGCGGAGGAGTCCGGACCTGCCACCGAGGACCGGGACGAGGTCGAGTTCCGCCGCGCCGTGGGGGAGTGACCCACCGGTTCGGCTCGCGCCAGTCCCGGTGCTAGAGTTTTTGTGCTGCGCTGAGCAGTGGAGGGGCTATGGCGCAGTTGGTAGCGCGTCTCGTTCGCATCGAGAAGGTCAGGGGTTCGAATCCCCTTAGCTCCACCCTTGTGATGAGTCGAGACATCGTTTATGGATGAGTCGAGTCATTGTTGAGAGCCCGGGTGCTCCAGTGGACGGATCGGGTCGACTGAAGGCGAACTGGCGACAGGAGTGGGGAGGCGGCACGGGCCAGTGTGCTGGTGGCCAGACCTCACTTCGAAACACCGCACCAAAAGGCATCACCGGTGATTCGTCGGCACCGCCGGCGTTCCCGCGGGAGCGTCTGCACCTGGGAATGACCGCGCCGGCCGCATGCTGGTGACGGACGACCAGGGTGTGGACCCAGTGCCAGCTGACGCCGTCGCGGGATCAGCCCAGCCGATCTCCCGGCCAGGCGGCACATCGTACGAGCCAT
The DNA here is from genome assembly GCA_052094425.1 of Propionibacteriaceae bacterium. Classification (GTDB taxonomy): domain Bacteria; phylum Actinomycetota; class Actinomycetes; order Propionibacteriales; family Propionibacteriaceae; genus Microlunatus. The sequence goes on from JBQDIN010000096.1 coordinate 10,035, forward strand.
GGGGACGACTCCCCTCCCTCCTACGATGGCGGCCTGCCACACGGAACGAGCCATGCCCGGCGGAGCCTCGCCCGTGCGCTGTCCGCCACGACGAACCACCGTCGGCTGCTCCTGCCCCAGGACCTCGCCGACCACCTGCTGGCGCCTGAGTACGAGGTGCTCCTCGCGCTGCCCGGCATCCCCGACAACAGACCACAGATCATCCTGGTCACGCGCGAGCAGGTAATCCTCGGCCGCTGGAACGCCGAGGGACGGGCACCGAAGGACGTCACGCGGAAGCGTGCGGTCCCCACCCGCGACGTGCGCGGAGCGTCCTATCGCCCCGGCCTCTACTACAAGGTCGAGATCGATGTGCGCGCCGCGCGTGACCTGGCGATCGAGCCCTGCACGGTCGAGGACGGGATCCGCTTCGCGCACGGCCTGCAGGCACTGGCCACGACCGGGCAGGTACCACCCCGATGGCGCCCGAGGACGTGGTCGCGGCTCGGCATGCGCGGGGGACCTACTCGCCGGATTCGATCGAGAACCGGATGCGCGCCGCGTGGGACCGTGCGCTCCTGGCCACGAGCAGCCTGTGGAACTGCGAGGAAGTCCATTCGGGACCGGCGCTCGGCTGGCTGCAGCCCGGGGAGCACACGCTGCTGGTCCTCCTCGGTCAGGTTGGCGTGGGCACCGAGTACCTCGGGGTCACGGACCGGAGGGTCGTGCGGGGCAGCGCCCCGGGGCGACGCACGAAGGAACGGCCCCCGACAGACGCGCGCGAAGCGGTGTTCGACGAAGGGCGCTTCAAGGACGTGGTGAGGGTTCAGATGCATGACGGCTCGTCCCTGACGCTCGACGCCATCAACCCGCACGAGGGCCGAGAGTTCGTCGACGCCCTGAACACCCTGATCGCCACCGGCTCGCTCCCGCCGGAGCTGCTGCCGCTCCGCTGAGGTCCCGGGCTCCCGGACAGGGCGCGGCCCACGCCGACGGACGTGCCGGACCGGGCTCCTGGGCCGATACGGATGGCCCCAGGGCTTCAGATTCCTCAGCGCTGCGCCAGGTCGGCCGAACGCAACACCCGCGCCCCGCATATTCCGCCACAATCTCCGTCGGAGGGGGCCTTTCGTCCCGGCTCCGGCCAGTTGCGGTGGATTATGCGCTGTGCTGCCCTGGCTCCCGGGCGCGGATGCGCGGGCGCCGCCGATCCCACAGCTGACCGCGGAAGGCGAGGGTTGACTCCCTTCGAGCTCAACCGCTTGGCCGGGGCAAGCCACCACGGCAACGCTCAGTTGCGCAACCATTGGGCCATACGGGCCGGGTAGGCTCAGGACGTTCGCCGGGCCGACGTCGAGGAGTGCCTTCTGTGAAGTTGTCGATCGTCGATCTGGGCACCGTGGCGCCAGCGACCACGGAGAGGGACGCGCTGGCCGATGCGTTGGCAACGGCTCGCCATGCTGAGGCGCTCGGGTTCCACCGGATCTGGTTCGCCGAACACCACTTGAGCCGGTCGGGGGCCTCCCACCATCCGGAGTTGTTGATTGCGGCTGCCGCCATGCAGACCTCGTCCATCCGGGTGGGGTCGGGCGCGGTACTGATGAACCACTACAGCCCGTTCAAGGTCGCCGAGATGTTCCAGCAACTCGAAGCGATGGCCCCGGGGCGCATCGACCTGGGCATGGGACGGGCCACCGCCGGCCCGGTGCTCGATCTGGCCCTGCAGCAGAATCGGCAGAATCCGGCCCAGGTCGACCACCAGCAGCAAGTGGCTGAGACCTTGGCCTGGCTGTACGAGGCCTTCCCCACTGATCACCCGTTCCATGAGCACCCGTTGATGCCGAGCGTGCCGGAGGTCCCGCAGACGTGGCTGCTCGGTTCGAGCCCGAACGGCTCGAACCTGGCCGCGGGACTGGGGATCGGCTACACCTTCGCCGGGTTCATCAACCCGCGGGGTGCGGCCGACGCCCTGCGTCACTACCGCGAGTCCTTCCAGCCTCAAGGGTTCGGACTCAGTTCCCCACGGGCGATCCTGGCCGTCAACGTTGCCGTCGGTGACACCAACGCGGACGGTCTGCACCTGGCGAACTCGCCCAAGGGCTTCTACGCGCGCTTGGCCAAGGCTGGCCGTGCAGCCGGCGCGGTCATGGTGCCCACCGCCGAAGAAGCCGCTGGGGAGATGAGCCAGGCGGAGAAGGACGAGCCGACAGCCATCGTGAACGGCCAGTGGCCCAGATTCGTCGCCGGCAGGCCCGCCGAGGTCCGCGCGACCCTGGAACAGATGATCTCCGAGAGCGGGGCCGATGAGGTCATGGTCCAGGACCTCATCGCCGACCCTGCTGCTCGCCGTCACTCCCACGCGCTGCTCGCCGAAGCCTTCGACCTCACGCCGCGGTGCGCTCCCTGCGCCGACACCGAGGAATCCCGATAGATGAGGGTCCTGCTCGCGACGCTGGGCAGTCGAGGAGATGTCGAGCCCTTCCTGTGGTTGGCCCGAGCCCTGCAGGAGGACGGCCACACGGTACGGGTGCTGGGACCGGACGAGGTTGATCAAGGGACCGACGACCTGGAC
>JBQDIN010000097.1:0-12534 GCA_052094425.1 Propionibacteriaceae bacterium
CGTGTTCACCCCCGACCTGATCGAGACCTGGATCGATCTGAAGCGTGCGGAGATCGACGCGCTGCGGCTCCGCCCGCACCCGCACGAATTCGAGCTCTACTTCGACGTGTGATCGTCCGTCCTGACCGGAGTGGCCCCCGCCCTGCTGAGCGCAGGACGGGGGCCATTCCGCGTCCGAACCAACGCCAGCACGAGCGCCAGCCGACCTACGTCAGCGCCAGTGCGTTCGGCGGGGAGCCGACGCCACCGATGATGTTGAGCGGCTTGCAGGTCAGGAAGAAGTCGTAGCTGCCACGGGCGGCGCAGTGGTCGGCCAGGGCGTCGAGTTTCCACAGTTCACCCAGCGGCATGCCGAGCAGGGCGATCAGCGGCCGATGCAGCATGCCGCTGTGGTCCACGCCCCGTTCGGGTGGCCGTTCGCCCGGTACGCGGAAATCCGACTCGAGCACCGGGTCCGCCTCGACGGCGGGGGTGTCACTCGCGACGAGTGCGATCTCGTGGTCCCACAACCAGCGGACGACCGACTCCCGCTGGGCCAACCCCGGTGACTTGTTCCGGGAGTTGAACTCGACCCGCTGCTCCGGCGACTTGGCGAGGTAGTTCGCCGCCCATCCGGTGCGGAGCAAGACGATGTCGCCGCCGTGCCAGTCGATGCCCTGCCACGCCGCCATCGCGTCCAGGAGATCGGCGTCGAGCAGGATGGTGGACTCGACGTCGAACTCCTGCCCGCGCGCGGCGAAGAAGCGAGGCACGTCCAGCAGCACCCCACGGCCGGCGATCCCGGCCTCGGCGAGGTTGTGGATGCCCAGTCGGGTGGAGTCGGCGGAGTTCTCCTCGGCCGTCAACCCGTTGTAGAACCCGTGTTCGGGGTGGCCGATGTGCCGCAACGCGTCCAGCTGTGAGGTCGACTGCAGGTAGAACGAGTCGAGCCAGTCGTCGCGATGGAACTCATTGTTGGCGAAGATGTGGTGCTGGGTGGCTGGGCGGGTGCCAGTGGGGTACGGGTCGAAGGCGTTCACGGCATGATCAAGACTGAACCTCTCCCCCGTTCGCACCAGCGTGGCCGCAGCGGCCACCCGCTCGGGAGTCAGCAGGTTGACCGTGCCCAACTCGTCGTCGCGCCCGAAGTGCTCCCAACTCGAGTGGGGCGGTTGAGCGCTGCCCAGATCGTCATAGGTCGGCACTGCGTCAGAGGTCGGCACTGCGTCAGAGGTCAGCACTGTTGGGTGCCTCCCGTGGCGCACCGAGCGCATCGCTGAGTGCGCCGGCGGTCGCCAGCAACTCCTCGATGGCCGGGGCGAGATCGATGTCGCCGACCCCGAGGATCGCCACCGTCGCCCGCAGCCCCGACTCGTCGAAGACCGGTGCGGCCACGACGAACGGCAGGCTCTGCGGGCGGACGATGCTGTACCCGTCGCGACGGACCGTCGCCACCTCCGCCATCAGCCGACTGCGCTGGGCCGCCGACAGTTCGGAGGTCAGCTGCTGACTGGTGGACTCATGCTCGTACGCGAGGAATACATGGCTCTGCGCCGCGTTGGCGTCCAGGGTCGTTCCCACCCGGACCGTCACCAGCACCTGTCGGCCGGCCGTCTCGGCCACCAGGGCCACCACCGGCCCGTGCGCACCCGGCACGCTCAGCACCGCTGTCATCTCGACCGCCGAGCTCAACTTCCGCAGGTGCGGTCCGGCGATCTCGAGGACACGTTCGCGCCCCAGCGCCTGGAGCCCGAGTTCGAGCATCAGGGCACCGAGCGCGAAGGTTCCCCGCCGGCTCCCCTTCTCGAGGATCCCGGCCGCGACCATGGACGAGCAGTATCGGTACGCGGTCGTACGATTCAGCCCGGTCAGTTCCGCGACGTCCGCCGCCGTGAGCTCCTCGACCTCGGGCCCGAAGAGACTGCAGATGTGCGCCACGCGGGCGACCGCGCGGATGTCCGATACCGACGCTTGATCCTGATCGTTGTTCACCATGCCAGAATGGTAGTTCGCATGGAGAACGTTCCGACACTTACCCACCGGCGCGCCCACGGACATCATCCGGCGAGCCAGTTGGTCAACTGCGTGGTCACCTCGTTGAAGTTCTCCGCATACCAGTTGATGTCCTGCAACACGGTGTCGCCCGTGTTGGCGGGCCCATACACCTCGACCCGCTTGGCCGCCTCCGACAGGTCCGGTTCCGCGTTCTTGTTGACAGGGGCGGTCCCGTGCTCCTCAGCGATGTTGGCCGAGGCCTCCGGCCCGAGCACCCACGTCATGAAGTCCTCGGCATTCTCCTTCTCCGGCGACCCCTTCGGAATGGCGAAGCCGTTGATCGAGGTGACCGTGACGTCCCAGACGATGGTCAGGTCCACGCCGTCCTCGATCAACGGGAGGAGCCGCGAGTCGGAGAGGGTGAACAGGTCGACCTGCTTCGAACCCACTGCCTGCTGGAGCGCGCCCACACTCGGGGCAAAGGTGGTCACGTCCCGAATGGTGTCCAGTTTCGCCAGTGACCTGTCGACATCAAGCGGGTAGAGGTCCTCCGGTGCGACCCCATCGGCCAACAACGGATACTCGAGGATCCCGTTCTGCAGGTTGGTGATCACCCCCCGGTTCCCCGGGAACTGCTCGAGGTCGAAGAAGTCTTCGATCGACTTCGGCGCCTTCGCCGGATCCGGGAAGGCCTCAGTGCGGTAGGCGAACGGGGTGGCGTTGATGAAGTTTCCCGTGTAGCACTTGCCGATCGACCCCTCGATCACATCGGCGGGGTCGATCCCGGTGATCTCGATCGGCTCGAAGAGGGTGCCGCAGTTCTGCTCCGCGGCCGCCGGCGATGTGGCGATCACGTCCCACTGCACAGACCCGCTCTCGACCTGGGCCTTCACCTGGGCCACATCGGTCGGCGAGGTGTTCACGAAGGAGATCTCCGGGTGCTCCGCCATGTACGGCTCCTGCCACTGCTCGATCTGGGTCTGCTGACCGTCGCCCCCGTACGCGACGTAGGTCAGCTCCCCGTCCGCCTCATCGGTGGCCGCGCCCGCCCCACCCCCGCAGGCGGCCAACAGGGATGCGCAGAGGACCGCGCTGACGGTTCCGAGAGTTCGCTTGGTCTGCACCAGATCACTTCCTTCGGTCACGGCTGTTCTCGCCTCAATCGGATGTTCAATATATGAATCTGTAGTTCTTTATGTGAACATTACGCATCTGCCTCGATCCCCGGCAAGAGGTTGCGCGAACTTCACTGAAAATTTGTGCGGATTGTGCCTTGGGTGTACGCATTGTGAACATCAGAACGGGACAATTCGCTGGCGATCGACCCGCCACCACGCAACCACCTGCTGCCCCTCGACCAACTCGGCTTCGGCGGCGGAGAGTCGCGCCCGCCCCACCTGACCCCCCGCTCCCAGTGACAACACGGCGGTGCGGTACGAGCCCATGTACTCGAGTTGGCGAACACTGGCTTGGACGTGGCTGGCCCCCGCAGGCACCTCCTCCGAGCTGGCCGTGATGTGCACGTCCTCCGGCCGCACGACGAGAGCCGTCGGCACACCGGTGCGCACCCGACCCGAGACCGTGCCCGGGTCGATGTCCCACACGTTCTGTTCCCAGACCGCCGTGTCCGGTGCCGGCTCGCCCAGTGCGAACACATTGGAGTCGCCCAGGAACTGGGCCGTGAACAGAGTGTCCGGGGTCCGATAGAGGGTTTCCGGGGTGCCCACCTGCTCGATGTGTCCGTTGTTGAACAGCGAAATTCGATCCGAGAGATTCATCGCCTCCTCCTGGTCGTGGGTGACGAAGACGAAGGTCGATCCCAGTTCACGATGAATCCGCTGGATCTCCTGCTGCAGGGTGGCGCGAAGATTACGATCCAACGCCCCCAGTGGCTCGTCCAGCAGCAACGCGGCCGGGTCGAACACGATGGCGCGCGCCAAGGCGACCCGCTGCTGCTGCCCACCCGACAACTGCGACGGATAGTGCGCGTCACGACCGGTGAGCTGGACCAGCGCCAGGACCTCAGCGACCTTCGCTGCGATCCTGGCCTTGGGGACCCGCCGTTCCCGCAACGGGTAGGCGACGTTCTGCGCCACGGTCAGGTGCGGGAAGAGTGCGTAATCCTGGAACAGCATGCCGAGATTTCGCTGGTGCGGTGGGAGCCTGCTGACGTCCCCGGCGTTGAACATGATCGATCCGGTGGTCAGGGTCTCGAAGCCCGCGATCAGGTTCAGCGTCGTGGTCTTGCCGGATCCACTCGGGCCGAGCAGGGTCATGAACTCCCCCGGTTCGATCGTGAGGGAGACGTCATCGACCGCAGGCTGTGGCAGGCCGAAGTCCTTGCCGACGTTCTCGAGCCGGATCTCGGTGCCCGACCGGGCTGGCCGGGTTCCCTGGTCCGCGACGGCGGTGTCGGTGCTGGCTGACATGCGAATCTCCTATCGAGTCTTGTTCCGGCCGCCCAAGAACTGGGCGACGAAGCAGATGAGAGTCACGGCGATCACGACCAGGCTGGAGGCCGCAGCCATGGTCGGGTCGAGCTCGTACGTGACGCTGTTGTACATCTGCACGGGCATCGTCTGGAATTCCGGTGCGCGAAGGAAGAGGGCGATCACGACCTCGTCGAACGAGGTCACGAAGGCGAAGACGGCACCGCTGAGGATGCCGCGACCGATCAGCGGCATGGTCACCCGCCGGAACGTCCGCGCCGGGGACGCCCCCAAGGATGCGGATGCGCGCAGCAACACCGCATCGAAGCCACCGAGCGCACTCGTGACCGACACCAGGACGAAGGGGACGCCGATCGCGGCGTGTGCGAGTACGTAGCCCCCGAGGGATCCCACGAGTTGCCACTTGAGGAAGGAGATGTAGACCGCCACCGCCACCACGATCGCTGGCGCGACCAGCGGGATCATCAAGATGGTCCGGACGAACTGGGCCGCCGCCCGCCCCCGGAGATGGTGCAAGCCCACCGCAGCGGCGGTACCGACCGTCGTGGCCAGGAGCGACGCCAATACGGCGACGACCACCGAATTGCGCAGCGATGCCAACCAGCGGGGGTCGGTGAAGAAGCTCTGGTAGTTCCGCAGCGAGAATCCCTGCGGCGGAAACGCGAACGTCGACGTGGACCCGAAACTCATCGGGACGACGAACAGCGTGGGAAGAATCAGGTAGATCGCGACGAGAGCCACTACGACGACGAGCCACACCGGGACCGGGTCGGCGCCACGACTCCGCCGATGACGGGGCCGACGTTCGGTCTCGCCGGCGGCCGCGGGCCGTCCGGTGGGAGCCGCCGCGGATTCGGACTTCCTTGCTGCGGGTCGAGCCTCGGGGCCGGTGATCATGACTTGTCCTTGGCGCCCGTGGTGGGAACGATGCCAACGGCCGACACACTGCCTCCGACCCGGTTGGCCCAGGTCACCAGCACGAGCGTGATCACCAGGACGACCATGCCCAGCGCACCGGCCCCCGCGAAGTCGAGAAGTTGTGTGGTCCGCTGTGCAAGCAGTTGGGCGATCAGCGACTGTTGCGGCGAGCCGAGCAGGGCCGGCGTGACGTAGAAGCCGAGGCTCAGGGTGAACACGAGGATCAGCCCGGCCACCACCCCGCCTCGAGACAGCGGCCAGTAGATCTTCCAGAAGGCCCGGACCGGATGGGATCCGAGCCCACGAGCGGCCAACAGCAGACGGCGGTCGATGCCACCCAGGGCACCGAACAGGGGCAGGACCATGAACGGCAACATCACCTGACTCATCGCGACCGTCACCCCGGCGACGGTTCCGTAGAGGACCAGTTCCCCACCGAAGAGGCCGAAGAAGGAGTCCACCGGGCCGCCGCGCTGCAGGAGCAGGATCCAGGCGAAGTTGCGGGCCATGACCGAGGTCCAGAACGGGATCAGGACGAGCACCAGGAGAATGCCCCGCGCCCGAGGGCCGACCCTGGTCATCACGTACGCGTACGGGTAGCCACACAGAAAGGTGATCAAGGTGACGATGGCGGCGGTGGCGGCCGTTCGTCCGAGGACCCGCAGTGTCACGCCGTCGGAGAAGAGGACCTGGTAGTGCTGCAGGGTGAAGCCGGGTTCGGCACTGGTGACGGGGGCCGAGAAGCTCCTGATCGCGCTCAGCACCAACGGTGCCAGCAGGATCACCAGGAGTAGCGCGAGTGCTGGCACCAGCAGTAACCAGTGCGGACTCACCTTCCAGCGTTCGAGTCGGACGCCCATGCGTCAATCTCCTCCCATCAGTTTGCCACCATCGTGCCGAGTACTCGCGCGGCTTCCTCCAACGCCAGCACCCGCTCAGTCGTCCGGTCCAGCGGCGGCAACATCGTCTTCGTCCCGATCAGCGCCATCGCGGCCGAGACGTCATTGCGAACGAAGAGCGGCACCGCGACCGAGGAGAGCCCGGCCCGATCGAGGTCCGCCCAGGCGATTCGGTGTCGGCGCACCCCGGCCAGCGCCTTCTTCTCGTGGGCGGACTCGGCCGCCGAGAGCGTCGCGTGGACTCGGGTCACAGCCGCCGGGTCGGACGCGAAGGCGAGCAGGACCCGGGTCTGTGCGGCCTTCACCTCCAAGACGGTGCCCTCGCGGACGGTCAGGATGATGGTGCCCCGACTGGCTTCCTCGACCAGAGTCACCACGGCCCCGGACCGGCCGAGAAAACTCAACACGGTGGTCAGGTCCGTCGCGTCGGAGAGTTGCCGAAGAACTGCGGGCGCGAAGGTCAGCACCTGCTGACGTTCCGACACGAGGGCCGCGAGTTGATCGAGCAGCGGCCCGGGGCCGTACCCCAGGCTCAGGAAACCGGCCCCTTGGAGGGACTGCAGGTAGCGGTGGGCGGTGGTTCGGTTCAGGCCGAGCCGCTCGGCGACCACCGCCGGCGTGAGGGTCCGGGTGTCCTGGTCGAGCAACGCAAGAACATTCGCTGCCCGGTCGACGGACTGGATCCTGGTCCGCTCCGCGTCCATGGCCGGGGCGGACCCTGCACTCCGTGAGTTGCCGGTCATCTCGTACATCCTTGTCTGAGAAGTTCGTTCATCATGCAATCACAATCTTCGTTATGTGAACACCCTTTCGCGAAAACTGACCGTGCGAGCCGAACCGTATCGAGGAATGAACATTTGACACACTATTCGGTCGTACGTAATCTGAACATCCATTACACATCCTGAACAATTGGAGGATCGATGACTTCCGCGACGGAACCGACTCCCGCACTGCTCAAGGTGCTGGACGGCACGGTCGACCTGCACTGCCACTCCGGCCCCAGCCCGTTCCCCCGCCGGTTCGACCACGTGGAGGCCTCGCACGACGGCGCTCGGATCAACATGCGCGCCATCTTGGTCAAGTCCCACCACCACAACACGGTGATGGACCTGCTCGCGATGAAGTCGCAACTGGCGGAGGCTCCCACCCCCGTGTACGGAGGTGTGGCCCTCAACTCCGAGGTCGGTGGAATCAACCCGTCGGCCGTCGCGGTGGCGATCAACATGGGCGGGCGGTGCGTCTGGGGCCCCACGGTCTCCGCCGCGCAGCACATCAGTGCGCACAGCCACGACGACGGCTTCCCGGCCGCCACCGGAAACCTCTACGAGGAGGAGGTGTCGATCTTCGGCGCCGACGGTGCGGTGTCGGAGGAGACGCACCTGGTCACCCAGTTGGTCGCCGACGCCGGCGTGATGCTCTCCGGCGGGCACCTGGACGCGGGGTCGATGAAGGCCTTCTTCAAGACCGCCAACGAGAACGGCGTCCGGCGGATCCTGCTGCACCACCCGGACTTCATCGTGAACGCCTCCGACGCCGACATCGAGGAGATGGTGGGCTACGGCGCGTTCGTCGAACACGAGCTCTCGATGTACCACCCCGACGTACCTGCCCCCGACTGGAAGATCGACCAATTGGTGGACTGGATCCACAAGATCGGACCGGAGCACACCGTGCTCGACTCCGACCTCGGCCAGCAGGGCAATCCACTCCCTGCCGACGCCTACCTCTACATCGTCCAGCAGCTGCTCGACCACGGCATCTCCGAGGCCGATGTGCGCCAGATGATCTGCCACAACCCGGCCTACCTGTTGGGCCTGGAGGAGTCCGTCTGATGCACGCGGCCGAGAAGGTGATCATCACGACGGCCGTCACCGGCTCAGTGAACGTTCCTTCGCAGAGTCCGTACCTGCCGCTGTCGGCTGACGAGGTCGCCGAGGCGGCCCTCGGAGCGATAGCGGCAGGTACGGCCGTGGTCCACCTGCACGCCCGGCACCCCGATGGTCGACCCGCGTACGAGCCGGAGATCTTCGAGCAGATCGTCCGGCGGATCACCGACCAGAGCGATGCGGTGATCAACATCACCACCGGCGGGTCGTCGGCGATGACGATGGAGCAGCGACTGGCCGGTGCCGTCCGGTGCCGGCCGGAGCTCGCCTCGATGAACATGGGCACGATGAACTTCGTCTACGCCGGAATCGCCGACAAGGTCACCGAGTGGACGTACGACTGGGAGAAGCCGTACGTCCTGAACACCTACCGGCAGCCCTTCATCAACACCTTCGACCGGATCGAGCACACCCTGCGGACCCTGGGCGAGCTCGGCACCCGATTCGAGTACGAGTGCTACGACATCGGCCACCTGTACTCACTCGCCCACTTCGTCGAGAAGGGGCTGGCCCGACCGCCGCTGCTGATCCAGGGGGTGTTCGGCATCCTCGGCGGCATCGGGGCCGATCACGAGAACCTCGAGCACATGGTGCGGATCGCTGACAAATTGTTCGGTGACGAGTACGCGTTCTCCGCCTTCGCCGCCGGCCGTGACCAGATCCAGTTCGGCACCCACAGCGCATGGCTCGGCGGTCACGTCCGGGTCGGCCTCGAGGACAACCTGTGGATCGGCAAGGGACAACTGGCGGAGAGCAACGCCGCGCAGGTACGCAAGATCCGGGCGGTCATCGAAGACCTCGGCAAGGAGATCGCCACCCCGGCCGACGCCCGTACCCAACTCGCGCTGACCGGCGCCACGACTCCCGAAGGGAACCTCCCCGCATGAGCATGTACGCCCCGGACGACATCCGGTCCACCCTGGCGACGGCCACTACGGCGAAGACCGACCCCGCCGCCCCGATCCGGCCATCCCAGTGGGTCGAGTTCGGTGAGACGCCACCGACCGAGGTCGGCCCCTGCGGCAGCCGGACCTGGGTGGCCCGGGCCGCGAACCTGGTGATCGCCTGGACCGAGGCGCGTGCCGGCGAGGTGCTCACCCGTAGCGGCCAACCCGACGAGTACGCGGTGTTGATGTACTCCGAAAGCGCGCCTGTGACGGTGACGGCGGGGGCGTCCTCGGAGTCGGTCGACGAGGAGGCCTTCGTCGTCGTCCCGCCCGGGGACAGCGCGGTGCAGATCGACGGTGACGGGGTGGTGATCAGGCTGTTCTCCAACCGTGCTGCGGACCTCGCCTCGCAGGCCGTCAATGCCGGGGCCTACCTCGAGCCCGACGAGCGCGTGGCTCCCCTCGAGGCGTGGCCGGATCCGCCCAACGGCTTCGCCCTGCGTGTCTACCGACTGACGGACACACCCGTCACCACGGACCGGTTCGGGCGGATCTTCCGGACCACCAACATGATGGTCAACTTCCTCGCCGAGGAACCGACTCCTCGCGATGTGCACAAGTTGTCACCGCACCACCACGACGACTTCGAGCAGGTGTCGCTGGCTGTGCAGGGACGGTTCGTGCACCACATCCGATACCCCTGGGGTCCGGACTCCACCCGCTGGCGTGCCGACGAGAGCCGTGAGATCGCCACGCCATCCATCTGTGTGATCCCGCCGCCCACGGTGCACACCACCCAAGGGGTCGGCGATCACCAGCAGTTGATCGACCTCTTCTCCCCGCCCCGAGAGGACTTCTCGGCATCCGGCTGGGTGCTCAACGCCGACGACTACCCGGCACCATGATCAATCCATCGTCCCCGCGGCCCAGCCGCTTCCGAACGGCGCTCGCGGGTGACACTCCGGTGCTCGGGACCTGGCTCAAGCTGCCAGCCGTCGAGGTGGTCGAGCTCGTCGCCCTGGCCGGCTTCGATTTCGTGGTGATCGACCTGGAGCACGCCCCTCTCGACCTCGAGACCGCCTTCCGCCTGATCGGGACCGCCCTTCACACCGGACTGTCCCCGATCGTTCGTGTCCCCAATCTGGATGCGGGGATGGCGCAACGCATGCTGGACGCTGGCGCGGAGGGAATCATGGTCCCCCACGTCGACACAGTTGAGCAGGCCCGCGAGGCGGTGCACGCAACCCGCTTTCCTCCCCTCGGGAACCGTGGGATCGGAGCGACCTCGAGGGCTGGACGCTGGGGTGCACTCCCCCGTGAGGAATACCTCCGCTTCGGTACGGAGGAGGTCGTCGTGGTGGCCCAGATCGAGAGCGCCATCGGAGTCGAGAATGCGGGCGCGATCTCGAGGACCGAGGGGATTGACGCGCTGCTCGTCGGTGCCGCCGACCTGTCGCTCGACCAACAATGCGCCGAAACCGATCCGATCCTCCTGGACCTGATCAATCGCGTGATCCGCCAGGCCGAAGAAGCAGCGGTCCCGGTCGGCAACGCAGGACCGGCCACCACCGACGCGGTCCGGACGGCGGTCGAAGCCGGCTTCACCTTCACCCTGCTCAGCAATGACGCCAGCCTGTTCGGGGCCGCGGCCAGCGCAGCAGTCGATGCAGCCCGGGCAGCGCGGGCATGATCGACACAGCCCCCGAGCTCGGGACCCTGAGGCTCCCCGCACGCGTGCACTTCGGCTACGGGTCACGAACCCAACTCCCCGGAATCCTGAAGATCCACGGAAGGCGAGTCCTGGCGGTCGTCGACCCATTCCTGCTGCGATCACGGTTCCTCGACGAGGTCATCACCACCGTGGCGGAAGCCGGACTGCAGGTGCGGGTACACGCCGACATCACTCCGGAGCTTCCGGTCGAGACCATCGATGCCGGTGCCACCGTGGCGCGCGACCACGGCGCAGAGGTGATCCTGGCCATCGGCGGAGGCAGCACCCTCGACGCGGCGAAGTTGATCGCTCTGCTCAGCACCCACGGTGGACCGTTGAGCAGTTACTACGGCGAGAACCTCGTCCCCGGCCCGGTCATCCCAGTCGTCGCGGTCCCGACCACGGCGGGCACCGGATCGGAGGTGACGCCCGTCGCGGTCGTCTCCGTCTCCGGACAGGAACTCAAGGTGGGCGTCTCCAGCCCGTTCCTGGTGCCGGCAGCAGCCGTCGTCGACCCGGAACTCACCCTGGGCGCACCCGCCAGCGTGACGGCACACGCGGGGATCGACGCGCTCGTCCACGCCGTCGAGTCGTACACGGCCCGTCCACTGGCGGCGGACTGGACGGCCACGCCGCCGGTGTTCACCGGACGCAACACCCTGATCGAACCCGTGGCCCTGCGCGCCGCCGCAAGTCTGGGGCACTGGCTCCCGGTCGCGGTCGCCGAACCGGCAAACCGACGGGCCCGAGCGCGGGTGGCGCACGGATCACTCCTGGCGGGGATCGCCTTCGGCTCCACTGGCAACCACCTGTGCCATGCACTGCAGTACCCGATCGGGGCACTGACCAAGACCCCGCACGGGCTCGGCACCGGACTCCTCCTCCCGTACGCCCTCGACCTACTCCGGCAGGCGCCGGAGATCGCCGAGCGGATCGCCCAACTCGGTGCCGCCCTCGAGGACCTCCCTGCCGGGGAGGCGTCGGCGGGACGCACGCTGGCCCGGGTGGTCGAGATCAACCGAACGATCGGGGTGCCTGGTTCACTCGCCGAACTCGGGATCGAGCGTGATCAACTACCGCAGCTCGCTGACCTGGCCCTCCGCTCGACGAGACTGCTCGCCATCTCGCCACTGGACCCCACCCGTGACCTGCTGCTCGACCTGCTCGAGCGAGCCCACGCCGGCCACCACCGGTGCCGGTAGATTCAACGAAAGAGAAAAGAGGAGAAGGATGAGCGACGTCGTCATCGTGACCGGGGCGAGCAGCGGAATCGGAGCAGCCACCGCTCGCCTGCTCGGGTCGTCCGGAGCCCACGTGGTGGTCAACTACAACAGTTCGCCTGCCCTGGCCGAGGGAGTCGTTGCCGACGTCGAGGCTGCTGGCGGCAAGGCACTCGCCGTCCAGGCCGACATGGGTTCGGAAGCCGACATCCTGCGACTGTTCGAGACCTGCGACGAGGCATTCGGGCCGTTGACCGGCTTGGTCAACAACGCCGGCATCAACGGGCCGCGGCACCGATCAGCCGACGACTACGACTTCCAGGAGACGCTGGACCTGCTCGCAGTCAACACGGTCGGGGTCCTGATCGGGTGCCGGGAGGCGATCAAGCGGATGTCGACCAAACACGGTGGTGCGGGTGGCAGCATCGTGAACGTCTCCTCGATCGGGGCCCTCACCGGTTCACCGGGGCGCTTCATCCACTACGCCGGGTCGAAGGCGGCCGTCGACACGATGACCAAGGGCCTTGCCGTCGAGGTGGCCCGCGACTCGGTCCGTGTCAACGCGATCCGGCCGGGGATGGTGGAC
>JBQDIN010000098.1:0-2809 GCA_052094425.1 Propionibacteriaceae bacterium
CGCGTACGTCGGCGAGTGGCCGGGAGAACGCCCGCAGCACGTTCTTCCCGGCGGGCAGGTAGCCCCGTCCGGCGGCGTTCTCGGCCCGGAGGAAGTCACCCAGCCGGGCCAGGACGTCCGCGTGCGGCGCCATCACCTCAGCCCAGTCCGGGGCCATCAGCGTGTGCATCGATTGCGGGGTCATCGCCGCTCCTCCTCGGTGGTGGGCGGTGGGGCCGGCTCCGCGGGGTTGGTCGATCGGGGCATCCGGATCGAGACCACGGAACCGAGGACGAGGATCGCCGCGCCCACCCCGAAGGCGACCGGATAGGAGACTTGGTCGGCCAGGAAACCAGCCGCCAGTGGGCCGAGGATGGCGCCGACGTCGGAGAACATCGAGAACACCGCCACCGGCGTCCCACTCCGACCCCCGGCGGCGTCCCCGACGGCCGCGGCCGGTGCGGTGCCGAGCATTGCCGCCGCCACCCCGTACAGGCACAGCACCACCATCAGCAGCCAGATGTTCGGCGCGAACGGCACGATCGCGATCGCCACGGCGGCGAGGGCCCCTCCGGCGATCATGGCCGGTCGCCGGCCGATCGTGTCGACGAACCGCCCGGCCGGTGCGAGGGCGATCGTCTGTGCGACCGCGGCGACGGCGAAGGCGATCCCGGTCCACGAGGCGGTCCGGTGCAGGACCTCGACGACCAGCACCGGTACGAGGGCGGAGCGGACTCCCATCGAGGACCAGCCCTGGGCGAAGTTGGTCAGGCAGGCGGCCTGGAAGCGGGGGTCGCGCGCCACCACGGAGAAGGGGACGGGCGGTTCGGGCTTCGCGGTGGCGCCGCTGCGGTCCGGCCGGTGCAGGAGCATCAGTCCGACGGTGCCGGCAGCCGAGAGGGTGAGCGCGTAGAAGAAGAAGGGTGCGGTGAGTGAGATGGCCGCGAGCAGCCCGCCGATCGCGGGGCCGGCCATCCCGCCCAGCAGGAAGCCGCCCTGGAAGACCCCGGAGGCTCGGCCGCGCAGGTTGAACGGGACCGAGTTCAGCAGCAGGGTCAGGGCCGAGACGGAGAACATCGCCGACCCGATGCCCCCCGCGGCCCGCAGCGCCAGCAGCTGTGGGTACGACTCGGCGAACCCGACCAGGCCGCTGGACACGGCGACGATGAAGATGCCGATCGCCAGGATGGTGCGCTCGGAGAAGCGGTTGATCAACCGACCGACGAACGGGCTGGTGGCGAGTCGCAGCAGGGCGAAGGAGGAGATCACCGCACCGACGGCGAAGTTGTTCACCCCGAAACTGCGGGCGAAGACCGGGAGCACCGGAACGACCACGCCGAACCCGACGGCCACGCAGAACGAGATCATCCCCAGCACGAGGACGTCGCGGGGAAGGGCCGACCTGGAGCGGACCCACCGCTTCGCCGAGGACACAACGCTCACGGGCACAGTCTGCCCGGTGCGGTAGGGCCTACTCCTGCGGCCCCGTCCCGGGGTCTCGTTGTCTCGGCTGTGTATCGTCAGACCAGGCCAGAAGGCGGAGCCGGCCAGTAGTGGAGACGGACTTCCTCGGAGGAGGCGCTGTGGGTATCACCGATCGGTTCCGGTCCGGCGTGCAGTCGCGAGCCCAGGCCGTCCGGGAACATCGGGAGAATCGTCGCGCCGAGGCGACCAAGTGGCCGACCCCGCCGCCCGCCGCACCCGAGGTGGAGGTGCCGGTCGCAGTGGCTCCACCCCAGTCCGGGGTGAGCGAGTTCGACCAGGCCGTGCCGCGGGGACTGCAGATCGCCGCCGCTTGGTCCTGGCGGCTGCTGCTGGTGGTCGCCATGATCATCGGGGTCGCCTACATGTCCCGCTACTTCTCTCAGGTGATGGTCCCGCTGGCCATCGCCACCCTGCTGGCCGCCCTGCTCAGTCCGATCGCGAACGCGCTGAAGCGGTGGGGTGTCCCTCGCGGTCTGGCCGCCACCATCGCCGTCTTCGGCGGACTGAGCGTGGTCGCCGGGGTGCTGACCGCGATCATCGCGACCATCGTCGGGCAGGGCGACACCCTGGTCCGCCAAACCGTGAACGGCTTCTACAAGTTGCTGGACTGGTTGGCGAACAGTCCGCTGGGTGTCGACTCCCAGCAGCTGGACGGGTGGGTCACCCAACTCACCGACTGGCTCGTCGACAGCCAGGCCGCGATCGCCGGTTATGCCGCAGACATCGGCACCCAGGTCGGACACTTCCTGGCCGGGACGGCGATCATGCTCTTCGCCCTCTTCTACTTCCTCTACGACGGGCGGGGCATCTTCAGCTTCATGCTGAACTTCTTCCCCCGCGCCGCCCGGCACCGCGTCGACCAGGCCGCGCGGCTCGGCTGGAGCTCCCTCGTGGCGTACGTGCGGGCGACGATCATCGTCGCCCTGGTGGACGGCCTCGGCGTCCTGATCGTCGCCCTCGCCCTGCAGGTCCCGCTGGCGCCGGCGCTGGCCGCGCTGGTGTTCTTGGGCGCCTTCATCCCGATCGTCGGGGCCTTCGTCTCCGGCTTCGTGGCGGTGATCGTGGCGCTGGTCACGCTCGGCTGGGTGCAGGCGTTGATCATGCTCATCGGCATCATCGTGGTGATGCAGTTGGAGGGCCACGTGCTGCAGCCGTTCCTGCTCGGCCGGGCCGTCGCCCTGCACCCGTTGGCCGTGTTGCTCGGCATCGCCATCGGGATCGGCGTGGCGGGGATCGTCGGAGCGCTGATCGTGATCCCCGTACTCGCCTTCAGCAAGACCTTCATCCAGCACTTGTCCACCTCGGAGAGACGGGTGGACCTCCGGCGCAACATCATCGCCTGACG
>JBQDIN010000098.1:2909-12478 GCA_052094425.1 Propionibacteriaceae bacterium
CGGACGTTCTCGAAGAGCCACCGGGCGTCCGCGGTGCTCATCCCGATGCAGCCGTGGCTGCCGTTGCGGACCCCGAACAGGCCGGAGTTCCACGGGGCCGCATGCAGGAACTCACCGGAGTTGGTGATCCGCATCGCGTACTCGACGTCCATGTCGTAGTACTCCGGATCGCCCTCGTTGATGCCGATCGTCTCCGACGCCATCTCGGTGTGCCGGAGCTTCTGACTGATCACCTTGATGCCGCTGCGGGTGGTGAAGCCCGGCTTGCCGCAACTCACCGGGATCGTCCGGGCCAACTTGCTGTCGATCCAGACCCGGGCCTGCATCTTCTTGATGTTGATCTTGGTGACCACGGCGCGGCCGATGGTGAAGGAGGCGGTGGCAGCCTCCTGGCCGTACCGGCCGCTGCCGGCGTTCACCCCGTTGAGATTGGCGGTCACGGTGACCTTGCTCCCCTTCCGCCAGTAATTCTTGGGTCGGAAGTGCACCTCGGTGTCGCTGTACCAGTGCCAACTGCCCGGCTGGGAGGGCTCGGAGGTGACGTGCAGGTTCTTCTCGAAGCTCTTCCGGTCCTTGACCGGGAGGTCGAAGTTCAGGATCACCGGGGCGCCGATGCCGAGGGTCATCTGGTCCAGCGGGTAGAGCGAGGGAAAGATCTGCTCGTCCAGGGTGAGGGCCTTGGTGGTGAACTTCGTCCGGGTGGAGGTCTCCGTGCCGCCTGCGTTGGTGCCGGTCATCGCCAATGTGTAGGTCGCTTCCGGGTCGAGCAGGGTGCTGGCCCGCCACTCGCTGCCGTCCTCGGTGAGTCGCCCGTCGACGGTGAAGGTCTGTTCCTTCCCGTCCCGGTCCTTCCCCTGGTGGGCCAGGGACACCTGCTGCACAGTGCCGTTACGAGCCTTGACCGTGACCCGGGTGTCCACCGCGACGTCGGTGGTGCCGTCGGTGATGCTGGGCTCCAGTTCGACCGGATTGGGGGTCGGGGTGGGTGTGGGCTCGGCCGGCTTCGTCGCTGCCGGTCCCGGAGTCTCCTTTGCCCGGGGGTCGGGCGGTGTTCCGCAACCGGACAGGGCGGACACGAGGCCGAGCCCGCCGAGGCCGGTGGTCGCCAGCATGGTGCGGCGGTCCATGATCCGACGGTCCGGGCTCCGCAGCAGGGGAGTCTGGCGGTGCGGGGGTAAGGTCATCGGGCCACCTCGGGTACGTGGGATGTCGGCGTGCGCCGACCGTGCACTGGGGATACGCCGTACGGGCCCGGAAGGTTTCCTCCGGAACCCGGCAGTGAGGCCCCGGGTCGAGCACCTCCATTGTGCGTCGATGGAAGTGGACCGGGACGGGTGAACTGCCCCTGGATGGCCATCGTGATTGAAATGCGACCGACAGTGTCCGGGGGAACCCTCAAACGACCCCCGAATCGGTGTCGCCCCTTCTGAAATGGAAGGTTTGGCTTTATATTTTGAAACATGACGACACACACCATGCCCCAGATTCTCGAGGATCTCGCAGCCGGACGGATCGACGCCGCCGAGGCCGCACGCCGCATCGACGCGCTGAAGGCCGCGGAGCAGGAGACTGCTCCGACCGCCCCGACGACAACCGGGCCCACTGGCACCGACTCCACTGGTAGCGATTCCACTGGTACCGATTCCGCCGAGTCCGATCAGGCTCCGGCGGCCGCCGAGGAGCCGCGCCCGGTCGAACCCAGCAACGAGGAACTGGCCGCGGAGGCGTCCAGTGCCGATGCCTGGGCGGCGGCCACGGACCGGCCCCAGCACGCCACGCACACCAGCGACTCGTTCGGCGACCAGGTTCAGCCGGACGGCGCTTCGGAGCCGGAGGCCCAGCGGTCGTCGGCAGCGACGGCGGACAAGGCCCGCGCACGGCGGGGTACCAACACCAAGGGGGTGGACCGGATCAGCGTCCGCGCGGTCGGACGCCGGATCCGGATCGTGGGGGAGCCCTCGGTGGCCACCGTCGCCGCCGACGGCCCACACGTGCTCCGGCGCAACGGGTCCGTACTGGAGATCTCCAGCGACGGTGAGATCGGTGCCTCGATGGACGGGTTCACCCTGCTCAAGACCCGCAGCTTGGACGACATCCGCTCCCTCGGTCTCGGCAAGGAACTCTTCCTGCGGGTCAATCCCGACATCATCGTGGACGTCGAGGTGACGGCCGGCAGCCTGAACACGGAGCAGGTCCCGCACCTGGGCAAGATCCGGGTGACCGCCGGGGGCGCCAAGCTGCTCGGCGTCGAGGAGGCCAATGACGTGCTCGTCCAAGCCGGGCAGGCCACCGTACGGGGCACCCTGCGCACCGGCCGGTCGCGGATCCGGGCCGAGTCGGGCTCCCTGAACGTCCAGCTCGACGATGACTCCAACGTGACAGTGCACGCGGATTCCCAACTGGGGAAGGTGACTTGGTCCGGCGGCCACACCGGGTCCGGGGACGAGGTGGTGATGGGCAACGGCAGCGCGCGCCTCGATGTCGAGGTCGTGATGGGCCACGCCCAGGTCAAGGTCGGCGGCCGGGCTGCTGGGGAGGGGGACCGGTGAACGAGCGACCCAAGGGGCATGACCACCACGCCCCGACGGAGTGTCCGGTGTGCGGGGACCACCTGGTGGTCACCCGGCTCGGATGTGGTTCCTGTGGCAGTGAGATCGGTGGGTTCTTCGCCACCTGCGAGTTCTGTGCCCTGGACCAGCACGAACTGGAGACGCTGCGGGTCTTCCTCGCCTCCCGCGGCAACATGCGTGAGGTGGAGCGGCACCTGCAGGTCTCGTACCCGACGGCGCGGCAGCGCTTCGGTGACCTGCTCGCCAAGCTCGGCCTCGGTCCGGGACCGGAGCCCCGACACACTCCGACCCGGGACCAGGTGCTGTCCGAGGTTGCGGCCGGGGCGCTCACGCCCGACGAGGCACTCGCGGTGCTCGCCGGACTGTCGGACTGATCACTGAACGAATCACCGTACTGAACGAATCACCGTACTGAACGACGCAGCCCCCGGCGGGGTACGCCGGGGGCTGGTGTGGCTTCCCGGCGGTCCCGCCCGCCGGGGTTGAGCGGTTCAGGCCTTGAAGGGTTCCACCTTCACGATGGAGACGGTGATGGTCTTGCCATTGGGGGCCGTGTAGCTGACATCGTCACCGGTGGTCCGGCCGACGATCGCCGCACCCAGCGGGGATTGCGGGCTGTAGACGTTGGTGTCGTCCACCGCTTCATCGAGCCCGAGCACCTCACGCGAGCCCAGCAGGAAGGTGTCGGTGTCGGCCAGGTCGCCGCCGAACGCGATCGTCACCTGGGTGCCCGGCCCGACCTCGTCGGGATTGGTCGGTGCCTCGCCGACCTCGGCGCGCCGCAGCATGTCCTCCAGCTGACGGATCCGGGCCTCCTGTTGGCCCTGCTCATCGCGCGCCGCGTGGTAGCCGCCGTTCTCCTTGAGGTCGCCCTCGTCACGCGCCTGGGCGATCCGGGCGGACACCTCCGCGCGTCCCTCGACAGAGAGGTACGCCAACTCGGACTTCAGCTTGTCGTAGGCGTCCTGAGTGAGCCAGATGGTTTCGGGTTGAGTTTGTTCAGCCATCGGGAAAGCCTATCAACGGAACTCAAGGGGGACCATTCGTCGCAGGGCACGTCCCGGCGAGGAGGTCGGCGTGGCGTCAGGCCGGGGCGCAGTGGTCGAGGGATGCGGACGTGGCCCGGCGGAATGTCGTCAGGCTGACCGGCACGTCGACGACCCGGTGCTCGCTGGCCCCGACCTCGACGGGCAGTTCGGCGACCCGCTCGAAGTTCGCCGATTGGGCGATCACGGTGCACACCACCGGGACCGACGGGTCGGGCCGGTCGACGGTCAGGGTCAGGTCGAGCTGGGTGTCCGAGACGACGGTGAAGCTCGCCACCTGTCCGGAGACCGGCGGGTTGGAGCGGATGGAGGCCGTCCACAGCAGCCACCCCAGGGCGCCGACCACCAACACCGCGACCAGCCCCACCACGACGGGGCGGGGGACCCGCGAGGTCGGGTAGCGACGACGGAGTCGCTCCTCGACCGAGGGGTCGCGGTCGACCGACGGCGGGGTGCTCATGGCTCCATTGTGCCCGCTGTCCGACGGCGTTCCCGGGCTGGCCCGGTCGGGGTCCCTGCGACCCCTCGCGGGCGTCGGGCAAGAATGGAGCCATGACGACAGCACCACTGCGGGTGGACGAGCACGGCGAGCGGTTGCGACTGCTGCACGTGCACGCGCACCCCGATGACGAGTCCAGCAAGGGCGCCGCCAGTACGGCACGCTACGTGGCCGAGGGAGTCGACGTGATGGTCGCCACCTGTACGGGCGGCGAGCGCGGCGACATCCTGAATCCGGCGATGGACCGTCCGGACGTTCTCGCCAACATCTCGGAGGTCCGCCGCAAGGAGATGGACCGGGCCCGGGAGATCCTCGGTGTCCAGCAGGTGTGGCTCGGGTTCGTCGACTCCGGACTGCCGGAGGGCGATCCGCTGCCGCCGCTGCCGGAGGGCAGTTTCGCCGTACGGGACGTGGCCACCGCGGCCGATGCGCTGGTCAAGGTCATCCGCGAGTTCCGACCGCACGTGCTGACCACCTACGACGAGAACGGTGGTTACCCGCACCCCGACCACATCATGTGCCACCAGATCAGCATCGCCGCCTTCGAGGCTGCGGCCGATCCGGACCACGCGCCCGAGTTGGGGGAGCCATGGCAGGTGTCCAAGGTGTATTACCACTTCACCTTCCACCGCGACCGGATCGTCGCCCTCGACCGGGCGATGCACGAGAACGGGTTGGAGAGCCCGTACGTCGAACGGCTGCGGGAGTGGGAGCACGATCCGGACCACCAGGCCCGGATGACCACCCGGGTCGAGTGCGCGGACTACTTCGCGATCCGCGACCAGGCGCTGCTGGCCCACGCCACCCAGGTCGACCCGGAGGGTAGTTGGTTCTCGGTGCCGCTGGAGGTGCACCAGCGGGCCTGGTCGACCGAGGACTACGAACTGGCCCGATCGGTGATCGAGACGTCACTGCCGGAGACCGATCTGTTCGAGGGGATCGCAGTTCCGGCCGCGGCGACGGCGTGAGACAGCCGGCCGCGGGGCGGGGGTAGAGTGGCGATCATGGTGTTGCTGGAGTTGGATCCGAATGTGGTCAAGCCGGGCTGGATCCCACTGATCATCACGATCCTGTTGGCCGGCGCGATCGCCTTCCTCTACTTGAGCATGCGCAAGCAGATGCGCAAGATCGACGCCCCGTACGCCGCCGACCTCCGGGCCGAGCGCCGCGCCGAAGCCGCGGCTGCGAAGGTGACGGACCCTCGTCCGGACCACGCAGACGACTCCGGAGTCGCCCCGGATGCCGAACCGACAGCGGCCGAACCACCCAGCCCCACCGGGCGCTGACGGCTCGGTCGGCCGTACGGTCGGGCCCCGGGAACCGGAGTGTCGGTCCTCAGCTCGCCGCGTCGAGCACCTCGAGGATCGTGTCGCGCACGACACCGGGAGATTCCTGCGGGATGAAGTGTCCGGCCTCCTCGACGACGACAACTTTTCCGTTCGGTGCGGCCGCCATCAATCCTGCCGAGGTCCGGTTGAGGAGTGGCCGTGTCTTTCCCATCCCGCGATCGATCCGGCCACCCTGGAGGCTGACGGTGGGCACGTCCGGGGTCCCCGCGGACTGGAGGCGCCGCATCAAGGCCGTCGCCGGTACGAGGTGCGCTGCCTCGCGCGCTGCGGCCCGGCTCGACTGCACACAGAGGAAGTCGCGCAGCATGATCGCCAGGTCGGCGTCACTGATCTCCGGCGAGGCACCGTGGGGGAATGTTGCCCGTGCGAGCAGTCGCCGGGCACCGATCTGGACCAGCAACCCCGTGATCCGCAACGACCACGCCACCAGTCGGGTGTTTCGTTCAGGCATGGCCTCGGCGAGGGTCGAGTCGACGAAGACCAGGCCGGCGAGCCGGTCGGTATCTCGGTCGGCGAAGCAGCGAACGATGGGGCCGCCACGGCGCGGATTCGCCGCCCATCGGGCAGGCGTGAGTACCGTTCGGTCAGGCCGGTGCCCGGATCGAGGCCGGGCCGGGGAGCGCTCATCAGGGTCCTTCCAGCAGATCACCCAGGGGATGGGAGGCGACGGCCCGGGGCGGTTGCGGATCCAGTCGGCGGACCGGGGTGTAGCCGAACACTACGCGGTCCATGGTTGGATCAGCAGACCGGCAGAATCGACAGTTCCAGCAACGAGGCGAAGGAGCCACAGCGTGAGCCGACGTGTCCAGATCGAGGACCTCCACGACTTCCGGTTGCCGGAGCAACCGGCCATCGCTCCAGGCGGAGACCGGGTGGCGTACGTGCTGCGGACGGTCGATCGTGATCATGACCGGGACCAACGATCCCTGTGGCTGCTGCCCCTCGGCGACGGCGCCACCCCTCGCCGACTCACCCGGGGACGGGCCGACACCGCGCCGGTCTGGAGCCCGGACGGTGCCCGGATTGCCTTCCTGCGCAGCGAGAACGACGTCGCGCAGGTGTGGGTGCTGCCGCTGGCCGGCGGTGAGGCCGAACGGCTGACCGACCTGCCCCTCGGCGCCGGAGTTCCGGTCTGGAGCCCGGATGGCACCCGACTCGCCTTCACCGCCCCCGTCGACACCGCCCGGCCGTCGGGAACCGTCGATGACCCGGCACGGCCCGGACCGGTGGTGTCGGAAGGAACCCTGTTCAAGATGGACGGCGTCGGCTTCCTCGGCAACGTCCGGCAACACCTGCACGTGGTCGAGGTGACGACCGGCCGGATGCGCCAGGTGACCCGCGGGGACTGGTTGGCCGACGAACCGGTGTGGTCCCCGGACGGCAGCGAGTTGGCCTTCGCAGCCGCTCGGGACGTCAACACCGACAATGGATTCCTGGCTCCGGCCTACGTGGTGTCGGCGCTCGAGGACCGGGCTCGGCCACGGCTCGTCGGTCCGGAGCAGGCACACGTCGGGGTGGTCGGTTGGGCCGCTGACGGGGCCTCGCTGCTGGCCGTCGGGCGTTCCGACACCGAGATCGGTCATGCCCGCCTGCTCCGGCTCTCCTGCACCGACGGTACGGTCACCGACCTGTGCCCGGACCTGGACCGCAACCTGATGCCCGGTGGGCCGGGCTACCCCGGAGCTCGTCCCCAGGTCGCCGCCGATGGCACGGTGTTGTTCTGTGTCCGAGACCAGGGCTGCACGCACCTCTACTCGGTCCCGTTGGATGGGGGCGCGGCCCGGTGCGTGATCGGGGGCGCGCAACAAGTCTGCGGTCTGGCCGTGGCCGGGACGAGCGTGGTCGCGGTGCTGGCCTCGCCCACTGCGTACGGTGAGATCGTTTCGATCGACCTGGCCGATGGTGCCGTCACCCCGCGCACCGAGCTCCAGCCGGAGGGTCTGGACCTCATCGTCCCCGAGCAGCGCTCGTTCACGATCTCGGACGGCACGGTGGTGCAGGGCTGGCTGGTCCGGGGCCCGGAATCCTCCGGTCCCTGTCCGCTGCTGCTGGACGTGCACGGTGGACCCCACAATGCCTGGAACGGTATGGCCGATCCGGCGCACCTCTACCACCAGGTGTTGGCCGCCCGCGGCTGGACCGTGCTGTTGATCAACCCCCGCGGGAGCGACGGGTACGGCGAGGAGTTCTACACCGCCGCCCTCGGCGGCTGGGGGCGCGACGATGCCGGCGACTTCCTGGAACCCGTCGATGCCCTGGTCGCGGAGGGGATCGCCGATCCCGACCGGCTGGCCGTCACGGGCTACAGCTACGGCGGCTACCTGACCTGCTACCTGACCTCCCGGGACGATCGATTCGCGGCGGCCGTGGCCGGCGGGGCGGTCACGGACCTGACCAGCATGACCGGCACCTCCGACGCCGGTCACCATCTCCAACAGGAGTTCGGCGGTACGCCGTGGGGCAGTTCCGCTGATTTCGCCGAGATGTCCCCGCTGGCGCGGGTCGAGGACGTACGGACCCCCACCCTGCTGGTGCACGGTGCGGACGACCTGCGGTGTCCGCTCGGCCAGGCCGAGCAGTGGTTCACTGCCCTCCGCGAGCGCGGCGTGGCGACCCGCCTGGTCACCTATCCGGGCGAGTCGCACCTGTTCATCCTGACCGGATCCCCGAGCCATCGGGTCGACTGGAACAGGCGCGTGGTCGAGTGGGTCGAGGAGCATGCCACCGGAGCCGGGAAGCCACGTCGGGTCGCCCTGGACCGGGCGCACTGGCAGCAGCGACTGGCCGAACTGGCGGCCGTCCACCAGGTTCCGGGAGCCACCCTGGGCATCCTGCGGCTCGGGGACGACCGGGTGCTCGCCCACCACGGCGTACTCAGCACCGCCACCGGGATCGAGGTCACCGACGACGCCCTGTTCCAGATCGGCTCGATCACGAAGGTGTGGACGGCGACCCTGGTGATGCAACTCGTCGCCGAGGGACGGCTCGACCTCGACGCACCGCTCGTCGACGTCCTCCCCGAACTGCGAGTGGCCGACCCCGAGGTGAGTCGCACCGTCACGATGCGACACCTGCTCACCCACACCAGCGGCATCGACGGCGACGTCTTCACCGACACCGGTCGCGGCGACGACTGCCTGGCCGGCTACGTCGCGGCGCTCTCCGAGGTCGCGCAGAACCACCCCCTCGGCGCCACCTTCTCCTACTGCAACTCGGGCTTCATCCTCGCCGGCCGGGTGATCGAGAAGATCACCGGACAGACATGGGACGCGGCCCTACAGGAGCGGTTGATCACGCCGCTGGGCTTGACGCACACGGTGACCCTGCCCGAGGAGGCCTTGATGTTCCGGGCCGCGGTCGGCCACATCAGTGACGGGGGTGCGGCCCCGCAGCCTGCGCCGGTGTGGACCCTGCCCCGTTCGGCCGGCCCCGCTGGATTGATCACCGCTTCCGCCTCCGACGTCCTCGACTTCGCTGCGCTGCACCTGAATGGAGGCGAGGCGTCCGACGGGACGCAACTGCTGGGTGCGGAGCCCGTCCGGCAGATGGCCGAGCACGAGGTCGACATTCCCGATCCCTACATCCTGGGAGATTCCCTCGGACTGGGCTGGATCCGCTTCGGCTGGGGGAGTGATCGGCTGATCGGCCACGACGGCAACACCATCGGCCAGTCGGCGTTCCTGCGGATCCTGCCCGAGCACGGCCTGGCCGTCACCCTGCTCACCAACGGGGGCAACGCCCGTGATCTCCACCTCGACCTGTTCGCCGAGATCTTCACCGAACTCGGCGGGGTCGACGTGCCGACACCCTTCGCTCCGCCGGTGGAGCCGCCACAGGTCGACGGATCATCCCTCGTCGGTCTCTACGAACGGGCGAGCACCCGGATCGAGGTGTTCGAGTCCGACGGGGGCCTCCGGGCACGGAACACGGTGACCGGTCCGCTCGCCGAACTGACTCCGAACCCGGTCGAGGAGTACGACCTGGTGCCGGTCTCGGAGAACGTCTTCGCCTACCGTCCGGCTGGCATGGAGTCGTGGGTGTCGGCCGTGTTCTATGCGTTGCCGACGGGAGAGTCGTACCTGCACACGGGCGCCCGGGGTACGCC
>JBQDIN010000099.1:0-1147 GCA_052094425.1 Propionibacteriaceae bacterium
GGACGAGGAGGAATCGTGACCGGTGTGTTGATCGAGGTGGAGGAACTGGCGGCCGCCATGGAGTCCGGGATGGCGCCGGTGCTGCTGGACGTGCGCTGGAACCTGTCCGGCCCGCCCGGGCGAGCCGAGTTCGAGGAGGCGCACATCCCGTTCGCGCAGTGGGTCGACCTCGAGACCGAACTGGCCGGTCCCGCCGGTGCCGGTGGGCGCCACCCGCTGCCGGACCCGGACGTGTTCGGTGCGGCGATGCAGCGCCACGGGGTGTCTGCGGACTCATCCGTGGTCGTCTGCGACGGCGCCACCTCGATGGCGGCGGCCCGGCTCTGGTGGCTGCTGACCGATGCCGGCCACCACGACGTCCGGGTGCTGAACGGCGGGGTGGCCGCCTGGCAGGCGGCGGGGATGCCGGTGGTACCCGGGCCCGCCGAGCCGGCGCCACCGGGGGGCTTCGTGCCGCAGCCGGGGCAACGCCACAGTGTCTCCGCCGAGGAGGTGGCCGCCCTCGTCGGCGCAGACGCCGAGGACGGTCCGGTGCTGGTCGACGTCCGCGCTGCAGAGAGGTACCGCGGCGCGGAGGAGCCGATCGATCCGGTGGCCGGCCACATCCCGGGGGCGGTGAACCTGCCCACCACGGACCTCCAGTCCGACGACGGCCGTTTCCTGCCACCGGCGCAACTCGCCGTCCGGATCCGCGACCTCGCGCTCGGGGACGGTCCGATCGTCTACTGCGGCTCGGGCGTGAGTGCCACCCAGTCCCTGCTCGCCCTGGAGGTCGCCAGCCAACGCGACGGCGTCCTCTTCCCGGGTTCGTGGAGCGCCTGGATCACCGATCCGGAGCGTCCGGTCGCCACCGGTCCGCACCCCCACTGACGGGTACGGACTGACGGTCAGCTGTCGTCGCGGGTGTTCCGCGGGCTGCCGAACATGATCTCGTCCCAACTCGGCACCTGAGCCCGCTTCTTCCGGGCCGGCTTCTTCTTCGGCACAGGCTTCTGCTCGGTGTCCTCGACCGTGTCCGTGGCCGGAGCCTCCTCGGACTTGTCGGAGTCACCGGTGGGTTCGGCAGCCGGTTCCTCGGGTGTGGTCTCGA
The DNA here is from genome assembly GCA_052094425.1 of Propionibacteriaceae bacterium. Classification (GTDB taxonomy): domain Bacteria; phylum Actinomycetota; class Actinomycetes; order Propionibacteriales; family Propionibacteriaceae; genus Microlunatus. Next base: position 1,091 of record JBQDIN010000099.1, read on the forward strand.
CCGGATCGACCGGTGCCTCGGGTGCGGTCGGTGTCTCGGGTGCGGTCGGTGTCTCGG
>JBQDIN010000099.1:1247-12474 GCA_052094425.1 Propionibacteriaceae bacterium
CTCGGGTGCGGTCGGTGTCTCGGGTGCGGTCGGTGTCTCGGTTTCGACCTGCTCGGTTTCGACCTGCTCAGTTTCGACCGGCGCCTCGGGGGCGGACTTCTTGCTCTTGGCCCGGGACCGCTTGCGCCGGGAACGGCGTTCCTTGCGCGCCTCGGCGAGATCTTCCTGCTCCTCGCTCGGGTCCAGGTCCACCAGGGCGGGTTGTTCCTCCAGCAGGTCGGGCTGCACCGGGTAGTCGACCACGATGGCCGGCTCCCAGCCGGCGTTGTCGGTGTCGGGGACGGCAGCCGCATCGCTCAGGCCGCTGTAGACAACGACCGAGTCCTCGGCGAATCCGTCGCCGCCGAGCAGGTCGTCGAGCACGTCCAGCCCGACTGGCTCCTGCTCGGCTCTGGGCGGCTCTTCCGGGGCCGGCTCCTCGTCCTCGGCGGGTTCCGCTTCCGTCGCGGCCGCGGCCGTGTCGCCCTCCGCATCCTCTTCATCCTCAGACGGATCGGGCCGGTCCCAGTCGATCAGGTCCTCGGCCAGGGTGTCCTCGTCGATCAGGTCGCCGACATCGTCGGTGTCCGCGACAGCGCTCAGGTGGCCGGGGTAGGCGGGCTCGTCGTCGCCGTCCGGTTCGGTGGTCTCGGCTCCGGACTGGGTGGCGCGGACCAACGCCAACTCGTCGCTCAGGTCGACCGTCGGCTCGTTGTCACCGTCGTCCTCGGCGCGGACCTTGTCCCGCAGCATCCAGTGCCCCCCGTCGTCGCCGGCGACCGAGAAGCGTGCCTTGGCGTCGAAGTGGAACAGCGCCCGCCGCTCCGCCTCCTCGATCAGGTAGACGACCGAGACGACCCAGCGGCCGTCCTCCATCCGCCAGGCATCCCACTCGACGTCGTCGATGTCCACGCCCTTGCCGAGCAGGCGTTCAGTCACGGTGGTCCGCAGGTTGCGGTGGCCGGAGGTCTCGCCGCGACGGCGTACGGAGGAGGACTCCGCCTGCATCGCCACATGCTCACGCTCGGCCAGAACCGGGGCGGCGAAGGCCCCGATCCGCTCGATCGGCATGTCCGTCACGTCGGCGAGTTCGGCCACGGTCTCACCGGCCCGAATGCGTGACTGAATGTCGCGTGGTCTCAGAGCGGTCTCCATCTCGATCTCCAGTTGCTCGAGTCGCGCCGGCACAGGCGTGCGCGGTTCGGTCCTCGGCAACAATAGCCAGTCGTCCACCAGAGGGTACTGATGCGTAGCGCCAACTTACTCTGCCGCCTGCCGGCGGTGGGGGAGGCCGTACGTGTGCCGGGTGGAACTACCCCCGGGCCCGACGGGCCCGCACCCAGCGGGTCAGCGCCGGTGGGGCGACGTCGCGGGCGACCGTACGACGAATCCGGCCGGCGAGGGTGGTCGGCTCGACCGGTCGCTGCGGCGGTTGGCGGGCGGCCCGACGGGCCTGGGCGGCACCCTCGGCACGGCCACGGGCCAGAAGCTCTTCGTCGGTCCGCTGTCGGGTGGCCCGTTGCTTGGCGCGCTCGGACGCGGTGTGCTCCCGGCTGGAGTGCAACCGGATGACCGGGTGGCCGGCGATGTCCAACTCCTCGGCGGCCACCCGGTCGTCGGCGGCCACCAGGGCACGGACCGCGGCCAGGGCAGCCGCCGGCTCGGACTGCACCGCGTACAGCTTCTGGGTGGTGACGGCCACCGGTACCAGGCCTTCGGTGAAGACCGCCTGCCAGACGGCGGCCCACACCCCAGGGGTGTGCTCGGAGCGGATGTCGTCGAAGATCACCACCCCGCCGGGTCGCATCAGCCGGGCGGCACTCAGCACGTCCTCGCGGACGCCCGCATAGAGGTGCGAGGCGTCGATGTGCAGGAACCGGACGCTGTGGTCGGGGAGGTGGTCGACGATGTCGCGGCTCGGCCCGGTCACCACCTCGGGCAGGGTGGTGTGGAAGGCGAGGTAGTTGCGCTCGAACTCCTGCTGGGACAGGGACCGGTAGGAGGCGTCGTTCTCGCGGGCGTTGGCTCGCTCCTCGTCGGTCATCCCGAGCAACTCGAGTTGGCCGAACAGGTCCAGCGCGATGAAGCGCTCGTCCGGCCGCCAGTGGTCCCCGATCACCACAGTGCTCTTGCCGAGGTAGGTGCCCAACTCGGCGAGGTGTCCGGGCGGCTGGCTCTCCTGGCCCTGCAGGATCGCGTGGAAGAGGGTCCGGTCCAGCCAGTAGAACCAACCGGGGATGTCGGTCGGCTTCACCGGAGCGGGGGAGGTCACCTCGCTCGCCGTGTCAGGCGGGCCCCCGTGCACGGGGCGAGCGGCGACGGTGCGGGGGGCCGGATCGGGCAGGGTCTCGCTGCTGGTCATGTCGCCACGCTAGGTGCCTGGTGGCCGGGTCGCGGACACGTCCGGCGGGGGGTTCTCCGGATGTACCGCGAGGGTTCACCGATCGGTCACCTCCGGCCCCCATCGTCGCGGCCGACCCGCTGCCGGAGATCGGCCGGACACTTGAAAGGATCGGGCCATGACCGAGTCCCCCGCGTCGGCCTCGACGGAGGCCGCCACCCCCGACCACTTCGGCAGTGAACACCTCGCTCCCTACGACGCGGTCGTGCTGATGTCCTTCGGCGGGCCGGAGAAGCCGGCGGACGTGGTGCCCTTCCTGCAGAACGTGACGCGGGGTCGCGGTATCCCGCCGGAACGCCTGGCGGAGGTCGGCCGGCACTACTTCGAGTTCGGTGGTCGGAGCCCGATCAACGACCAGTGCCGCGCCTTGATCACCGCCCTCGAGGGCGAGTTCGGCCGCCGTGGCTGGACGACCCCGATCCACTGGGGCAACCGGAACTGGGACCCGTACCTCACCGACGCACTGCGGGAGGCGGCCGCGGCCGGACACCGGCGACTGCTGGTGCTGACCACCAGCGCGTACCCCTCCTACTCGTCCTGCCGGCAGTACCGGGAGAACCTGTACGACGCCACCGAGGCGCTGGCCGACTCCGGCATCACCGGGCTCGCCCTCGACCGGGTCCGCCAGTACGCCACCCACCCCGGGTTCGCCCGCGCCCAGGCCAGGGCGACGATCGCCGCCCTGGCGGCCCTGGGACCAGCGGGTGAGTCTGCGCGGTTGGTGTACGTGACGCACTCGATCCCGACCGCGATGGCCGAGACCGCCGGTCCGGAGCAGACTCCCGAGGGCGGCTACGTCGACTGGCACCGACAGGTGATGGCGGCGGTCACCGCGGAGGTCGCGGCCCGGACCGGCAACGACCATGATCAAGACCTGGTGTACTGCTCCCGGTCCGGTCCGGCGTCCCACCCGTGGCTGGAGCCGGACGTGAATGATCATCTGGCCGACCTGGCCCGGGCCGGGGTACACGACGTGGTGCTCATCCCGATCGGATTCATCTCCGACCACATGGAGGTGATCTACGACCTGGACACCGAGGCCGCTGCCACCGCCGCGGAACTCGGGCTCGGTTTCGCCCGGGCCGCGACCGTCGGCACCGATCCGGACTTCGTCTCCGCCCTGGTCGACGTGTTGGGCGAACGAGCCGCGATCGCCCGTGCGGACGCGGGGACCGGGCGGGTCACCGAGATCGACGAGTCCGTGCCAGTGGTCCCGGGCGGTGGCATCGGGCGCCTGCTGTGTCCGCGGGACTGCTGCCCGAACCTGCGTACCCCCGAGCAGGGAGCCCGCTGCGGCAGTCGCTGACCGGAGCCGAAGCGGGCCCCGGGTGCGACAGAACTCGTTTTCCTCTCGGTGCTTGAGAGCTCACTGACGGAAGTCGTACCATGGCCGCCCGTACGGGGGTGGGGACGTCGATGTCGACGGCGATCGGGAGATGGACGATCACGTGAGGACGCCCAGTGATCAACACAACAACCGAAACGGCAGCTGAACAGACGGCTGGTGAACAGGGCGCACCACGGCGTCGGGACCGGTTCCGGCCCGACATCGAGGGTTTGCGCGCGGTGGCGGTGGTCCTGGTCCTGCTCTACCACCTGTGGCCGGCCCGGCTGACCGGCGGTTTCATTGGGGTGGATGTCTTCCTCGTCATCTCGGGATTCCTGATCACCGCGCACCTGGTCGACCGGGTGCCACGCACCGGGCGGGACCTCGGGGAGTTCTGGGCCCGGCGGATCCGACGGCTGCTGCCGGCCGCTCTGCTGGTGCTGATGGCGACCCTGGTCGCCAGCCGGCTGTTCGGGCCGGAGACCCAGTGGGACAACACGGCGCGTGAGGTGCTGGCCGCCACCCTCTACCTGGAGAACTGGCAACTGGCGCGGACCGCGGTCGACTACCTGGCCGCCGGAGGTGCACCCTCCCCGGTGCAGCACTACTGGTCGTTGTCGGTGGAGGAACAGTTCTACCTCGGCTGGCCGATCCTGCTCCTGGTCACGGCCTGGGCCGCGCGGCGGCTCGGACTGCGCCCCCGGCGGGTGGTGTTCGTGGTGCTCGCGGTGGTCGTCCTCCTCTCCTTCCTCCACTCCGTACGGGCCAGTGAGGAGTCCCCGGCGCGCGCGTACTTCGTCACCGGGACCCGGATCTGGGAGCTCGGGGTGGGTGCCCTGTTGGCTGTGGGCTGTGCGTTGTTGGCTGGCCGGCAGCTGCGGCCGTTGGGTCGCCCCGACGGCGTCGCCCGGTCGCTGCTGGCCTGGCTGGGCCTCGGTGCGATCCTGCTGACCGCACTCACCTTCGGCGCCGAGACGCCGTTCCCGAGTTGGCGTGCCCTGCTGCCGGTGTTGGGCACGGCCGCGGTGATCGCGGCGGCGTCGGCGTCCGCCCGGGCCTCGCCGACCAGGTTGCTGCAACTGCGGCCGGTGCAGTGGCTGGGTGGGATCTCGTACTCGGTCTACCTGTGGCACTGGCCCCTGGTCGTCCTCGTGCCGTGGGCCACCGGCGCCGCATTGGGGTTGCCGGGCAAGGCCGCCGTCCTGGCCGCCACCCTGGCCCTGGCCCACCTGACCAAGGTCTGGGTCGAGGACGCGTTCCGGTTCGGCCGGCACGTCCCGAGCCTGCGCCGTACCTACGCGCTGGCGGCTGCCGCGATGGCCCTGCTGCTCCTGCTCGGCGGCATGCAGGCGGCCGAGGTGCGGCATCGCCAGGCGCAGGCCGAGCGGGTGCTCCAACGGGCCCTGGACAGTCGTGACTCCTGCTTCGGGGCGGAGGCGATGACGCCGGGCCGGGACTGTCCTCCGGTCCCCCTCGAGGACATCGTCCCCGCACCGGTCGTGGCCGCCCGGGACGATTCGGATGCCTATGCCGAGGACTGCTTCGTCTACCCGCCCTTCGAGACCACCACCGCGTGCACCTTCGGCGACGAGGACGCGGAGGTCGAGGTCGCCCTGCTCGGCAACTCCCATGCCGGCCATTGGCTCCCCGCCCTGCAGGAGATCGCCGAGGAGCACGGTTGGAAGATCACCACCTTCCTCGCCTCGGCGTGCACGCCGACCACCACGCCGGTCGTCTGGGACGCCCCGGGGGATCAGCAAGGCTGCCTGGACTGGGCCGCGTCGGTGCAGCAGCAGGTCATCGACGGAGACTTCGACCTCGTCCTCACCTCGAACCGCAACGGCAACCCCGTCGAGGGCAACGACCTCGAGCAGAGCCAGGCCGAGTGGCGGCAGGGCTATCGCCACTACCTGCGGGCCTTCGTCCGGGAGCAGGTCACGGTGGTCGTGCTCCGCGACAATCCCTGGCCGGACGAGAACATTCCGGACTGCCTCGTCGCGAACAGGCGTGACGTGAGCGCCTGTGACGGCACGCCGGGGGAGTGGCTGCCGCGGGATCCGATGGTGGCAGCGGCGGAGGGCCTGGACAGCACATACATCGGCACCCTCGACCTGTCCGACCGGTTCTGTCGGGACGGGACCTGTCCGGCGGTGATCGGCGGGGTGATCGTCTACCTCGACGGTCACCACCTGAGCGCGACGTACGCCAAGACGATGACCCCGCACCTGTTCGAACCCCTCGCGGACGCACTGGGAGGCTGATGGCGTCCCGGCAGCAACGAAGATCACGCGGCTGGCTGATCCGAACTCGAGGACCTGTCCCGACACGCCGCCGACCTTGCCGACGGGGCCTTCGCGCGGACCGATCAGCGCCGGAACACGGTGGTGGTGCGGCGCCGGGGTCTGGCAGGATGGGCGCCCCGATCCCACCGCTGAGGAGACCGCATGCCCGACCACCCCGTGTCCGAGTCCGACACCGAGCAGGTCGAGGAGGAACTCGGTTCGCCGTGGGAGGACCTTCGGGCCTTCATCAGCACGCCCCGCCTCGGTGGGCTCACCCTCTCCGCCGACGGGGACACCCTGCTGGTCTCGGTCTCGGCCATGGACGCCAAGTCGACGGCCTACCGCAGTGCCTTGTGGCGGGTGGACACGGAGGGGCAGCTGCCCGCACGGCGCTGGACCCGTTCGGTGCAGGGGGAGGCGGCCTCGGCGTTCCTCTCCGACGGGAGTCTGCTCTTCACCTCCAAGCGGGACGCTCCCGAGCAGGAGGGGGCCGATCCGGACACCTCCGGTGTGTTGTGGTGCCTGCCCGCCCACGGCGGGGAGGCCTACGTGGCCGCACGCCGAGACGGCGGCTGGGGTGCGGTGTTGGCGGCGCGCGTGGCAGACACCCTGGTGCTGGAGACGCCCGCGCACACGGGTACTGCGGACGAGAAGGCTGACGCGGAGAAGCGGGCGCTGCGGAAGAAGAACAAGATCAACGCGATCCTGCACGATGGGTACCCGGTGCGCTTCTGGGACCACGACCTCGGCCCCGAGCAAGCCCGGCTGGTGGCCACCGATGTGGGTGCGTCCGATGATGATCACTCCATCGACATCGCCGAAGGCCGTGCCCTGACCGGTGATGTGGGTTCGTCCGTCGGAGGGTCGAAGGTGATCAGCATCGACGGGGCCCGGTTGCTCGTGGACTGGCAGATCGCCCGCCCTCGTGGTGAGGTCGTCAATGCGGTGGCCTCGATCGACACCGCCACCGGGGAGCGGGCCATCCTGGCCGGGGACGGTGCCGCCGTCGCCGACCCCGAGCACGAGTACGGCGGCGCCGTGATCTCCGAGGACGGGTCGCTGATCGCCTGTGTCCGCGAGAGCCTGTCCACCCCGGAGCAGGCCCCCGAGGTGAAGTTGTGGCTGCTCGACGGTCACACCGGCGAGGGTCGGGCACTGGCCGCGGACTGGGACCGGTGGGCCCACCCGATCGCCTTCTCGCCCGACAACTCCACCCTCTACGTCGGACTCGACGAGGACGGGCACTCCCCGCTGTACGCCGTCGAGGTCGCCACCGGTGAACGGCGTCGACTCACCGAGGAGGGAGCTTTCGGCTCGCCCGTCCTCTCCCCGGACGGCTCGACGATCTACGCGGTCCGCACCTCGTACACCGATCCCGGCAGCATTGTTGCCGTGGACACCGTGACCGGGACGACGACGGACCTCCGCGCCCCGGTGGAATACCCCGAACTGCCCGGCCGGTTGGAGGATGTCGAGACGACCGCGGCGGACGGTACCCGGATCCGCGGCTACCTGCTGCTGCCGGAGGGCGGCGCCGACGCCCCGGCACCGCTGGCGCTCTGGATCCACGGTGGCCCCCTCGGTTCCTGGAATGCCTGGTCGTGGCGTTGGTGCCCGTGGCTGCTGGTCTCGCGCGGGTACGCCGTGCTGCTCCCGGACCCGGCCCTGTCCACCGGCTACGGCCAGGAGTTCATCCAGCGGGGCTGGGGAGAGTGGGGTGCGGCCCCGTACACCGATCTGATGGCCATCACCGATGCGGTGGAGGCCCGCGCGGACATCGACGCCGATCGGACCGTCGCGATGGGCGGCTCCTTCGGTGGCTACATGGCGAACTGGGTCGCCGGGCACACCGACCGGTTCGCCGCGATCGTCACCCATGCGAGCCTGTGGAACCTGGAGTCCTTCGGACCGACCACGGATGCGGCCTGGTTCTGGGCCCGGGAGATGTCGCCGCAGATGCAGGCGGAGAACTCCCCGCACCGCTTCGCCGACCAGATCAGCGCACCGATGCTGGTGATCCACGGGGACAAGGACTATCGGGTCCCGATCTCGGAGGGTCTGGCCCTGTGGTGGGCCCTGGTGCAGGGCTTCGACGGCCCTCCCGAGGACCTGCCGCACAAGTTCTTGTACTTCCCGGACGAGAACCACTGGATCCTCACCCCACAGCATTCCCGGGTCTGGTACGAGACCGTGCTGGCCTTCCTGGAGTCCCACCTCGGGGACGGGAATTTCGTACGACCGGATGCGTTGTAGGTGACATCACGCACGATCCCTTGACAGTTGTGATAGACATGCGCGCGACGCGGCAGACAACTGACCACCGAGTACGACGCAGCACCACACGATCACCACACCGAAACCTCAGGTCTCGGCCCTACCCGGGGAAGGAAAGATGGCGACAGATTACGACGCCCCACGCAAGACGGACGAAGAGCTCAGCGAGGACAGCATCGAGGAGCTCAAGAATCGACGCAACGACAAGAACTCAGGCAAGGTCGACGAGGACGAGACCGAGGCGGCCGAGTCCTTCGAGTTGCCCGGGGCTGATCTCTCCCATGAGGAACTGACGGTCCGGGTGCTTCCGCGCCAGCAGGACGAATTCACCTGTGCGGGATGCTTCCTGGTGCGGCACCGCAGTCAGATCGCCGAGGAGAAGAAGAACGGGCAGGCCTATTGCTTCGACTGCGCCGGCTGAGCGCAGGCCTGAACACAGGAAAGAAGGCCGACTGGCGGTCGACTGATCGTCGACCGACGGTCGGCCGTTGTGTTTCTCAAGGCGCGTTCGCCGTTACGCAGTAGGGCAGGCCCGTCGGGTCCCGCAGGGCGATGAAACCCTCGCGGGCCAGGAGTTCGTCCGCGCCCAGTTCCCGTTGCCGAGCCGCTTCGAGTTCGAGGTCGTCGGAGCCGAGGTCGAGGTGCGCCCGGACCGTACCGGACGGTTCTCCCAGGCGTTGGAACAGCAGTCGGATCGGCGTTGCGTCGGGCCCGTGCAGACGGCCGGGGAACTCCGCACCGACGGCCCCCTCCCAGCGCCAGTCGAGGCCGCCACGCCAGAACACCAGTTCGGCTTCCTCCCGGTCCCCGGGCAGGTCGATGCACACCTGCACCAGCCGGCTGCGGTGGCCGGCGACCGGGCCCTGGGAACGGTGCGACCGGGCCGGCACCAGGCAGAAGAGCAGTCCGCCCGGAGAGCGCAGCACCTGCCACCCGGCATCGGTAGGGCTGGACAGCGTCGCGGCGCCGAGCGCCCGCCAGTGTGCAGTGGCGGCAGCGAGGTCGTCCACCTCCAGGTCGAGGTGGAGTCTCGGCGGCCCGCCGATGCGTTGCAGGTGCACCGAGGGATCCGCGCCCGGCGGTTCGAAACTCCGGAGTTCGGGGTGACCCGGCCATCCCGCGCCGAGTGGCCAACCCAGACTCTGCGCCCAGAATCTTCCGGCTCCCGCCAGGGTCGGGCCTGGCTGGTCGATCACTGCGTGCAACCAACCATGTCGGATCGTCATGACTCCATCATGGACGCGCCCGGACCCGGATCGTCAAGGGTCGGATGTCCCGCGACGGATGGCGATCCGATTCCGAAGCTGCCCTCCCACCGGCCTGCGCACGAGCCTCACTCGAGTTTCGGTTGGCGTCCCGCCCTTCGGGGTACGACTAGGTCGAGAGGGGTGAAGATGATGGAGGAAGCGATCTACCGCGTCGTCGCACGCGAGGGGGACTGGTGTGTCGAGTACGAGGGCCGTGTCCTCAGCCAGTACGGCACTCGGGAGATGGCCGTGCTGCACGCGGCGGAGCATGCCCGGGCCAAAGCGCCGTCTCGCGTGGTCGCCCTGGACGTCGACGGCACGGTGGTGGAGGACACGCCGTACCGCGACGACTTCGACACACCGGTCGCCCTCACCGAGGACACCACCCAGGACTGATCACTCTGGTCTGGTGACCGGACAGGACTGGTCACCGATCCGGACGGAGCGTTTCTCCGCGGCGAGACCACAGGCCGGTAATCACCGGCGGTCGTCGGGCCGGGGGTTCGATCAGTTCCGGGTGATCAGATTTTCAGCTTCACGTTCTTGAAGCCCGGTGCCTTGTGGCCCATCGCCTTGGACCAGCGGTTGGCCGCCATCCGGTTGGTGAGCAACTGCGTGACGCCGATGCCGATACCGCTGGCGAGTGCCCAACTGACGGCGACCGACAACGGCGTCTCGGGATCGTTCGGCGAAGGCGGCTCGTCGCCGGTGGCCAGTTCCCAACCCTTCGTGACGAGTTTCTGCGCCGCGATCGTGGTCACCGCACCGAGGACTCCCATGTAGATCTTCCAGACGATCTTTTCCGACGGTCCCATCGACTGGGCCTCCTTGAGTTCGCTCGTGCCTTGACCATTCGTTGCCATCCTATGCAGGTTGCGGCTCGGAGCGCACTGATGGCACCGCGTAGGTTGGTCGCGTGCGGTATCGAGAACGACTCCATGTGCCGATCGCCTGGTGGGTGCTCGGCACCCTGTTCGCCCTGTCCATGGTGCCCGCCGTCGGCTTCTACATCGGCCCACTCTGGGGCATCGGCACCGGGGTGGTGATCGAGGGGCTGCTGGTCTGGGGGTTCCTCGTCCTGGCCGCGCGGATCCAGGTGGACGAGCAGGGGCTGCGCGTCGGTCGGGGACTGCTGGCGTGGGCCTGGATCGGTGAGGTCATCGCCCTGGACGCCAACGAGACCCGGCACCGGCTCGGGCCCGGGGCCGACGTGCGCGCTCACCTGGTCGCCCGGCCCTACCTGAAGCGCGCGGTGGAGATCCGGGTGGACGACGATGCCGACCCGCACCCGTACTGGCTCGTCGGCACCCGCCGCCCGGAGCACCTGGCCGCGGCCCTCGGCGCCCGGTCGGAGGGTGTGACCGCCACGGGTACGGAGTCGGAACCGGTTGCGGACTAGGCTGGCGGCGTGAGCGAACTGACCATGAGCGCCCCTGAGCAAACCGAGGCAACGGGCGGTACGACCGTGCGGGTGTTGCTGCAACGGCTCGACCCCGAACTGCCGCCACCCAGCTACGCCCAGGCCCTCGATGCGGGTGCCGACCTGGCCGCCGCGGAGGACTGTGTGCTGGCCCCGGGCGAGCGACGCGTGGTCGGGACCGGCATCGCGATCGCCCTCCCGGAGGGGTATGCCGCCTTCGTGCACCCACGATCCGGTTTGGCCGCCCGGCACGGCATCAGTATCGTCAACGCGCCGGGCACGGTGGATGCGGGGTAC
>JBQDIN010000100.1:0-12131 GCA_052094425.1 Propionibacteriaceae bacterium
GACGCCAAGTTGGGCATCGGTCCGCCGATCACCGACGGCTTCTACTACGACTTCGACGTCGCCGAACCGTTCACCCCCGACGACCTGAAGTCGCTCGAGAAGCAGATGCAGCGGATCGTGAAGGAACGCCAGCGGTTCGTCCGGCGCGCCGTCACCGACGAGGAGGCCGGGGCCGAACTGGCCGCGGAACCGTACAAGTTGGAGCTGATCGGCCTCAAGGGATCGGCCAACGACGACGACGGCTCCAGTGTGGAGGTCGGCGCCGGCGAGCTGACCATCTACGACAACCTGCGCCGCGACGACTCCGTCGCCTGGCGCGACCTGTGCCGCGGGCCACATGTGCCGCACACCGGCTACATTCCCGCATTCGCCCTACTGCGCACCTCGGCCGCCTACTGGCGCGGAGACCAGGCGAACCAGCAACTCCAACGCGTGTACGGCACCGCCTGGCCGTCGAGGGATGAGTTGAAGGCCTACAAGGAGCGGTTGGCCGAGGCGGTCCGGCGTGACCACCGCAGGCTCGGTGCCGAGTTGGACCTGTTCTCCTTCCCCGAGGAGATCGGCCCCGGCCTGCCCGTCTTCCACCCGAAGGGGGGCGTGCTGAAGCGCGAGATGGAGGACTACGTCCGCCGTCGCCACATCGAGGAGGGGTTCTCGTACGTCGGCACCCCGCACATCTCCAAGGAGGAGTTGTTCCACACCTCGGGGCACCTGCCGTACTACGCCGAGGGCATGTTCCCGCCCCTGGACGACGACGGTCAGCCGTACCGGCTGAAGGCGATGAACTGCCCGATGCACAACCTGATCTTCCGCAGTCGCGGTCGCTCCTACCGGGAACTGCCGCTGCGGTTCTTCGAGTTCGGCACCGTGTACCGCAACGAGAAGTCCGGGGTGCTGCAGGGTCTCACCCGGGTGCGCTCCATCACCCAGGACGACTCGCACTCCTACGTGACGCCGGAACAGGCTCCGGGTGAGATCAAGCACCTGTTGAACTTCGTGCTCAGCCTGCTGCGTGACTTCGGTCTGGACGACTACTACCTCGAGTTGTCCACCCGCGGCGCCGACGGCTCCAAGTCGGACAAGTTCATCGGCTCCGACGAGCAGTGGGAGGTCGCGACCAAGGTGCTGGAGGACGTGGCCATCGAGACCGGCCTGGAGTGTGTCCCCGATCCGGGCGGTGCCGCCTACTACGGCCCGAAGATCTCCGTCCAGGCCCGGGACGCGATCGGCCGGAACTGGCAGATGTCGACCATCCAGTACGACTTCAACCAGCCGGAACGTTTCGGCCTGCACTACACCGCCGCGGACGGCTCCCCGGAGCAGCCGGTGATGATCCACTCGGCCAAGTTCGGATCCATCGAACGGTTCATCGGGGTGCTCACCGAGCACTACGCGGGGAGCTTCCCGGCATGGCTGTCCCCGGTCCAGGTGATCGGTGTGCCGGTGGCCGCGGACTTCGAGGACCACCTGTTCGCGGTCGCGGAGAAGCTGCGGACCCGGGGGGTCCGGGTCGAGGTGGACACTTCCGACGACCGGATGCAGAAGAAGATCCGCAACGCCAGCAAGTCGAAGGTGCCGTGGACGCTGATCGCCGGGGCGGACGACGTGGCCGCCGGTGCCGTCTCCTTCCGCTACCGCGACGGCAGCCAGAAGAACGGGGTGCCGATCGACGATGCCATCGCGGAGATCGTCGAGGCGATCGCCGACCGGCGTCAGGTGTGAGGACGTGACGGGTGTGAGGACGTGACGGGTGTGGACCCGGCCGAACCGGATCGGGTCGACGCAGCCAACGACCTGGTCGGGGTGCCGGACGCCTTCGAACGGTTGTGGACCCCGCATCGGATGGTCTACATCCAGGGGGAGAACAAGCCGGCTGCCCCGCACGCCGGGGAGTGCCCGTTCTGTCGGGCCGCCGAGTCCGACGACGATGCCGAGTCGCTGGTCGTCCACCGCGGCGCCGAGGCGTACGTGGTGCTGAACCTGTACCCGTACGCGCCCGGGCACCTGCTGGTGTGCCCGTACCGCCACGTCGCCGACTACACCGACCTGACCGAGGTCGAGGCAGTCGAGTTGATGAAGCTGACCCGGCGGGCGATGACCGTGTTGCGCGCGGTCAGTGCACCGCACGGCTTCAACCTGGGTATGAACCAGGGCCCGGTCGCCGGTGCCGGAATCGCGGCGCACCTGCACCAGCACGTGGTGCCGCGCTGGTCCGGGGACGCGAACTTCCTGCCGGTGATCGGCCAGACCAAGGCCCTGCCGCAGCTGCTCGGCCAGACCCGTGAACTGCTCGCCGACGCCTGGAACGCAACGGACACTCCCTGATGCTGGAACGGTTCCGGGCGGCCTGGGCGCGGTTGATGGCCGTTCCCGCCGGGGGGTTGTTGCGGCTCGGGGTCAGCCCCGACGTGGTCACCTGGGTCGGCACCCTGGGTGTGGTGCTGGCCGCGGTCATCTGTCTTCCGCAGGGGTGGCTGTGGCAGGGCGCGTTGATCATCGCGCTGTTCGCCTTCTCCGACATGATCGACGGCCAGATGGCGCGGATGGCGGAGCGTAGCTCGGCCTGGGGTGCCTTTCTGGACTCCAGCCTCGACCGGCTGGCCGACGGCGCGTTGTTCGCCGCAGTGGCGTTGTACCTCGCCCTGGTCGACCAGCCGTGGTGGGCCGCGGTCGCCCTGTGGGTGCTGGTCTTCGGCCAGCTCACCTCCTACGTGAAGGCCCGCGCCGAGGCCGTCGGTCTCGAGGTCACCGGGGGAGTCGCGGCCCGCGCCGACCGGATGCTGATCATCCTGCTCGGGCTGCTGCTCTCCGGCCTCGGCGTGCCCTGGGTACTGGAGGGCGCCGTCGGCCTGCTCGCCGTCCTGTGCACCGTCACGGTGGTCCAGCGGATGATCAGCGTCCGGCGGCAGACGGCCGTACCGCGGAGTGATCATGACGAGTGAGGACGGGTCGTGGCTGGATCGGACCGTACGCGGTGTCTGGCGCTCCGGTTGGAAGGTCGGTCCACACCTGCCCCTCGGTCTGCAGCAGGCCCTCGCCACGGTGGCTGCCCCGATCGCAACCCGGGCGAACCGGCATCACGTCCGGGTGCTGCGCGACAACCTGACGGTGGCCACCGGCCACCAGCCGACCGATGGGCTGCTCACCGAATCGCTCACCTCCTGGCTCCGCAACTTCGGTGAGGTGCTCTCGCTCCCGGGTTGGGCCCGGGAGTCGATCGTCGCCCGCATCTCCACCACGGGCGAGGAGCACCTGCGGGAGGCGTACGCGTCGGGTGGCGCCGTGGTGGCACTGCCGCACAGCGCGAACTGGGACCTGGCCGGAGCCTGGGCCTGCCTGACCGGGATGCCCCTCACCACGGTGGCGGAGGAGCTGTCGTCGGAGGAGTACCGCGCCTTCGTCCGGTTCCGCGAGGGCCTCGGCATGCGCGTCCTGTCCCACCGCGATCCGGCGGCCCTGTCCAGCATGGCCGCCGACCTGCGCTCCGGCCGGCTGGTGTGCCTGATGGCCGACCGGGACCTCGGCGGGACGGGGATCCCTGTCACCTGGCGGGCGCCGGGAGTCCCGCCGAGTGATCGCCACCGGATCCGGATGCCCGGGGGACCGGCGGTGCTGGCCCGGCGTACCGGCGTGGCGCTGATCCCCGCGTTCTGCCGCTACACCCCTCGCGGGATGCACATCGACCTCGGGGCGCCGGTCGACCACGCCGCCGGACGGGACGGTCTGGTCGCGATGACCCAACAGGTGGCCGATTTCTTCGCCGCCCACATCGTCGGGCATCCCCAGGACTGGCACATGATGCAGCCGTACTTCGGGCCGCCCGACCTCGACCGGCACATCCGCCGGTGAACGGCCCTCGGGGGTCAGTGCCGGCCGAGCGTGGACTGCGGGTGGGCCTGGTCTGCCCGTACTCCTTCGCCACCCCCGGTGGGGTGCAGAACCACGTCCTGGGGCTGGCCGGGCACCTGCTGGCCACCGGGCACCGGCCACACATCCTCGCGCCGGGGGTGTTCGACCCCGCCCGGGCCGCGGCGTACGGACTCGGACCGGCACACTTCACCTCGGCCGGACCGGCGATTCCGGTGCCCTACAACGGATCCGTCGCCCGGGTGAATTTCGGCCCGGTGACCGCCGGCCGAGTCCGGCACTGGCTGCGCAGCCGTGATCTGGACCTGGTCCACCTGCACGAACCGATCACGCCCAGCGTATCCGTCCTGGCCCTCTGGTCCGCCGAAGTGCCCATCGTGGCCACCTTCCACACCGCCACCCCGCGGTCGCGCAGCATGGAGCTGGCAGGCAACATCCTGCGGCCCTCGATCGAGAAGATCGACGCCGGAATCGCGGTCTCCGAGACCGCTCGCCGAGTCGTCGTCCAGCATCTCGGCCGGGACGCGGTGGTGGTTCCGAACGGCTTCCAACGCGCCGACTTCCTGCCGACCCCGAACGGGGTCCCGCGTCGGGCCCGACCCCGCCTCACCTTCCTGGGCCGCTCCGACGAACCCCGCAAGGGCCTGGACACCCTGTTGGGGGCACTGCCGGCGATCCGCAACCGGGTCCGCGACCTGGACGTGGTGGTCGCCGGGGGCGGCCGGCGGCGGCTGCCCCCGGGCGTACGCCGCCTGGGCGTGCTCGAGGACCGGGCCCGGGTCCGCCTGTTGCAGGACACCGACCTGTTCGTCGCCCCGCACCTGGCCCGGGAGAGCTTCGGCCTGGTGCTGATCGAGGCGATGGCTGCCGGGGCCGGGGTGGTCGCCTCGGACCTGCCCGCCTTCGTGGACGTCCTGCACCCCGGCCGGACCGGGGCCCCGCTGGGCCGCACCTTCCCGGTCGGCGACCCGGACGCCCTGGCGCGGACCAGCGTCCGGATGCTGAGTGAGCCCGACCCGGCCCGACGTCGCGCAGCTGCGGCGGCCACCGCCCGCTACGACTGGAGCCTGGTCGGGGTCGAGGTGCTCGAGGTCTATCGCGCAACCCTGGCCTGCTGATCACCCCGCACCCGCCGATCACGCTGTTGGCGCTCCGAGGCCGATCGAGGGTTCGGCGGAGTGCCCCAGCGATCTCCCACTAGGCTGGCCGCGTGGAGGACCTCGACGGAACCCGGCAGCCGCCGAGCAGCGGCGACGTCACCCCACGCCCGGATCCGGAGTCGAGCTACGACACCGACCGGGTCTTCACGATTCCCAACCTGCTGAGCATGCTCCGGTTGGCCGGCGTGCCGGTGATGTTCTGGCTGATCGTCGGGCCGCGCGCCGACCTGCTCGCGGTATTGTTGCTGATGGCTGCCGGGGCCTCGGACTGGGTCGACGGCTACTTGGCCCGGAGGTGGAACCAGCGCTCGAGAGTCGGCCAGATGCTCGACCCGATCGCCGATCGCTTCTACATCCTGGCCACGCTGATCGGGCTCGCCGTACGGGAGTTGATCCCGTGGTGGCTGGTCGCGGCGCTGGTGGCCCGTGACGTGGTGATCGCCCTGCTCGTCCCCGTGTTGAAGACGCGCGGCTACTCCTCGCTCCCGGTGCACTTCCTCGGCAAGGCCGCCACCTTCTGCCTGCTCTATGCCTTCCCCCTGGTACTGCTCGGAGCGGGGGACCATGTCTGGGCGCTGCCGGCGCGAATCACCGGCTGGGCCTTCGCCCTCTGGGGGACCGGCCTCTACTGGTGGGCCGGCGTCCTCTACTGCCGACAGACCTGGACCCTGGTGCGCAGCACCCCACCCGTCCGTGAGGTCCAGGCTTCGTGACCGGCGAGCACACCCCCGGTCGCTCTCCGGCCGAGCAGGACGCGTCCACCCGCGCTCTCGGCGGGGAAAGGAAGTCGGACAAGCCGCCGGCCCGGCGACCCGACGCCAGCATGGACCTGCTGAACCAGATCATCCGGAACCCCGTCGATCCCGAGTACGCAGTCGTCGCCGCCCGAGGGGCGCCGCCGTCTCGACACAAGTGGAAACTGGGCCTGGTGATCTGTCTGAGCGTCCTGTTGATCACCCTGTCAGCCCTGCAGACCTCCCGGCAGGCGCCGCTGATCGCCACCGAGCGGCAGGAGTTGATCAACCGGATCCACGCGGCGGAGGCCCGCCAGGACGAACTGCGCTCCCAGGTCACCACGCTGCAGGAGGACGTCAGCCGACTTCGCTCGGAGACCCTCGGACGCGACGAGGGGGCGCGCGAACTGCAGGATGAGATCAACCGGTTGGAGCCGATCGTCGGCCAGGTGGCGGTCAAGGGGCCGGGTCTGGTGATCGTCGTGGACGACGCCACGGAGGGCTCCGGCGAGGACAGCCGGGTCTTCGATGTGGACCTGCAGGTGATGGTGAACGGACTGTGGTCGGCCGGGGCCGAGGCGATCGCGATCAACGGACACCGGCTCTCGAACCTGACCGCGATCCGCGGGGCCGGAGACGCCATCACGGTGGACTACCGATCCCTCACCCGGCCGTACCGAATCGAGGCGATCGGAGATCCCCAGACCTTGCAGGCCCGCTATGTAGAGTCTGACGGAGGAGCGTGGTGGAACTACCTGCAGCAGAACTTTCAGATGAGGTACGAGATGGGTGAGAGCCGTGAACTCGTGCTCGGCAACGACCCGGGCATGGTGCTGCGTTACGCCGAGGCGGGGTCGCGATGATCCCCATCCTCGGCCTGCTCGTCGGCGTGGTGCTCGGCATCGTGCTGGAACCGTCCATTCCCAGTTTCCTACAGCCGTACCTGCCGATCGCCATCGTCGCGGCGATGGATGCGCTCTTCGGTGCGTTCCGTGCGTGGCTGGACGGCAACTTCACCGACCGTGTCTTCGTGGTCTCCTTCATCTCCAACGTGCTGATCGCGGCGGCCATCGTCTACGTCGGTGACCAGATCGGTGTCGGCTCACAGTTGTCCACCGGCGTCGTCGTCGTGCTCGGCATCCGGATCTTCACCAACGCCGCGGCGATCAGGCGGTCCCTCTTCCATGCCTGACGAGCCGAATCCGAAGCGCGCCCTGCGAGGGGCCTCATCCAGGCCCTCCACGCAGGCCGGCCGCGCCCTGCAGCGTCGACTCCGTCGGAGCCGGCCCCGTCGTGGCGCCGATGCACGGGCCAGACTGGTCGACGTCGCGCCGGGGGAGTCCGACGACCTGGACCTGCAGACGCCCGCGGCGGAGAAGGCTGCGACCGAGTCCGACAGTGGTGAGTCCGAGACTGCGGGTTCCCAGACTGCGGGCTCCGAGGCTGCTGACCCCGAGACTGCCGGCTCCGAGCCGAGGGATGCCACGGGGGACGAGACGGATGACGACCCGGATGCGCCGGGTGCGGGTGGCGAGGTCGACCCGGGAGCGAGGGCGCGCAGCCGCCGCGAACGGTTCGTCCAGTCGCTCCTCCGCCCCGGCCGAGGGCAGATCGTCGCCGCCGTCATCCTGCTGATCTTCGGTATGGGCGGGGTGATGCAGATCCGGGCCAACACCGAGGACGAGACCTACTCCAGCACCCGCCGCGAGGACCTGATCCAACTGCTCGACGGCCTGACCCAGGAGTCCCGTCGGCTGGAGGGCGAGATCGTCGAGTTGGAGCAGACCCGCAATCAACTCCAGTCCGGTGCGGACACGTCCGAGGTGGCGCGCCAGGAGGCTGAGAAGCGGGTTTCGGTGCTCTCCGTGCTGGCCGGCACCGTCCCGGCCCACGGCCCCGGCGTCCGGATGCGGATCAGCGACCCGCAGGGCAAGGTGAGCGCCGACCTGCTGCTGGATGCAGTCGAGGAGTTCCGCGACGCGGGCGCCGAGGTGATCGAGTTCGACGACTCCGTGCGCGTGGTGGCCAGCACCTGGTTCGGGAACGGGCCGAACGGCCTGATGGTGGACGGCCAGACGATCTCGACCCCGATCGTGATCGAGGTGATCGGCAATCCGCACAGCCTCGAGGAGGCGGCCCGCTTCCGGGGCGGTCTGGTCAGCGAGATCACCTCCGACAAGATCGGCGGTCAGGTCGTGATCGAGCAGGTGTCCGACGTACAGATCACGTCCTTGCACGACCCGGCCGAGCCTCAGTACGCTCAGCCGGCATCGGCACCTCCCACGCCACGCTGACGCGGCACCCCGCGGTGGTGTGTAATGGGCGGTGAGTCGAGCCCATCCACCCGGTCACGTCCCCCAACAGACCGGATCGCAGAAGGAGCAGCGTTGTCCGAATACCCCGAGGACCTCAAGTACAGCAGCGAGCACGAGTGGGTGCGCAGCGGCAACGGTTCGACCGTGCGAATCGGGATCACTGAGTACGCCGCCGAACAACTCGGCGACATCGTGTACGTGTCCCTGCCGGCCGTGGGGGACGAGGTGGCCGCGGGTGACTCCTGCGGGGAACTCGAATCCACCAAGAGCGTCTCCGACATCTTCAACCCGATCGCCGGCACCGTGACGGCGGTCAACTCCCGCCTGGACGAGTCGCCCGAGACGGTGAACAACGACGCGTACGGCGACGGATGGCTCTACGAGCTCGAGTTGGCCGAGGGGGCCGACCTGGAGTCGCTGCTGGATGCCGACGCGTACGCCGAATCGGTGGAGGCCTAGGTCGTCCACCGCCGTCATCGGCCAAGAACCCCCGGATTGCCCGGCGGCCCGTACACTGTCTCCGACACCTGAGACGGGATCTCCGGTCAGGCCCCAGCTGAACAGCGAGACGAGTTCGATGCCTTTCTGCACCAATTGCGGACACGACAACCCCAGCGGGAGCAACTTCTGCGCTCGCTGTGGTGAGCCTGTCCAGAAGTCGCAGTCGTCCCAGAAGTCGCCGGCGTCCGCCGGGAGCAGTGCCGAACCCGAGGCGCACTCGGGAGACACCACCCGGACCATCCCGGCCGTCACCGACGACCCGGACCACGTGGACCTCGCCCCGGAGGAGGAGGCCGCCGTCAAGGCGCTGCCGCGGGGGTCGTCCATCCTGATCGTGCGGCGTGGCGACGGTGCCGAGAGCCGCTACCTGGTCAACACCGACAAGGCGCTGGCCGGCCGCAGCCCGGACAGCGAGATCTTTCTCGATGACATCACCGTCTCCCGCAAGCATGTCGAGTTGCAGCGCAGCCCCGAGGGGATGCTGGTCCGTGACGTGGGCAGCCTGAACGGCACCTACGTCAACCGCAAGTTGATCGAGGAGCAGGTGCTCCTGCAGGCCGGCGACGAGTTGCAGATCGGCAAGTTCCGGCTGGTCTACTACCCGAGCGTGCACGGCCTGGATTGATGGCTACTGAGCCCGTCCGGAGCATCGGTCAGGTCCTGACCGTGATGAAATCCGACTTCCCGGACATCTCCATCTCCAAGATCCGCTTCCTCGAGAGCGAGGGCCTGCTGTCACCCGAGCGGGCCGCGTCGGGCTACCGCCGCTACTCACCCGAGGACGTGGAGCGGCTGCGCTACATCCTGTCGGTGCAGAAGAACCAGTACCTCCCGTTGAAGGTGATCCGGGAACACCTGGACATGATGGACCGGGGGCTGGAGCCCCCGACCAGCGACCCGAGCCGGCCCACCGTCCCCGAGTCGCCGCCGCCCGCCGCAGTGGCCAACCACGCGGCCATCCAGCCACGACCCAACCGCACTACGGCGCCGAAGCCGAAGCTGCGGCTCTCCCGCAAGGACCTGCTCGAGCACAGTGGCCTGACCGAACCGGCCCTGGTCGAGCTGGAGAAGCAGAACATCGTCTCCACCCGGCGCGGCACCACCCACTACGGCCGGGAGGCGCTCACCCTGGCCATCGCCGCCCGCAAGCTCGCCCAGTTCGGCCTGGACGCCCGCCACCTGCGCGCCTTCAAGATCGCCGCCGACCGGGAAGTGGGCGTGGTGGAGGCCGCCATCGCCCCGTACCTGCGCCGCCGCCAGGGCAACCCGGAGGCCGTCGCCGAGGTCCTGCACCTGGTCATCAGCGCCCACGCCGCGCTGATCCGCAGCGCGATGGACCGCTGACCCACCCCGTACCCGTGTCGGATTACCACGCATGCGTGGTAATCATGCAGTCTGCCAAGCAAATCTGCCCGGCAGCCTGCATGGATACTTGGCACACCGATTCCGGTCGGCGGATTCTGGATCCCCACTAGAGATCTGACCGCCGCCACGTAGGCTGGGCACATGCGCGAACTGGATGTGGTCGGAGTACGAGTCGAGATGCCGTCGAACGCTCCCATGGTCCTGCTCCGGGAGGTGGGCGGCAGCCGTTACCTGCCCATCTGGATCGGCGCCGGCGAGGCGTCGGCAATCGCGAATGCGCAGGAGGGAGTGATCCCGCCGCGTCCGCTCACCCACGACCTGATGGTGGACGTACTGGCCACCCTCGGGCACCGACTCACCGAGGTGCACATCACCGAACTCGACGGCGGTACGTTCTACGCCGTGCTGCTGCTGGACGCGGTGGAGGTCAGCGCCCGACCCTCGGACGCGATCGCGCTCGCGCTGCGCACCGGGTCCGAGATCTACTGTGCCGACGAGGTGTTGGACGAGGCCGGCATCGAGGTACCCGAGGAGGAAGAGGACGAGGTGGAGAAGTTCCGCGAGTTCCTCGACCAGGTGCACCCGGACGACTTCATCACCGGCAGCGAGCCCGGCGACCCCCAATGAGGGTCGAGCTCGAGCACTGAGGCCAGGGTCGTGGGCAGTTGACCGCGGGGGTACGGGGGAGTTGGCGAGGGGCGACGGAAACCTCGAACCGGGGTAGTCTGGCTCCATCGGTCGACGGAAACCTCATCCACGGGTTGAGGTCGATCGGACCGTGACCAACCGACCCCGGCGTGTCGTTGTCATCGGTGGCGTCCGCGCCGTAGCGTTCCCGAGGTCAGCCCCGTAGACCGCGGGACCAGCACAGAGGATGAAGTGAGGCGCACGTGAACGGCTCCGAGAAGCAGTCCATCGGCATCACGACCGAGGACCAGGACCTGACCCAGGACCTGCTGTTCGACGGCGACTTCTCCCCGCTGCCCGCAGACATGGGATTCCGTGGGCCGGTGGCCTGCAATGCCGCCGGAATCACCTACCGCCAACTCGACTACTGGGCCCGTACGGGGCTGGTGAAGCCGGAGGTGCGGGGTGCATCCGGCTCCGGTTCGCACCGGCTCTACTCCTTCCGCGACATCCTGATCCTGAAGGTGATCAAGCGCCTCATCGACGTCGGCATCTCACTGAATCAGATCCGGACCGCCATCGAGCACCTGCGGGCGCGCGGGGTGGACGACCTGACCGAGGTCACCCTGATGAGCGATGGGGTGTCCGTGTTCGAGTGCACCTCCGACGACGAGGTCATTGACCTGCTGAAGGGCGGCCAGGGCGTGTTCGGCATCGCGCTCGGCGGCGTGTGGCGTGACATCGAGGGCACCCTGTTGGCGCTGCCCTCGGAGCGGGCGATCAGTGCCGACGAGCCGGTGGTCGAGGGGACCGACGAACTGTCCCGCCGCCGCCAGGCCCGCGCCGCCGGCTGACTCGGCCCCGTACGCCCACATCGTGATGCGCGCGCTGGCAGGGACCCATGGGTGAGCCGGCACCCGACTGGCGTCACGTCCGGACCAGGCGACTGTTCCTGGACGAGCCGGTCACCGACGACATCGACGACCTGTACTTCCTGCACTCCGACGCCCGGGTGTGGACGCACTTTCCCTCCGGGCGGCACCGGACCCGGCAGCAGACGGTCGACCAGATCGAGGCCGGGCACGACCAGTGGCAGCGGCACGGCTTGGGCTACTGGTCGGTGCGCGAGTCGGTGAGCGGCCGGGTGATCGGCCGGGGCGGCTGCGCGGTCCCGACGGACCGGCCGTGGTGGAACCTGTACTACCGGCTCAGTCCCACCATGCAGGGCCGCGGATATGCGAGCGAACTGGGCGCGGCCGCCCTCGAGGCCGCCCACCGGGTGGACCCAGACCGCCCCGTGATCGCGTACCTGCTGGCGCACAACCTGGCCTCGAAGGCGACCGCGGAGAAGGTCGGGCTGCACCTGGTCTGGCGCGGGCCGGACGTCGAGAACCCGGACCCGACCGCCGAGCGCCTCGTGTACGCCGATCGGTTGCTGTCCGCGGACATCCTGGACGAGATCGGCGCCCATTCCTGAGCGTCGCCCGTACGGCGGCAGGGGAGCGCTGCGTGGTTACCGGTCGAAGCTGACTGCTTGGATACCGGTCTCGACCCGTTCGGCC
>JBQDIN010000101.1:0-11647 GCA_052094425.1 Propionibacteriaceae bacterium
CCCGTCACCGGCACCACCGACCCGATCATTGGACGGGTACGCGCCCTGCTCGCCAAGGCCGAGTCGACCGAGCACGAATCCGAGGCGATGGCGTTCACCGCCAAGGCGCAGGAGTTGATGACCAAGCACGCCATCGACCTGGCGATGGTGGAGAACGATCAGCAGTCTGCCGAAGCACCGCACCTGGTCCGGATTCCGATCGATCCGCCCTACGTGGACGCGAAGGCACTCCTGTTGAACGCAGTGGTGGTCGAGACTCGTTGTCGCGCAGGCGAGCACAGCCGCTCCACCCGGATCCCGGACGCGATCCCAAGGGTTCCGGTCCGCCTTCCTGCAGGGCTTCTCTGAGCGGATCCGCCAGCGCTTGGCCGAGGTGAACCAACTCGCCTACGCCGGCGCAGAGCACGAGGTGTTCCTGCCGGTGCTGCGCGCCCGGGACGACCAGGTGGACGACTTCGTTGCGGAGCAGTTCCCGGAGATGACGCAGATGCCGGTCCGTGGCGGGTACGACAGCGAGGGCTTCGTCCGGGGCGGGTTGGCCGGGGACGCGGCGGCGCTGGCCTCGGGGGTCGTTGAAGAAGGCTGAATGCTCCGCTCCGCGCTCGTCTCGTGCGCGGTGCGGTGCGGTGCGGTGCGTACAGACGTTCCAGCGGGAACGTTTCAGACTGAGATTCGGGCCCCTCAGTGCTCGGGGTCGGCCGGCTCCGCAGTCGAGGCGCGGATGACCAGCTCGGGCTCCAGCAGGACGTGTCGCTGCTCGGGCTCCCGTCCGTCCAGCACGGTCAGGAGCAGGTCGGCGGCCAGGATGCCCATCCGGCGGTGCGGGCGGGCGAGGGAGGTCAACGGCACAGACAGTTGCGCCGCGAACGGGATGTCGTCATAGCCCACCACTGACATCTCCTCCGGGACCCTGATCCCCGCGGACAACAAGCCTTGGAGGACGCCGATGGCCAGCAGGTCGACGGCCGTGGCCACCGCCGTCGGACGCCGGGACTTCGGCCGGGCGGCGAGCTCGCGCCCCACCTCGAGTCCGGCCTCGAGGGTCAGGGGCGTGGCGATGACCTCCAGCTCGTTGTCGCTGCCGGCCTCTTCCAATGCCTGTTGGAATCCGGCGAACCGGGCACGGACCGGCAGCACGACCTTCGGATTGCCCACGAAGGCGAGGCGTCGGTGTCCAAGCTCGACCAGGTGCTCGGCGACGAGCGCACCACCGGCGCGGTCGTCGACGGCCACGGACAGGTTGCCCGCCCCCTGCTCGATCCGGTCGATCAGCACCATCGGGATGTCGCCGTGCGGCAGTTGGTGGCCCTCCTCGCTGACCTGATCGTTCGGAACCACGATCAACCCGGCGACCCGCCGTTCGGCGTACGCGCGCAGGTAGCGGCGCTCCCGATTCGAGTCCCGGGCGCTGTTCGACATCAGGATCGTCCACTGTTCGTCCAGGGTGCGCTCCTCCACCCCACGGGCCACCTCGGTGAAGCCCGGGTTCCAGGCATCGAGGAGCAACAAGCCGATCGTGTTGGAGTAACCGGCCCGCAGGTGCCGGGCCGCCTCGTCCCGAACGAATCCGAGCGCGGCGATCGAGGCCTCCACCCGTTCCCGCGTCTCCGGGCGGACCCGTTCGGGGTGGTTGAGGACGTGTGAAACGGTCCCGTGGGAGACGCCGGCGTGCGCCGCGACATCGGCCCGGCGGACCCGGCGGCGGCCGTTCTGGTCTCCCGACTCGTTCACCCTTGACACGTGTCACATCCTCACATAACGTTCGAGTCATCCACAGATTGACACGTGTCAATCAATCTCACCGTAGCCCTTGGAGAGTCCCATGACAATGCCGTCGAAGAAGCTGACCGGCCTCATTGCGGCCGCAGCGCTGACATCCCTCACTCTGGTCGGGTGCGCCGACGTGTCCGAAGAGGGCGGCGGTGAGGCCGCCGCCGGCGACCCCTCGGGTTCGACCGTCGCCTTCCTGATGCCCGACACCGGGTCCACCCGCTACGAACTCCATGACCGCCCCGGTTTCGAAAAGCGGCTCAAGGAACTGTGTGACGACTGCAAGCCCTTGTACAACAACGCGGATGCGAGCGCCGACACGCAACAGCAGCAGTTCAACTCGGCCATCGCCCAGGGCGCCAAGGTGATCGTCATCGATCCCGTCGACTCGGCCGCTGCCGCTTCGTTGGTCCAGACCGCCCAGTCCCAGGATGTCCAGGTGGTCGCCTACGACCGGCCCATCCCGGACGCCGAGGTCGACTTCTACGTCTCCTTCGACAATGAGGCGATCGGCCAGAAGATCGGTGATTCCCTGGTGGAGAAGGTGAAGGAGGGCGACGTCCCGGACGGCAGCGGACTGCTCCTGGTCAACGGCTCGCCCACCGACGCCGCCGCCGGGCTGATCAAGGATGGCGTGCACAGCGCCGTCGACGACAGCGGCCTCGAGGTGCTCGCCGAATACGACACGATCGACTGGAAGCCGGAGAACGCCCAGAAGTGGGTGGCCGGCCAGATCTCCCAGTTCGGCGACAAGATCGTCGGCGTGGTCGCGGCCAACGACGGCACGGCCGGCGGCACCATCGCGGCCTTCAAGTCCGCGGGCGGGGAGGTACCGCCGGTCAGCGGGAACGACGCCACCGTGGCCGGCCTGCAGATGGTCATCTCCGGCGATCAGTACAACACGATCAGCAAGCCGAGCGAGATCGTCGGCGCCGCCGCAGCCGAGGTCGCGATCGACCTGCTGAGTGGCAAGGAGCCGGAGACCACCGGCGACGTCTTCGGGTCCCCGACGAAGCTCTACGACCCGACCTTGATCACCCAGGAGAACATCAAGGAGGAGATCATCGACACCGGCATCTCCTCCGCGGACGAGCTGTGCACCGACGAGTACGCCGATGCCTGCAAGGAGCTGGGGATCGAGTGACTGACACCAGCACCGCGGAGCCGACTGCGGCACAGATCGAGCCGCTGCTGTCGTTGGACAATGTGTCGAAGAGCTTCGGCGCCGTGCGGGTCCTCTCCGAGATCAACCTTCACGTTGAGGCTGGGGAGGTGCTCGCCCTGGTCGGCGACAACGGTGCCGGCAAGTCGACGTTGGTGAAGACGCTGGCTGGCGTCCACCAGCCCGACTCCGGGCACCTCTACTTCGACGGCAACCCGGTCACGCTCTCCGATCCGAGCAATGCGATCGACCTGGGCATCGCCACGGTCTTCCAGGACCTCGCCCTGTGCGAGAACCTCAGCGTGGTGGACAACCTGTTCCTGGGCCGGGAGCTCTCCCCCCTCGCCCTGGACGAGACCGCCATGGAGGTCAAGTCCTGGGAGTTGCTGCGGCAACTGTCGGCCCGGATCCCCACCGTACGGATCCCGATCGCCTCACTCTCCGGTGGCCAACGGCAGACCGTCGCGATCGCCCGGTCCCTGCTGGGCGACCCGCGCGTGATCATCCTCGATGAACCGACCGCGGCGCTCGGTGTCGCCCAGACCGCCGAGGTGCTGGAACTGATTCGCCGGGTTCGCGACCGTGGTCTCGGCGTGATCATGGTCAGCCACAACATGGAGGACGTCCGCGCGGTCGCCGACCGCGTCGCCGTCCTACGACTGGGCCGCAACAACGGCGAGTTCGATGCCCACACCGTCACCTCCCAGACACTTGTCGCCTCCATCACCGGCGCTGAGGACCACTCATGAATTCCACCAACACCGCCCTCGACCGCAGCGACGAGCGCCTGAGCGACAGCCGGGGCGCCAAGGGTATGATCAGCTCCTCACTCCGGAGCATCCGCGACGGCGATCTCGGCTTTCTCCCCGTGATCATCGGCCTGGTGATCATCGCCGTGATCTTCCAGGTCCTGAATCCGGTCTTCCTGTCCAGCACGAACCTGGTCAACCTGACCCTTGACTCGGCCGCGGTGGGGATCATCGCCCTCGGCATCGTCTTCGTCCTCCTGCTCGGCGAGATCGACCTGTCGGTCGGATCGGTGAGCGGCTTCACCGGAGCCACCGCTGCCGTGCTGTTCGTCCGACAGGAGTGGAGCCTGCCGTTGGCACTCCTGGCCGCCTGCCTGGTCGCCTGCCTGATCGGCCTCCTGTATGGGGTGCTGCTGACCCAGTTCGGGATGCCGTCCTTCGTCGCCTCGCTCTCCGGCCTGCTGGCCTTCCTCGGCCTGCAGTTGGCCATCCTGGGCGACCAGGGCTCGGTGAACCTTCCCTTCGACTCCGCGCTCGTGCAGTTCGCCCAACTGGCCTTCCTGCCGGCCTGGTTGTCGTACGCGCTGGCAGCGGTCTTCGCCATCGGCGTCCTGTTGACCCGGCTGGACCGACGCCGCCGCCGGATGCGGGCCAACCTGTCCAGCCCTCCGTTGCCCCTGCTGATCGCCGGGAGTGCGTTTCTGCTGGTCGCCCTCGAGTTCGCCTTCTGGTACCTGAACCGAACGCGCGGAGTGGGCTGGATGTTGATCTTCTTCCTCGCCCTGGTGCTGGTGGCCAACTACGCTCTCAACCGAACCAAGTGGGGTCGGTCGGTTCGGGCCGTGGGCGGCAACCGCGAAGCGGCCCGCCGTGCGGGCATCAATGTGACCCTCGTGTACTGGAGCTCGTTCATCCTCTGCTCCCTGTTGGCCGGCGTGGGTGGCCTGCTGGCCGCCGGTCGGCTCGCCTCCGCCAACCTCAGCAGCGGCACCGGTGACGTGAACCTGAACGCCATCGCCGCCGCCGTGATCGGCGGGACCAGTCTCTTCGGCGGTCGGGGCAGCGCCATCTCGGCCCTGCTCGGCACCTTGGTCATCGCCTCCATCGCCAACGGGCTCACCCTGCTCAACCTCGAGTCCTCGTGGCGGTTCGTGATCACTGGCATCGTGCTCGCCGTGGCAGTCGGCATCGACTCCCTTGCGCGTCGCAGCCGCGCCACCCACGGTCGAGCCTGACCGCGAATTACAGCGTTCCCACCCCTCACAGCCTCCCCATCCCCCAGGAGTTCCGATGGCCAATCGTGCCGCAGTGATGACCGACCTCGAGACGATCGAGATCCAGGACGTGCCCGACCCCCAGCCGGAGCCGCACCAGGCCGTGGTGCGGGTCGAGGCCGTCGGCGTGTGCGGCTCGGACACCGGCTACCTCACCCATGGACGGATCGGCGACTACATCGTCGACGGATCGATCATCCTGGGCCACGAAGTGGCCGGCGAGGTGGTCGAGGTCGGTGTCGAGGTGACCGGAGTCCAGGTCGGTGACCGGGTCGCGATCGAGCCCGGAACCCCCTGCCGGGCCTGCCACGAGTGCCTGTCGGGGCGCTACCACCTGTGCCCGGACCTCGTCTTCTTGGCCACGCCGCCGTACGACGGAGCGCTCGTCGAGCGGATGGTCATCGACGCCCGCAACCTCTTCACTCTGCCGGACTCGATGTCGTACGAGGACGGCGCGCTCGTCGAGCCGCTCTCGGTGGGGATCTGGGGCTGCAAGCAGGCCGGCCTCCGGGCAGGCGATGACGTGCTCGTCACCGGCGCCGGCCCCGTCGGGCTGCTCGCGGCAGCAGTGGCCCAGGCCTTGGGTGCCCTGTCGGTCACGGTGACCGACGTGTCCGAGTTCCGGCTCGGTCTGGCCGCCGAGATGGGCTTCGCGACCGAGCGGGCCGATGCACCGACCGGGGAGAGGTTCGACGTGCTGCTGGAGTGCTCCGGGGCACCCGGCGTGCTGGGCACCGGGCTGGGTCGGCTGCGGCCGGCCGGCCGGGCCGCCATGATCGGCATGTCCAAGGAGGCGGCCATCTCGCTCCCGTTGGCTCAGCTGAACGTGAACGAGATCTCGCTCAGTCTGGTCAACCGGTACAACAACACCTGGCCGCTGGCGATCCAGCTGATCTCCTCCGGTCGGGTCGACGTCAGCCGGATGGTCACCCACCACTTTCCCCTCGCCCAGACGAAGGACGCGTTGCTGATCGGTCGTACGGTCGACGACTCGGTGAAGGCCGTCATCCACCCCCAACAGTGATCAGGCACGCACAGCAATGATCAGGCAGGCACAGCAGTGATCAGGTACGACAAGCCAGAGGAGTACAGATGTTGATCGGATGCCACGGTTCGGTGTGGACCGGTGAGTTCGACCGCGACGGCCTGCAGTTGGCCATCGACAAGACCGCGGCGGCCGGTTTCGACCTGATCGAGATTCCGCTGCTGGACCCGGAGAAGGCGGACGGCAGCGAGGTCGGCGAGCTGGCCCGCCAGGCCGGCCTGGCGGTCACCGCATCCCTCGGGCTGTCCGAGGCGACGGACCTGTCGAGTGAGGATCCCGAGGTCGTCGCGGCCGGTGAGCAACTCCTCGGCACGTGCCTGGAGTTCGTCAGCGATGCCGGGGGGACACACCTGGTCGGTGTCATCTACAACGCGATGCGCAAGTACATGGCACCGCCGACCGCACTCAACCGGCAGCACTCGGTGGAGGCGATGGGACGGGTCGCCGAGCGCGGCCGAGAGCTCGGGGTGCAGGTCGCCGTCGAGGTGGTCAACCGCTACGAGTCCTACCTGCTGAACACCGGTCGCCAGGCCCTCGACTTCGTGGCCGACGCCGGGAGCGACAACCTGTCGGTGCACCTGGACACCTACCACATGAACATCGAGGAGCCGGACATGTTCTCCCCGGTCCTCGACGTCGGTGATCAACTCGGGTACGTCCACATCGGCGAGAGCCACCGCGGCTACCTGGGGTCGGGGACGATCGACTTCGACCCGTTCTTCCGAGCCCTGGCCCGGATCGCCTACGACGGACCCGTGGTGTTCGAGTCCTTCTCCTCGGCCGTCGTGCATCCCGAGCTCAGCTCGATGCTCGGCGTCTGGCGCAACCTGTGGGACGACAGTGAGGATCTCGGCGCGCACGCGAACGACTTCATCCGCACCCAGTTGCGCGCGGTGGAGACCATCGGCATGCATTGACCGGTATTGCCTGCTGGCCCGGAACCCACCGGCCCGGGACTACGCGTCTGCGCGAATCAATCGGATCACGGGAATGGTACGGATTCCCTCGGTCTTGCGGGCGTAGTCGGCGAAGCCGGGAAAGCGGCTCGCCTGCTCGGCGAAGATCTTGTCCCGCTCTGGGCCGGTCACGTCTTCGACCGTGACCGGGTAGGTCTCGGTCCCCACCTCGACGCTGGCGCGGCCGGCCGCGACGAGGTTGTGGTACCAGTCGGGGTTGGTGGGGGCGCCCCCCTTGGAGGCGAAGACGTAGATGGTGCTCGGTGCGTCGTCGTCGCGTAGGTACATCATCGGCGCGACGTGCTCGGTGCCGCTCTTGCGTCCGACGTGGTGGACGAGCACCATCGGGGCGCCCTCGAAGGGTCCACCGACGTGGCCGCCATTGGCCCGGAAGGACTCGATGGTCTGTGCATTGAAGTCACTCATGCACCCCATTCTGCACCCCGTCCCGCCTGCGGGCCGTCTGGTCCGGGACACGCGCCACCACGGCCTGGTAGGGGCCCATGATCGGGCCCCGCTCGCCCGAGCTGGCGAGCACCACCTCCGCGGCCGGGGTCCGTACCGGGCGGCGAACCGGCCGGTCGGTCAGATTGACCTCGACCAGCCAGGCATCCCGACCGTCCGCGTCGGTCCGCGCCCAGCCGAAGTAGTCGCGCGAGCGCGGTGCGAGGAACCGGATGCCACCATCGGCCAGGACGGGATGGGATCGTCGCAACGTGATCAACTCCCGGTGGAAGGCCAGTACGGAATCCGGCTCAGCCGCCTGTTCGGCGACGGTGTATCCCACCGATTCCTCCCGGCCCGGCTGCCACGCCTCGCCGCTGCTGAACCCCGTGTTCGGGCCGGGTTCCCACCGCATCGGCACCCGGGCGTGGTCGCGCGCGCCCGACAGCACCTGCGCCAGGGCCCGGTCAGCCGTGAGGCCACTGTCCCGCAGTTCGGCGTACCGGTTCCTCGACTCCACGTCCCGGAGCTCGGACACCGATCCGAAGTCCTGGTTGATCGCGCCGATCTCCTGCCCCTGGAAGAGGAACGGCGTACCGGGCAGGGTGAGTTGGATCGTCGCCAGCACCTTGGCGACAGCTGTCCGCAAGTCCGGATCGGCCGCCTGCGGGCCGAGCACCTTGGAGATCATCCGCGGGTTGTCGTGGTTGTCCAGGAACAGGGCGATCCGGTCACGATCCCCGGTCCGCGCCAGCAGGTCGGTGTAGAAGGTCTTGAGGTGGCGCAGGTCGTAGCGATAGTCGTCCCAGCGGATCCGTCCCGGGGTCTCCAGCACGTCGAAGTTGAACACCAGGTCCAACTCGCCGCGGTCCGCCCCGCTGAGCAGCCGCCCCATCTCCACCCCGACGCCCGGCGTCTCCCCCACCATGATGCCCACCGGGTCCGGCGGCAACGACTCCCCCAGGACGCCCTTGGCGTCTCGGGTCCGTACCGTCGAGGCCGGGAGTTGATCATCGCCGTGAACGGTGAACCCGCGCTCGCGGAGCTCGCGCAGGTGGTCATGCAGTCGAGGCCCGAAGAAGTAGTGCTCGATGCCGACGAAGCCCATCAGTCGACCGACCGCCGCGCTGCCGTCCGGCAGACCAGGCTGCTTGGAGATGTAGTTGATCACGTCCATCCGGAACCCGTCGATTCCCCGCCCTCGCCACCAACGGACGATGTCGGCTACCTCAGTGACCACCGCAGGGTTCTCCCAGTTGAGGTCGACCTGCCCTTCGGCGAACAGGTGCAGGGCCCAACGCTCGGCCTCCGGGACCCAGCGCCAGGCGCTGCCGCCGAAGAAGGAGGTCCAGTTGTTCGGCGGCGGCCCGGTCCCGTCCTCGCCGACCCGCCCGGGCCGCAGGTGATAGTAGTCGCCGTACGGGCCGTCCGGATCGGCGACCGCAGCCCGGAACCACGGGTGCTCGTCCGAGGTGTGGTTGACCACCAGGTCGAGGATGATCCGCATCCCCCGCCGGTGGCAGCCGGCGATGAGCTCGTCCAGGTCGCCGAGGGTGCCCATCTCGGCCATCACCGCGCGGTAGTCGCGGACGTCGTAGCCCATGTCCTCGTTCGGGGAGTCGAAGATCGGCGACAACCACACACAGTCCACCCCCAGGTCGGCCAGGTGATCGAGTCGGGCGGTCAGTCCACGCAGATCCCCCACCCCATCGCCGTCGGAGTCGGCGAAGGAGCGTGGATAGACCTGGTAGAACACCGCCGTACGCCACCACGCCGGTCCGGCCTCTCCGCTGCTCGTTTGCGCGGAATCCGCCCCATCGGCCCGGTCCGGGTGCGCGGCCAGCACAGCCAGGAACGAGTCGGCGAATCCCGCGCCGAGTACCGGCCGCGCCAACCGGGCCAGGGTGCCCAACCGCAGTCGGGACACCACCGGATTGTCCACCCAGCGCCGCGATCGACCCAACTGCAGCAGGATCTTGTCGATGGCGTCTCGGCCGACCGGGTGGGCGTACACCTCTCGCAGCCGGGAGCGAGCATCAAGCCTGGTCATCGGGGCCTCCGCCGGGCAGCGGTCGAGGCTCGATGCTCCCGGCGGGTTGCACGCCGAGTGCGGCCTCGCGGGCGCTGAGGTCGGCGATGATCTCCGCGTAGCGTTCCTCGTCCAGGCGGTAGCGGCGAGACAGCACCAGCCAGCTCAGGCCGACCAGCAGCATCGGCAGCACCATCATCGCGACCTTGAACACCACGACTCCGCGACCCGTGACGTCCGCCGCAGTGGTCGCCTCATTGACGCCGGACAGGATCAGGGTGAGGCCGACCACAGCGCTGGCCAAGGCACTGGATGCCTTGTAGATGAAGGGTTGCAGGGAGAAGGTGACCGATTCGTTCCGACGCCCGAGCTTCCATTCCCCGTACTCCACCGAGTCCGCGATGAACATCATCATGAGCAACTGGATGAAGGCCTGCCCGGCAAAGAGCAGCACCCCCGCGATGCCGATGACCACCATGGATGACCCGGCAGCGACGAACACCGTGTACCCGGCCACACAGGAGATGGTCGCCACCATGTGCACGCGCCGACGGCCCAGCCGGGCCGAGACGAGCGGGAAGCAGAGCAGTCCGCCGATCTGCGTCACGCCGAGGATGGCGGCGAACACGGGATACATCCCCGGATCGCCGAAGATGTAAGTGAAGTAGTAGAGGCCCAGACTGGTGGTGACCGTGTAGCCGGTCATGAAGAGCACCATCGAGCAGGTGACCCACAACAGTTGATCATTGCGCACGATCACCGACAGGAGTTCACGCACCGGCGTGTGCGCAGGCGCTCGAACGGCGACCTGCTGGCGGGTGGCGAACAAGGTGATCAGCTGGAAGGCCAGCATGACCACGACGGCTCCGACCGCCAGGGCGAACCAAGCCTGCTGGGCCGACCAGAGGAGTCCCTCCAGTGCCGTCGTGACTGGAACGAGGGCGACGACCAGGGCGAAGACGCCGACGTTGGCACAGATCCGGGCGACGACGCCGATCCGCTCCCGTTCGACCTGGTTCCGCGACAGCGACGGCAGCATTCCGTAGTAGGAGATGTCGTTGATCGTGTAGGCGACCTCCCAGACCAGGTAGACCACCGCGAAGGCGACGACGAACGCGGCGCCGGTGAGGCCCCAGTCGGAGAACATCACCACCGTGGCCACGGCCCAGGCCAGTGCCCCGATGGCGATCCACGGCTTGAACTTCCCCCAGCGGGTCCGGGTGTTGTCGACGACCACCCCCATCAAGGGGTCGTTCACCGCGTCGAAGAACCGCATCAGGACCAGCACGGCCGTGACGGCGCCGAGCGTGGCATTGGGGACCTGCACGACCTCGGTCAGGTAGACCATCAGGAACATCGCCACCAGCGCCGCGACCATGTCCCGCCCCAGCGTGCCGAGACCGAACCCCCACGCATTGCGCCGCCGCGCCACGCTGGTCTCGACCGGACCAGGGGCAGCACCGTGGGCAAGAGGCGTGCTCATGGGCGTCAGTCTGTCAGCACCCGAGACCGATCAGCGGAGGTGCCGACCGAAGAACCGAGCCGTGGCGTCAAGTTCGAACTCCGGGGCCCCGTATGTCCGCCGACGTTGGCGTGCAGCGTCTAGTCCGAGCCGTCCCCGGGCGCAATCAGTCCGGACTCGTAGCTGAGCACGACGAGCTGGGAACGGTCCCGGGCACCGAGCTTGGCGAGCAGGTCGTCGGGCGTGACGTCCTTGAGCAGGTACCCGGCCGCGCCCGCACGCTGCAAGCCGATCGCCATACCGACCTGACTGGATGCCGGTCCGGGCAGGAACTGACACAGGGCCACCAGATCCGCGAAGGCACGGTCGCTCAACCACTTCCGCTCTTCCAGAAGGTGTGGCGGAAGTACCCCAGGTGCGCCACCGGCCCACCGAATGAGGTCAGGCCGAGCCGGAGGAACACCCAGAACACTTCGGCGACCGTCCCCGGGGGGTTCCGGTCGGTGCGTGCTCGCGCATCATTCACGTCACCATCTTGACCTCCACCGGTCATCCACCGCACGCGGTCCCCGCCCGTGACACCAGGCGATGCGGGACATGATGCGGTGGACGCCCGGGCCTGGGATGTCGGCGCCCGGAATCAGAAGAGCCGGACCTCCATGGAAGGTCCGGCCAGTCGCGGATCTCTGCAGAGATCAAAAAGTGGAGCTAAGGGGATTCGAACCCCTGACCTCTTCCATGCCATGGAAGCGCGCT
>JBQDIN010000102.1:0-11509 GCA_052094425.1 Propionibacteriaceae bacterium
GACCCCGGAACTGCGCCGCGAACTCCACGAGCTCGCGTGCCTCCGGTCCCGTGGCGATCGCCGCAACGCGATCGGCCATGTCCTCGGTCAGCTCCTCGACCCGGTCCGCTCGCTCGGCCAGGTACTCCTCGCGTGACAGTTTCGCCATCACTCCTCACCCTTCCCGGTCTCGTAGCCCACTCCCGCTCCCGCCGCCGCCGGCTCCGGGACGCCCGGATCCGGCCGTGCACGGTCGTCGTCTCGCTTCTTCTTCGGGTACCGCTTGAAGGCCGGCTCCAGCTCCACCACGATCAACGGCTTGGTGGCCTCCACCACGCACGCGAGACCACGGCGCATCTTTTCGATCTGGGCCTTTTCCAGCACGTTCTCCACGCGATCGGAGTAGCCCCGTCCCGGCCCTTCCCCGCGCCGGCCGCTGTTGATCGATTCCTGGACAACGGTCCGGGTGTCGGCTATCCGCGACAGCTCTGACAGCACCTTGTCGTCGCTCACACCGCCGAGGACGAAGCGCTGCGTGACCGCTTCCCACAGCGCCCGTGCGCCGGCCGCTCCATAGCGCAGCTCCGCTTGCGCGAGCGACTGGAACCCGGCAGTGGTCTGGACCCCGAGGCCGCCTCCCTCGCTCATCATCCGAGGCAGCACCGGCAGCGTGCCGATGTTCCCGATCTCATCGAGGCTCAGGTGCAACGGCGGCTCGATCCGCCTACCGGGTGCGCTGTTCGCCAGCACCACTGCGCGACGCCACACCGCGTCCACGAGCGTGAGCACCAGGCCCGAGGCGTTGCCGTTCTCCTGGGCGATGATGTAGATCGTCCCGGAACGGCGCAGGAAGTCGTCGATGTTCATCTGCTCGCCGTCCGGGCCGAACGTGTCGCGGATCCGAGGATCCACCAGTGCGGTGCCGATGTTCGCCGCCGGAGCCCACATATTCGCGCGAGTCTCCAGGTCGTCCATCTTCACCACGGACTCCAGCATCGCCGCGAGATCCTCCGCGCCCGGCTGGTCGCGCAGGATGTTCAACGCGTCTTCCGCGAACTTCGGATCGAAGCACCACTTCTGAAAGTCCGTCATCGACACCGAGGGATCCACGGCCGCCGCATGCAGTAGCGGCGTGAACACCCGCTTGGTGACGTTCTCCCAAAAGTCCGCGTTCTGCACGCCGCCGGACCCGCCGGCCGCGAGGACCTTCGCTCGCGACAGTGCCTCGGTCACGTCCTCGCATCCAGCCCACAGCGACCACCGCACCGATCCCGGCAGCCCCGCCTCAGCCCCCACGCCTTCGGGATCACAGATCAGCATGGGGCCACCCAGCTTCTCCCGGTGTTCCCACGTCAGCTTCACGATCTCTGTCTTCGTGGAGGTCGAGAGCATCGCGCCCGGTGCCTCAATGGCACGTGGCGTGATCACGTTCTGGGTCTTACCAACCCGCGCGGGCGCCAGCAGCATCGTGGAGGTCTCGAAGGTCGTATAGATCTTCCGCCCCTGTGAGTAGCCGTCCCAGAATGCATAGTCCGTCACCCGCGGCCGCCGGCCCTCTGGCACGAAGTCAGGGCGAATCTGCTTCCGCCGCCGCATGATCGATGACGCCCCATACTCACGCTCCACCTGCCGGCGCTCCGGCAGCCCCCGCTCCTTCTGGATCTCCTGCCGTGCCCGCTCTCGCTGCCCACGCACCGTTCGGTACATCGCCACGGCCAGGAACACCACCACCGCCAGCAGGAGCCCGAACACTGCCCAGAAGCCGAACGTGGACCCCACGCCGAGCACCGCGCCCGCTTGCCCGGGTGCCGTGACGGCCCGCAACAGGTCCATCGGACCGGCCCCGTAGGACCGGCCCGACAGCTTCGCCATGATCCAGCCAGCTACCCAGAACAACACCGGCGGCACCAAGACCACCAACAGCACATACGGCAGAACAGCCTCGAGCCCGCCGGCCCGCCGCCGCATCTCCTCTCGCGTGTCACGCCGCGCCATCGCCAACCATCCGATCGTCCGTGTCGAACAGCGCCGCCTCGCGCTGCGTCCGCGTCACCTGCACCAGACTCATCCGCTGACCGATCCGCCAGAGCGACTGCCCCTGTCGAAGCTTCGTCAGCAGGTCCGAGGCAGTGTCGGTCAGGTCGAGCATTTGCTGTGCCGCCGCGACAGCGTTCCCGGACTGCCGGAACGAGATCACCGTGGAGGAGTCGTTGACAAGGTTCGCGGCCATCGCCCGCGAGGCCTCTCCCCCGTCGCCCGCGGTCTGGAGATCCCCGAAGCCGTGCATCACGAGCACGTTGGAGATCCCCCAGTTCCGAGCGACCTTCCAGTGCTCCTGCATCCGGCGCAGCAGCGGGGGACGCGCGAACACTCGCCACCCCTCGTCGTAGATCATGAAGCGCCGCGAGTCGGTGCCGTCCATCAGCGCCGACTCCATCCACGACGAGGTGCACGTCATCACCACGTCCAGCAGCTCACTGCCCCGCAGCCGCGACACATCCACCGACACCATCGGGTCGGTGGGATCGAACTGCACCCCCTGGGAACGTCCATCGAGGACACCACCGAGAGCGCCGGTCGTCAGGCGTGCCAGCGCGTGCCCCACTTCCCGAGAATGCGCCTTGACCTCAGCCAGCCGGCCGAAGCCCTCCGGCACCCGGTCATCGCTGTTCTTGGCCGGGTTGAACAGCTCATGGACCACATCACCCAGCGTCGGCTCCTCCTGCTCGCGCCGCTCCACCTGCTCCAGCCCGTACGCCAGAGCACTGCGCTCCATCGCACCCAGCTCCCGATTCAGCAACCGCTCCGTGATTGCCTCCAGCAGCATCGCCCGCCGATTCCGGGAGGTCATCACCCACTCCTCCTCGCTCACTCCCAAGGGGCGACGGATCGGATTGGCCAATGGATTGATCCGCGCCAACATCCCCGGCCCGACCTCGAACGCCGATCCCCCGATCGCACGGCACGGGCCGGTCCACTCGCCCTTCACATCCGCCGGCACGTAGGACCGATACCCAAACGCGGCACCCCGCGAGGTGAGCACCTTGATCAGCGTGGACTTCCCCTCCCCGACCTTCCCGCTGACGATGATGTTCGGATCCGAGATGATCCCCAGCGCGTACAGGTCGAACGGTCCATACACGAACGCAGACCCTCCCAGGAGGTTCCGCCCGACCATCGTCCCCTTGGTCCCCAGCCCCGGATCCGCCAGGAACGGATACGTCATCCCGAGGATCCCCGAGTCCGCACGATGCGTCGGAGCCACGAACGACTGCGGCGTCCACAACGCCGATGGGCCGGCCTCTCCGCCCTTGGGCAGATAGTCCCGGGACTTCCATGCCGCCCGCTCCTGCGCCCCGACCGCGGCCCGCTCCATAGCTTCCTGCTTGTACGCATCAGCTACCAGGCCTCGCTCGGCCTTACGCAGCTCGCGCCGATCCTGCCTCGACAACTCACCGAAACGGGCACGCAGCACCCGGCGTCGTGACCGTTCCTCCACCATCACAGGCCCCTTCCAAACGGCAGGGCAGCGGCGATGAACGCCGACGCCTGCTCACCACCGATAATCCGCAGCTCGCACCCGGAGCGAGACGCCGCCGTGCGCACCTCCTCAGTCGCCACCCGCAGCTCATCGAGCGTTCGACCTGACACGCTGACTAGACCCGCGAAGTTCAGCGCGCCAAGCCCTGCCTCCAGCGCCGATTCCTCCTGGGCCAGTGCAGAGCGCTCGCGCTTGCGCTCCACGCTGTCTGCCGCACCGGACTTCCGCTCCCACTGCCGAGAGGTCTCCGCCGAGGTCGAAGCTCGACGGGCTTCCCGCATCGCCTTGCGCGTCGGGATCGGCTCACAGATCAACGCGAATGTGTGCCGCACCTGGGCAACCACAAGATGCTGGAGGAACCCGGCCGTTGTGGGCTTGCGCGGCCACTCCACCACCAGCAGCACCCGCTGGTACCCGGTCTCCGTGCGGAAGTACGTGAACGATTCATCCAGCGCCATCGGACCCGCGCCGGCCAGCGAGCGGCCCACCTCGGGATGCGACTCCAGCTCGGGCTGCGCATCCGGGTCATACGCCGTCCGCGGCAGCACCGCCACATCATCCGAGCTGGCCCACGAGTTGAACCGCAGCGCGGCTGACGTGAATTGGCCACGCACGAAGTCCATCCGTGAACGCAGCACCTCCGCGCCTCCCGCGACGCCACCACCGGCCTGCCGGATCAGCGTTGCGACCCCGTTAGCTTTCATGTTCAGCGTGATCGTCACGAACGCCTCGTGACGGATCGAGTCCGTGCGCGAGTTCGCCAGATACTCCTCGTACGCCTCGTACGCAGCCGGCGACACGTCACCCGTTCCGTGCGCCTGGAACCAGTTGTTGATCTCCTCGCCACCGTCGCTCACCGCACGCAGCAGCACCCCGACCCGATTGATGCCGTTGGACGTGTCCTCGCAGAAGCTCGCCAGCAGCGACCCCCAGCCTCCAGCGACCACATCCTGCTGGGACCCCTCAGCCAGCGCGAAGGAATCCAACGGCTCCACCCGTGCGATCGCCGTCAGCGTCCGCTTCCGCGGATCATGCAGCAGCCCCGCACCGGTCTTTTCATCGACCAGGACCCGCAGCCGCGCCGCATCACCCGGCAACCCCAGAGTCCCCACCGAGCGCGGCGCCAGCGGCCGCACCCGATACTTCGTCTGCCCCCGCGCCTTCCGCGTGAACCACTGCCCCAGCAGCGGAGCCCACAAGACCATCGGACGGCCCGTGAACCACGTCGGAACAAGCGCCAACGACACCACCAGCACGATCCCGAAGAACACCCACAGCTGCGTCATGAACGCGCCGATCAGGGACACGAACGCGACCCCGATCAACGTCAGCTGAGCCTTCCCCAGCCCCATAATCAGCCCGCGACCGGACAGTCGCGGGAACCGTGCGGTCCAGCGCTGTTCCTCTGTAGCTTCCGCCGCCATGACGATCTCCTCTCTCCTGTGCTCCTCCGCTCAGGAGAAGATCGTCGTGCCCTGGCCGGCGAAGAACCCGATCAGCGCGTTCGCGCCAGCGCAGATGATCGCAACGCAGATCGCGACCACAAGCACTTTCACCCCGACGCTCCCGACACCCGGCCGATTCGACATGGAGCCGAAGCCCCACACGATCGCGCCGATGATTGCCACCGCCACGGCAGCGAGAATCCCGACGTTCATCAGGGTTCCCACCACATCGACGAAGAAGGTCTTCACCCCGGGAGGCAGCGCGTCCCAGGTCGGCTTCACACCCGGATTCGTGTCTGCCAACAGCTGTCCGAACATCACGTGCTCCTCTGCTTCACAGGCGGTGCCGCTCACCACCTCGTGACAGGACAAGCCAGCGCATCACGACACACGCACGAAGGGGCGTCCCGGCCACAGCCGGGACGCCCCTTGTCTCTCGCGCGCGGTCAGTGCCAGATCGAGATGGCCTGCTCACCGAACCACGCGATCCATGCGTTCAACCCGGCGCACACGATCGCGCAGACCACGCCGCCGAAGATGGTTTGGACCCCGCGGCTAGCCAGCGCGGGAATGTTCAGCGCCGTTCCGAAGCCCCACATGATCGCCCCGATGATGACCGCGGCGACCGTGGCCAGAAGCGCTCCGTTCGCCACCGTGCCGGCCACGGAGACCAGCAGCGTCCGAGCATCGCCCATGCCCTCGCTGATCGGGACCAAGGGATCCATCACTGGCCCCCGTTCGCGTCACCGCTGGAGACCGGAGCGTCCCCAGGCAATGCAGTCCACGTCGGGGAAGCCATCTCTCGGACTTCATCGCGTGCCTGTAGGTCCCTATCGGCACCCTCTCTAGCCAGCCACTCGCCTTCCTCGCCCCCGCCGTTAGACCAAGCCCGCTCAGCCATCTCGGGCGACAGGTGGGCATCGGAATACGGTCCCGGTGCACCCGCTGGCAGCTCAGCCGGTGCAGGCTCCTCCGCAGGCGTCGTCCCTTCCGCCGGCCCGGCGTCCGTCGAGGAGTCCGCAACTGGAACGTCTGACCCCGTGGAATCGCTGGTGCCCGCCGGGGCCGGGCCCTCGCCGGCTGCACCTCCCGTACCTACTTCATCCTGGGCCGGCTGCTCGTAGGAGTAACTCGAGTCATCGCTCGGGGTACCTGACGCTGCCCCCTCGCCGGGCGTCTCCGATGTTGCATCATCGATGGTCTCCTTGGCCCCTTCGGCCACGGCGTCTCCTGCTTCCTCTGCCACGTCCCCTACCTCGCTCGCGACCTCGCCAGCCACGACCGCGGGGGCCGCGAGGCCGGCGGTCGCCGCTGTCGCACCGGCCGCCGGCGCAGCCTCAGCCAACGGCGCCGCCGCATCAACACCCGCGGCCGCATCCTCCGGCCCCGGCCCGTCACCGCCTCCGACGAGGCCCGGGCTCGATGAACCTCCAGACCCAGTGCCACCGCCACCGCCAGCACCATTGATCACCGAGTTCAGCCGGCCCCCGGCCGACTGGCCCGCAGACAGGGCTGAGGCCGGCACAGACGCCAACATGCTCCCCGCGCCCGACGCCGCAACTTGCAGCTCCCGCACGCCGCCCTCACCCATCCACCCGAACAGGGCGAAGCACGCGATCGGCATAAATCCAGCCAGCCCCAGCATCACGATCCCGGAAAACACCGTGGTCAGGCTCGGCAGCACGTTCGCCGTGATCTCCCCCGAGATGAACGTTGCCGTGATCGCCAGGACACCCAGCCCCATTACGACCACGACCGCCAGCTTCGTGAAGATCAGCGCGACCATCCAGCCGAACCAAATCGACGCCCACCGCCGAGTCGGCTCCCACGACAGCCCCGACAGACACAGCGGCCCGACAACGACCACGATGTAGAGCAGCATGTTTCGAAGTACCAGCGCCAGGCCGATGAATACGCACGCCAGCATCAGTAGCCCTACCGCGATCAGACAGATGATGGAGGTCGCGATGACTCCGCCCGCCGGCACATCCCACGCTGCGATCGGACCCGCGATCTTCTGATCACCGACCATGTTCCCAACGGCCGTGCCGAACTGCACCACGGCCGCCATCACGTCGTCTACGAACTGATCACCGTCTAATAGCGTCGCCGTCAACAACCCGTCCGCCACACCATCGACCGCACGCACGGCCAATGAGGTCAGCGGCACCAGCGCCACCGTCCCCAGCACCGACGCCCCAGCCCCCAAGAACGCATCCCTCGCACCGGTCAACGCTTGGGCACGCAGCGACGAGACGATGATGCGTACCGCCGCGAACATCACGATCAGCGGAAGGCTGATGAAGAAGATCCGTCCGCCCATGACGTAAATGAACTCCCCCGTCACCTGGGGAGCGGTGATCTGAAACATCAGATCCACGATCATGTGGAACACCACCTGCGTCCCATCGACAGCGCTCTGGGCTAAGTCCCACAAGAACTCCTCCGCCTTGCCTTCGATCGCATCCCCGGCCGCCTTGCTCGCCGCGTCCCCCACCAGCGAGACCGGATCCAGTTCCCCGCTGCCGAGCGCTGCACCAGCGGTAACACCCGCGCCGGCAACCCCGGTAACCCCTTTGGCCAGTCCAAGCAGATCCTCGCCCATGGCTCAGCCCTCCTTCTGCGCCTGGTCGAAGGTGCCCGGGATCGCGAGGAACACCTGGCAGTTCTCGCCCTCGGCGCACAGCATCGCAACCGACCACGTTGTCTTCCCCATGTCGGCCTGCTTCCGCACGCCGTCCTTGGGATCGGTCAGCTCACGAAGCCGCGTCCCCTCGACCTCCATCACCACCAGGCCCCGGCCCTCCAGGTACTCCCGTGCCTCTGGCGAGTCCGGGGCGAAGAAGTCCAGGAACTCCTGGGTATCCCCCGTGGTGACCTTCTGCGCCGTGAACGTGTCGGTGGTCTTGTACTTCGCTCGGTCCTCCCACGGATCTGACGCCCACGCCGTGGAGACCACCTGAGTAGCCCACTGCTTCGGCGTCGTCGGATCCTTGCCCTCGTTCTCGATCTCCGGGGCAGCCGACGCGATCGTCGCCACGTAGTACGCCTCATCGAAGCGCGCCGTATCAGGGCTGCCCAGCACCTCCACCACGGCCGGCGCCAACTCCTGGGGCTCCTCTGTGGCCGGCAGCGGCAGCACCACCGGGTTCTCCTCCGGCGTCGGATCATCCATCCCCGCCACCGCCGGCTCCTCGCTTGTCGGCTTCACTTCGATCCTCTCGTCCTCCGGCACGTTGGAGAAGCGACCCAGCAACGCCAACCCCCCGATCAGCGCTATGACCGCCACGGCAGCGATCAGCGCAATCTGTACCTTCCTCACCCTCAAAATCCACATGCCAGCTCCTCCACTCAGTTCCCTGTCACCCTCGACAAGCGCGAGCATCACGACGCACCGCTATGCCACGCACGAAACCTCCGGCTCCAACCCCTCATCCGGTGGCGGACCATCGCGCACGACAGCAGCCCACCACTCCCCCGAAACCGCGTGCCTTGCGAGGTACTCAATCCAGTCGCGCCGCTCGGCACGGAACCGCTCGACCAGCAGCCCCACCACAAGCGCAGCCCCGACGCGCTCCCCGATCTCGCCCAGCAGCTCGGGCCGCGCAACCAGCCGGCCCGATCCGTCGCGCTCGATAAGCCCCCAGCCCTCCAGCAGCTCAAGTGCCTCGAATGCCGCCGATCGCGATACGTGCGCCCGCACCCGCGCCGATTCGGCCGAGGTGGATCCCTGCTCGATCGCCTCGAACACCAGGGCCGCGACGACACCCAGCTCTCGGAACACTGGACGCAGGGCGTGGATCTTCCCGGTCGGCATGTCCGCTCGCTCGAAAAGCTCAGCGTGACGGGCAGGGATCCTCAGCTCGTACAGGTCAGCCCTGGTGCCCTCCCCTTCACGCACCAGTACCAACCAGGGGTCCTCCGCCTCGCGCAGTTCCGCCAGGACCCGAGAGACCGTGGAAGGTTGCACAGGCAGGGACAACGACAGCGACCGCACCCCAAACTCCACATGCCGTGACCCGCGCTGGTGGGCAGCAGCAGCCAGTGCCCTCAGCAAGAACCGTGCATGCAGTCCCCGGGGCCCTGCCAGCTCCAGCCCCTCCACCTCAGCCAGCACAGCCCTCCAGCGCCGAATGAACCGATGCTCATCAATCGTGAAATCACGAGCCGACTTCTCCCGTGGTTCCCCCCTCGTGACTTCCAGAACCTCGCTTGTGTTGCACTGACGGACAGACTGCTGCTCCTTCTGCTTCCTCGCCACGAACGCGCAGGCCTTCCGCCACTCTTGCCCGATCAGCACTCCTGGCTTGTTCGAGTTCTGGTACAACGACATGAGGCCAGCCCAGCGCCCGTCCTCGACCCGCGCGGTCACGTCCGCGAACCTCATCCCCGACCGCACCGCCGCGCACAGCACCGCCATCCGCGCCG
The DNA here is from genome assembly GCA_052094425.1 of Propionibacteriaceae bacterium. Lineage (GTDB taxonomy): Bacteria > Actinomycetota > Actinomycetes > Propionibacteriales > Propionibacteriaceae > Microlunatus. The sequence goes on from JBQDIN010000102.1 coordinate 9,394, forward strand.
TCGAGCGGTCGGAGTAGCCGGCCGCTCGGAACAGGCCCTCACGGGCCAGCGCCACGAACCGGGGAGCCATCACGAGGCCCATGAACGGCGCGTGCAGCACGGAGGCCTCGTCCTCGAGTTCCTCGATCGGCCGCGCCAGGGTGATCGCCTCGCGCGCTCCCTCTGCCAGCTCGTCCCCGAGCTCGCGGCGCAATGCACCCAGCACCTCAGACCCGTTTCGAGTCAGCAGCACGCGCCGCGCAGTGTCCACAGGGGTGACCAGCTCCTGCCAGCCCGTTTCGTCCTTGTACGGGGAGCCCGGCGTGCGGATGCAGCCCGAGACCGCGCCCGTGGTGTGCGGCAGCGGATCAACGCCCGGGAACCGTAGCGCCAGCGCCTTCGCCAGCGTCCCTGCGTCCTCCACGCTCAGTCCGTCCCGCAGCGGCACGTACACGTGATGCTTGCCAGCCGGCGATCGATCCACGATCACCGAGGCACCACACCGCTCTAGCAGCGCCACGATTCGATGCCGCAGCTCACGGCCCACAGCACCGGGCACGTCCACATCGACCACGAGCGTCCGGCACTTGCCGTGGGAGTTGTACAGCAGCACCGCAGCCGGCTTCCCCGGCACCTCATCCGTCAGATCCCGCTCATCACGAGTGGAGTACTCCCACTTGCCCTTCCGACCGCTCCAGCGGGCGACCCTCACCCGCGACCGGCCTGCGAACAGTGGCGCGAGTAGCCACGCCGCTTCTTGATCGGCTGTCACCGTCCGACGTACCATGGGCACGTACCTCCTGTTGATCTGTTTGGTTGATGGGGTTCAGGACTCGGAACAGGCCGCCAGACCTTGAAGTTCCGAATCCGCTTCTCGGAGCGCCGGCCCTCGGGTCGGCGCTCCGTTTGTCTATGCGCTTCGTCCCACCGCTCTAGGCCGACGAGGCCGTTCATCGGTGTCAAACAGAGACGGCTGCCAGCGGCGATTGGACGCTTTGGCACCGATGCGTCGCGGAACACGGAGATCGCGAGCGTGGCGTGCCTGCCAGGCCGAGACGTTGACGGCGTTTCCGTCTCCCACCGCGCGAGCGCACTCGGCCAGAAGCGACCACTCGGGATGCCTCTCAGTTCCGAACAGCAGCCAGCCCATCGCCCGCACTTGGCGCTGATTAAGGCCTGCACGGGCCAGAGAGGCGCTCTCGTCGTAGAACAGCGCCAGCCGGCGACGGGTAGTCGCGCTGGTCATCCCTGTGCCTGTGTCGTCCGCCAGCGCCACATCGACAGCGACGTCGAGGGCCGTTCGAACTGCCACTGCCCGCACCTGGAATCGACCAACCAGCACACCCATGAACTGGCGGGAGACGCGGGGCGGTGCGGCTCTGCCTGCCTGCGGTCCGCGCGACCAGGCCGCGGTAGCTTCGCGACGATCTAGGAAGGCGCCACCTGACGGGTCCCCAAGATCCTCGAGATGCGCGACGGGCGCTCGACCCGGCTGTACTTGCCGAGACTGCACACCCATCCGCTCGGACAGCACTGCTCGCGACAGATTCGCCGAGACCGCTGCCACGACGTACCCCAGTGGGCTTTCCATAGCGAGGATCCGGCGAACGTTGGCCGGCAACGAGACCGTTGCCGGCCCGTCAACCACGATCACAGCCTCAGAGACGACATCGGAGGGGTCTGCCATGACCCCACTCGAACCGACGTCGGCCTGGATCCGCGCTGCCTTGCGCTGGAGCACCCCACTCAACAGCTCGACGAACTCCATGCCGGCACTCCCGTGCCAACCTTTGTCGTCCGCCGCGAGGTTCTCCAGAACGGCACGGAACCGCTCCTCAGCGCTCACGGCGTTTTGATTCATGAGGATGCCCCCTCATGCCTGATCGCGCGGGGAGCCGGTGCCGCGCTTGGCCTCAGCAGCCAGCAGCCACTTCCGCAGCATCTCGCCCTTGATCTGGACTACACCGTCCGTGTCCATCACCAGCCGATACGCCAGCTCATTCCAATTGGGAGGGCGCACCGAACGCCTCTGGGCCATCGCCCACTCCCAAAGCCCACCGTGGCCCATGCCCCGAAGTAGGTGATCCGCCAGATCCGCTCGACTGTTCATGCGTCGAGACAGTAGTCCAGTTTTCTA
>JBQDIN010000103.1:0-11296 GCA_052094425.1 Propionibacteriaceae bacterium
ACGACTCCACCGAGGTGGCGCACCGGATGGAGGTGGACCGGCTGGTCGAGTTGGTGGACATGCTCGTCTGGGTGGTCGACCCGCAGAAGTACGCCGACGCAGCCCTGCACGAGCGCTACCTGAAACCGTTGGCCCAGCACGCCGAGGTGATGCTGGTGGTACTCAACCAAGTGGACCGGTTGTCGGAGTCCGAGCGCGACCAGTGCCTGGCCGACCTGCGCCGGCTGCTGGACAGCGAGGGGCTGGACGCGGTCGACGTCCTCGCCGTCTCGGCCACCACCGGCTACGGACTCGAGCCGCTGCGCCGCCGACTCGGCAGCGTCGTGAAGGACAAGCGGACCGCCGCGGCCCGGCTCGGCGCGGACGTGACCGCGGCTGCCGCTCGGCTGCTCGAGGCGTCCGGTGCGGCCGAGGCCCCCGAACTGGGACGTAGTGGGGTGGCCCGGCTGAACGACTCCTTGGCCCAGGGGGCCGGGGTGCCGGTGGTGACCGAGGCGGTCGCTCAGGCGTGGCGGCGTCGGGGCGGGCTGGCCACCGGCTGGCCGGCGCTCGCGTGGCTGGCGAAGTTCCGGCCGGACCCGCTGCGACGCCTGCACCTCGACCGGCTCCGGGCCGGTCGGAGACCTGCGGAGATCGAGCCGACCGCGGTCGGTCGTACGTCGTTGCCCGCCCGCAGCGGGGTACAGGACGCCCGGGTGCAGAGCGCGGTGCGGGCCTGTGCCGACGAGGCGTCCAGCGGCCTCAGCCGGGGCTGGTCGGACGCGATCCGTACGGCGGCCCGATCGCGGCAGGGAGACCTCCCGGACCTGCTGGACACCGCCGTCGCGACCACCGATCTCGGGATGGACCGGCACCGGCGCTGGTGGAACCTGGTCCGGGTGCTGCAGTGGATCCTGGTCACCGCGGTCGTCGTGGGGTTGGGCTGGCTGACCGTCGACTTCGTCCTCGCCTACCTGCGCATGCCCCCGTTGCCCGACCTGTGGACCTGGCGCGGGATCCCGCTGCAGTCCCTGCTCGTCGTCGGTGGTGTCCTGGCCGGTCTGCTGCTCGCCGGGCTCAGTCGGATCGGGGTGGAGGTGGGAGCCCGGCGCCGCAGCGCCCAGGCCCGTCGCCGGCTCCGCGCCGCCATCGACACCGTCTCCGACGAGTGCGTCGTCCAGCCGGTCCGCGACGAACTGGAGCGCCATCGCCGGGCCGTCGAACAGTTGTCGATCGCCGCCGGCTGATCCTTGTCGGGCTACCACGCATGCGTGGTGTTCATGCAGTCTGCCGGGCAAATCTGCTCGGCACACCGCATGGATGCTTGGCGCCATCCCGTCCGGTCATCCACAGGTTCACGTTTCGGGCCGTGTCGTACGCGGCCCGCGGACTCCGTGTGGTCCGTCGGTGGACGGCGACGCATCGGTCCCTGCGGATCTGAGACGATGGCGCGGTGAGTGAGGCAGCGGCAGCAGGCACGTCCGATGGGTTGCAACGACTGGCCGATGACGTGGACGCGGCGGCGCACCGACTGCGCTCCGTGGTCACCCAGACTCCGCTGGAGCGGTCCTCCCGGCTCTCCAACCTGGTCAATGGTGAGGTGCTGCTGAAACGTGAGGACCTGCAGAGCGTCCGCTCGTACAAGATCAGGGGCGCCTACAACGCGATGCTGCAGCTGGGGCAGCAGGACCGCGAGTCGGGGGTGGTCTGTGCCAGTGCCGGGAACCATGCCCAGGGGTTCGCCCAGGCCTGTGCTCGGCTGCAACTGTCGGGCCGGATCTTCGTACCGCGCCGCACCCCACGGCAGAAGATCGAACAGATCAAGAGCTTCGGCGGAGACGCGGTCGAGTTGATCATCGGTGGGGACACCTTCGACGAGGCGTCCGCCGCGGCAACGGAGTACGCCGAGGCCACCGGTGCGGTGCTCATCCACCCGTTCGACGCGCCAGCGACGATCGCGGGACAGGGCACCGTCGCCAAGGAGATCCACGCCCAACTCGGGGACGCCCCGGACATTGTCGTGGTGCCCGTCGGGGGTGGCGGCCTGCTGGCCGGTATCGCCGCCTACTTCGCCCAGCACGCACCGCAGACCCGAGTGGTCGGAGTGGAGCCGGCGGGCGCCGCCTCAATGACGGCCGCCCTGTCCGCGGGGGATCCGGTCACCCTCGACCAGGTCGACTCGTTCGTCGACGGCGCGGCGGTGCGAAGGGCAGGCACCCTGCCATTCGAGGTCATCCGTGCTCTCGGTACCGAGGTCACCTCCGTGGCCGAGGGGCGCACCTGCACCGAGATGTTGACCCTCTACCAGGTCGAGGGCATCATCGCCGAGCCGGCCGGAGCGCTGGCGGCGTCCGCGATCGGTTCGCCCGGCTCGGCGGCGCCGGTACAGGTCGAGCCGGGGACGAGCGTCGTCTGCCTCGTCTCCGGTGGGAACAACGACATCGCGCGCTATTCCGAGGTGGTGGAGCGATCCCTCATCCACGAGGGCCTGAAGCACTACTTCATCGTCACCTTCCCGCAGCAACCGGGCGCCCTGCGCAGCTTCCTCGACGATGTCCTCGGACCGGACGACGACATCACCCTGTTCGAGTACGTGAAGCGCTCGGCCCGCGACACCGGCCCGGCCTTCGTCGGCGTCACCCTCGGCTCCGCCGAGGACCTACCGGGGCTGCTGCAGCGGATGGCCGATTCGCCGATCCACATCGAGTCGGTGCCGCCGGAGTCGGCCCTGTTCCGCCTGTTCGTCTAGGTTCCGGCCCATCGCCCACCTCGGGTGGGCCGATCGGTCACGATTCGAGGAGCCTTCGTGCCGAGCACCTCGCTAACGTGGAGATCCGAACACGAGGAGCAATCACTGGAGGAGGGGCCATGGCCAGCACCGAGGACAACACCCCGAAGGACGGCTTGTCGGCCGAAGAACGCGCCGCGGTGAAGGAGCGTGCCAAGGAGCTGAAGACGGAGGCGAAGCGAAGTCGCGTCGCCGAGAAGGCCGCGGCCGACGAGGCCGACGTGCTGGCCAAGATCGCGCAGATGCCAGCCGGCGACCGGGGGATGGCCGAGCGCGTCCACGCCATCGTGGCGAAGGTCGCCCCGGGGCTCCCTCCCAAGTTGTACTACGGCCAGCCGGGGTACGCGCGGAAGGGGAAGGTGGTCTGCTTCTTCCGCAGCGGGCTGATGGACAAGGAGCGCTACTCGACGTTCGGGTTCAGTGCCCGAGCCGCACTGGACACACCCGACGGGCTGTGGCCGACGGCGTACGCGCTGCACGATCCCTCCGACCGGGCCTGGGACCAGGTGGCCGACCTCGTCCGGCAGGCAGCCACAGTGACGGGCGACGACTGAGCCCGGCCCTTCGGTGCCTCACCAGGTCAGGCCGTGGCCCAGCTCGTACCGTACGGTCTCCCCGTCCGCCTCCGGGAGGTCGACCGGTAGCGTGCCGGACGGTCGTACGGTTCCGGCCAGCACCCGCGCCAGTGACTGGAGGGAGACCTCCGCGTAGCTGTACGTGACGACGGCAGCGGTGGTGTCGGCGTGGTGCACGACGTCGTACGGGTTGCGGACCGCGGCCGCGACCACGGGAAGGCCGGTGTCCACGAGTGCCTGGACGAGGGCCTGTTGCGGCTCGGTGATGCCGAAGACGCCGGACTGGGTGAGGACCACCACCACGCCATGATCAGCAGCTGTGGCGGCGACCTCCGCGATGTGGGCGGCGTCTGGTTCCTGGGCGGGTAATCCGGTGGCGTGCACCCCACCCGCCACCAACGCATCCACCAGGGTCGGCACTGCGTCCTCGCCCCATCCGGTGACCAGGACCGAGTCGGTGCCGGACACGGGGAGCAACGCATCGTCGTTCTTGAGTACGGTGATGCTGGCGTTGCCGATCCGGTCCGAGGCGAGCAGATGTGCCTTGGTGGCAAGGATCTCCGGGACTGCGTCGACGTCGGCAGGCGGCTCGTCGAAGAGGCCGCGGGCGGTCTTCATCCGCAGGATCCGCTGCACCGAAGCGTCCAGGCGGTCGGTGCTGATCTCGCCGTCCTCGACGGCCGCGGTGACGGCGTCGATGGCCAGCCCGAGGTCCGGCGGCATCAGCATCTGGTCCGCGCCTGCCTTGATGGCCTCGATCGGCACTCGGTCGTCGTCGAAGATCGTCCGGACGCCCTCCATCAGCAGGGAGTCGGTGACGATCACCCCGTCGAAGCCGAGTTCGTCGCGGAGCAGGTCGGTGAGGATCGGCTTGGACAGCGTGGCTGGCATCCCGTCCGGGTCCAGGGCCGGGACCACGATGTGCGCGGTCATCACCGCATCCGCTCCGGCGGCGATCGCCTTCCGGAACGGCGGCAGGTCGATCTCGTCGAGTTCCGCGCGGGTGTGGTCGATCACCGGGAGGCCGAGGTGGGAGTCGACCTCGGTGTCGCCGTGGCCAGGGAAGTGTTTCACCGTCGAGGCGATGCCGGCGTGGTGGAAGCCGTCCACCTGGCCCTCGACCAGGGCCGCGACGGTGGCCGGGTCCGCTCCGAAGCTGCGGACCCCGATCACCGGGTTCAGGGCATTCACGTTGACGTCGGCCAAGGGCGCGTAGTTCTGGTTCACGCCAACCGCCCGCAGTTCCTTGCCGGTGATCCGGGCGGCGAGTTCGGCGAGCAGCGGGTCGCCGGTGGCGCCGAGTGCCATCGTGCCCGGCAGCTGGGTCGACGGCTGGGGGAGGCGGATGACGACGCCCTCCTCCTGGTCGATCGACACCAGCGCGGGGACACCGGACGGGAGCGCCGTGGCGGCGGCCTGGATGCCGTTGGAGAGCCGGGCCACCTGCTGCGGGTCCTCGAGGTTGTCCGACCAGCCGAAGTAGATCACCCCACCGACGCGGTAGCGCTCGATGATCTCCGCGATGCTTCCGACGCCGTACAGGTCGGTGTTGCGTGGATCGTCGGCGTCGGCGGTCGCCCCGTTGACGTAAGGGACGAACAACTGGCCCACCTTGTCGGCGAGCGTCATCTCGGCCAGCAGCCGGGTGATGCGGTCCTCGTCCTGTCGCCGCAGCGGGCGGGGCGCAGCTTGGGCGAGTGCGGGGGCAGCCCCGGCGGCGAGGGCCGAGGCACCCATCAGGGACAGGAACGAGCGGCGGGCAAGGCCGGCGCGGGAGTCGGCGGGCGAGCGGTTCCACTGCGGTGTGGTCATGGCACTCAAGACAAGCCGAGCCCACCGCGCACGTCAAGAGTTGACATGCTCTCGGGCTGACCTGGAGAACATTTACCTCGTGGCTCTCCCCGAGTGACTCCGTCCACAGATCGGTTGGGCCCCGGAGGTGCATCCACAGCCGCCCTTGGAGCGAGGACATCGCGCGGCGCCCACCCCAGACTCCCCACAGAGGACACCAGAGGAACAGAAGACACCAGAGTGAGGAGCAGAGGATGACCAACGCATTCGTCAACATGACCGGGTGGGTCGGCAGTGATGTCGAGTATCGGCTGACCAGCCGGTTCCAGACCCCGACAGCCACCTTCCGGCTGGCCTGTACGCCCCGGATCAATCGCAACGGGCAGTGGCAGGACGCCGAGACCACCTGGTTGGCGGTGACCTGTTACCGCGGTCTGGCCGACAACGTGAAGGCCAGTGTCAAGATCGGTGATCCGGTTCTGGTCGTCGGCCAGCTGCGCACCCAGAGCTGGTTGGACAAGGACGACGTCCAGCAGGAGCGGCACGTGCTGCAGGCCTCGAGTGTCGGCCACGACCTGCAGAAGGGAACCAGCAGCTTCTCTCGGACAGAACGGGTCCTGAACGAGGACACTGGCGAGGATCTCGTCGAGCTGATCCTCGACGCCGAGCGGAACGCGCAGTCCGGCGAGTCGACAGAGACGACCGAGACCAGCGAATCGAGTTCCGCCTGAGCCTCGGCCCCCAGGACGCCGGGTGGGGTGACGGGACGCGACCCGTTCGTCACCCCACTCGGACTTCACCGCCATCTGAATGTGGGTTCCACCAACGTGTCGATTCTCGGCGTGTCAGTTCCGAAGATCAGTCCCATCGCGGTGACGGCGACAAGACAGAACGCAAAAGTGGCCGTCGATGCAAGTGGAGCTCGCGATCCGGTGGAAATCCATTGTCGCCCTGCGCCGATGGTCAGGTTGAATCTCGAGCACCCCGGAAGCCGACCCTTTCGCCAGAGGCTCTCGGGTGAGGCGTTCCCAGGCGGGTACGTCCGCACCCGTGGTCGTCGGAGGTGACGATTGTCAGCAGACTCTGCTGGGATGTACGGGTGGGAACTCACAGCGACGACGTGCTGGCCCTGCTGGACCAGTTGGACGGGGTGGAACGCAGAGACACCGCCAACTGGACCTCCTTCAAGGTCCGTGGACAGGGCTTCGGATATCTCTGGGAAGCCACCCAGACGGTCGGACTGAAGCAGACCTTGGCCGAGCAGCTGGCCCTGGTGGCGGAGCGTCCGGATGTGTTCGAGGTGCAGTTCACCGCAGGGCAGTTCGGCTGGGTGGTGGTTCGGCTGGATGGCGTCGACCGTCGCGAACTCGCCGAGCTGCTGTTCGAAGCGTGGCGGCTCACCGCACCGGCCGAACTCGTGGCCGCCCGCGCGGACCTGCTGCCCAGCTGATTTCGTCGACGTCGGACCCACAGCCTGTGACTCGGGTGGTCCAGCGACGGCCGGCCCGGGGCGGCAGGGCACCGGTGTCTAGGGTGGTGAATGGTTCCGGTCGCCTTTGGGTCAGCCGGATCGTCGCTGGCATACTGTGACCGGCCGAACATCCATCCGACGCGAGAAGGTCCCGCTCTTTCCATGGCTGAATACATCTACACGCTGCACGAAGTCCGCAAGGTGCTGGGCGAAAAAGTCGTCCTGGACAATGTGACGCTGTCCTTCCTCCCGGGCGCCAAGATCGGCGTGGTCGGCCCGAACGGCACCGGCAAGTCCACGCTGCTGAAGGTGATGGCCGGGCTCGAGCAGGTCAACAACGGTGACACCATGCTGGCCAAGGGCGCCACGGTGGGCATCCTGCTGCAGGAGCCGCCGCTCACCGAGGGCAAGACCGTGCTGGAGAACGTCGAGGAGGCGGTGGCCGACATCAAGCGGCTGCAGGCTCGGATGGAGGAGCTCGGCACGGCGATGGGTGAGCCCGACGCCGACTTCGACGCGCTGATGGCCGAGATGGGCGAGGTGCAGACAGAGCTTGACCGGCGCGACGCGTGGGACATCGACGCCCAGCTGGAGCAGGCGATGGACGCCCTGCGATGCCCGCCTGGGGACGCGGTCGTGGATGTGTTGTCCGGTGGTGAGCGCCGCCGCGTAGCGCTGTGCAAGTTGCTGCTCCAGCAGCCCGATCTGCTGCTCCTCGACGAGCCCACCAACCACTTGGACGCCGAGTCCGTGCACTGGCTGGAGGGCCACCTCAAGAACTACCCCGGCGCCGTGCTGGCCGTGACCCACGACCGGTACTTCCTGGACAACGTCGCCGAGTGGATCCTCGAGCTCGACCGTGGTCGGACCCACCCGTACGAAGGGAACTACTCCACCTACCTCGAGACGAAGAAGTCCCGGCTCCAGGTGGAGGGTCGCAAGGACGCCAAGCGCGCCAAGATCCTGGAGCGCGAGCTCGAGTGGGTTCGCTCCAACCCGAAGGCCCGCCAGGCCAAGAACAAGGCCCGGCTGGCCCGCTACGAGGAGATGGCCACTGAGGCCGAGCGCAACCGCAAGCTGGACTTCGAGGAGATCAACATCCCGGCTGGCCCCCGGCTCGGGGACGTGGTGCTCGAGGCGGACGGTTTGGTCAAGGGATTCGGCGATCGCCTCCTGTTCAATGGCCTCGACTTCTCCTTGCCTCGCGCGGGCATCGTCGGTGTGGTCGGGCCGAACGGCGTGGGCAAGTCGACCCTGTTCCGGATGATCATCGGCGAGGAGGAGCCGAACGATGGTGAGCTCAAGATCGGCGCCACGGTCAAGATCAGTTACGTGGACCAGAGCCGCGCGGGCTTGGACCCGAAGAAGAACGTGTGGGAGCTCGTCTCCGACGGCCTGGACTTCATCAAGGTGGCCAACTTCGAGATTCCGTCGCGGGCCTACGTGGCCTCCTTCGGGTTCAAGGGTCCGGACCAGCAGAAGACGGCCGGGGTGCTGTCTGGTGGTGAGCGGAACCGCCTCAACCTGGCGCTGACGCTGAAGATGGGCGGCAACACCCTGCTGCTCGACGAGCCGACCAATGACCTGGACGTGGAGACCCTGCAATCAATGGAGGACGCGCTGCTCGAGTTCCCGGGCTGTGCCGTGGTCATCTCCCACGACCGGTGGTTCCTGGACCGGGTCGTCACCCACATCTTGGCGTGGGAGGGCGACGACGACGACCAGTCCCGGTGGTTCTGGTTCGAGGGCAACTTCGCCGACTACGAGGCCAACAAGATCGAGCGACTCGGCGCCGAGGCCGCCCGGCCGCACCGGGTGACGCATCGTCGTCTCACGCGCGACTGACCCGACGCGGGATCAGACGCGAACGAGCCGCCGAGGATCCCCTCGGCGGCTCGTGTCGTCTGGGTCAGCGACCGCTGACCTTGCGCAACGCCTGCTTGATCCGACGTTGGTTCTCCGGCTTCCGTAACTCACGCTGGGCGACACTGATCACCTTCGTGGCGATCGCGCCCTTCACGACTCCGCGCAGAAGTCCCATCGGTCCACCTCTCTCTTTCTCTCATCGAAGATAGCCGTTCCCACCAAGGCGTGGCAGGGCGAGGGCGGCGTACCGGAGCAGGAGGCCGAGAATCGGGGACGGCGATGTACTTCTGCAGGGCTTCGTAGGTCGGACGGGCTCAGGGCTGCGCAAGGGTGGCAAACACGACCGTGTTGGCCTGGTAGCCCCCGGAACCGCCGTCGTAGGTGCCGCCGCAGGTGATGAGTCGGAGCCCAGAGTGGTCGATGTCGCCGTACACCTGCTCCGTGGGGAAGGAATCCTTGGCGAACGTATCGATGTTGTCCACGGTGAACTCGGCTACGGTGCCGTCCTCCCGTTGCACGCGGATGTCGTCTCCGGGTGTGAGGTCTTGGAGTCGGTAGAAGACGGCGGGCCCGGTCTCGGAGTCCACATGGCCGATGATCACAGCGGGTCCGAGTTCCCCCGGGGTGGGGGAGTAGCGGTACCACCCTGCCTGGTCGGCGTCCTCGGAGGACGGAACCTCAGCAGTACCGTCTTGGGCGAGCCCGAGCTCCAGCAGCGAAGACCGCACGTCGATCGCGGGGATCTCGACCTGGAGGGGTGCCGACCGCGGAAGCGTCGCCGTCTCCCTTCCCTCCCCGGTCGCGTCATCGGCCGGACCGCTCGATGGAGAGTTCGGCGATGACGGAGTGGGGGTGATGCTCGGGCGACCAGAAGCGGTCGGACGGGCCTGCGCTCCGTCCGACCGCCCCTCGGCCGGGATCGGGGTCTGGTGTCCCCAGGCCAGCGCCAGCACGATCAGCGCCAGACCGAGCACCGTCAACGTGGCGACGGCGATCCTGCTGTGGCGCCTGATCTGATCCATCGAATTACTCATGCACTTCCCGTGAGGTGCGCGAACACCACAGCATTGCCCGCAGGGTCATCTTCCTGGAGGGCACCGCCGCAGGTGATGATGCGCAGCTCTGGTCGATCCGACGGCGTGTACACCTCATCTGCGGGCATCTCACCCTCGGCGTAGTACTCGATCTTGTCGACCGTGAAGGTGGCCGTGCTGCCGTCGTCGCGACTCACGTGGATCTTGTGGTCCTTCTTGAGAGTCGCCAGTCGAGCGAAGACCCCGGGTTCCTCGGCCCCTCGTTCGATGTAGCCCACGATGGTGGACACACCCGGCTCGCCCGGTGTTGCGGACTTCTCGAACCAGCCGGGCTTGGTGATGGGGCTGGGCAGCTCCACCAGGTCCTTGCCGTCCTGCTGCCCCAGTTGGAGCAGTGGCGAATCGACCTTGATGCTGGGGACTTTCAGAGCCGAGGGCTCAGAAGCCTCCATCTGGAGCTCCGTCGGAGAAGCCGAGGGAGCCGTGGCGGGAGCCCCCGCGGCATCGTTCCCCTGTGCCGGGTCCGTCGGCGACTGGCCGGGCACGGCGAAGAGTGCTTGACCTCCAATCATCACCAACGCAACGATGACGACGGCGATGGCCGCCGAGGCCATAAGGCCTCGGCGACCCTCACGCCACCACCTCCTTCCCCACCTTGCGCGGCTCATGACCGATCCCCTGCGACGCCTTGGACCCTTGCTCGTCGCGCGATGCTCAGCGCCAGGGCGGCCAGCAGTAGCAGGCCGCCTGCCATGAGCATCCAGTCTCGATCCACCGCGGTGGAACCTGAACCGGCAGCAACGCCGCCGTCCGGGTACTCGGTGACCTGGGAACCGGAGCCACCGTTGGTGTCTCCGTGTGAGGAATTCCCGTAGTCACCACCCGACTGGGTGTTCTGCCGGTTTCCGGCATCGCCCGTGCCCTGCCCCGTGCCTCCTTGGCCTTGGGGCTGAGCCGAGACGAAGAAGGCCTCGCGGTCGGCCGCGATGTCTTCTCCCGATGCCGAATCGACAGCCTGCACCGTGACGGCAAACACGTATCCGCCGGTCTCACTCGGTGCCGTGACTGCAGCCCAGCATTCTGTTGACGCGCCAGCCTCCAAGGACGGATCGGCACAGGTCAGTTCACCGACCGGTGTCTGACCCGACAGACCGTCCGCAGTGGCATCGCCGACGTTGGACACGGGCACCTCGATGTCGGCACTGTCGCCGGGTCGAACCTGGGGACCAGGCTCATTGCCGGCGGACTGACCGTTGATCGTCGGCTCACCGACGCTCAACTGTGCGCCCGACGCGGTCCCGTTGTCGGACCCGTCATTGGAGCCGTCATTGGAGCCGTCGTCGGAGCCGTCGTCGGTTCCGTCATCGGTTCCGTCATCGGTTCCGTCATCAGATCCATCGTCGGTTCCGTCATTGGAGCCGTCATCGGTTCCGTCATCAGTTCCGTCGTCAGATCCGTCGTCGGTCCCGTCATCGGAGCCGTCGTCGGTTCCGTCATCGGTCCCGTCGTCGGTTCCGTCGTCAGATCCGTCGTCAGATCCGTCATCGGATCCATCGTCGGTCCCGTCATCGGTTCCATCGTCGGTCCCGTCATCGGTCCCGTCATCGGTTCCGTCGTCAGATCCGTCATCGGATCCATCGTCGGTCCCGTCGTCGGTCCCGTCGTCAGATCCGTCATCGGAGCCGTCGTCGGTCCCGTCGTCAGATCCGTCATCGGTTCCATCGTCGGTCCCGTCGTCAGATCCGTCATCGGAGCCGTCGTCGGTTCCATCGTCGGTCCCGTCATCGGAGCC
>JBQDIN010000104.1:0-11094 GCA_052094425.1 Propionibacteriaceae bacterium
CGTGCCGCCGTACTGGTGGTGCTGGTGCTGCTCGCCGCGCTGATCGCCTGGCTCGTGATCGGCAGTCGGGGCGGCACCCAAGCCGCACCACCGGCCGACAGTCCCGAGCCGCAGACCTCCGCTCCGACCACCCCGGGCATGGGTGACACCCCCTCGGCTGACGCGTCCGGCACTGCCAGCCCGACTGCCAGCCCGTCCTCCTCCGCGGACTCCGACCAGAAGGAGTCCGAGAAGAAGAAGGACAAGGACTCGAAGGGCGCCGACAAGAAGAAGGACAAGGACTCGAAGGACGCGGACAAGAAGAAGGACGCCGGGCCGAAGGCCTGCGCGCCGGAAACTGTCCGTACCACACTGACCGGAGCCAAGTCGGTCAAGGCCAAGGAGAAGCAGGACTATGCATTGTCCTTGATCAACGGGTCCAAGGAGGACTGCGTCCTCACCCTCGACGCCGACCACTTCGAGTTGAGGATCTACTCCGGCACGGACCGGATCTGGAGCAGTGCCGACTGTGCCAAGACGCTGAAGGCGACCGAGAAGAAACTCAAGCCCGAGCAGGCGCACGAGTGGAAGATGGACTGGAACGGGGCCCGCTCGGCGGAGAAGTGCACGGTCGACAACGGGACCATCCGTCCCGGCACCTACGTGGCGACGGCACAGTTCAAGGGAGCCGAGCCGACCCAGCACGTCTTCACGATCAAGGGCTGATCACTCGGAGCTGGTGATCTCGGCTCGATCAGAGGTGGACGACGATCAGTCGAGCCGTTCGGTGAAGGCGGACTCGGCCAGTCGCGTCAACCCGTCCCGGATGATCTTGGCCCGACTGTCGCCGACTCCCTCGACCTCGAGTAGATCTCCGGTGCTGGCGGCGAAGACGGCCTGCATGCTGCCGAAGTGTTCGATCAGGCGGGTACCGAACACGGGTGGGAGGCGGTTGATCTGGGCGAGCTGGCGGTGACCGCGCGCGGTGATCTTGGTGTCGAGGTGTTCGGTCGGCCCGTACCCGAGTGCCCGGGCCACGGTGAGGGGATCGAGCAGTTCCGTGGTGCCCAGGGACTGGAGCCCGTCGAGCCCGAAACCGATGCTCGGATCCTCGGGGCGGTAGTCGCGTTCCAACAGTTCCCGCAGGTCGCTGATCCCGGCCCCCAACTCGTGCAGTTGCAGGGTGAGTAGACGACCGTCGGTGCCCAGTTCCACCACGTAGCCGTCCAGTTCGAGCTCGAGGCGGCGCACCATCTCCAGTCGCTGTGCGACCAGGGCCAAGTCCTTGATCGTCACCTGGTCCTCGACCTCGAGGGCCGAGATCCGGTTGGTCACCTGCCAGAGCCGGTTCTTGTACCGCTCCAGGGTCTGCAGGGCCTGGTTGGCCCGGGACAGGATCTGCTCGGAGTCCTCGACCAGGTGGCGTACCCCGTCCACGTAGAGCGCGATGGTCGCCATCGAGGCCGACACCGACACCACCGGCAGATCGGACTGCTTGGACACCCGGTCGGCCGTGCGGTGCCGCGTGCCCGTCTCGATCGTCTCGATCCGGGAGTCGGGCATCAGGTGCACGCCGGCCCCGGTGATCTTGTCCGCGTCCGGGTTGAGGACCAGCGCCCCGTCCATCTTGGCCAACTCGCGCAGCGCGGTCGGGGTGTACTCGACGTCCAGGGCGAAACCGCCGGTGGACACCTGCTGGATGATCTTGTTGTTGCCGAGCACCACCAGGGCACCGGTCCGACCGCGCAGCACCCGTTCGAAACCGTCCCGGAGCGGTGTGCCCGGAGCCAGCCGGGCCTGCAGTGCGCGCAACCGCTCGGACGGCAACTGCTGGGGCACGGACATCCCTTCCGGTGGCTCACGGTGGGCCGCACGGTGGCACGGCCCGGCCCATCCTACGGGACCGGAGCGTAGCGGCAAGAAACAGAGTGGGCCCGAATCAGGCGAGTTGGAGCTGGCTGCGGCCGACGGCACCGAGATCATCCACTCGGGGCCGATCGGCCCACGAGGCCTCGTAGTCCTCGGCTGCGAAGTCGCCCGGGCTGCGGCCCTCGAGGAAGGCCTCACCGCAGGCGCGGGCGTACGCGTCGTTCTTCGGGCAGCCGGGGGTGGCGGGAATGTACATCACGTTGCCCCAGCCCTGCTGGTCCGTCACCGGTCCGACCGAGTGGATCATGTCGCCGTGCCACCACACCGTGTCACCCGGCTCGACGACCGGGATGGGGGAGAGGGCCGGCATCAGGACCCGATGGAACTCCTCGGTGATCGGCAACGCCTCGCCATTGGCGGCGCCACACAGGTCGTCCTCGGGGACGTCGTCGGCGAGGGCTCGCAGCAGCAGGTACGCCATCGCATGCGGGATCGGCACGGTGTGCAGGACGCCTGCACTCGGCTGCATGTCCGACAGTGCGGTCCAGCCCTGGAAGGTGCGGAAGGCTGAGCACATCACCATGGACTCGTACTCGTCCACCTCGGTGCGATGGGCAACGTCCCACGGGTCGTAGTCCGCGAAGTTGCCGGCGAACACGTGCCGGAAGACCTGCTGGTAGGCAGGCAGCAACCAGCGCTCGATCGACCCCGAGTCGGTGTGCGGGGACAGGCCGCCGGAGTTCGTGCCCGGGGGCCGGCGGCGGACCCGATCCGGGTAGCCGGTGTCACTGGTCGGGTCGAACCAGATCCGGCCCTCGGACTCGTTCTTCCAGAAGGAGTTGAGGAAACTGCGGACCGCCATCATGTTCGGGTCCTCCCGGGCCTCCAGTTGGGGCCGGGACCAGTAGATCGGGAAGATCGGCGGACGCGCCTCGGCCAGGCCGCCGAACACGCCGTCATCAATGTGCTGGTAGGCCTCGAAGAATCCGTTCCGCTCCACGTAGTCGAGGAGTTCGGCATCCCACGCCTCGGCCCGCTCCCGACCGAAGGTGTTCTTGATCACCGCGCAGCCGCGCCGGCGAACGGCGGCCCGGTCCGCATCGCTCACGGTTCCAGCCTGCACGGCGGAGAAGTTGATCACCGGCCAGATCTCCTCACCAGCGGCCCGGGCGGCGACGATGGTCTCGACCTCCGCGGCCATCGACTGCTCCGCCTCGGCCAGGGCCGCAGCGACGTCACCGACCTGCGCGCGCAGTTTCGCCTTGGTCGCGCGGATGGCCGCCGGGATGTCTGCGGGGGCCTCGTTCGTGGTGGTGGTCATGGCGCTCGCTCCTTTGGTAACGTGACCTAACTAAAGGGTGTCAATACAGTAACCTGAGCCGACGACAGGCGCAAGGAGATGGCGACACCGACGGGCACGGGACCTCCGCGAGAAGGGCAGGCGATGGACGAGGCGACGACGCGCCCCACCCGTGCGGCCGCACTCGTCCGCGAACAGACCGACCGTGCGGTCCTGGGGGAGACGGTGTCGGCCGGGCGGGCCACCCGAGCCGGCCTCGCCAAGACGACGGGCTTCTCGAAGCCCACCATCTCCGAGTCGGTCCGCCGGCTGGAGTCCGCGGGGTTGTTGGAGGCCAGTGGTGCGGAAGGGGGGCGGCGCGGTCGAGTCGCCACTTGGTATCGGATCGCCGCCAGGTCCGGTTGGGTGCTGGCCCTGGACGTGAACCAGGCCGGGGTGCATGCGCGTGCCTGCGGACTGGACGGCGACGACTTCCACGACGAACGGGCCGATCCGACTCCCGCCGGCGACGTGGTGGCGCTGACCGACTCGGTGCGCGTCTCGATCACGCGGGCACGGCGGACGGCGACGGACCGCGGGCCCCTGCACTGCATCGCGATTGCGGTGGCGAACCCCGTCGATCCGGTCACCGGCGAGATCGTCGCACTGCCGCACACCCCGTTCCCCGAGGGGCTGCTGGATCCACGCCACCTCCTCGACGGCCGGGACCTGGTCGACGTCCTCGTCGACAACGACGTCAACCTCGCCACCCGCGCCGAGTACTCCGTTCCGGAAGTCGCGGCGACGGCCACCTCGATGGGCTACCTGTACGTCGGGGCCGGTATCGGCGCCGGGCTGTGGGCCCGCGGCGGACTGATCCGCGGGGTCGGAGGGTTGGCCGGTGAGCTCGGCTACCTGTCCGACGGCCCCGGTCGGCCGACCCTGGCGAACACCTTGGCGGCGCTGGGAATGCAGCGCGGGGACGCGCCGGCCAACGACGTGGCGGCCGTACTCGGGATGCTCGACGCGGCAGCCGCGGCGGAATCCGAGGCGCTACCGGTACGGGAGGCGATCGTGTCCGCGATGGCCAGCGCCCTGGTGGCGGTGTGTGCGGTGGTCAATCCCGGCCTGGTCCTGCTCGGTGGACCGATCGGACGCCGGCCGGACCTGCTGCAACCCGTACGCGACGAGGTGGCCCGCCGGAGCCCGATCGCGGTGCGGATCGAGACCGGCAGGATCGCCGAAGCCGCTGCGCTGATCGGCGCCCAGCAGCGGGCCCTCGAACACGGCCGCGAGGTCGCGCTGCAACAGGCCGTACGAAGCTGAGGAGATCAGTTCTGATCCTGCGGGTTCCGCTGCTGACGATTCAGGTCCTGCTGGGGTGGCGCCTTGGTCCGGCGCCGCAGGTCGAGGGCGTCCAGGGCCTGGTTGATGGTGGCCACCGGAATGACCCGCAATCCGTGTGCGACGTGCGGCATCCGATCGGTCCACTTGCTCGACACGGACGGGACGATCGCGGTCTCGAAACCGAGCCGGGCGGCCTCGGCGAGGCGTCGGTCGGTGCCGGGCACGCGGCGCAGTTCGCCGGCCAGTCCGACCTCGCCGATGGCGACCGCGCGGGCAGTGGCGCTGATGTCGAGGGCGCCGGAGGCGATGGCCAGGGCGGCGGCGAGGTCGGCGGACGGGTCCGTGACCCGGGCACCACCCACGGTCGAGACGTAGACGTCCCGCTGGGCCAACTTGATCTTGCCGCGACGCTCCAGCACCGCCAGCAACATCGCGAGCCGGCCGGAATCCAGTCCGTGGGTCACTCGACGGGGGCGCTCCAGCGGGGACGGCGCGACGAGGGCCTGGATCTCGGCCAGCAGGGGCCGGCGGCCCTCCAGGGTGACCGTCACGCAGGTGCCGGGCACCGGGTCGTCGTGCTTGGAGGTGAACAGACCGGAGGGGTCGGTGACCTCGACGATGCCCTGCTCGCCCATCTCGAAGCAACCCACCTCGTCCGCCGGACCGAAGCGGTTCTTCACCGCCCGCACCATCCGGAAGCCGGAGTGCTTGTCGCCCTCGAAGGCCAGCACGACGTCGACCAGGTGCTCCAACAGACGTGGACCGGCGATGGCGCCGTCCTTGGTCACGTGCCCGACGATGATCACTGCCATCCCGCGGCGCTTGGCCACGCGCACCAGGGCAGCGGTGACCTCGCGGACCTGGGTGACCCCGCCGGGGGAGCCATCCGCATCGGCGGCGCCGATCGTCTGCACCGAATCGAGCACCATCAGGGACGGCTCCACGTCCTCGATGTGTCCGAGGACGGTGCCGAGGTCGTTCTCGGCGGCGAGGTAGAGGTGGTCGGCCAGGGCGTCGGTGCGCTCGGCCCGCAGTCGCACCTGGGCCGCGGACTCCTCGCCCGTCACGTACAACGTGGTGCGGCCGGCCTTGGCCCAGCGCGCGGCCACCTCCAGCAGCAGGGTGGACTTGCCGACGCCGGGTTCGCCGGCGAGCAGGGCGACTGCACCGGGGACGAGTCCCTCGCCGAGCACCCGGTCGAGCTCGCCGACCCCTGTCTTCGCGCGGGCCGCGGCGCTGGCGCTGACCTGGCTGATCGGGACCGCGCGACTGGCCGGGGCGGATGCCGCGACCTCGGCCAGTTTGGCGCCGCCGGCCTCCGCCACGCTGCCCCAAGCCTGGCACTCACCGCATCGGCCCACCCAGCGCACGGTCGTCCAGCCGCACTCGGTGCAGTGGTACGACGGCTTGTTCTGTGTCTTGGACCTGGCCATGGAAGGAGCCTAGGAGGGACCACTGACACAACCGTTGAGGCGCGCGGTGGAACCGAACAGATGATCGATATCGCCGCCTCGGGCAGGAGGGCTCGCGATCAGCGTGCGCTGTTGCGGGTCACCCGCCCCATCCGCTGGATCGCCTCGGTGAGGATCTCCGTCGAGGTGGCGAAGTTCAGCCGTACGTGGCCGGCCCCGCCGCTGCCGAAGGCCGGCCCGGCGCTCACCGCGACCCGGCACTCGGCCAGGAAGGCCGCCGCGGGTCCGGCCATCAGGGTGACCAGCCCAGGCTCCGCGGCGCCGCCCTCCGGCACCCCGAGCCCGCGGCAGTCCAGCCAGGCCAGGAAGGTCGCCTCCGGCGGGGTGTACGGCACCTCGGGCAGTTCCGCGGCGAGCAGGTCGGCGAGCAGGCGACGCTTCTCGTCCAGTCCGGCCAGCAGTGCATCCAGCCAGGCCCCACCGTCGCGCAGTGCGGCGGTGTGG
Source organism: Propionibacteriaceae bacterium (assembly GCA_052094425.1). GTDB lineage: Bacteria > Actinomycetota > Actinomycetes > Propionibacteriales > Propionibacteriaceae > Microlunatus. The sequence continues at coordinate 6,391 of JBQDIN010000104.1, forward strand.
GCGATCGCGGCCAGGTGGCTGGCGCCATGGCCGACCTCCTCCGGCAGCCGGGCGAGGTCCGGGGCGGCCTCCTCGCCGGCGACCACCAGCGCGGCCTTGAGCCCGGCCAGGTTCCAGCCCTTGGAGGCCGACATCAAGGAGAGGCCCGACTCCCCACCGGGAACGCTCAGGTAGGGGACGAACTCGGCCCCCGCATGCACCAGCGGAGCGTGGATCTCGTCCGCCACCACCCGTACGCCGTGCTGGTGGGCCAGTTCGGCAACGGCGGTGAGTTCGGCCCGGGTGTGTACCGTCCCGGTGGGGTTGTGCGGGTTGCAGAGCAGGAAGGCTGCCCGGCCGACGCCGCCGCGGGTGGCGTCCTCGAACCGGTCGGACAGCGCATCGAGATCGATCCGCCGGTCCGGCCCCAGCGGGGCCTCGACGATCCGGCGGCCCATGGTGGTGACGAAGGCGTGGAAGGGCGGGTAGACCGGTGCGTTGATGATCACTGACTCACCCGGTCCGGTGAGCAGCCGGAGCATCTCGACCACCCCCAACATCACGTCCGGGACGATCGCCGTTCGCCCCGGCACCGGGCCCTCCCAGCCCCACTGCTGCCGGGCGAAGCCGGCCAGCGCCTCCGCGTACGGAGCGGAGCTGGCGCAGTAGCCCGTGTCGCCTCGGTCCAGGGCGTCGCGCAGGGCCCGGTCCACCGGCTCCGCGAGCACGGTGTCCATCTCGGCGACCCACAGTGGCAACACGTCGTCGGGGTAGGCACGCCACTTCACACTCGTGCGCCGGCGCAACTCGGCCAGGGAGAGTTGTTCCAACGGGTTCGCGATAGTCGACTCCATCCCGCCATCCTGTCGCACGGCACCGACCGACGCTTCCGGCCGGGCTCGGTGCAGCGGCCGGGCTCGGTGCAGGTGACCGATGTCATGGCGAGCCGGTGACGTCCGCGCCTGCCCCGGAGGGCGCCGGAGCGCGAGGCTGGATCCATGACAGCAGCAGTCGCCCCCGGGGGGCCCCAGTCCATGATCGAACTGCGTGACGTGGTGAAGGAGTTCCGGCCGCGGGGCCAAGCGCCCGTGCCTGCTGTCGCCGGCGTCGACCTGGAGGTCGCCCGTGGGGAGGTGGTGGCCTTCCTCGGCGCGAACGGGGCCGGGAAGACGACCACCCTGGACATGGTCCTGGGCCTGACTGAGCCGACCTCCGGAACGGTCCGGGTGCTGGGTGAACCGCCACGCCGGGCCGTCACCGCCGGCCAGGTCTCCGCGGTCCTGCAGACGGGCGGACTGCTGCGCGACCTGAGTGTGCGTGAGACGGTCCGGATGATCGCCTCCACCTTTTCGAACCACGCCGGCGTGGACACCGTGATCGAGCGGGCCGGCCTCACCGGCCTGGTCGATCGCAAGGTATCGAAGTGCTCCGGGGGTGAGCAGCAGCGACTGCGCTTCGCCCTCGCCCTGCTGCCCGATCCGCAATTGTTGATCTTGGACGAACCGACCGCAGGAATGGACGTCTCGGCCCGACGCCAGTTCTGGGACACCATGCACGCCGACGCGGCGAGTGGCCGCACCGTGGTGTTCGCCACCCACTACCTGGAGGAGGCCGACTCCTTCGCCCAGCGGATCGTGATGATCGCGAGGGGGCGGATCGTTGCCGACGGCACCACCGAGGAGATCCGCTCCCGGGCCGCTGGTCGGGTGGTCACGGCTGACCTTTCCGAAGAGGGGCGGGACCGCGCCCTGACCGCACTGCAGGAACTGCCCGGGGCGTCGGTGGAACGAGGCAGCGGACGACGGGTCAGCGTACGCGCGGCGGACTCGGACGCGGTCGCCCGGTTGCTGCTCACCGAGCTGGGTGGCAGCAACCTCGAGGTGGCCTCCGGCTCGCTGGAGACCGCCTTCATGTCGTTCACCGGAGATTCCGAACCGACCACCGCCACCGAAAGCGAGGGGCCGGCATGAACGCCACCTTCACCTTGATCGAGTTGCGCCGGGTGCTGCGCGACTACGTCAGCATGTTCTTCATCGCGGTGCTGCCCGCCTTCTTCTTCGTGATCTTCGGCGCGGTGCAGCGCTATGCGAAGGAGCCCGTCGGCGACGGCAACGTCGCTTTCTACACGATGGTGGCGTTGGCGGCCTACGGAGCGGTCACTGCCACCACCGGTGTCGGGGGAATGGCCGCGGTGGAACGGATGCAGGGCTGGGGACGCCAACTCGGACTGACCCCGCTGGGTGACGGGGCCTACGTCGCGATGAAGGCCACCGTCGCCCTCGTCATCTCCGTCGTCCCGATCACGTTGATCTTCATCATCGGTGCCGTGACCAACGCGAAGGCGCCGTGGCACGACTGGTTGATCAGTGGGGCGGTGGTCCTCGTCGGCGCGGCGGTCTTCTCCCTGTACGGGTTGACGATGGGCCTCGCGTTCCGGAGCGAGGCCGCGGTCAGCGCCGCCAGTGGAATGCTGGTCATTCTCGCCTTCCTGGGTAACGTCTTCTTCCCGTTGTCGGGGGTGATGCTGACGATCGCGAAGTTCACTCCGCTGTACGGGGTGGTCAGCCTGGCGCGCTACCCGATCACCGAGGGCCAGTCAATCGATTCCAGTGGGACCCTGCTGGCCCATGAGCCGCTCTGGGTTCCCCTGCTTAACTTGGGCGCATGGGCCATCATCTTCGCGACCTGCGCGTTCCTGCTGGTGCGGCGGGGACGCGGTCGGCAGTGACCGGCTCGGGCGCTGGATCGCGGGGGCTGCCCGGCCGCGACCCGTGGGAGAAGTTCGGCTGGACGATGGGGGCCGTCTGGCTCGTGTTCCTCGTCTTCCCGCTGGTCTCCGTGCTCCGGGTGGACTCGTTGTGGGTGCGCTGTGTCGGGCTGCTCCTGCTGGCCACCTTCGCCGCGGTCGTCGTCCACGGGTACGCCCGGCTGGCCCGGGACAAACACGGCTCACTGTTGGCCAGCCGGTGGCTGCACCTGGGCATCCTGGTCCTGCTCGGAGTAGCCCTCGGCTGGGTGATCGACACCAATGCGCTCGGCACCCTCCCCTACGTGGTCGCGTACGCGGTGTTCGCCTTCACGCTGCCCGTGGCGGCGGCGATCGGGACGAGCGGTCTGGTCCTCACCGTGCTGCTGCCACTGCTCCAGGGCACCTTCGCTGAGCGGTGGATCTTCCTACTCATCGTCTTGATGGTGTTCGTGGTGACCCTGGTGGTCCGGTTGGTGGACCAGCGCCACGAGGTGCACCGCGGGCTGCAGGCCGAGTTGGCCCTGGCCGAGGAACGGGACCGGGTCGCCCGGGACGTGCACGACGTGCTCGGGCACAGCCTCACCGTGGTGACGGTGAAGGCCGAACTCGCCGAGCGGTTGGTCGACAGCGATCCGGCGCGGGCCAAGGAGGAGCTGGCGCAGGTCCAGAGTCTGACCCGGGAGGCATTGGCCGAGATCCGGGCCACCGTCGCCGGACTCCGGGTGGCCCGGCTGTCGGAGGAACTCGTCGCCGCCGAGCAGGCGCTCACCGCCGCCGGCATCGACGTCGACCTGCCGGACGATCCGGAGGTGGTCGACCCGCGGCACCGGATCGTGATCGCCTGGGTGCTCCGCGAGGCCGTGACCAACGTGGTCCGGCACAGCGGGGCGGGTCGGTGCACGGTCGAGATCACCACCGACACCTTGCGGGTGAGCGATGACGGGGACGGTGCCGGCGACGCCCCGGAGCAGGGCGGGCTGCGGGGGATCCGCGAACGCGTTCGCACCGCCGGCGGCACGGCCAGCCTCGAACCCCTCGAGCCTGGGACCCGACTCACCGTGGAGTTCTGATGATCAAGATCCTGCTCGCCGACGACCAGGCGCTGGTCCGTGGGGCATTGGCCGCCCTGCTCGAACTCGAGGGGGACCTGAGTGTGGTGGCCCAGGTCGGCCGCGGGGACGAGGTCGTCGAGTCCGCTCGGACGCACGCGGTGGACGTCTGCCTGCTCGACATCGAGATGCCCGGTCTGGACGGGATCGAGGTGGCGCGACACCTGGCCGCGGAACTTCCCGGCTGCCGTTCGCTGATGGTCACCACCTTCGGCCGGCCGGGCTTCCTGCGCCGGGCCCTCGACGTGGGTGCGAGCGGCTTCGTGGTCAAGGACATCCCGGCCACCGAACTGGCCGAGGCGGTCCGCCGGGTGCACAGCGGACTCCGGGTGGTCGACCCCGCCCTGGCGGCGGAATCACTGTTGGGCGGTCCGGACCCGCTCACCGACCAGGAACGCCAGGTGCTCCGCGAGGCCCTCGACGGTGCTCCGGTCGTCACCATCGCCGCGCGGGTGAACCTCTCCCGCGGCACCGTCCGCAACTACCTGTCCAGCGCCATCGGCAAGACCGGCACCAGTACCCGGGTGGAGGCTGCCCGGGTCGCCCAGGAACGCGGCTGGCTCTGAGGCGACGTTGGCCGAGCGTCCCTTTGGCCCTGCTTGATCCTGTCGACACCTCTGATCTCGACCAGCGCCAGACACGCCCTGGTTGAGCATGTCGAAACCAGTGATCTCGACCAGCTCGATCGGCGTTCGGCTCCGTTGGTTGAGCCTGTCGAACCCCCTGATCTCGACAAGCTCGATCAACGTGAGGAAACGCTGGTTGAGCCTGTCGAAACCCCTCTGCCCACTGCATGCAGAAATCCGTGAGAATTTCTCGGATTCCCTGTGTACACAGGGGATTCCTGTCAGAGGGGTTCTCTAGAAT
>JBQDIN010000105.1:0-10581 GCA_052094425.1 Propionibacteriaceae bacterium
TACTGCTCATGCCAGATGCGCTCGGTGTCCTTGCTGCCGAACGATCTGATCACGGAACCAGCATATAACGCCTCCCGTCAATAACGCTAGACGTTAAATTCCACCGAGTTCCGGCACGGACCAACCTCTCAATGATCACCACGCGCGACCGCGCAGGTCGACCTCGCCGTCCGGCCAGGAAGCAAGCCGGTATCCGACCGGCAGGACGAGCAGCGGCTGCCCTGGCGGATCGAAAACTGACTGGCCGGCGCGGTTGATCGAACGCTCCGCAGCAGAGATTCGAGTCCATCCGCACGCGATGTAGAACGAGACCACTTCCTCGCGACAACCGAGATAGCCGAACGCAATGCCACCCGCATCCACCATCGTCTCTGCCATACGGTTCATCAGACGCTCGCCCAGTCGCCTGCCTCGCGCAAGGTCCGAGATCAACACCCCGCCCACGCCTGCAATAGCCAGCTCACGACCGCCGACACCTATAGCGCGTCGCGCCCAGCCGACATGGCCGACAACCTCGTCCTCTTGCCGAGCGATGACATGGAGGTCATGCGGAGCATAGCCATATGGCAAGTCCGGGTCCCACTCCCCGAAACCCTGATGGTACTCGGCGTCGAACAATCGGCGAAGCCTTGCGACGTCGCCTGCTGTCAGATCCGTGTGTGCAACGACGTCGATCACCATCTCAGCCAGCTTGCCTTCGGTCTGCTCGCTTCGTCGCGTCATCGATAGACCTCCCGGCGGTGACCGACTCGCAGCACCAGGACCATAAGCTCATCATCCTGGACGTCGTAGACGATCCGGTAGTCGCCGACGCGAATGCGGAGCTCGCCGTCACCGCCGCTCAGCTGCAGACTTCCCGGCGGACGTGGATCTTCTGCGAGCTCTTGGATCGCAGCCTTCAGGCGTGCAGCAACCTGCGGATGAAGCCCACGAAAGGTCTTCGCGGCTCCCCGCGCGATGATGGTCCGGTACGTCACGTCAGCCCGGGATCAAAGCCCAAGCTCTTCCATCAGATCTTCGAAAGGAATACGAGGCTCCTCGCGCGCTTCCGCTGCCGCGCGGATGTCAGCCTGGTCCTCCAGCGCCTGCACGGCACGGTCGAAGAACTCGGGCGACACGACGACAGCACGACGACCCGCACCGCGGGAGGTGATCTCGACAGGCTCACGCTGCGCAGCGGCGATATAGTCGCTCTGCTGGCTACGGAACTGGGAAAGAGTCGCTGAAGTCATGTGCCTATCGTACGACTTGTACAAGTTGTACGCAACCTTCGCGCATGCCCTCGAGGGCCTCAGAGGTCACCCCAGAGATTGAACCGGAACGCGACTACACGTTGAAACGAAATTCCACCACGTCGCCGGCCGCCATCACATAGTCCTTGCCCTCCAGCCGAACCTTGCCGGCCGCCTTGGCGGCGTTCATCGAGCCGGTCGCGACAAGATCATCGAAGGAGACCACCTCAGCCTTGATGAAGCCCTTCTCGAAGTCGGTGTGGATCACGCCGGCGGCCTGCGGGGCGGTCCAGCCCTTCCGGATGGTCCAGCCGCGGGACTCCTTCGGCCCGGCAGTCAGGTACGACTGCAATCCGAGGGTGTCGTAGCCGACCCGGGCGAGTACGTCCAGGCCCGGCTCCTCGACTCCCAGGTCGGCCAGGAACTCCACCGCCTCGTCCGGCTCCATCTCGGCGAGCTCCGACTCGATCTTGGCATCGAGAAAGATCGCCTCGGCCGGGGCGACCAGGTCCCGCATCCGTTGCTTCAGGTCCTCGTCGGCGAGTTCGTCGGGGTCGCAGTTGAACACGAACAGGAACGGCTTGGCGGTGAGCAGGAACAGCTCCTGCAGCGGCCCACGGTCGAGGCCGGCAGCGAAGACACCCGTGCCGGACTCGAGGACGGACTGGGCCTCCTTGATCGACTCGAGTGCCGCCACCTTGTCCTTGTTGATCCGGGCTTCCTTCTCCAACCGGGGAAGGGCCTTCTCGACCGTCTGCAGGTCAGCGAGGATCAACTCGGTGTTGATGGTCTCCATGTCGCTGGCGGGATTCACTCCCCCGTCCACGTGGGTGACGTCGGCATCCTTGAAGACCCGGGTCACCTGGCAGATCGCGTCCGCCTCCCGGATGTGGGAGAGGAAGGCGTTGCCCATCCCCTCGCCCTGGCTGGCGCCCTTCACGATGCCGGCGATGTCGACGAAGCTGACCGTCGCCGGGATGATCCGCTCACTGCCGAAGATCTTCGCCAGCACGGGCAACCGGGAATCCGGCACACCGACCACGCCCACGTTGGGTTCGATCGTGGCAAAAGGATAGTTCGCCGCCAGGACGTCGTTGCGGGTCAGTGCGTTGAAGAGGGTCGACTTGCCCGCGTTGGGGAGTCCGACGATGCCGATGGAGAGTGCCACGTCGGCCAAGCCTACTGGAGCCCGCGAGGTCTCAGGACCGCAGCGTCTGCACCGCCCGGGCCAGGGCCTCCAACTGGTCGAGGACTCCGGCCAGTTCGCCCGTACGGCGATCGTCGGGCTGGAAGCCCCCGTCGGCGTCGAACTCGCTGAAGGTGGAGCAGGACACCTGGCCGCGGGTCGACTGCAGGAAGGCGTTGGCGGTCACGGCGCGCCAGTGCTCAACGGCCCGCACCCCGGAGTCGGCGCCGTAGGAGACATAGGTGACCGCCTTGTGGTTCCACTCCGGGTAGATCGAGTCGAAGGCGTTCTTGAACGCCCCGGGAATGGAGTGGTTGTACTCCGGGGTGACGAAGACGAAGCCGTCATATCCATCGATGACCGCACCCCAGGCGATGGTCCGTGGATCGCTGTACTGCCGGTTCGCGGCACCCGGGACGACCGGATCGGTGAGGATGCCGAGCTCGAACTCCGCGAGATCGATCAACTCGTAGTCGACGCCCGTACGTCCGGCAGCCTGTTCGCGCACCCACCGTGCGACGGACTCGGCCTTCCGACCCTGTCGCACGCTGCCGATGATGATCCCGATCTTCACAAATGTCTCCTCGTTGACGGCCGATTCGGCTTGCTCCGTGGGGCAGCCGCTCATCCGGAGGCGAGACTAGCCCGACGCAACCCACCGTCCGACATCCGCTCCTCCGCTCGGCGCCCTCCGGGGCCACCCCGACCCCTCGAAGCTCTCCGCTCCGTCCGAACGCGTAGCCAGGTCGAGTTGATCACCGTCTCGAGCGCGGCCTCCGGAAAAATCTTGCCCCGCCACACCGCGGTACATACTGTGTCTCGCGCCCTAGCCCCAACCCGTTCCGGAGGAGCAATGCCACGCACGGCACTGGTCTCCATACCGGTGGTCCTGACGATCGGACTGACCGGATGTGGCCTCGTCAATCCAGGTGGCCAGTCCACGACCCCCGAGCCGTCTGCGGAGAGCCAGACCTCCGGACCGCCGAGCAGCCCGGAGCCATCGCCCGGCGACGATTCGCAGCCCCCACAGAAGCCGGGGACCGGTACGCCCGAAGTCACCGTGACGATCGATGGCCGAAACGAGAAACTGAACCAGGATGACGTCGAGTGCAATGTGGGCTCGGCAGGAATGATCACGTTCACCGTCGCGGATCCCCACGAAGCCGAAAGTGGAATCGTCATGACCCTGAAGACTGACCCACCGACAGCGCACTCATTCGTCTACACCTCGGAGGACTACGCCCTCGGCCCCCTGTTCGACGAGGAGACCGGGGTGCTGACCGTGAGCCCGTCGGATGAGTCCTGGGTGGTGACGGGGACGTTGGAGAATGGGTTCGACCCGGGCACGGACGTCGAAGTCGAGGTCGTCGCTTCCTGCACCACCTGAGTGCTCCGGCCCGCGCCCGCTGTCAGGCCGCGGCGAAGAAGGCTGTCGCGGCACGGGCCAGCGCGGACAGGTCCTCGACACCGGCCATCTCCCGGGCCGAGTGCATCGACAACAAGGCCACCCCGACGTCGACCGTGGTGATCCCCAGCCGGGTGGCGGTCAACGGGCCGATGGTCGACCCGCAGGGCACCTGGTTGTTCGACACGAACGGCTGGGTGTCCACCCCGGCGGCGGCACAGGCCCGGCGCCAGATGCCGGCACCGACGGCATCCGTGGCGTAGCGCTGGTTGGCGTTGATCTTGAGCAGTGGCCCACCGTTCAACAGCGGGTGGTGGTCCGGGTCGTGGTGGCCGACGTAGTTCGGGTGCACCGCGTGGCCGGTGTCGGCCGAGAGGCAGATCGAGCGGGCGTACATCCGCCGCAACCCGTCAAGGTCGGCACCCAGGGAGTTGCCGATCCGGTCGAGGACATCGGCCAGGATCGGCCCGCAGGCTCCCGACCGGGACCCGGAACCAATCTCCTCGTGGTCGAAGGCCGCCAGCACCGGGATCGTGCCCGACGTCGGGTCAGCGTCCAGCAGGGCCACCAAGCCGGCGTGCACGCTGCTGAGGTTGTCCAGCCGGGCACAGGCGAGGAACTCGTGGTCCGGCCCGAAGGTGGCACCCCGAGCAATGTCGAAGACGAACAGGTCGTGCCCGACGATGTTGCTGGCCCCCAGTCCGGCGATCCCGGCGAGGTGGCCCAGCAGATCCCGCTCGGTGTCGCCCACGCCCCAGACGGGTTGGGTGTGGAACTGCTTGTCGAGCTTGACCCCCTGATCGTTGACACCCCGGTCGAGGTGGATCGCGAGCTGCGGGATCCGCAGGATCGCCTCAGTACGGACCAGGTGGGTGCCACCGGCGGCGTCCACCACCCGACCGGCTACGCCCGACTCGCGGTCGAGCCAGGAGTTGAGCAGCGGCCCGCCGTACACCTCGACGCCGAGCTGCTGCCAGCCCGCCCGACGGAAGTCCGGTGTCGGCTTCACCTTGAAGGTGGGCGAGTCGGTGTGCGAGCCGAGGATCCGAAATGCGACGTCGGCGCCGGCCGACTCGGGGATCCGCCACGCCACCACGGACCCGTCCCTGATCACGAAGTGCCCACCGGGGCTGGCGTCCCACGCCTCGGTCTCGTCCTGCTGGACGAACCCGGCCTCGACCAGCCGGCGCCCCACCTCCGCGGCGGCGTGGTAGCTGGAAGGAGACGCGGCGACGAAGTCGACCAGGTCGTTCACGTGGGATTCGGGCATGGCCCAACCGTAGGCGATGTGGACCCAGCATCGCGGCCGAGACTCCGCACACCGGACCAGGGTGACCAACTGCACCGATGTGGACGACCCGATGAGGACCACGCGCGGCCTGTCGGGAGGGCGTGCACCGGGTGCACCCTTCCCAGTTCAGCGGGGCCGCTGACCCGGCTCCCCCGCATGTCTGCGGGAAAGTGTCAGACCCCTCGGGCAGGATCGACACCATGGATGGAACAGCACTCGCCAGTCTCGTGATCGGACTCGTTCTCGGTGCCCTGATCGGCGCCGCGGCCGGCTGGCTGGTGCTGCGATCGCGGCAAGAGTCGAGCACGGCCCGCGACGAGACGTGGCAGGCACAGTCCCGCACCGAGGTGGCCAACGCCCAAGCGATGGCGGCCCAAGCCCGCACCGAGTTGGCCAACGCCCAAGGCGCAGTGTCCGAGGCCCGCGCGGCGGCGGCGGCGGCCCAGGCCGAGGCGGCCACCGTTTCGGCCGAGGTGGCCAAGGCGGTGGCCGAGCGGGACTCCGCCCTGCAGCGGGCAGCCGAGATCGGCGCCGACCGGGAGGCGATGCTGAACCAGTTCAAGGTCCTCTCCACCGAGACGATCGAGCGGCAGGGCAAGCGGGCCGACGCCACCGCCGAGGCGCGGCTGAAGGCAACCGAGCAGTTGATGGCGCCGGTGCGCGAGAGCCTGGACAAATTCAACAACCGCCTCTCCGACGTGGAGAAGGAGCGGGTGTCGATGGTCACCGACCTGCGGGCCCAGGTGCAGAACGTACGCAACACGGGCGAGTCACTGCGCCGCGAGACGACCGCCCTGGCCACCGCCCTGCGCAAGCCGCAGGTCCGCGGCGCCTGGGGCGAGGTGCAACTCAAGCGGGTCGCCGAGATCGCCGGCATGGTGGAGCGCTGCGACTTCGACCTGCAGCACACCAGCCGCGACGCCGACGACAAGATGCTCCGTCCCGACATGCGGGTCAACCTGGCCGAGGGCAAGCACATCTTCGTCGACTCCAAGGTGCCGTTGAGCGCCTTCCTCGACGCGTACGAGACCGACGACGAGACCCAACGCGCCACGCACCTGGTCCGCTTCGCCAAGAACGTGCGGACCCACGTCGACCAATTGTCCGCGAAGAAGTACTGGAAGGCGGCCGACTCCCCCGAGTTCGTGGTGTTGTTCCTCCCCAGCGAGGGATTCTTCGCCGCCGCCCTGGAGCAGATCCCCGATCTGTACGACGTGGCCGCCCAGAAGGACGTGATCATCGCGACCCCGACCACGCTGATCGGCATGCTCCGTGCGATCGCGTACGGCTGGAAGCAGTCCGCGCTGGCCGAGAGCGCCGCGGAGGTGTTCCGCCTGGGCCGCGAACTGCACGAGAAGTTGGGCTCGATGGGCAACCGGTTCGACAAGCTCGGTCGCGCGCTGCGTACGTCGGTGAACGCCTACAACGAGACCATCGCCACGGTCGAGGGGACCGTCCTGGTCCGGGCCCGGAAGTTCCGCGACCTCAACGTGAGCGAGACCGAACTGGCTCCGCCGACCCCGGTGGACGAGAGCGTCCGCCAGATCCAGGCACCCGAGTTGGTCGACGACGCGCTCCAGGTCGAGCCCCTGGTGGGGCGACGCTCCCGCAAGGCCGCACCGGCAGCCACCCACACGGCGGAGCAGCAGGAACTGGTCCGCAGCGAGCCGGACCTGTTCGAGTTGGTCGAGCAGACCACGCCGACCTCCGCCGACACCGACGGTCGGCGCACCGGTTCCTGACCGACCCGCCGCCCTCGGGCGAGGTCAGTCCTTGATCACGTTCCGGCGCAGGTCCTTGCGCAATTCGGGGGGCAGGGCGAACACGAGGGACTCCTCGGTCAACTGCTCCTCGGTCGCCTGCGGGAATCCCTTACTGACCAGGAGATCCAGCACCCCTTGCACCAGGTCGTCGGGCACCGACGCACCGCTCGTGACGCCGACCCGATCGACCCCCTCGAGCCATTCGTCCTGGATCTCGGTCGCGTTGTCCACCCGATGGGAGGTCTTGGCTCCGGCATCCAGGGCCACCTCGACCAGTCGGACCGAGTTCGACGAGTTGGCCGAGCCGACCACGATCACCAGGTCGGAGTGCGAGGCGATCTGCTTGATGGCCGCCTGCCGGTTCGAGGTGGCGTAACAGATGTCGTCGCTGGGCGGGCTCATCAGCAGCGGGAACTTCTCGCGCAGCTTGTGTACGGTCTCCAGCGTCTCGTCGACGCTGAGCGTGGTCTGGCTGAGCCACGCCACCTTGGACGGGTCCCGCACCTCCACGTCGGCGACGTCGTCGGGGGACTGGACCAGGGTGATGTTCTCCGGAGCCTCACCCGTCGTTCCCTCGACCTCTTCGTGACCGGCGTGCCCGATCAGCAGGATGTCGAGGTCGTCCTTGGCGAACCGCTTCGCCTCGTGGTGCACCTTGGTGACCAGCGGGCAGGTCGCATCGATCGTCTTCAGCCCCCGATCACCGGCCTCGGTGTGCACCGCCGGCGACACGCCGTGGGCGGAGAACACCACCGTGGACCCCTCCGGCACCTCCGACAACTCCTCGACGAAGATCGCGCCGCGCTGCTCCAGGTCCTCCACCACGTGCTTGTTGTGCACGATCTGCTTGCGGACGTAGACGGGGTGCTCGTACATGTCGAGCGCCTTCTCCACGGTGATCACGGCTCGGTCCACGCCGGCGCAGTAGCCTCGGGGGGCGGCGACGACGACCTGCTTTCCACCCTGCGCGGGGGTCGTCTCGTCGGCGTCGGTCGCGGCGGGAACGGGAACAGAGGAGGTGCTGGTCATGGGCCCAGTCTAGGTGGCCACCACCACACGGCGAACCCGGTGAGACCCCAGTCACAACCCAGCTGTCGGGCGTCTCCTCCTGCAGGGCACCTCTCCCCGTCCCTGATCGGCTGCGCACCGCCCAGACACACGACTGGCCGCGTTGGGAGGCGTTACCCGTAGAACACCGCTCCGACCTCCTCCGCCGCCTTGCCAGTCCCGCTCTGAACACCGCTCGCCATCGACCACGGACGGGGAGACATACCCTAGGCTCACCCCATGGCCCTGGTGTCGACCGCCGAGAACCCCCAGCCGCTGCGCGTGGTTGCGCAATCGGTCAAGGGGTGGATCGAGCGACTCGGTTGGGTGTGGGTCGAGGGCCAGCTGATCGAGATCAACCGCCGCTCCGGCTCCCGCACTGTCTTCCTCACCCTGCGCGACAAACTGGCCGAGGTGTCGGTCCGGGTGACCATCTCCCCGGCCGCGCTCGACACGGCCGGGCCCCTCACCGAGGGGGCCACCGTCGCGGCCCGACTGAAGCCCTCGTACTACCTCGCGAAGGGGAACTTCTCCTTCTACTGCGATGACATCCGCCCGCTCGGCGAGGGACAACTCCTCGCCCGGTTGGAGCAGCGCAAGCGCATGTTGCAGGCCGAGGGCCTCTTCGACCGGCAGTGGAAGAAGCGACTCCCCTTCGTGCCCAATGCGGTCGGGTTGATCACCGGGGCCGGGAGTGCCGCCGAGCGGGACGTGCACGAGATCGCGCGGGACCGTTGGCCGTCGGTGCGGATCGAGACCCGGCACGTCCTGGTCCAGGGACCGCAGACGGTGGAGCAGGTCACGGGTGCCCTCCGTGCGCTGGACGCCGACCCGGACGTCGAGGTGATCGTGATCGCCCGCGGCGGCGGTTCCCTGGAAGACCTGCTGCCGTTCTCCGACGAGGCACTGGTACGCGCGGTGCACGCCTGCCGGACACCGGTGGTGAGCGCGATCGGCCACGAGACCGACACCCCGATCATCGACCTGGTCGCCGACCTGCGCGCCGCCACTCCGACCGACGCGGCGAAACGGGTGGTGCCCGATGCCCGGGACGAGGCCGCCCGCATCATCGAGGTCAGGAACCGGTTGCAGCACAGCATCATCACCTTCGTCCGGCGCCAACAGGAGGGCCTCGACTCGCTCCGCTCCCGCCCGGTGCTGACCGACCCGACGGCCACCTTCAAGGTGCGCCGCGAGCAGGTCGAGGCGCTGCGACAGCGCGCCGACCGCGCCGTGCAATCGCGGCTGCGGCAGGAGGAGAGCAGCGTCGAGCACATCCTCGCCCGGGTCCGCGCCCTCTCCCCCAAGGCCACCCTCGAGCGTGGCTACGTGATCTTGGTCGACGGCGAGGGGCACGCCATCTCGTCGATCACCGACACCGACACCGACGACGACGTGCTGGCCCACCTGACCGACGGGCAGTTGATCTTGTCCGTACGCGATACCGTTCCCGGAGGAACCCCCGATGAGTGAGCAGCCCACCACCCCCGACTCGGACCGCACCGCCCAGGCGGCGGCCGATGCCGAGTTGTCCTACGAACAGGCCAAGGAGGAACTCCAACTCGTGGTGCAACGGCTCGAGTCCGGCGGGGCCCCGCTGGACGAGTCCCTGGCCCTGTGGGAGCGGGGCGAACGACTGGCCAACCGCTGTCAGGGGTGGCTGGACGGCGCCAAGGCCAAGATCGACGCCGCACGGGAGCAGGCCCACGGCGAGGAGTGACACCACGCCTGTCGCGGTGGACCCGGGCTCACCGCGAGGGGGCCGGCACCGACGGCCGACGTCCGTTGGTCAGCCAGCGCAGCAGATATTCCGCCGGACCGTAGCGGTGGCTCCGCAACCACCAGGCGCTCAGCGCGCCCTGTCCGACGAAGACGGCGACGGCGAGCAGGAGCAGCAGGGGCGGAGACACCCGACCGGCCAGCCCGAGGCCGACGCCGGTGAACAGCAGCACCCCGGCCAGCGACTGCCCGAGGTAGTTGGTCAGGGCGACCCGCCCGACCGGCGCTAGGGCGGTCCGCACCCACGCTGTCCGGGGCGAGCGCATGACCCGTACCAGAGTCGCCACGTACGCGGCCGTCAGGAACGGCGCCGTCACCACGCTCACCGCCGTGGCTGAGGTGTTGGCGTCGCCGCCGAGCGCGGCATAGACGGCACCCCCGGCGAGTCCGATCGGGAAACCGATCCACTGGGTGCGCCGCAGCAGTGACACCCGATCGCCGAGGTCGGAGAACAACTTTCGCCGGGCAGCCACCATGCCCAGCAGGAACATCGCCAGCGCCGTCGGCCCCTGGAGGGAGGCGGCCTGGAGGACGAGCAGGCCGAGACCGCTCACGTGATGAGAGATGATGTCGGCCGGCGATCCGAGCATGGCCTGGGTCTGCGCGGCGGCGGTGGCGAGTGCCTCGTCGGACGACGGCATGAAGGCCGAGCGGTCGAGGAACAGGGCGCTGCCGACGAGGGAGGCAAGCACCACCACGTAGAGCACCCCGGCCGTGATCAACGCCCCCCGGTCGCTCACCCGGTGCATCGCCAGCAGGATGAGGCACACCACCGCATAGGTGGTGAGCACGTCGCCTCCGTACAACAGAACGATGTGGCCCACCCCCAGCACGAAGAGCCCCAGCACCCGGCGCAGCATCCTCGGCACGAAGGCCGT
>JBQDIN010000106.1:0-10257 GCA_052094425.1 Propionibacteriaceae bacterium
AGAACCCGAGGGTGTTGTAGCCCCAGTAGTTCGTCAGTCCGCGTCCGACCAGGAACGGTTCGGAGACGAAGTGGTGCACCGGCAACAACTCCACCGCAGTCACCCCGACCGACTGCAGGTGCTCGACCACGGCCGGGTAGGCGAGCCCGGCGTAGGTGCCGCGCAGGTGCTCGGGGACAGCCGGGTGCTGGTGGGTGAGGCCCTTGACGTGCATCTCGTAGACCACCGACTCGGCCATCGTGCGCGGTGTGGCGATCGCGGTCGGCGGCGCGGTGTCGGCCACCACGACGCTGAGCGGTACGGCGGCGAAGGAGTCGGTCTCGTCGGGCTGGTAGTCCGACTCGGCCGTGTGGTCGAGGATCGGGCCGGAGTAGTCGACCCCGCCGGTGATGGCGCGCGCGTACGGGTCGAGCAGCAGCTTGGCCGGGTTGAACCGCTGGCCGCTGGCGGGATCCCAGGGTCCGTGCACCCGGAAGCCGTAGCGCTGCTCGGCCTCAGCGCCGGTCACGAACACGGACCAGACGCCGTCGTCGCCGCGGGTCATGTCGTGGTTGGACTGGGTGCGGTCCTCCGCCACCAGGGCCAACTCGACCCGGGTGGCCCGAGGTGCCCAGAGGCCGAAGGTGGCGCCGCCGTCCACGACGCGAGCGCCCAGGGTGGAGGTCTCGGCGGGCGCGGAGAGTTCGGGCAGGGTCATGGGCCACCTTCGGTCGGGCTGGGCGCGAGGTGCGCGCCCTCATTGTGGCCGGTCCAGGAGGCAAGTAACAATTTTCGAGGCGCGGACGGTCCCGCGATAGAGTGCCCGACATGCCTGAATCCGAGACCTCCGTCCGTCTGGAGGTGGCCGACGGGGTGGCCACCATCCGTGTCGACCGCCCCAAGGTGAACGCGCTGAGTGCCGCGATCCAGCTGGCGATCGGCGAAGCCGCCGAGGAGTGTGCCCGCCGCGACGACGTGGCCGCGGTCGTCCTCACCGGTGGCGAGAGGGTCTTCGCCGCCGGGGCCGACATCAAGGAGATGGCCGAGCTCGACTACGCCGCCATGGTGGCCCACTCGGGTCGGCTGCAGCAGCACTTCAGCACCGTCGCCCGGCTGCCCAAGCCGGTGATCGCCGCCGTGAACGGGTACGCCCTGGGTGCGGGTCTCGAACTGGCCTTGTGCGCCGACGTCCGGATTGCCGCCGACGACGTCACGCTGGGCCTGCCCGAGGTTACCCTCGGCGTGGTCCCCGGGGCCGGCGGCACCCAGCGGTTGGCCCGGCTGATCGGCCCCGCCCGCGCCAAGGAGTTGATCTTCACCGGGCGCCCGGTCCGGGCCGAGGAGGCGCTCCAGCTGGGCCTGGTGAACCAGGTGCTGCCCGCTGCCGAGGTGCAGCAGGCCGCCGTGGACTGGGCCCGGCGCTTCGTCGGCGGGCCACGGCTCGCCCTGCAGGCCGCCAAGGAGTGCGTGGACCGCGGCATGGAGGTCGACCTCGACACCGGACTGCAGATGGAGCGGCAGCAGTTCGCCGCCCTGTTCGCCACCGAGGACCGCACCATCGGGATGCAGTCGTTCATCGCGAACGGTCCAGGGAAGGCACAGTTCGTTGGCCGTTGATCATTCGTCCGAGACCGGGCCGGAGCCCGTCCCGGTAGCAACCTCCGAACAGGTCGAGGCCGCTTGGCAGGACACCAAACTCGCCCAAGTCCTCTACCACGACTGGGAGTCGGGCAACTACGACGACAAGTGGTCGATCTCCTTCGACCAGCGCTGCATCGACTACGCGCGGGACCGCTTCGAAGCCGTCGCCGGCGACACCGGGTGGCCGTACGCCCGCAGTTTGGAGGTGGGCTCCGGGACCGGCTTCTTCACCCTCAACCTGATGCAGGCGGGGGTGATCACCGCCGGAGACGTCACTGACATCTCGGCCGGGATGGTCGAGGCGGCCCGCCGCAACGCCGACAACCTCGGCCTGTCCGTGCAGGGCAAGGTCGCCGATGCAGAGACCCTCCCGTACGACGACGACACCTTCGACCTGGTCATCGGACACGCCGTCATCCACCACATTCCCGACGTCGAACTGGCCTTCTCCGAGATGCGCCGGGTGCTCAAGCCCGGCGGACGTGTGGTGATCTGCGGGGAGCCGACCCGGTGGGGTGACTTCATCGCGCGTCGGCTGTCCCGGGCGACTTGGGTCGCCGCCACGAACCTGACCCGGTTGCCCCCGCTGCGCGCCTGGTCCAGACCCCGGGAGGAGTTGGACGAGTCCGCCCGGGCCGCCGCCCTCGAGGCCGTGGTGGACCTGCACACCTTCGATCCGGACACCCTGGCCAGGACCGTCCGGCGCGCCGGTCTGGTGGACGTGGCGACCGTGACCGAGGAGCTGACCGCGGCGTGGGTGGGCTGGCCGATCCGCACCTTCGAGGCGGCCGTGCCGGAGGAGAAGCTGGGCTTCGGTTGGCGGATGTTCGCCTACCGCACCTGGCTGCGTCTCGGTGTGGTGGACAAGCTGCTCGCCAGGATCGTCCCGGACGAGTTGTTCTACAACGTGTCGATCACCGGCATCAAACCGCAACGTTGAGGGTGGAGGCTGCACGGTGAACAGTGACAAGGACCTGCGTGCGCGCAAGGTGATCGTCGGCGGATTCAGCATCGTCGCGGTACTGCTGTTGCTGGCCGGAGCGGTCGTCCTGGTCTTCAGCATCCGGTTCGCCAGCGCCAGCGAGACCACCCTGGGGACCGTGGTCGAGGTGTCGGCGCGGCAGGACTGCCGCACGCGGGACAACCGGCGTGAGTGCAGCGTCGTGTACCGACCGACCATCACCTACACCACCGCGGCAGGTGCGGAAGTGACCTTCACCAGCAACTCCGCCACCAGCGATTGGAACTTCCCGATCGGGACCGAGGTCAATGTCCGCTACGACCCGGCCAACCCCCAGGGGGCACGGATGGACGGCTGGTTCTCCACCTGGGGAGCTCCGACGATCGTCGGCGGTCTGGGCGTGCTGTTCGCCGTCGTCGCGGTGATCCTTCGACTCACCCTGTTGCGCGGGCCGAACCCGGGCGACGCGGCACCACCGGGTCCGCAGGCCTCGGGGGCCGCGTGACGACCGGCGCCGCGCCCCCGGTGGGCGATCCCGACCAACTGCCGACTCCCACGCCGCCGGGAACCGGCCCGGTCGCCGTGGTGCGCTGGATGGTCGCGAATCGGTTCCTGACCCGGCACCACCTGGTCGGGGCGGCCCGTTTCCTACTGGCCCGCTGGCGCCACCCGGGGGTCGAGTTCGAGGGATTCTGCTTCCTGGCCAAGGGGGTCGAGCTGTCGGCCGCTCCGGGCCGGGGGCGGATCGTGATCGGTCCGTGGGTACACCTGAACCCGGGAGTCAAGATCAGGTCCCACGAGGGCACCGTACGGATCGGTGCGAAGTGCGTGCTCGGCTACGACCTGACCCTGAACTCGTGGCTGGACGTCGAGATCGGCCCGGCGACGATCATCGGGGACCACGTGTACGTGTGCGACTTCGACCACCGGACGGTCGACGTGACCGTGCCGATCAAGGACCAGGGCCTGGTCACCGCACCGGTGCGGATCGGTGCGGACTGCTGGCTCGGCAGCCGAGTGACGGCGCTGCGGGGTTGTGATCTCGGGGACGGTTCGGTGGTTGCGGCCCACGCGGTGGCTCGCGAGGCATATCCCCCCGGTTCGGTGGTCGCCGGCGTACCCGGACGGGTGGTGGCCGATCGGTACGCACGCTACGCCGATGCCGCCGAGGTGCGGCGCTACGTGGATGCCCTGGGCCAGCAGGCGGCGGCGGAGTTGGATCAGCTGAAGCGTGGGGTGGAGATCAACTCCACTGGATCGTGACCGTGCTCTGGGTCATGTCCGCCATCACGGTCGGGTAGGAGGTGACCGTCTCGGAGAACTTGTGCTTGTCACCATTCTTGGAGCCGGTCGCGGTCAACTCCACCTCGAGGCTGACGTTGGTCTTGGCCATCGACGGGTCGTTCGAGTCCAGATAGGAGTCGATCTCCGGCTCGCCGGGCAGGGACCACTTGATCGACTTCGCGGTGATCTTCTCCTGGTAGCCGAGGTCGTACTTGAACGGGCAGCCCTTCGGAGCCAGCGCCTTCTTGGCCATACACGCGTCCAGGTCGTCGGTGATCGCCTCGGTGAAGGCCTTCGTGCCCGCCGTGGAGAGCCCGAGTTCCGGCGAGGCGGTGGAGGACGAATCCGCGGGGGAGGCGATGAACAGCGTGTTGTCGTCCCCGTAGTCGATGTGGTCGAGACCGGTGCTGAGCACGTACTGGCCGGGGAAGACGGTGATGGTGTCGGCCTTGACCGACTTGTCGTTGATCAACAGTGGAACCTTCTCACTGCGGACCGAGGACAGGTCCACCTCGACGGTGGCCTCGCTGACGCGCCAGGTGCCGTCGGCCCGGGTGATCTCGAAGGACTCGTTCACCCGCTCGTCCCCGATCAGGTAGCTGACCGGGACCGTCGCCGTCTCGTCCTCGGGCGCGATGTCGGACACCGGGGGCACGTTCACGTCGGTGATCGGAGTCTCGGCCAGGGCGGCGGTGAGCACCTCGTCGGTGAGCATCGACACGTCGGCCGGCTGGGCGGCTGCCTCGGCCTTGGCTGCCTCCGCGTCCGCGCCGGCCAGGGCCTCGAGGTAGCGCCGCACGGTGTCGGCCGGCCCCGGCGGGACGGTCGGACTCGGCGACGGACTGTCCAGCGGCCCGCCCGGACCGGCGCCCCCGCGGACCAGCACCGTGCCGCCGACGACGCCCAGCAGGATGGCGAGGGAGGCAACCACCACCGCGGTGATGAGGCGTCGCTGCCACCTCGGTCGCGGCGGTTCGGGAAGGGACACGACGGCCACCCTACAAAACCTTCGGACCGGCCCCGTCGCGCAGACCCGCCCCGGACCAGATCAGCTCCGGTCACCGTCAGCAGGTCGCCGCGGTACCCGGTGCCGGGCCGAACTCCTTGCCGCCGAAGATCTGTTCCCGCGCGTAGTCGTAGTACTCCGCGTACCCGCCGTCGTACGGGTTCGGCAGCAACTCACCACCGGTCTCGAAGGCCTCCTGCGAACATCGGGCCACGTAGAACCCGGCCGCGTCCGCGAAGTTCTCGTTCTCCGCCGTCTGGCCGTAGTTGGACAGGCCGCCGTGCTGGCCGTACAGGTTCAGGTACTCGGCGTAGTAGGCGGGGGCTGGTCGGTCGTTCGAGTAGGCATGCGCCAACTCGTGGATGACGTTCTGGGCCACGGTCTCCGGGATGCCTCGGTCGATGGCTCCCTGCTGCTCCTCGGGATCGAAGGTCAGGGCGCCCGGATTGGTCAGGCCGTAATCGGCCCAGCCACCGTGGATCGGTGTGCCTGCATGGACTCCGAGCGAACCCGCGTTCTTTTCCACGACAGTCTGCAGGAACGGCGTGCAGTCGATGGCGTCCAAGGTCTCCCAGAAGATGCGCAGCAACTCGCCGCGCGTCCCGTCCGTCCACGACTTGTCCCCGGGCTGCATTGCCAGGTTCCAGTTCTTTGCCATGCCCGCGACGACGGCGTCCGCACCGCTGTCGGCAGGGAACGGATGGTCGGCACTGCAGGGCTCGGCGATCCCGGTCACCGGAGCGGCCGGATCGCCTGGTTCCTCAGGTGGTTGCGGCGGCTCGGACTCGGAGCTGTCCGGGACGTCCACCCGCCCGTCCACGCCGGTGAGGACCCAGGCGTCGGAGACGTAACCGCCGGTTGCGGGGGCGTGATCCCAGAGGGTGCTGGTGACGCCCTTGACGTCATTGGTGACTTCCGGGCCCTCCACCTGGCAGGCGATCTCGATCGAGTCGCCGGTGTTCAGGTGGCCGACCTTCTCGGAGTCGGGTGTGGGCTCGGCGCGCACGCTCAGCCCGACGCCGCCGGTGTCCCACACCTCGGCGGTGAAGGTATCGGCCGGCTCTGGTTCGGGTTCGGGATCGGGATCCGGGGTGGGCTCCGGGTCGGCAGTGTCGGCGGTCAGCTGGGCCAGGATCTCCAACAGGTCGGCCCGTGCCTGCTCGCCGCCGGCGGGATCGGGGGCGAACCACTCCGAGGTGTCCCAGCCCGTCCCGTAGCACCAGCCCTGGGCGGCGTCGATGCACTCGGTACGGACGAACTGCTCCTGCAGGGCGAACCCGACCCCGTGGTTGCGCAACAGCCAGGACTTGCGGAGGTCACCCCGGTCGGCCAGAACGGTCTCGGCCACCGCCGAGTCGTCGCCGTAGCCGGCGTAGGAGAGGGTGTGGGTGAGGACCTGGTCGGCACTCTCGCCCGGGTAGAGTTCCCGGGCCTTGGCCTCGACGGTGGCGACGTCCACGTTCGGCACCTGGATGCCGGAGATGCCCACCTGCCAGGCCTTGCCCGCGGCACAGGTCTCGGTCTGGCCGATCCGTACGTCGCCCTCGGGGCGGGTGCAGAGGTTGAAGTCGTGCACCGTCTGGGCCTCGGGAGAGCCGAGGTCGCTGCTCTCCTGCGGCAGGTACAGCGCCCCCTCCTTGAGGGACCACCATGCCACCACGCTCATGGTCTCCAGCTTGGTCTCGCGATCGCCGGAGAGACGGGGGTAGGTGTTCGCGGCCAGCCAGCGCAGGTTCGTCTCGGCCTGCTCGCCGACCTCGTGGCCGTTGACCTGCCAGTCGGCCGACTCGGCTTGGCCGGCGGGGACGTTCCCGGCCACCAGGAGGGCTGCGGCGGCGGTCACTGCGGCCCACCGGCGAGCCCGGTGTCCGCTCCTGCGTCGTTGCTGCGACATCGTCAATCACCTCGGCTGGGGGGCATGCTCGGACCACTTCACCGTAGGAAGCGACGGCCCGGTTTGGCCACGAATCGGCCCCGGGTCTGCCGGAAGCGGCGACTTTGTCCGGAAGCCACGGGACCGGTGTGAACGGATACCTCTAGGCTGGTTCCGCAGGACCGCCTGGGTCCCCATTGTTACCCGCGGGTAACATGGCTCCTGTTCGTACTGACCGTGCGCACGACGCTGCGCCCCACAGATTGCGAGAGACATGAAGATCGTCGCCCTTGTGAAGCATGTGCCTGACGCGACCGGAGACCGCGGCTTCGCTGCCGACGGCACGGTGGACCGCGAGGCCACGGACGGCCTGCTGTCCGAACTGGACGAGTACGCAGTGGAACAGGCACTGCAGATCGCCGATGACGGCGACGACGTCGAGGTCGTGGCCCTGACCGTCGGTCCCGACGACGCCGCGGATGCGATCAAGCGTTCCCTGCAGATGGGGGTCGGCGCCGGCATCCACGTGATCGACGACGCCCTGCACGGCTCCGACGCGCTGGCCACCAGCGCCGTCCTCGCCGCCGCCGTACGCAAGGCCGCGCCGGACCTGGTCATCTGTGGGATGTCCTCCACCGACGGCACGATGGGCGTCGTCCCGGCGATGGTCGCCGAGCGGCTCGGCTGGCCGGCGGTCACGTTCGGCTCCGAGCTCACCGTGACGGGCGAGACCGTCTCGATCCGCCGGGACGGCGACACCGCCAGCCAGACCATCGAGGCATCCCTGCCCGCCGTGGTGAGCGTCACCGACCAGTCGGGTGAGGCTCGCTACCCGTCGATGAAGGGAATCCTCGCCGCCAAGAAGAAGCCGGTGGAGGAGTGGAGCCTGGCCGACCTCGAGGTCGACGCCGCCGAGGTCGGACTGGATGCCGCGACCACGACCGTGGCCGAGACCACGCCGCGTCCGCCCAAGGAGGCGGGCCGCCAGGTCACCGACGAGGACGGCTCCGGGGCCGCCGCGGTGGTCGAGTTCCTGTCCGCCGGCAAGTACATCTGAGCAACGAGAACCGAGGAGACTGACATGTCGAACGTGATTGTCGTCGTCGAGCAGGCCGAGGGACAGGTGGCCAAGCCGACGCTGGAACTGCTCACCATCGCCCGCGGGATCGGCGAGCCGGTGGCCGTCGTGCTGGGTGATGGCGCGGACGCCCTGGCCGAGACCCTGGGACGCTACGGCGCCATCAAGGTGCTCGCGGCCAGCGACCCGTCCTTCGCCGAGTACCTGGTCGCGCCCAAGGTGGACGCTCTGCAGCAGATCGTGGAGAGCGTGGCGCCGAGTGCGGTCCTGCTCACCTCCACGCTGGAATCCAAGGAGATGGCCGGCCGACTGGCCGTGCGCCTCGGCTCCGGCCTGGTCACCGACGCGGTGGACGTGCAGCCGGGCGAGGACGGACTGGCCACCACCCAGTCCGTGTTCGCCGGCAACTGGACCGTGGCCGCCAAGGCCAGAGGCATCGCCGTGGTCACGGTCAAGGCCAACTCCGCCGCGCCCGAGGAGGCGCCGACCGAGGCAGCCGTCGAACAGGTGGCCGTGCAGGTCTCGGACGTCGCCAAGACCGCCCGGATCACCGCCAGTGAGCCGAGGCAGGCGAGTGGCCGGCCGGACCTGACCGAGGCCGCCGTGGTGATCTCCGGTGGTCGCGGCACCGGTGGCGACTTCGGTCCGGTCGAGGGACTGGCCGACGTGCTCGGTGCCGCCGTGGGTGCCTCCCGCGCCGCGGTGGACTCCGGCTGGTACCCGCACAGCTACCAGGTCGGCCAGACCGGTAAGACCGTGTCCCCGCAGCTCTACCTGGCTGCCGGCATCTCCGGTGCGATCCAGCACCGGGCCGGGATGCAGACCTCCAAGGCCATCGTCGCGGTGAACAAGGATCCGGAGGCGCCCATCTTCGCGATGGCCGACCTCGGTGTCGTCGGTGACCTGCACACGGTGCTGCCGGGCGTCACCGCCGAGGTGACCCAGCGGAAGGGCTGACCATCGGCCGGCGGGTCTACCTCGATCACGCCGCCACCACACCGATGGTGGCGGCGGCGATCGAGGCCGTCTCCGCCGAACTCACCCGGGTCGGCAACCCCTCCTCGCTGCACCGTTCGGGTCGGGAAGCCCGCCGGGTGCTGGAGGAGTCCCGGGAGGTGATCGCCGCCCGGTTGGGCGCCGACCCGGCTGAGGTGATCTTCACCGCCGGCGGAACCGAGGCCGACAACCTCGCCCTCCTGGGCGGTTACCGGGCTGCCCGGCGCCGCACCGGAGCAGCCCGGGTGATCGCCAGCGCCGTCGAGCACCATGCCG
Organism: Propionibacteriaceae bacterium; assembly: GCA_052094425.1. Lineage (GTDB taxonomy): Bacteria > Actinomycetota > Actinomycetes > Propionibacteriales > Propionibacteriaceae > Microlunatus. Next base: position 9,095 of record JBQDIN010000106.1, read on the forward strand.
TACTGGAGACCGTCCAGTCGCTGGCCGACTCCGAGGGTGCCGACCTGCAATGGGCTCCGGTGGACTCGGCCGGACGGATCGACGTCGATGCGGTGGGTGCCCAGCTCGACGCCGCGGCCACCGCCCTGGTGACGGTGATGTGGGCGAACAACGAGGTCGGCACCCTGCAGCCGGTCGAGCGGATCGCCGCGCTGGCCCGGGAGCACGGCGCGGTGGCGCACTCCGATGCGGTGCAGGCGCTCGGTCACGTCCGCGTCGATTTCGCCGCCTCCGGCCTGGACTGCCTGTCGGTGAGCGCACACAAGATCGGCGGACCGGTGGGGATCGGGGCACTGGTGGCCCGGCGGGGCCTGGCCCTGTCCCCGGTCCAGCACGGCGGGGGACAGGAACGGGACGTACGCTCCGGCACCCTGGACGTGGTCGGTGCGGCCGGGTTCGCGGCCGCGATCGAGGTGGCCGTCGCGGGGCTCGAGGCGGAGGCGACCCGGCTGCGGACCCTGCGTGCCGGCGTCCTCTCCGGCGTACTGGGTGCCGTCGAGGACGTCACGGTGAACGGAACCGGCACCGAGGAGGAGACCCTGCCCGGCATCGCGAACCTCTCCTTCGCCGGCTGCCGCGCCGATGACCTGCTGCTGCTGTTGGACGCGGCGGGGATCGACTGCTCCAGCGGTTCGGCCTGTTCGGCGGGCGTCTCCCAGCCCAGCCACGTACTCGAGGCGATGGGGCGCTCCAGTGTGGAGGCGGGCTCCGCCCTGCGCATCTCCCTCGGCCATGACTCCACCGAGGCGGACGTGGCAGCCCTGGTGGCCACCCTCCCTTCGGCGGTGGAGCGAGCCCGTCGCGCGGGGTAGGCTTGGGCGGTTCGCTCACCAGGAAGGGATTGCAGAGATGAAGGTGCTGGCCGCCATGTCCGGCGGGGTCGACTCGGCCGTCGCCGCCGCCCGCGCGGTGGATGCCGGCCACGACGTGACCGGCGTACACCTGGCCCTGTCCAAGAACCCGCAGTCCTTCCGCAGCGGCGCCCGCGGCTGCTGCTCCAAGGAAGACTCCCATGACGCTCGCCGGGCCGCCGACGTGCTCGGCATCCCCTTCTACGTCTGGGACCTGTCCGACCAGTTCGCCGAGGACGTGGTGGACGACTTCGTCGCCGAGTACGCGGCCGG
>JBQDIN010000107.1:0-6876 GCA_052094425.1 Propionibacteriaceae bacterium
TCTCGGACTATGATCTATCCCGTGGCCATCTCAGAGAGTTCCGCAGCCGCCGACACCGGCGCCGGCGCCGCCCGTGAGCGGGTGCAGGCCCGATGGCTCACCAAGGACCAGCAGCGGATCTGGCGCAGCTACCTGCTCGGCAGTGCGCGGCTCTCCGAACGACTCGATGCCGATCTCCGCCAGTTCGGCATCGACCTCGGGGAATACGAGATCCTGGTCTGCCTGGAGGAGGCGCCGGACCGCCAGTTGCGGATGTCGGAGTTGGCCGATGCGGTGCACCAGTCCCGATCCCGCCTCACCCACACGGTGGCCCGGATGGAACAATCAGGTCTCGTGAGCCGAATCTCCTGCCCCAGTGACCGTCGTGGTGTCTGGGCCCAGCTGACCGACGCCGGCTTCGACCTGCTGAAGACCGCGGCCCCGAGCCATGTACAGGCCGTCCGGACGAACTTCGTGGAGGCGATGGCGCCGGCCGACTTCGAGGCCCTCGGACGCGCCTTCGACGCCGTCCTCGCCACCCAGCCGGACTGACTGCCCCGATGGCGCAGACCCTCCCCGTCCGGGCTACCACCTCTGCCAGCGAACTCGTCGAACTGCGCCAGCGGTTGCGCAAGCGTGGCTTCACCGACGTCGTCGACCACAGCAAGCTGACCCGCGCGCTCTACTCCTCCGATGCCTCCATCTACCGCGTCGTCCCCGAAGGCGTGGCGCGCCCACACACGGAAGAGGAACTCGCCGCCGTTCTGGAGCATTCGCGAGCGCTCGGAATCCCGGTCACCACTCGCGGGGCAGGGACCTCCTGTGCCGGGAATGCGGTCGGCCCGGGCCTGGTGATCGACACCTCCCGCCACCTCAACACCATCCACGAGATCGATCCCGAACAACAGACCGCGGTGGTCGATCCCGGCGTGGTCCAGTCCGTGCTGCAGCAGGCTGCTGCCCCGCACGGCCTCCGGTTCGGACCGGACCCGTCCAGCAACAACCGTTGCACCATCGGCGGCATGATCGGCAACAACGCCTGTGGTCCCCGCGCCCTCGGCTACGGCAAGACCGCCGACAATGTGGTGGCCCTGGACGTGATCACCGGGGACGGCGAGGTCCTCCGCGTCCCGGCTGGTTCACCCGGCGATTCCGCCACCCTGGAAGAGTTGTCCGCTGTGGTCTCCGACAACCTGGGCACCATCCGGCGGGAGTTCGGCCGCTTCGGCCGCCAGGTGTCCGGCTACAGCCTCGAGCACCTGCTGCCGGAGAACGGGTTCGGAGTCGCCAAGTTCCTGGCCGGGACCGAGGGCACCCTCGGCGTGATCACCCGTGCCACCGTACGGCTGGTGCGCGAGGCCCCGCACAAGATCATGATCGCCCTCGGCTACCCGTCGATGCCGGAGGCCGCCGACGCCACCCCGGCCATCCTGCGCCACTCCCCCACGGCCTGCGAGGGCTTCGGACGGCGCATCGTCGACGTGGTGGAACGCAACCTCGGCCCACAGGCGGTGCCCACCCTGCCCCGCGGGGACGGTTGGATGTTCGTCGAGTTGGTCGGCGACGACCCCCGCGAACTCGCCTCCCGGGCGCGCGCCCTGGTGGCCGACGCCGGCGCGCTGGACTCGATGATCCTCGAGGACCCCGCCGCGGCTGCGCCGCTGTGGAAGATCCGTGCCGACGGTGCCGGCCTGGCCAGCGTCAGCCTGTCCCGTCCCGCGTACGCCGGCTGGGAGGACGCCGCCGTCCCGCCGGAACACCTGGGTCGCTACCTCCGCGAGTTCGACGCCCTGCTGGCCGACCACGACCTGGAGGGGTTGCCGTACGGGCACTTCGGTGACGGGTGCGTGCACGTGCGGATCGACTTCCCCTTTGCCGAGACGGGCGGCTCGGAGATCTTCCGCTCCTTCATGACCAAGGCGGCCGAACTGGTGGCCGGGTACGGCGGTTCCATGTCTGGCGAGCACGGCGACGGCCGAGCGCGCTCGGAGTTGTTGTCGTCGATGTACTCCCCCGAGGCGATCAACCTGTTCGGCCAGGTGAAGGAGGCCTTCGACCCCGACGACCTGATGAATCCGGGCGTACTGGTCCGACCGCGACCGATCGACGCGGACCTGCGGGCGGTCGCTGTCCGGGAGAAGCCGCTGCTGGTCCGCGACCCGCACTTCGCGGCCGAGGTGCACCAGTGCTCGGGGGTCGGCAAGTGCCTGGCCGACACCACCGCCGGATTGGGCGTGATGTGCCCCTCCTACCTGGCCACCCAAGACGAGAAGGACTCCACCCGCGGGCGGGCCCGGGTGCTGCAGGAGATGATCAACGGCGAGGTCATCCAACTGGGCTTCAAGTCCCCGGCGGTGCACCAGGCGCTCGACCTGTGCCTGTCTTGCAAGGGATGCGCCCGCGACTGCCCGACCGGGATCGACATGGCCGCCTACAAGGCGCAGGTGCTCGACCACACCTACCAGGGCAAGATCCGCCCGCGCAGCCACTACCTGCTCGGCTGGCTTCCCCGGTGGGGACGGATGATCACCAAGGTGCCGGGCCTCGCCGCCCTGGTGAACTTCACCACCTCGACCCCGGGTCTGCGGAACCTGGTCCGCTGGACGGCCGGGGCGGACCAGCGCCGCTCGCTGCCGAAGTTCGCCTCCCGCTCCGCCACCGAGGAGGCCCGCAAGTCCCTCGATGTCGACACGGATGGTCCGGCTGGGAAGCCGGTGGTCATCTGGGTGGATTCCTTCTCCGACTCCTTCGCCGGCGGCGGGGTCGCCTCGGTCATCAAGGTGCTCGAGTCCGCCGGGTACGCGCCCCGGTTCCTGGAGCGACCTGCCTGCTGTGGCCTGACCTGGATCAGCACCGGCCAACTCGACGGCGCCCGCAAACAGTTGCGGACCAGTCTGGACGTGCTGCACCCGGTCGTCAGCGAAGGCATCCCGGTGGTCGGTCTGGAACCGTCCTGCCTGGCGGTGTGGCGCTCCGACGCCCCCGACCTGCTCGACGACCCACGGGTGGCCGAGGTGGCGGCCGGCGTGTTCACCCTGGCCGAGCTGCTCGCCCGCACCGACGACTGGCAGGCGCCCGACCTGAGCGGCACCGAACTCGTCGTCCAGCCCCACTGCCACCACGCCTCCGTGATCGGGTGGCAGGCCGACGCCGCACTGCTCGAATCCACGGGCGCCACGGTGACCACCGTGGGCGGCTGCTGCGGTCTGGCCGGCAACTTCGGGATCGAGAAGGGGCACTACGAGGTCTCGGTGAAGGTCGCCGAGCACGACCTGCTGCCCGCCGTCGAGGAAGCCGGCCCGGACGCCGTCGTCCTCGCCGACGGCTTCTCCTGCCGCACCCAACTGGCTGAACTGGCGGACCGGAATGCCATCACCCTGGCCGACCTGCTCGCCGGGGTCGAGGTCCCGCCTGCGGTGACGTCACAGCGATGATCACCACAGGCGCCCGCACCGACGAGTGCCGGGGGTCGGCCCGACAACGCGGCCACTCCCACCTCAACCAGCTGTGATGTCCAGGGAGATGTGACTCAACACCCTCCCTGTCTCAATCAAGCGAACCCGACCTGGGGGAGTGCGTCGCCTCCAGCAGGTGCCGGAGGATGCGGGACAGATCCTGACGATCCGTCGTGCTGAGCGGTGCGAAGAACTCTGCCATCTCCGCGCTGCGGGCTTGATTCACCTCGGCGAGCAGCTGTTGCCCATCTTCTGTCAGTTGCAATCGGATGGCGCGCCGATCGGCCGGATCGGGGTCACGGCGAACCAGCCCCTTCTCCGCCAGGTGGTCGACCACCTCGGTGGCGGACCGAGGTGCCACGTGCAGGGCGTCGGCCAGTTCGGACAGCCGCGGGCCTTCCGAAGTCGACAGCACCCGCAGGGCGCGGGTCTGGTGCGGGGACAACCCCCAGGGCTCCAGCAGCCTCGACCACCGGCGCCGCAGGGTCCGGGTACAGCGCATCAACAAGTCGGCCAGCGGTTCGGCGGCGGGTTCGGACGGGGTCATGGCGAACACCTTAGCCCGAATTTGCTCTAGTACCACATAATGAGGTAACCTCAGTATTGTTTCCTGGGTGATCCACTGCCCGACGACCCACTGTCTTCCACCCACCCGGTTCCGCCCCGCGGGACCGTACGAAGAAAGGAGTGGTGCCCATGACGGCCCCCTCCACCACCCGAACCCCGCCCGGACGGGGCGGCCGTGACGACGCCGGCCGCACCGTCTCCCCGGCCGATCGCGCCCAGCTCGAGGAGTCCCCCGTCTCGCTGCGGCGCATCGCCGCCCTGTTTCGTGGCCACCGCAGGCAGGTCGCCACCGTGATGGCCCTGATCATCACCAGCTCAGTGGTCTCGCTGGCCAGCCCCTTCCTGCTCCGGAGCGTTCTCGACGACGCCATTCCGCATCAGGACGTACGCCTGCTCGTCCTGCTGGTTGCCGGCATGCTCGCCGTGGCCGTGGTCACCGCGATCATCGGACTGGCCCAGACGTGGATCTCCACCACCATGGGCCAGCACATCATGCACGGCCTGCGGACCCGGCTGTTCGCACACCTGCAACGGCAGTCGATGGGCTTCTTCACCCGCACCCGCGGTGGCGAGGTCCAGTCCCGACTGACCGGCGACATCGCCGCGATGCAGTCAGTGATCAGCTCGACCGCCACCTCCATCGCCGCCAACGTCACCACAGTGATCGGTACGGCGATTGCGATGGCCGCCCTCAGTTGGCGACTCTCCCTGTTGTCCCTCGTGGTCCTGCCGCCCGCGATCTACCTGACGCGCCGAGTGGCGAAGCTGCGCCGCGAGATCACCACCCGCCGGCAACGCACCCTGGCCGACCTGCAGACTCAGATCGAGGAGGGTCTGTCGGTCAGTGGGGTGTTGTTGTCGAAGACCCTCGGCAGCGGGCCGGCGCTGTCCGAGCGTTTCACCGACACCTCCGACGATCTGGTCGACCTCGAGGTCCGGTCCCAGCTGGCCGGGCGCTGGCGGATGGCCACCATGAGCATCATCTTCGCCGCCATCCCCGCCCTGATCTACCTCGCCGCGGGATTGCCGGTGACCGCCGGGACGATGACGATCGGCACGCTGGTCGCCTTCACCGGCCTGCAGGCGGCCCTGTTCCGACCCCTCACCGCACTGCTCGACGTCGGGGTGTCGGTGGTCAGCTCGATGGCCTTGTTCAGTCGGATCTTCGAGTACCTCGACCTGCCGGTCGAGATCGACGAGCCAGCGGTTCCGGTCGAGTTGGCGCCGGCGGAGATCAGTGGGCGGATCACCTTCAACGGCGCCTCCTTCCGCTACCCCGGTGGCGACCGGGACGTGTTGTCGGAAGTGGCCCTGGAGGTCCCGGCGGGCAGCAGCCTCGCTCTGGTGGGTGAGACCGGCTCCGGAAAGACGACCCTCGCCGGGCTCGTGTCGCGGCTGCACGACCCGACCGGAGGCCGCGTCCTGCTGGACGGGGTGGACCTCCGCCACCTCCCGCTGGCGACGATCGCCGCCACGGTCGGCGTGGTCTCGCAGGAGACCTACCTCCTGCACACGACCGTTCGCGAGAACCTCCGCCATGCCCGCCCAGACGCCACCGACCTCGAGATCGAGGAGGCTGCCCGCGCGGCCCGGATCCACGACCTGATCGCCGGCCTGCCACAGGGCTACGACACGGTGGTCGGCGCCCGCGGCCAGCGCTTCTCCGGCGGCGAGAAGCAGCGGTTGGCGATCGCCCGGACCCTGCTCCGCGACCCGAAGGTGCTGGTCCTTGACGAGGCCACCAGCGCCCTCGACAACGAGACCGAGCGAGCCGTGCAGGCCGCCCTCGACGCGGCCAGCGCGGGCCGAACAACGATCACGATCGCCCACCGCCTGTCCACCATTGAAGACGCCGACCAGATCGCTGTTCTCGATCATGGACGTGTGGTCGAACTCGGGGACCACGATGTGCTGCTCGATCACGGCGGCCACTATGCCACCCTCACAAACGCCCGGGGACGGCATCTTACCGCCGCCTGATTTGCTGCGTGCCGAGTCCCAGATTGCGCTGGAATCCCTGTGCACACAGGGATTTCAAGATCATCACAGCCTTCGTCGGCCATATCTCCGACCCGCCGGAGTCACTCTGCGTTCACCCTGCGGATTCCTTGATCAACACCAGCCGGATGCCCGAATCCGGGCCAGATTCTCACTCCACGCCGGCCGGTCGATGATCACGAAGGGAGTAAACCGGGGTCGAGCGCCAGATTCCTTGACTCCACTGCGGCGCGAGACTAACGTTCGGCATGTACCGGGGGCCTTAGGAACACCTACCAAGAGTTCCGAGGGCATCGGGTACCGAGAGTGGCGAGAGCAGGTGTCGCATCCAAGCACTGTCGGTCCCAATTGTGGTGCGTGACCGCGCACCGCAGAAGTGATCGAACCAAGGTCCTTGGAGGGCCTGCGAACTCTCGGGGGGAGGTGATCCCCAGTGAAGAGCCCGACAAGCTCCACCCGATGTCAGCAGGCACAGCAGCACGTCGTCGCCGATGCCTCGATCACTCATCTCCTCCGCCGTACGGCCGTCGTGGTCGGCGGCTTGGCAGTCGCCGCGGCCATGGCATTCTCCGCTCCGCAGGCATCCGGCGAGGAGGGCCAAGAGCCCCAGCCGTTGTCGAGCAGCCCCGCCGATCCCGCTCCGGACAGTGACACCAGCGACCAGTCGCCAGAGCGTCCGACCGACTCGGACAATGCTCTGCAGCAGACCCTGGACACCGTCGACGAGAGCGTCCAGACCATTGAGCGGACACTGACCCCCACGGACCAGGACGAACAGGTCCAGGACGACAAGGCGGGCCGGGCAGGCGACGAGCAGGACGCCGAGGTCGAGGAGCCCAAGACAACCGAAGCCCAGCCCACCGATCAGGACGAGGCC
>JBQDIN010000107.1:6976-10031 GCA_052094425.1 Propionibacteriaceae bacterium
GAGGTCGAGGAGCCCAAGACAACCGAAGCCCAGCCCACCGATCAGGACGAGGCCGCGGTCGAGGTCGAGGAGCCCAAGACAACCGAAGCCCAGCCCACCGATCAGGACGAGGCCGATTCGTCGATCGTGGGTGCCACCGTTGACACCGCATTGGAGGTCACCGGGAACGCCACCCAGCAGGTCGAGAAGCTGACGGCCCCCGCCGACGCTTCGGACCGTGGTGATGTGCCGAAGGTTCAGACGTCATCGTTCGAGCAGCACGCAGCCGACGGGCAAGAGTCTGATGCTCCGTCCCCGTCCGACCCGGTCGAGGATTCCGGGCTCACCCAGGCTTCGGTTGCACCGCCGTCGCAGCGACCGGCGTCGACCCCCATCGCAACGTCGACGCTCTCCCCCCAGGTCGCTCCGGCAGTGCAGCCCTCCGTCGAGACCGAGGCCTCCTCCCAGCGGGATTCGATTGCGCTGCTCCAGGACGCGGTGGCACCGGTGCTGGACACCGCAGCCCCCGTTCTGGGGATCGCGGATCCAGTGATCGAAGCAACAGTTACTCCGGTCCTGAACGGATCCACAGGCACTGTCCTGAGTGACAGCCTCACCCCAGTCCTGGACACCACACTGGCCCCCGTGCTCGACGTGGCCACCCCGGTCCTCGACACCACACTGGCTCCCGTCCTCGACGTGGCCACCCCGATCGTCGACACCACACTGGCCCCCGTCCTCGACGTGGCCACCCCGGTCCTCGACACCACACTGACCCCCGTCCTCGACGTGGCCACCCCGGTCCTCGACACCACACTGGCCCCCGTCCTCGACGTGGCCACCCCGATCGTGAGCCACACCGTCACCCCGATCCTGACCCCGGTCCTGAGCTCGGTCAGCCTCATCGCAACCCAGGCCCCCGAGGGCACCGCTCAGGCTGGCAGCGCGATCGAGATCTCGTACACCCCCTTCCTCCCGGGTGGCCTCACCCGCACGGACGTGGGACAGCTGGACTCCGCCGGTGCCGTGCCTGTCGAACTGACGCGGCTGACATCGGCCCCCGCTTCCTCCCCAGGCCAGCCGGCCGGGTTCAGCCTGACACCGGAGCTGTCCGTGGCGGGTGGCGGGGAGGGCGCGAGCTCAGCATCGGTCTCCCCCGCGAGTGAAGCCAACTCGGACACCCCGGCGAGTGAGGGCGGGACCGACCGGAACGACGTACCGGCTCCCTCTGCCCCGGCGCCTTCCGGTGCCTCCTCGAGTGGTGCGGCCCCCGCATCGGGCAGTGGTTCCACTGCCACGGCGGACCTGACCAGGCCGCTGAACAACACAGACTTGACCCGTAGCGGCAGGGTCTTCTCCGATGCCGCTCGCCTCCCCGGAGCCCCCTGCTCCGGGCCTGGCTGCTTCCCTGACTGATCGGGTCCGGCGCGTTCAACATTCGCGCACGGTCAGGCGGCGTTCGCGCCGCACACTGAAACCCGATTAGACAGGGAGAATGGTGTGAAAACACGACTCTCTCGGGGGATACGAAGAACAGCACTGGCTTCACTGCTGGCCGGCGGCATCATTGCCGTTGGTGGTGGGATGGCCTGTGCAGAAACCGGCTCAACGAGCCCGGACGAAGAGAACAAGGACGTAGTTTCACAGGTGACTGAAACGGTGGATGACACCGCCAAGCCAGTCACCGAGACCGTGTCCGGTCTGCTCAACGGCAAGTCGGAGGGAACCTCAACTCCCTCGACGAAGCCATCACCGGAGGCTCAGTCGAACGAGACTCCGGAGCAGGCCAGCACAACGTCCACGAAATCCGACACCAACGAGAGTGCTGACCACGGCGAGACTGAGGCCGTGGCGACCAAGACCGAGGCTGCGCCGACAGGCACGGACCCGGCCCCTGATCAGGCCCAACCGGCTTCCGAACAGAAGCAGGCAGAGCCCACTCCGGCCAAGCAGGAGAAGTCCGGCGAGGCGGAGAAGTCAGCACCCCTGAAGAAGACGACGGTGGACAACGAGGCCGCTACGAAGAGTGACGAGCCTGCCGCTGCTGCGAAGACGCAGCAGAAGCAGTCCCCAACTCAGGCCTCGACCGTCGCCAAGGAATCCGAAGTCAAGGAAGCCCAGGTCAAGGAAGCCAAGACCACCGAAGCTGAGACCGTGAGTGCTCAGCCCGAAGGAAGCAAGGTCAAGGCTCCCGACAAGACCGAGGCAGAAGCCTCCACAACCGACGCACAGGTGATGCCGATCTCGGCAGAATCTGGGGACGTGAAGCCGATCATGGCGACCGATGACGAGGTCTCCAACACGGCTGAGCCGACCGAGGTGCCGGTACTGCAGGAGGGGTTGACCGAAGGTCTGCTCAACGAACTCGACAGCGCGGAGATCGACACCGCAGCGGGCGGCCTTCTTGGTGGCGTACCCGCGATCGGTGAGTTGATTCACCACGATGCCAGGGAGTGGAGCACGACCGAGGCGGTTGACATTGAGAACAGCATTGGCCAGACAGAGGCGTCGGCCAGTGGTTCGATCGAGCGAGCTGATGACGAGGCGCACTCGGCCGACGCGGAAGTCTCCGGAGGCCTTCTTGGTGGCCCCCAGATGACTGGCGGCGTGTCTGGTGACGTCACATCTGAAGGTTCGACGAGTGGTTCGGCCGGCATCGCTGTCGGCGAGCCGAATGCGGACAAGCCTCTGTCTGTCAATCACGTCGTGGACGGTCTTCTTGGTGACCAATCCACCGGCGCGGAGGGCGCGGCAGAAGGCGAGGCCGATGTTTCGATCGACCCTGACATCACCTACGAGATCGATGAGGTGACAGGTACGGGAGGCCTTACCGAGGTCGTCGACACAGCTGGTTCTCTCACCGGCACAGTCGGCGGCGTAACCGGCGGCGTAACCGGCGGGGGTTCACCACTGGATCTCGTCACCGGCACAGTCGGCGGCGTGACCGGCGGGGGTTCTCCGTTGGATCTTGTTACCGGCACAGTCGGCGGCGTAACCGGCGGGGGTTCTCCGTTGGATCTCGTTACCGGCACAGTCGGCGGCGTAACCGGCGGGGGTTCTCCGTTGGATCTCGTTA
>JBQDIN010000108.1:0-10007 GCA_052094425.1 Propionibacteriaceae bacterium
CGGCATTGCTGCGCACCAGCACCCCGCCGGCGGTCTGCACCGGGCGCACCAACCCGCCCGTCACCTGCTCGGTGACCTCATCGGACCACGGCAAGGACTGCGGACGATCGCGGTGCCGGTCCCACTGCTCCGGTTCCCAAGCCGGCGCCGGCGGCACGGGTTCCTGCCGAGGTGTCCGTCGCTGCGTCGGTGGCTCGGTGACCCGGTCATCGGCAGCGAGGTCCGCGATGATCCCCTGTCCCGGGCAGAACACCAGTCGTCGCGGCTCCCGTTCCTCCCCGGCCACGCTGAGGCTGACCGTGGCGACGCGACAGTTGCGGTCGGCGACCCCCGGGTCATCGGCGCTCTCCCACCGGACGTGGGCCCGGTATTCGGCGGTCTCGGGCCCGTTCCCCGAGCGGGTCAGCGTCCCCTCCTGTTCCCACTCGTCCGGCGTATCCGGATCCTCCGGGACCACCGTCACGGCCGGCTGGAACACCTCGCCCCCCGCAGTGTCATAGGCCATCACCCAGTCGACCGTCTCGTCGCCCACCCGGAACAGCCGGGTCCGCCAAGGCTCGGGATCCGTACCGTCGGGGGTGTGGCTCTTCGGGATGTGGAGGGTGCTGCGCCACCAGCTCCAGTCGCGAAACACCCCACCGGTGTCCGGAGCCGCGCGCACCAGCAGTTCCGATGCCACCCGGGGCATCCCCTTGCCGCCGAGCTCGGCCGGAACCACCGCGTTCTCCCACCAGGCCTGTTCTGCCGGGGACGAATCCTGCTCCGCCGGGGCCGGATCGCCGCCGGCAGCGGTCGGAAGTCGAGTGCCGTCAGCGGGCACCAGTGTCGCGACGGCCCCGGAGGGGGTGTGGGTCCACGGCAGCAGCGCAACGACGAGGGAGCCGAGGACGACGGCCAGGGTGCCGAGCACCAGGGTCCAGTACGTCCCCGCCGGCCAGCGTCCCGCAGCGTAGGCCACTGCTGCCTCCCGAGAAGGTCAACTCTGCGACGCCCACGCGCGCGAGTGCTGCTCATCGTAGGCGACAGCGGGGCCTAGAGTGCCGAGTGTGGATCGGGAGGAGAAGGACGTCACGACACCTGCCACCACCCGCGCTCGCGCCGGAGTACGCGATGTTCCCGGGATCGTGTGGCGGATCATCGTGCGTACTGTCGGCTCCTGCCTGCGCTATCGGGTCACCGGGCTGGCGGGTGAGGCCGCCTTCTTCGGCATCCTGTCCCTGCCGCCGCTGATCTTCGCCCTGGCCGGGGCGATCGGCTTCGTGGCCGAGCAGTTCGCCGTCGAGACGATCAGCAACTTCCGCGCCCAGGTGCTCGAACTGGCCTCCAAGGCACTCACCACCGACAGCATCGACGCGGTCATCGCCCCGACCCTGGACGAGGTGCTCGCCGGGGGCCGCTTCGACATCATCTCGATCGGCTTCGTGATCGCACTGTGGTCCGGATCGCGGGCGCTCAACGTCTTCATCGACACCATCACCATCATGTACGGACTCGGCGGCAAACGCGGCGTGGTGCGTACGCGGGCGCTGTCGTTCACCCTCTACCTGGTGTTCCTGCTGGTCGGCGTGGTGCTGCTGCCGCTGGTACTGGCCGGGCCCGGGTTCGTCGACGCCGTCGTGCCGGACGCGATCTCGGTGGTCGGCCAACTCTACTGGCCGGTGGTGTTGGCGCTGTCGGTGTGCGTCATCACCACGCTCTACCACCTGTCGGTGCCGGTGCGGTCGAGTTGGCGTTCCGACCTGCCGGGTGCCACCCTCACCCTGTTGTTGTGGATCGGGGGCAGCGCGCTGCTCCGGGTCGCCCTGGGCGCCACCACCGGGACCACCTCGATCTACGGTCCACTCGCCGCCCCGATCGCGGTGCTCCTGTGGCTCTACCTGATCTCGATCGCGGTACTGATCGGCGCCGCGTTCAACGCCGCCCTCGACGAGGTCTTCCCGCTCTTCTCCGGGATCGAACACGCCCGGGTGACCCCACCCGATGATCAGGTGGCCTGACCTGCCGGTAACGTCAACGAGCGTTTGGCCGGAAATACTGGCCAGCAGTGACCTGAGTCACTAGTATCCAGATTGTCAACAAGAGGACAAAACTCTGTCCTCGGGATAGAGAGAGGTCCGCGAATGAGTTCAGAGACCAAGGCTTCGGGGGACGAAGCCGAGAAGAAATCGCTGCTTCATCGGGCGATCGGTGCCTCGGCGATCGGCAACATGGTCGAGTGGTTCGACTACGGCTTGTACGCCTACGGCGCTGTGATCATCTCCCAGGTGCTCTTCCCGGTGGGCGAGGACGCCCTGTTCTGGGTATTTGTCGGCTTCGCCTTCTCCTTCCTGGTTCGTCCGCTGGGTGGCTTCGTCTGGGGGCCGCTGGGTGACAAGCTCGGCCGCAAGACTGTGTTGGCCACGACCATCGTGATGATGTCGTCGGCCACCTTCCTGGTCGCCTTCATCCCGCCGTACGCCACCATCGGCATTGCGGCACCGGTCATCCTGTATGCGCTGCGCATCATCCAGGGCTTCTCCACCGGTGGCGAGTACGCCGGCGCGGCCACCTTCATGGCCGAGTACGCGCCCCCGAAGAAGCGCGGCTTCTACGGCAGTTTCCTGGAATTCGGCACTCTGGCCGGCTTCAACCTGGGCGCGCTCTTCATGCTGGTCTTCCAACTTGTACTCACGTCCGAGCAGATGCTTTCGTGGGGCTGGCGCGTACCCTTCCTGGTCGCCGGGCCTCTGGGCCTGATCGGCATGTACATCCGCTCCAAGATGGAGGACACTCCGATTTTCCGGGAGTTGGAGGAGCAGGAGGCCAAGCAGACGAAGGTCAGCGGCGTCTACAAGGAACTGTTCGGCAAATACCTCCCGCAGGTACTCAAGGTCGGCGGCATGGTGGTGGCGCTCAATGTGGTCAACTACACCCTGCTGAGCTACATGCCCGCCTATCTGGAAAAAACGATCGAGCTGTCCGCGACCAACGCCTTGGCAGTGCCAATCGTCGGTCAGTTCGCCATGATGATCGTGCTCCCGTTCATGGGAGCACTGTCGGACAAGGTGGGTCGAAAGCCACTGTGGATCGCGTCTCTCGCCGGGCTCACCGTTTTGGCCATTCCGATGTACATGCTGATGGGCACCGGGTTCGTGCCGGCCATGATCGCCTTCGCGGTCCTCGGCCTGCTCTACACCCCGCAGTTGGCGACCATCTCGGCCACTTTCCCGGCCATGTTCCCGACCACAGTTCGCTTCGCGGGCCTGGCCATCGCCTACAACGTGTCCACCTCCCTGTTCGGCGGTACGGCTGGCGCGGTCAATGAGGAGTTCATCGGAATCACCGGGGACAACATCTTCCCGGCGTATTACATGATGGGCGCCTGTGTGATCGGCTTCATCGCGGTGATACTGACGAAGGAGACGAAGGGCGTGCCGATCAACGGCACCGAGGTGCCCGGCTCCGAGGAATCCCTTGCGGAGCAGAAGCAACTCGCGGAGGCAGCCGCCGCCCGGGAGTGATCTCTCGCTTCCAATAACAAGTGGTCCACCCTTGGGTTCCAGGGGTGGACCACTTGTCTCTCGGCGTCAAGAGTCCCAAAAACTTATATTGCCGCTTTATGCACACTAATTGACTTCTCTATTCAAGGCTGCAACTCCTCAACGCACCAATGCATGACATGAAACTTGGAAGGTTCCACCTGTTCGAGTTGGCGCGCGAACCACTATTGACAGTCGGGCCGACATGATTGTAAGTTCATTACTTCGCATTCGAAGGCGAATATCACCGAAGGGAGAACAATGAAGTTCACAAGTAGGCTCGGCCTCGCCGCAGTAGGGTTGACGGCCACGGCCAGCCTGTCATTAACTGCCGTCGGAGCGTCAGCCGAACCATTGGAAGAATCGACGCCAACCTTCGACACCACGGCAGGCGCTCACTGCGGAAAGCACTGGCACGGCCCGACGCTCCACTGGGGAACTTGTACAGGCAAGGGGCAGAAAGTTCAAATTAGCTACTATATGAACAACAAGCCATTCTATTCCAACCAGTGCTTGCCCCCCGGAGACCATAATCTTTTGAAGCGTGTGGGTGGCTTTGTTACTCACGCTGGGGCGTTGCCGGGCCCAGCATGCTGACGCCCGCCTAATTCGCAAAGTATCCCAACTGCAAGGGCGAGCGTAAAGGGGCTCTTCGCAGTTGAGCGTGGTCGTGTCGTTACGCAAGGCGGCTCGTGTCCTTGCTGATGATGGGTGTATCGAGCACTCAACTTCAGAAGGACACGAGCCATGTACGAGCCTACGTGCCCGCAGCGTGATGCTGCGAGCGTCATCTTCGACCTGCCCGGATACACCGTCCTGGACGGGTTGGACCTGCCGGGTGGGGGTCGACGGGTGGTGGTCCAGGCGGTTGGCCGGGACGAGGGCTGTCCGGACTGCGGGGTGGTGTCGGCGCGGGTTCATGCCTGGACCCGGCAGCGGGTGAAGGACATCGGTGCTGGCGGCGACGGCACCGCTACCGGTGGCCGGGTCGAGGTGGTGGTGCGCAAGCCCCGGATGGTGTGTGCCGAGCAGCGGTGTCCCAGGAAGACGTTCACCCAGACCACGGACCAGCTACCGGCCCGGGCCAGGTGTCTGACCCGGCTGCGGACCGCGGTCCTGGAAGCCGTGCTCGCCTCCGGGCGGGCGGTCGAGGAGGTCGCCGGCTCCTTCGCGGTGGCGTGGTGGACGGTGCAGGCCGCGGTACTGGCGGCGGTGATGACCCTGCCCGATGTCGACGACCTGCCGGTGCGATTCCTGGGCATTGATGAGCACCGGTTCCGCACCGTGCGCTGGTTCCGCGACCCCGACACCGATGCGTGGCACCGGGTGGAGCCGTGGATGACCACGTTCGTGGATCTCCGGACAGGGCAGGTGATCGGGGTCGTGGACGGCCGCCACTGCGGCGCGGTCACGACCTGGCTCGACGCCCGGTCCGAGCAGTGGCGTCAGCGGGTCGAGGTGGTCGCCATGGACCCCTCGGCCACCTACCGGTCCGCCATCGGTGCCGCGCTGCCAGAAGCCCAGGTGAGCGTGGATCACTGGCACCTGGTCCGACTGGCGAACCTGATGGTCACCGCCGTGCGGCAACGCGTGGCACGGGAATGGCTCGGCCGCAGAGGCCGAGCCAGCGACGGCGCCTGGGCACACCGGATGCTGCTACTGCGAGCCGGCAACACACTCACCGACCGGGCATGGGACCGGCTGGACCGGGTCTTCACCCACGACGACCCCACCGGCGAGCTCGGCGCCACCTGGGGCGTCAAAGAGAGACTGCGGCAACTGCTGGCCTGCACCGACCTCGACACCGCCGACCACGCCCGCGGCCTACTCGGCATCACCGTCCTCGCCGCCGACACCGACGAATGCTGGAAGCCGTGGGCCACGATCAACCACTGGTGGAACGAGATCAAGATCTTCATCGAAACCCGCATCACCAACGCCAAAACCGAGGCCGCGAACACATCGATCAAACAGATCAAACGCACCGGACGCAGGTACCGCAACCACCACCACTACCAAGCCCGTATCCTGCTCACCAGCGCCCACCGACACGGCAGGCGCTCACCCTTGACCCAGCAGGCCACCACGGCCAACTGCGGATAGCCCGTAAAGGCGGTAATTCGCCTTGACGCTCGCCCTTGTGTGACACTGAGGCCCCGTTGGCTTCCGATGTCGCCTGACCCGATATGGCGGCCTGCTCAGCCGATCACGGCCTGGACGGTCTCCCGCCAGACGCCGACGGCCTCGTCCACCTGCTCCTCGGTGACGACCAGGGCCGGGATGAACCGGACGACCTGGCTCCACGCCCCGCAGGTGAGCAACAACAAGCCGCGCTTGGCGGCTTCCTGTTGGACCGCGCCAGCGGTGGCACCGTCCGGGTTGCCGTCGGCGTCGCGGAACTCGTTGCCCAGCATCAGGCCCAGCCCGCGTACGTCGGTGATCTGGTCGTGGTCGGTGGCGACCTTGGCCAGCCCGTCCTTGAGCTGCTGGCCGCGGGTGGCGGAATTCTCCACCAGCCCCTCCTCCTTGATCACGTCCAGGGTGGCGAGCGCGGCCGCACAGGCCACCGCGTTCGCACCGTAGGTGCCCCCCTGGGAGCCCGGCCACGCCTTGCTCATCAGTTCGTCGGAGGCCGCGATGGCCGACAGCGGGAAGCCCGAGGCGAGCCCCTTGGCGGTGATCAACACGTCCGGCTTGCCGCCGAAGTGGTCGTGACCCCAGAACTTCCCGGTCCGACCCCAGCCGGTCTGCACCTCATCCATCACCAGCAGGATGCCGTGCTTGTCGGCGCGCTCCCGCAGTCCGGCCAGGAACTCGGCACTGGCCGGCACGTACCCGCCCTCGCCGAGCACCGGCTCGATGAAGAAGGCCGCCGTGTCGTCCGGCGAGGTGAGCGTCTGCAAGGTGTAGTCGAGCTGCTTGAGGGCGAAGTCGGTCGCCTCCTGCTGGCTCCACCCGAAGTGGCCCGGGTCCGGGAACGGCGAGACGGTGACGCCGGCCATCAGCGGGGCGAAGCCGGAGCGGAACTTGGTCCCGGAGGTGGTCAGGGAGGCCGCGCCGATCGTCCGGCCGTGGAAGCCGCCGTGGAAGACGACGACGTTGGGTCGACCGGTAGCCTGGCGGACCAGCCGTAGAGCGGCCTCGACGGCCTCGGACCCCGAGTTGGCGAAGAACATCCGGTCCAGCCCGGTCGGCAACACCTCACCCATCCGCTCGACGAGATCGAGCAGCGGCCGATGCATCACCGTGGTGTACTGAGCGTGGATGATCTTCGCGATCTGGTCCTGCGCCGCGGCAACGACGCGGGGGTGCGAGTGCCCCGTGCTGGTGACGCCGATGCCGGCGGTGAAGTCCAGGTAGCGGCGATCGTCCTCATCGAAGATCAGCGCACCCTCGCCACGGGCTGCGATGACCCCCGTGGCCTGCTTGAGCAGTGGCGACAGCGTGGCCATTCCCAAACCTCCTTTGATAGATTGTCGACAATCGACAGTATTGCACGCGCGACACGACCGACGCGAGGACGGAGTCCCCAATGACCGACAGCTGGCTGACCACGGTTCCCAAGCAACTCTTCATCGACGGCGCCTGGGTGGATGCGACCGGGGGGAAGACCTTCGACGTCGCCAATCCGGCCACCGGTGAGGTGCTGTGCGCAGTGGCCGACGCCTCCCCCGAGGACGGCGTCAAGGCGCTGGACGCGGCGGTGGGCGCCCAGGCCGGTTTCGCCAAGACCACCCCGATGGAGCGGCACGAGATCTTGATGAAGGCGTTCCACCTCCTGCACGAGCGGATCGACGACCTGGCCCGCCTGATGACCGCGGAGATGGGCAAGCCGTTCGCGGAGGCCAAGGGCGAGATCACCTACGCCGCGGAGTTCTTCCGGCACTTCGCCGGCGAGGCGTTGCGCATCAACGGCGGCTACCAGACCGCCCCCGCCGGCGGCGCGCGCTTCCTGGTCAGCAAGCAGCCGGTCGGCCCCTGCCTGCTGATCACGCCGTGGAACTTCCCGATGGCGATGGGCACCCGCAAGCTCGGTCCGGCGATCGCCGCCGGGTGCACCAGCGTGATCAAGCCGGCCCACCAGACCCCGCTGTCGATGCTGGCCCTGGTCGACATCCTGCGCGAGGCCGGTCTCCCCGACGGCGTGGTCAACTGCGTCAGCGCGATGGACTCCGGCGGCGTGATGGAGCCGTTGATCCGGTCCGGCAAGGCCCGCAAGCTCTCCTTCACCGGTTCCACCAAGGTCGGCAAGATCCTGTTGGGACAGTGCGCCGACAAGGTACTGCGGACCTCGATGGAACTCGGCGGCAATGCCCCCTTCGTGGTGTTCGACGACGCGGACCTGGATGAGGCCGTGACCGGCGCGATGGCGGCCAAGATGCGCAACATGGGCGAGGCCTGCACCTCGGCGAACCGGATCTACGTGCACGAGTCGGTGATCGACGAGTTCGGCCGCAAGATGGCGGAGAAGATGGGCTCGCTGAAGGTCGGTGACGGCGCCGAGGAGGGCACTCAGGTCGGCCCGCTGATCGACCAGGCGGCCCAGGACAAGGTCGCCGACCTGGTCGAGGATGCGGTCACCAAGGGCGCGACCGTCCTCACCGGCGGCGACCGACCGGACGGTACGGGCTACTTCTTCCCACCCACCGTGCTCACCGGGGTCTCCCCCGACGCCCGGATGGCAGCCGAGGAGATCTTCGGTCCGGTCGCTGCGCTGACCCCGTTCAGTACCGAGGAGGAGGCGATCACCGCCGCCAACAAGACCGACTACGGGCTGGTGTCCTACGTCTACACCAACGACCTGCGTCGCTCGTTGCGGGTCGCCGAGGCGATCGAGTCGGGGATGGTCGGGCTCAACATGGGCGTGGTGTCCAACCCGTACGCACCCTTCGGCGGGATCAAGGAGTCCGGCCTCGGGCGCGAGGGCGGCTCGATCGGCATCGACGAGTTCCTCGAGGTCAAGTACATCGGCATCACCCTCGCCGACTGATCCCTCCGCTGGTTGCGCTTGTCGAGACCGGTGATCTCGACAAGCTCGATCAGCGTAGGGGGGCATCCATCAGCGTGAGGGCAAACGTTGGTTGAGCCTGTCGAAACCGGTGATCTCGACAAGCTCGATCAGCGTGAGGGCATCGATCAGCGTGAGGGCGAACGTTGGTTGAGCCAGTCGAAACCAGTGATCCCGTACCCGACGCCGATGAGCGGATACGATGGCTCGCGTGCAGACCCCCGAGACGCCGAACGTGGCTGAGACGCCGAACGTGGCTGAGACGCCGAACGTGGCTGAGACGCCGAACATGACACCATCCGAGCCGAAGCCGGGGCCCGGTCGCCTGTGGACGGACGGGCTGGGCACGGCCGCGACCCGGTCGATCCAGGTCCTGGCGGTGATCGCGCTCGCCACTGTCCTCGTCATCGGGCTGCTGCGGGTGACGGTGATCGTCATCCCGATCCTGATCTCGCTGATCCTCTCCTCGGCCGCCGCCCCGCTGATCAGTTGGCTCAAGCGGCACCGGGTCCCGGACGTGCTGGCGACACTGATCGTCTTTCTGGGCATCTTCCTCGTCCTCGGCACCATCGTGTGGTGGATCGTCCGCAGCGTGGAGAGCGAGTGGGAAGAGTTGCGCAGCAGTGTGCTGGACGGTGTGGCTGCCGTACAGGACCTGATCGCTCGGAGCCCGATCCAGATCGACAACGCCCAGATCGATGAGTGGCTGGACATGGCCCAGGGCTGGCTCACCTCCGGGGCACTCGGCTCCACCGCCCTGTCGGGCTTGTCCGCGGTCGGCAACTTCGGCACCGGTCTGGCCCTCACGCTGGTGGTCAGCTTCTTCTTCATGAAGGACGGCCCGCGGATCTGGGCCTTCCTGCTGTCCTGGGTGAAGGGCACCCACCGGGATCGGGTCGACCGGGCCGGACGCGCCGCCGGGAAGATCTTCGGTGGCTACATTCGCGGCACCTCGGTGGTGGCCGCTGTGGACGCCACCTTCATCGGCATCGGGCTCGCGATCCTGCAGATCCCGCTGGCCCTGCCGTTGGCGATCATGGTGTTCATCGGCGCCTTCATCCCGATCGTCGGCGCCGTCCTGGTCGGCGCGATGGCCGCCCTGGTGGCCCTGGTGACCAATGGCCCGCTCGCCGCCCTGATCGTGATCATCATCGTGATCGGCGTGAACCAGATCGAGGGCAACCTGCTGCAGCCGGTGGTGATGGGCAACACCCTCTCCCTGCACGCCATGGTCGTCCTGCTGGCCCTCACCGCAGGCTCCGTGCTGAGTGGGATCATCGGCGCCATCCTGTCCGTCCCGCTGGTCGCCGCCGTCTGGGCGGTGATCAAGGTCTGGAGTGGCCGCGATACCGACGACGAGGAACCCGACGAGCCGAACTTCATCCAACGCTGGATCAGCAAGATCAAGGAGCAGCGCGCCACCCGCCGGGCCGAGCATGACGCGGGCCCCCAGGTCGATTGAAGGCCTGCTCACGCACCCC
>JBQDIN010000109.1:0-9821 GCA_052094425.1 Propionibacteriaceae bacterium
AGCGCCTGGGCGAGGCCGACCGCCCACCCGAGGGAGATGCCCACGCCGGCGACACAGCGGAGCAGGGGCAGGTGTCGCTCCGGCTCCTCGAGGATCCGATGGCGCGCCGCCAGGATCCCGACCAGGAACACGGTCGGCAGGGCCAGCGTCCCGACACCGGAGACCAGCCCGAACAGCCACTGGGCGATCCGGGCCTGCAGGGCGACGAGGTAATCGGTCTCGGCGAGGCTGGTCCGTTGCATCGCGGCCGCGAGAGCACCCCCTTCCCCGGCGGGTAGGGCGGCGACCATCGAAAGCAGCGTGATCGCACCACCGATCACAAGCAGGACGACGATCCACACAACGAGGGTCCGGTCGGAACGTCGGAAGAACAGCGGCATCATGATCAGGCCGATCAGCCCGTACGTGCCCAGGATGTCGCCCTGCCACAGCAGCGCGGCATGCACGAATCCGAAGATCAACATCCACCCGTGGCGTCGGCGCAGGATGCCCCGCACGGTCTTCTCCGACGTGCCGCGAGCCGACTGCCGGGCGTACAACTGGCCGATGCCGTAGGCGAACAGCAACCCGAACATGGTGTGGGTGCGGCCGTCGACGACCATGATGGTCAGCACTTGGGCGAGTCGATCGGCCAGATTCCCGTCCGCCGGATGCATCGGGCTCAGACCCACCCGGCTGGCGTACAGGAACCACGGGGCGTGGGCCAGGGCGATCAACAGCAGCATCATCCCCCGGGCGAGATCCGGGGCGAGGACGCGCGCCGACACCGGGGTGGGGGCGACGTCCCCCGCGGGTGCCAGGACAGTTGCGCCGGACCGTGGGTGCGGGGACGATGGCATGGCGGCTTCCTTGCGCTGGTGGGGAGATCGGTCGATCGGCACGGGGGTCAGCCGGTGAGGGCGGTGAGGATGCCGGTGGCGGCCACGGTGACCGCCGTGGTCCACAGCAGGATCGCGATCACCTGCCAGAGCAGCACCCAGTTCCGCCGGACGCCGGCGGCGACGAGCGTGGCCGCGGTCAGGTGCGTGGGCAGGGCGAGCGGACCGATCAGGCTCGCACCGGGGACGCCGAAACGCACTACCCAGCGCATCAGCTTCCCCCGCCCCTTGGACTTCTTCGCACCACCGTGCCCTTCGGTCTCGTCGGTCGCCTCCGGCCCGTCCGCCGCGCTGGTTCCGGCCGGAGCTCCGGCGAGCACGTCGACGCGGGAGTCGACGGCGGCCTTCCGTGCGCGGCGAGCCTTGACCGCCGAGCGGATCCGGTCGCCGAAGTGCACGACGACGAACACGGCGAGGATGTTTCCGGTGGCGCCCGCCACCCCGGCGATCACCGGGTTGATCCCCGCGATCACCCCCAGGGCGGCAGAGCCCTCTCCCTCGACGTACGGGATCATCCCGGCCAGCGCCACGATGAACGGTTGCAGGATCGGGTGCACCTGGTCGACGAGGTTCTGCAGGCCTTCATAGGGATTCACGCTGTCTCCTTCGGGAGCGACGGGCCGTGGTGGAGGACCCGATGGATTCGATGTATCCAGCATGGCCGCGTGGACGGTGCCGCAGTAGAGCCGTCTCTCACCACTTCGGGTGACGGTTCGCGGGTCCCGATCTGACAGGAGTCATACGGATCGATGACCGGCCGCACTACCGCCAGTACGCGCGGTGCGAGAGTGTGGAATGCCGACGAGTCCGTTGCCGCTCGGGCGACCGGCGTAATGCAGGATGTCGAGCGAGGAGGAAGGGAGTGACACTGCAATGACGGACGGGACGGAGCGGGCACATCGGCCCTCCGAGCCGCAGCAACTCGGCGTGCTGTGGCCCACGCCGGACCCGCCGAGAGAGTTGCGTGGCCTGAACCTCGCCGCCTTGGCGATGACCGGACTGCCGGCGCTGGCCCTCGTGTTCCTCGACGGGGTCAGCAACCCGGGGACGGTGGGAGCAGTCGGGGTCATCCTCGTCTCGCTCGTGCTCTCGATCTTCCTGGTGCGCTACTGGCGGCGTTCCCTACCGCGGACGACGATGGTCGTCCTCCTGGTCCTGGCAGCGGCCGCGCTGATCACCGCGTACGTCCTCGCGCAGAATCCCATGACGGTCCTGGCCACGAGCGCGCCCTTCGGCTTCGGCGTGGCCTGGTTCCGCCCGCGCTGGCTTCCCGCCGTCGTCGGCCTCGGGGCGATCGCCCTCGCAGCGCTCGTCTCCTCCCGGGTGCACGCCGAGCACGTCGGGGGAAACGAGATCGTCTTCATGTGCATCTTCTTCGGAGCGGCGGTGATCGGCTTCGGCGGGACCAGTGTCGACTGGCAGGTGAAGCGGCGGATGGATCGCCACCACGCCGACCAGAACGAATTGTCCCTGGCGCGTGAACGGCTGCGCTTTGCAACCGACCTGCACGACATCCAGGGTCACACCCTGCTCGCCATCAAGATGAAGGCCGAACTGGCCCGGCGCAGCATGGAGCGGGACCCGGAGCGGGCGCTGCGGGAACTGCGGGACATCGAGGACCTCGCTGCCCAGGCCGGGGACCAGACCCGCGAACTCGCCCAGGGCTACCGCAGCCTGACCCTTGCGGCGGAGGTCGCGAACCTCGACCAACTGCTCAGCGCGGCCGGGATCCGAGTGCGGATCGACCGCCACGGTGAGCACGCCCCGGAGCACGAGGAGCTGTTCGCCGCACTGGTCCGCGAGGCCGCCTCCAACATCCTCCGGCACGCCGACGCCGAGCAGGTGCGCATCACGCTCGCACCCACCACGGTGAGCATCCGCAACGACGGCGCCCGGACCACCGGCGAGCCTCGCGCCGACGTGCAGGGTCGAGGTCTCGGGGGCAGCGGAATGGCCGGTCTCGAGCGTCGTTTCCAGCGCGACGGCGGCGCCTTCACCTGGCAGCACGAGGGTGAGCACTTCACCGTCACCGGCACAATCGGAGAACAGCCATGATCCGTGTGTTCCTCGCCGATGACGAGGACATGCTCCGCAGCGCCCTCGTCGCCCTACTCGAACTCGAGGACACCATCACCGTCGTCGGCAACGGCGGCACCGGCCGGGCCGCCCTCGACCACGCACCGCCGGACGAGGTCGACGTGTTCGTCCTCGACCTGGAGATGCCCCTCCTCGACGGGGTCGACGCGGCCAACGCGCTGATCGCCCGCGACCCGTCCGCCGCCATCGTGATGATCACCCGCCACGCCCGTCCCGGGATCCTGCGCTCCGCACTCGCCGCCGGGGTGCGTGGCTTCGTGCCGAAGAACACCAGCGCCGACCAGCTGGCCCGCGTCATCGAACGCGTGTACGCCGGCGGGCGCTACGTTGATCCCGATCTGGCGGTGACCGCACTCGGCTTCGACTGTCCGCTCACCGAGCGCGAGCTCGACGTGCTGCGGCTGACCCGACGCGGCGACTCGATCGCGGAGATCGCCGCCGGCCTCAGCCTCGCCGCGGGCACGGTACGGAACTACCTGTCCGATGCCATTGCGAAACTCGGCGTCTCGAACCGGCACGCCGCGGCACGATCTGCGCGGGAACACGGGTGGATCTGACCCGACCGCGCACAGGGTGCCCCGGGATCAGCCGAGGTCGGCGACGCCCTGCAGGAAGCCGGCCTCCGCGTGGCAGGCGGCCGCGAAGTCCCCCAGGTGCAGGGATTCGTTCGCACCGTGCATCCGCGAGTCCGGGTCGGTGACGGCGGTGACCAACACGGTCGCGGCCGGGAAGGCGTTGGAGAACTCGGCCACCATCGGGATCGAACCGCCCTGACCGACGAAGACCGGATCGGTCCCCCAGGCTGCGCCGTACGCCTCCCGGGCGGCCTCGGCGTACGGGCCCTCGAACGGGATGGTCGACGGCTGGCCGGTGTGGCCCAGCTCAACCTCCACCTGCGCCCCGAAGGGGGCGCTGGCCAGCAGGTGATCACGCAACTTCTCCAATGCCTCGTCGGCATCCTGGCCGGGCGCGACCCGCATGCTGATCTTGGCCCGGGCGGACGGGATCAGGGTGTTCGAGGCCTGCGCCACCGGGGTCGCGTCGAGGGCGATCACCGAGACAGCCGGCTTGTTCCAGATCCGCTCCACCACGGTGCCCTCGCCCAGGTAGCAGACCCCGTCGAGAACTCCGGTCTCGCTGCGCAGCCGGTCCGCCGGGTAGTCCAGGTCGGGGGCCGCGCTGGTGCCGAGGCCGGCGACGGCCACGTTCCCGGCGTCGTCGTGCAGGGTGGCGAGCAGTCGGCAGAGCGTGGTGAGCCCGTCCGGGGCGAGCCCGCCGTACTGTCCGGAGTGGATGCCGTGGTCCAGGGTGGAGACTGTGACCACGCAGTCGGCGAGGCCACGCAAGGTGGTGGTGAACGACGGCGAACCAACGGCCCAGTTGCTGGAGTCGGCGATGATGAACACGTCCGCGGCAAGATCATCACGGTGGGCCTCGAGCAGGGCCCCGAGGGTGGGCGACCCGATCTCCTCCTCGCCCTCGATGAACAGCGTCACCCCCACCGGCGGCTTGCCGTCGAAGGCGCGCAGGGCGGCCAGGTGCACGGCCAGGCCACCCTTGTCGTCGGCCGAGCCCCGGCCGTACAGCCGCTCCCCCTGCTCGGTGGCGACGAAGGGCTCGGTCTCCCACAGGTCCGGGTTGCCGGTGGGCTGCACGTCGTGGTGGGCGTACAGGCACACCGTCGGCTTCCCCTCCGGTGCGGGGAACTTCGCCAGGACCGCCGGCTGTCCACCCTCGGCGATGATCCGTACGTCCGGGCAGCCCAGGTCGGTGAGCAGGCCGGCCACCGTCTCCGCGCTGCGCTGCACCTCGGCGGCACGATCAGGGTCGGCACTCACCGACTCGATGGCCACCAGACGCTTCAGATCGTCCAGCACGCCGGGAAGTTCGCGGTCAACGGCAGTGTCCAAGTCAGTCATGCGCCCGAGCCTATCGGCGCGGGGACGCGTTCCCCACCGGACCGGCGGTCGGCACTATCGTGGGCGTCATGCGTGGCACTCTCGAATGGACCCCGTTGTCCCAGGCCCCCGAGCTCGTCGCCGACCCGGTGCGTGAAGTCGGACTGGTCCTCGGTGATGTGGAGGTGGCGCCGATCGACGTCACCCTCGCCGACACCGCCGCCTTCTGTGCGGCGTACGAGGTGCCGGCCGAGCACTCCGCGAACTGCGTGGTCGTCGCCGGGCGGCGCGGCGACGTGACCACGTACGCGGCGGTGATGGTGCTCGCCACCACCCGCGCCGACGTCAACGGTGTGATCCGCAAGGATCTCGGGGTGCGGAAGATCAGCTTCGCTCCACAGCAGGAGGCCTGCGACCTGACCGGGATGGAGTACGGCGGCATCACCCCGATCGGTCTGCCCGCCGGGTGGCCGATCCTGGTCGACTCCCAGGTGCTCGCCGCGGGTGACGTGGTGATCGGCGCCGGACTGCGGGCGTCGAAGATCCTGGTTCCCGCCGCCCGGCTGCTCAAGCTCCCCGACGCCCGGGAACTCGCGCTGACCCGCTGAGGAATCGATCGAGGCGTCCGGTCCCGGGAGCGCTTCGCCACCACCGGCGCAGCAGCCGGGCCAGCCGACCGCGGACGCCCGTGCGGGCACTCCGGCGTGGACCGGTCCCGGGTCGCGGTGCGTCACCGCCGGCGCGGCCCAGCTGGTCGGCGTAGTCGGCGGTCCGCCAGCGGTGCCGGAAGTTCGGGTCCGGCGTACGCCAGTCGCGTCCATAGATGGTCTCCAGGTAGCCGTTCGGGTCCCGTGGCAACGGGCACTCGACCCCGGACAGTTGCGCGCTCGACGGCGGGAACAGGGCGTCGCGGTGCAGGGCTCGTCGGGTCCCCGGGAACCAACCGATCTCGTCGCCCTCGAACAGGCCGACGAACACGTCCACCGGCCGTGGTCCACCCGGCCAGGTCACGTGCCGGTGGGCAGCGAAACCGCCGGAGACCTTGTATCCCTTGGAAGTCAGGTGCTCTCCGATGAGTTCCAGGGCCGCCGCGAGGGTGTCGGCCCGATCGGGTTCGAAGGCGATGATCACGTCGAGGTCGTCATCGTGCGGAATGGGATGGCCGTCGCGCACCGCGGCCAGGACCGCACCGAACCCGAGGCAGACGTCGGGCGAGAGCTCGGTGAGGTCGGCCATCAACGCGACCGTCCGGGAGACGTAGTCGGCGATCTCCTCGGCTGGCCAGAACCGGAACGACCGATCGGCACCGTGGGCCGTCCACTCGAGTTCTCGATCATGCAACAACTCGGAGCTGATCGCGGCCCGGAATCGGGTGCCCAACGGGCGCGACATCTGGACCCGTTGCCATCGCCGCCGCGCGGACACATAGCGTCCGGCGACGAGATCCACGGTGAGGTCGACCAGTTCCCGGGCGGATTCGTCCAGCGTCACCGGTTGCGCCTCGACCAGGTCGGCGACCGCGGCCCGCAGTTGTTCCTCTCGCCGGCGTGCGTCATACAGGGTGATCACCGCACCGTCCTCGGTCGTGGCCGTGATCGTGAGGCCGGCCATTCGTCGGGCGGCCGGGCCGGTGAGATTGCGCAGCACGACCTCCTCGATCTCCAGTGGGTGGGCGAAGTCGAACTCGACCCACGCCGGGGACCGCCGGCGGGTGGCGAGATTGGGATGGGTCACGTCATCGAAGTCCAGCAGTCGACGCAACTCCGGTGGCCGTCGGTACCAGCCGCTCGCCCCGAGCTCGGTGACCTCGGCCAGGTCCGCCGGGCCGAGTCCGTCTCGGGTACGGAAGGACACCGCCTGCAGGGTCAGGTGCGCCGGGCCGGGAATCTCCAGTCGGACACTCCGCACGAAAGCGGCCGGCCCGCTGGCCCGCAACGTGCCACCCGGCTCCAGGATGCGGAAGTCGGGGAAGTCACGGTGTGCACACCTGATCACGGGCGTGAACGGGTCACCTTCGGGAGTCTCCTCCTCGACCTGCGGTTGCGCCATCGCATTCCTCCGACCATGAACAGTCAGTGAACACCATAGTCAACCAAGACGCCGGGACGGTCAGGGCAACTCCACTGTCTGGTCCCGAGCGATCTCGTCCAGGGCAAGCACCAGATAGTCGGTGGGGCTGCGGCGCGTGATCATCAGCAGTTCGGCGACCACCAGGCTCGCATGCGCGGTGATGCTGCGGGGGTGGGCCACGGCCGGCGCCTCCTCCGGGTCCTGCACCCCGAGCGCACCGGAGAGGACGAACACCAGCACGTCGAGATGGGGCTCCGCGGTCCACGTCGCCGTGCGTCGGGCGCACTCCTCGAGCAGGTCCTGCAGGTCGTCGGCCCCGAACCCGTCAGGATGGGTCTCCTCCAGCAGCAACTGGACGACGGACCCGAGGACGAGTGCGACCTGCTCCGGATCGAGCGGCTCCGTCGCCGTGAGTGCCTCGGCGAAGACGGCCCGGTCCTGCCGCTGGGCAGCCAGGACGGCGGCCTGGATCGCACCGGCGAGTTCGCGCACCGGCGCCGACCAGCGCCGGTCCCCGAAGTCGGACTCGGACGACATCGCTCCTCCTGCGGCGGCACGCACGGGGTGGTCGCTCACCTCAACCGGCGGCGGCTTCCGCGAAGACCGTGGGCAGGGGTGATGTCCAGGCGTCCCGGATGGTGGCCAGGTCGAGGTCGAACTGGTCCTGCACCTTGAGGGCCGGACGGTCGGTGGTCGGGCCGAGGGCAACATAGGACACGTCGTTCGCCGAGCACACTTCGGCGAAGCGCACCCGGCGCTCCTCCGGCACCGACACGATCACCCGACCGGAACTCTCCGAGAACAGGGCCACGAACGGATCCGACCCCGGCGGCAGGTCGACGTCCACGCCGATCCCGTGGCGCAGCGACGACTCCACCAGGGCCTGGGCGAGACCGCCGTCGGCGAGGTCGTGGGCACTGGCGGCCAACCCTTCCAGCCCGGTAGTGATCAGCACCTCGGCGAGTCGCTTCTCGTGCTCGAGGTCGACCGTCGGTGGCAACCCCCCGAGATGATCATGGGCGACCTCAGCCCAGGCTGACCCGGCCAACTCGTCCCGGGTCTCCCCCAGCAGGTAGACGGTGTCCCCCGGCTGGGCGAAGCCGGCCGGGATCCGCCGGCTCACGTCGTCGATCACGCCGAGCACGCCGACCACCGGAGTCGGCAGGATCGCGGTCTCCCCCGTCTGGTTGTAGAAGCTCACGTTACCGCCGGTGACCGGAGTGCCGAGTGTGCGGCAGCCATCGACCAGGCCGCGGATGGCCTCGGTGAACTGCCACATCACGGCCGGGTCCTCCGGGGAGCCGAAGTTCAGGCAGTCACTGATCGCGATCGGGCGGGCACCGGTGACGGCCACGTTCCGGTACGCCTCCGCCAGGGCGAGCATCCCCCCGGTGTACGGGTCGAGGTAGGCGAACCGACCGTTGCAGTCGGTGGCCAGGGCGACGCCGAGTCCGGTCTGCTCGTCGATGCGCAGCATGCCCGCATCCTCCGGCTGGGCCAGCACCGAGTTCCCCCGGACGTAGCGGTCGTACTGGTCGGTGATCCACGACTTGTCGCACAGGTTGGGCGAGGCCACCAGCCGGAGCAGGGTGTCGGCGAGCTCGTCCCCGGTGGCCGGTCGGGCCAGCGTGGAGGCACCGGCCGCCTGCACGGCGTCCTGCCAGTCCGGCCGAGCGTACGGGCGCTCGTACACCGGGCCCTCGTGTGCGACGGTCCGCGGCGGTACGTCCACCACGGTCTCCCCGTGCCAGTTGATCACCAGCGACTCGCCGTCGGTGACCTCGCCGATCACGGTGGCGAGCACGTCCCACTTCGCGCAGATCTCGAGGAAGGCGTCGACGTTGTGCGGCTCGACCACCGCCATCATCCGCTCCTGGGACTCGCTCATCAAGATCTCCTCCGGACTGAGCGTGGAGTCCCGCAGCGGCACCAGGTCGAGGTCGACGTGCATCCCGCCGTCGCCGGCGCTGGCCAGCTCCGAGGTGGCGCAGGAGAGCCCGGCCCCGCCGAGGTCCTGGATGCCGTGCACCAACTCGGCCGCGAAGATCTCCAAGGTGCACTCGATCAGCAACTTCTCCATGAACGGGTCGCCGACCTGGACGCTGGGCCGCTTGGCCGGCCCACTCGTTCCGTCGACCCCGTCGTCGAAGGTCTCGCTGGCGAGCACACTGACCCCGCCGATCCCGTCGCCGCCGGTCGCCGCCCCGTAGAGGATCACCTTGTTCCCCGCCCCGGTGGCGTGCGCCAGGTGCAGGTCCTCGTGCCGCAACACCCCGACACAGAGTGCGTTCACCAGCGGGTTGCCGGTGTAACTCTTGTCGAAGACGGTCTCGCCGCCGATGTTGGGCAGGCCGAGGCAGTTGCCGTACCCGCCGACGCCGGAGACGACGCCGGGGAGCACCCGGGCGGTGTCCGGGTGGTCGAGCGGCCCGAAGCGGAGCGGGTCCATCACGCCGATCGGACGGGCGCCCATCGCCAGGATGTCGCGGACGATGCCGCCGATGCCGGTGGCCGCACCCTGGTGCGGTTCGACGAAGCTGGGGTGGTTGTGGGACTCGATCTTGAACGTGACCGCGTACCCCTGCCCGACGTCGATGACACCGGCGTTCTCGCCGATCCCGGCGAGCAGTTTGCCGACCGGGGTCTCCTCGGTCAGCTCGCCGAAGCGCTTCAGGTGCACCTTGGAGGACTTGTACGAGCAGTGCTCGGACCACATCACCGAGTACATGGCGAGTTCGCACGACGTGGGGCGTCGCCCCAGGATGTCGCGGATCCGCGCGTACTCGTCGGGCTTCAGTCCGAGGTCGGCCCAAGGCTGTTCGACCTGGGGCTGCTGGACGGCCTTCTCGACTGTATCTGCCACACGGCAAGGCTATCG
>JBQDIN010000110.1:0-9762 GCA_052094425.1 Propionibacteriaceae bacterium
CAAGGAGGAGCTGAAGGCCCTGCCGTCGACCTCGCAGCCGTCCGTCAACAGGTCACCGCAGATCGAGAGCGTCGAGAGCAGGCTGACCGAGATCGAGCAGACGCTCAGCGAGTTCGTGCAGAGTCTCGACGGGAAGCGGCTGCGCGCCGCCTCGCAGAGTTTGATCGCCGAGGCGCAGAAGGTTCACGCGGCTACGGCCTCGGCGATTGAGGGGCTCAAGGCGCAGGCTGACGAGAACAGGGCACTGGTGAGCAAGGTCGGCGGAGCGATGCAGCGGATCGAGAGGCGTACCGACGAGCGGGTCGAGAAGGCCGTCGAGCAGGTCGCCGGGGAGGCCTCGGCCACGATGACGGCGAAACTCGACGCCTCGAACGATCGGGCCGAGCGGATCATCGCCGCCGCGGCGAAGCTGGAGGCACGTCAGCTCTGGTCGGCCGCGGCCGCCATGTGCCTCGTCCTCCTGCCGGTGGTCGTGGTCGTCGCCGGGCTCTGGATGAGCATCGCCGGTCTCATCACGGGCGCTCAGTGGGCGCTGGACGTGGACGGGAACGTGTGGCTGGGCAGCGGGCGGTGGCTCGTGGTCGCCGTGGGCCTCGCCGGGGCCGGCTACGGTCTCTTCGCGTCCATCCGGTGGGCCGCCGGCCTCGTGGAGACCTGGAAGGGCCGCGGGATGCCGAAGTGGCGGAACTGAGCCATGTCACTGAGGGCTGAAGCCAATCGGCCCACGTCGTCGGTGGTCCTAAAGGGTTGAGGTTTGACTTGAGGGTGCAACGCACCTTTCAATAGATACTATGTCTCAAAACTCTAGTGGCACGCAATATCCGAGCCGACGAAAACGACGCCGCAAGAAACTCGTAGTCGCCGTCGCAGTCATCGTGGTCCTCCTGCTGGTATTCAGCTACGGCACCAAGCGTGTCATCCAGACGCGCTCATGGCAGATCGCCGGCGAACTCGTCAGTCGAGTGGAGACAGACGAGAAGGTCGTGGCGCTCACCTTCGACGACGGCCCCACGGATGCAGACGCCGACGCCGTTCTCGACGTGCTCGAGGACCGCGACGTGCCAGCGACCTTCTACGTCAACGGCAAGGACGTCGAGGGCAACCCAACGACCATGCAGCGCATCATCGACGACGGGCACGAGATCGGCAATCACACGTGGAGCCATCGGTCCATGGCCTTCGTCTCGCCGGAGACGGTCGCCGAAGAGATCGAGCCGACCGACGAGGCGATCCGCGCCACTGGGTACGACGGCCCGCTGACCTTCCGACCCCCGCACGGCAAGAAGCTCCTGACCCTGCCGCTCTATCTGGCAGAGCACGATCGCCTCACCGTCACATGGGACGTCGCCTACGAAGACTGGTCCGGCGATCCGCAGAGCACCGGGGATCTCGTCAGTGCCACGGTCGAGAACACGCGCCCGGGGTCGATCATCCTGCTCCATCCCTGGTTCGGCCGGACGGCAACACAGGAGGCTATCGGCCCCGTCATCGATCAGCTGAAGGAGCAGGGCTACCGGTTCGTTACCGTCTCGGAGCTCATCGGATGAGACCGCGGGTTACCAGTCGAGACCAGATCGACCGAATCGCTCTCGAACTCTTCCTTGCTCACGGCTACGCCGAGGTCACGACCGACGAGCTGATCCAGGCATGCGGAGTCTCTCGGCCGACGTTCTTCCGCTACGTGGCCTCCCGCGACTCCCTCGTGCTCGACCACATCGCACAGTTCGGCCAAGGCGTGGCAGCGATGGTGCGCGAACGGGTCGAGGCGTCGGCCTGGGTCGCGCTGCGCGAAGCCATGTGTGACGCTGTCGAGATGCTCGATCCGGGCTCGCGCGAAGGGATGGCGTTCCGAATCCTGCAGTCCTCGCCCGGGATCCGTTCGTCAGCGCTCGAACTCACTCGAACCTGGCGGGGACAGCTCACGGAATCACTCGTGGCGGGTGAGTACTTCGCCGGTGACGACAGACAGTGCGAGGCTGCCGCGGCTATGGCGATCGGACTGTTCCAGATGACCTGGGCATCGCCTGGGGCGACGCCCAGTTCGACCTCTGCCCTGCTTCGCCGGGCGTTCGACGACGCGGTGAACCTGGTTGTGTAGCTCGTCGGGCCACAAGAATTCACCTGCTGCCGCCCGACCGCGCACTAGAGATCAAGTGTCACAACGCTGACATGCGGTAGCGCATGTCGATCACACCGGTACCGATCTCGATCCGCTTGGTCCGGGCGCCGATCGCGGAAAGCAGCGGGAACGGGGAGGCGAGCTGGCGGGCGAAGTGGTGCACCCTGAAGTAGGCCCCGTCGGCGCCGACCTCCTCGGCGGCCTCGGCCAACTCGATGGACTGCTGCAGGACGTCGGCGGCCGACTGTGCAGCGGACTGGGGGTGCGGGGTCCAGTGGCCGAAGGAGAGGAATCCGATGCGCTTCATGCCCTCTGAACAACCGTTCTCTGCGCGCCATTCCTGCCCACGAGCCGCGCCCCGACCAGGACTCCGAGGACGCCGGGGATCAGCGACACGATCAGGAAGGCCTCCCACAGAGGGCGAACCGGCTCGGCCGGGGGAGGCATCGTCATCGGCTCAGTGGGCGTGGGGCGGCTGCGGGCGAAAGCAACGAAGGCGTCACCGACCGGCAGTTGTCCGAGGGCGTACGAGCGTCGGTCACCGAAGGTCAGCGGGAACCCGAGGAGTTCGGCCTCCCGGTCCAGGGTTGCGGAAAGATCAGCATCACCGACCCGGCGTGCTGCGGCCAGCGTGACCGCACTGGCGCTCGCGCTCACCCCGAGGACCAGTGGGCCGGAGTCGACGTCGCCGGACCCGTCGATTCCGCGCGGATACTCCCGTACGCCGGTGAGGCCCACCTGTCGATCGACGAACTGGTCTGTGAATCGGCGCCAGCGTTCGGTGTCCACGGTGCCGTCGAGGCGCACATCGACGTCCGGAAGGAAGGTCTGGATGATCGACTGCGACGAACCCCGGGCACGGTCCAGCAGTCGGCCGTCGGCGTCGACCCTGTGCGGCAGCAGCCCGGTGGCCGGATCGACGTGCTGCCGAGTCCGCTCCCGCCAGGTTCGAACGGTGTCCAACCACTGGGGCTGGTCGAGGGCCTCCGCGGCCCGCGCCAACCCGGCGGCGGCGACCACGGAGTCACACGGCCAGTACTGGCCCGGATAGCTCTCCGCAAACCCGGTCGGCGACGCAGCGAGCGCCTGGGCCACGACCTCGGCCCGGACCCGTAGCTCTCGGGCGTTGGCCTCGGACGGGTCGACGTCGTGGAGATCGGCCGCCAGCACGAGGGTCCAGCCGGCGTGGAAGATGCCGTGCTCGGGCACCATGCCGTTCCCGAAGACGTCCGTGCCCGCCGGGGAGTCTAGGGCGGCCAGGTGCTTGCGGATTCGTTCTGGATCGGGCGATTCGGTGCCCGCCGCACCCATTGCGGTGAGGGCGTGCAGGAAGAAGTAGCCCTCCGGGAACAACTGCTGCATCTCGGCCGGACTGCCTTCATCGACAGACCCTTCGAGAAAGCGGACCTGGTCCGCCAGTTGTTCGGGACCGGGCCGCGGGCCGTACGCCGACCACCCCACCTTGGCGAGCAGGCCGAGACTGATGACGATCAAGATGACGGCGACACCCCCACGCAGCACCTTGGTCATGGAGCAAGGGTAGGGACCGGGCAGATCACCCGAGCTCAGCGATCGGCAGTCACAGGCTGGCGGCCCAGGCGTGATCCGGATTCATCCGCGTGATCGTCTCCCGCAACCATGCCCGGGCCGGGTCGTCGAGGAGCGGCAGTGTGATCTCGGCGTCACGTCGATCCTTCTCCCGTGCCTGGGCGGCCTTGAACATCAACGTGACCTCGGGCCGGGCATAACGCAGCCCGTCCGGAGCGACCCAGGTAACGTCGGTCAGGTCCTCGGTGTGGCCCGGGTTCCGCTTGTTCGTCCACCGACCATCGGTGTCCGGGGTGAAGGGCACGTCCAGCACCCACGGCGACCGCGAGTCCCGGCGGATCCACAGTTGGCTGTCCGGGCGGATCTCGGAGAAGCGGTGGTCGAACGGGCGCAACCACCCCTCGTCCACGTTCCACGGAGTCCAGTGGTCGCCGAGAAACAGTCGGAACGCCTCGGCGTCGCTGGACAGGATCGAGATGTCCATGTCCTCGTGCTCTCGGTGGATGCCGGTGAACGCCTCCAGGCTCCACCCGCCGATGATCCACCACGGCCGGTCGAAGCCCGCCATGAACTCCGCGATCGTCGTCGGGTCCAGGGGAGCCCAGTCTCCGTACCAGCGGAAGAGTTCGTCCAAGGACAACGGGCGTGCTGAAGGTGGCTGGTCGGACGGAGGTCGCTGGGTCACACAGACTGAATCTACCGCCTGAATCTACCGCGGCCCGTGTTGCCGCCCGGGGCCCCTGACACACTGGTCACATGTCCTCACCTGCGAAGGACGAGCAGACCAGTTCACTGGTCACGGTGATCATCGCCCTGCTGGCGAACGGCTTGGTGGCGATCGCGAAGTCCACGGCGGCCGTGCTCACCGGCTCGGCCGCGATGGTCGCGGAGGCCGCTCACTCCTGGGCCGACACCGGCAACGAGGTGTTCTTGTTGTTCGCCGAGCGGGCTGGCCGCCGGGGGCGCGACGAGAGCCACCCCCGCGGGTACGGCCGGGCGACCTACGTGTGGTCGCTGATCGCCGCGTTCGGGCTCTTCGCCGCCGGGTCGGTGGTGTCGGTCTGGCACGGGATCACCCAACTCGGCGGGGAGGCCGAGGACCCCGACTACCTGGTCAACTACATCGTGCTCGCGGTGGCGTTCGTGCTGGAGGGGATCTCCTTGATCCAGGCGAGTCGGCAGGTGGTCGGCCAGGCCCGCCGTTCGGGGATGCGCCCCCTGAAGCTGGTGGAGAGTACGTCGGACTCCACTCTGCGGGCTGTCTTCATGGAGGACTCGGCCGCCCTCATCGGCCTGCTGCTGGCCGGTACCGGTATCGCCCTGCACCAGGTCACGGGCAACGCCGTCTTCGACGCACTCGGATCCATCGCGGTCGGCGTGCTACTCGGGATGGTCGCCATCTTCCTGATCCGCCGCAACATGCACTACCTGATCGGTGTGGAGATCTCTCCCGAGGTCGAGGATCGCATCATCGCCACCCTCAAGGACCGACCGGAGATCCACCGCGTCACCTACCTGCACGTGGAGTACGTCGGTCCGCACCGCTTCTTCGTCGTCGCTGCCGTCGATCTCACCGGTGATGACCGGGAATCCGCCCTGGCCGGGCGGCTGCGCCAGCTCGAGGCTGAGATCGAGCAACACGAGATGATCGAGGACGCCGTACTCACCCTCTCTGCCCCCGACGAGACCGCGCTCTGAGTCACTCCGGAGAAAACTCGTTGCAACCGGTGCCGGGGGTCGTGAGGATGGGCGCGTAAGGACACCCACGACTGGAGGAAGATCACCATGCCTCGACGGACTGCTCAGTTCCCCGTCCTGACGACCTTCCTGGAGCAGTCCTGTGTCCGATCCATCCCCACCTGCCCTGAACCTGGGCATCCTCGCCCACGTTGACGCGGGCAAGACCAGCCTGACCGAACGCCTGTTGTACGAGGCGGGCGCGACCACAAGCCTCGGGAGTGTCGACGACGGCACCTCCCGCACCGACTCGATGGAGATCGAGCGCACCCGAGGCATCACCGTGCGCACAGGAGTGGCCTCTTTCGACCTGCTCACCGACGAGGGGCTCCGGTCGGTGAACCAGATCGACACCCCGGGCCA
This sequence comes from Propionibacteriaceae bacterium, assembly GCA_052094425.1. Classification (GTDB taxonomy): domain Bacteria; phylum Actinomycetota; class Actinomycetes; order Propionibacteriales; family Propionibacteriaceae; genus Microlunatus. Next base: position 5,768 of record JBQDIN010000110.1, read on the forward strand.
CTCCGACTTCATCGCCGAGGTGGAGCGAAGCCTCGCTGTGCTGGACGCGGCCGTGCTGGTCGTGAGCGCCGTCGAGGGCGTGCAGCCACAGACCGTCGTGTTGTGGCGGGCGATCCAGCGGCTGGGACTGCCGGTGGTGATCTTCATCAACAAGGTCGACCGGCCCGGGGCGGATCCGGACCGGGTGCGGATGGAGTTGCGGACCCGGCTCGCCGATCCGTCCGGGGTGGGTCTGGTGGTGCTCAGCCGTGCGGACCGGGTCGGCGTGGCTGCGGCGCACGTTGCTGCGATCGATGAGGTCACCGGGACCAACCTGGAGGTACTGGCTGATCATGACCTGCGAGTCCTCGAGGACGCGGTGGAGCACGAGTCCCCCGACCAGGAACTGGGCAGGCGGACGGTCTGCACGCTGTGGGCAGGCGGATCCGTGGCGCCGGTGCTGATGGGATCCGCCCTCACCGGCGCGGGGGTGGCCGAACTGACTGCTCTGCTGGCCCGGTACCCCGTGCGTCAGCCGGAGCGGGACGGTTTGTCGGCCGTGGTGTTCAAGATCGAGAACGATGATCATGGGCGGGTGGTCTGGGCCCGCATCTTCTCCGGTGTGCTGCGGGCCCGGGACCGGCTGCCACTGCGCGCCCCGAAGCCGGAGCGGGTGACCGGGTTGTGGCGCGCGTCGGCTGGCGGACCGACCGCGGTGGGTGCCGCACATGCCGGTGACGTCGTACGGGTGCGCGGGCTCGACACCGCCCGGATCGGGGACTGGCTGGGGGAAGCCCACCCGGAGAAGATCCAGCAGCAGTTCGCTCTCCCGACCCTGGAGTCCGTGGTGGATCCGACCCGTCGGGAGGACCGCGGCCGGATGTACGCGGGCCTCGTGACGCTGGCTGAACAGGATCCGTTGATCAACGTCCGGATTGATGATGACCGACACGAGATCGCCGTCAGCCTGTACGGGGAGGTGCAGAAGGAGGTGGTCGCCTCGCTGCTGAACGACCAGTTCGGGGTGGCGGTCAGCTTCCGGGAGACGACGACCGTGCAGGTGGAGCGCGTCAGCGGCGCCGGGGCGGCTCACGCCGTCATCGGCGAGGGGGACAACCCCTATCTGGCCACCTTCGGCGTACGCGTCGCGGCAGCACCGATCGGCGCCGGTCTGCAGGTCGACCTGGAGGTGGAGCTCGGATCGATGCCGGCGTCGCTGTTTGCTGCTGCTCGGGAGGGGATCGAGACGGGATTGGCGCAGGGGCGACACGGCTGGCGGATCCCGGATGCACGCGTGGTGATCACCCGCACGGGCTACGCACCCCGACAGAGCCACATGCACCAGAAGTTCAACAAGGCCATGTCGACGGTCGCGGCGGACTTCCGCAACCTGGTCCCAGTCCTGGTGCATCGCAGCCTGGAACAGGCCGGCACTTCTGTGTGTGAACCGGTGGACTCGTTCGCCCTCGAAACCACGGACGCCAGCGTGGAGTCCGTGCTCTCACTGGTCGCGCGACTCGAGGGCGTGGTGGTCGACCTGCGGCCAGTCCATGATCGAATCACCCTGATCGGCACGATCCCGGTCCGGCACGTGCGTACGCTGGCCAGCGCGTTGCCGGACCTGACTCGCGGCGAGGCGATCCTCACCGTCGAGCATGATCATTTCCGTCCGGTCGTCGGTGCCCCGCCCGAGCGCCCGCGCGTCGGCCCGGACCCACTGGACTCGACCATCTGGTTCCGTGCTCACCCGCGGTGAGCCGCGGGTGAGGAGCCCAGTGCGTACGAGCGGTCCACCAGTTCCCTCACGGATCGTTGAAACTGGAGTCGACGCGCGGCGCTCCAGCCGTCGGTCAACTGGTCGAAGACCTGTTCCTGCCATCGATGTGCCTGCTCCAGCAGAGTTCTGCCCGCTGGCGTGAGGGACGCTTCGCGGCGCCGACCATCGCTTCCGTGCACCGCCAAGCTCAGGTGTCCCGCCTCGGTCGCGCTCTTGATCAACCGTGAGGTGCCACTCTGGTCGAGCCCGATCTCGTGGGCCACGGCATTGACTGTCGCCGGGACCCCGCGTCCGCCGAGGGCGTGGACGGCCTCGGTGACCAGTACCAAGCGACCGTGCACGGCCATCTCGGTGTCGCCAACCGGGGCCTTGCGTGACCAGTGCCGTACGAAGGTGAACAGGGCCTGGCCGGGTCCCTGAGCGGTCATTCGGTGGCCGCCAGTTCGCGACAGATGAAGGCCAGTTCAAGGGCCGACTTCAGGTCAGGCAGTCGGAGGGCCGCGGTGACCTTACCGGCCGAGACCCTGAACACGGTCGCCACTCGAACCGGGCCCTTGCTGTCGGGCCAGGTGGCGTCCTCCTCGACGACCATGAGTCGATCACTGACCGGATGCCAGGACCGTGGGACCAAGGTGATTCCGGAGTGGGTCACCCAGTCGGCGAACCGCCCCGGGGTGATCGGTCCTGCGCCCTTGGGGCCCAGTACGACGATCGGGTCCCCGACCGCTTGTGCGGCCCGCTTCTCGTCGGCCTCGTTCACGCTGGCATGCCATTCGTTGATGGCTGTCTCGAGAGGTGGCTCCATGCCATCAATATATGCGAGATGCATAGAGTGGGGCCATGGGGCCGCCCGCAGTCAGGCGGCGAGTTGGTGGGTGTCCTTGTCGGGGAGTTCTATCCCGAAGAGGGCCTCGACGCAGGCGTGGAGGTCGAAGGGTTCTCCGGCCCAGCCGGGTCGGATCCGGGCGGCGTCGGGGTGGTCCCAGTCGTCGACGGCGGCGATCCGGGCCGCGAGGTCGGCTTGCTGCTCGGTGGTCTCTCCGCCGTGGCGGGTGAGGTGGGCGGTGAGGCCGTGGGCGTCCCACCAGGGCCGGGGTTCGGTGGTGTCGGGCATCCGGAACTCGTACCGTCGACCCGGCCTCCCAGCAATGGCGGTGTCGGTGTCGTCGACAGCTGCGGTGGGGATTATGGTCATCCGGCCTTCGTGGACGGCGGTGTGGTGGAACTGACACACCAGGACCAGGTTGTCGAGATCGGTGGGGCCGCCGTCGACCCAATGCCGGATGTGGTGCGCCTTCAAATAGCGGGTCTGGTGGCATGCCGGGTACTGACACATCCCGTGGTCACGGATCATCAACGCCCGGCGCTGCGCCCGCGACACGAGTCGGCGGTTCCGACCGAGCGCGAGGACGTCACCGTGGGCGTCGACGACCGCGCCGAGGAGGTCGTTGTCACACGCCAGTTTCCGGGCGGTCTCCGGCTCGATCCCACCCACCCCCTGCACCTGACACACCGGCTCCGGCGAGGTCGGCTCCGGTGCTGCCAACGATCCGGCGCCGTCGGACGAGCCCGCAAACGTTCCCGCGGGAACGTTCTCGGGTCCATGGATGGGCTCTTCGGCTCGAGTGCTTGGCTCTTCGGCCTCGTCGTCGGTCGCCGCCGATCCCGGGTCGTCGAGCGGATCGAAAAACGTTCCCGCGGGAACGTCTCCACCTCGACCCGACCCCGCGGAGGCTGGCCTGTCGGCCGCCGGGCTGGCGGGGGTGGGACTAGCGGCGGCCGGAGTCGCGGGGGTGGGACTGGCGGCGAGGTGGTCAGCCGCGACCTGGACCACCACCATCGTCCGGTCCTCACCCGAGCGGTCCGCCGGAGCCATCGCGAGATAGTCCCGCGCCAGGTCCAGCACGGCATCGACCAACGCGTACGTCGGCGTCGCATCCACCCGATCCGAATCCTCAGCCGCCCCTTCGGTGTCGGTGGTCTGTTCGCCTGAATCGGCCGGCGGGGGCGGGGTGCCGTGCTGGTCCTTCGCCGCCTGCACCGCAGCCAACACGACCGCAGCCTCCTCCTTCGGCAACCGGATCCGCACATCCACCACCCCCGAATCCCGCTCCGACCACCGAAACCCCCGCAACTCCTCCTGCCCGATCCGCGACCCGGACGCACCCCGATACCCGGACACCATCCTCGCCAACTGCGACGCCGTCGCCGTCAACGCCAACCCACACAACCTGGCCTC
>JBQDIN010000111.1:0-9625 GCA_052094425.1 Propionibacteriaceae bacterium
CTGGGTGGGGAGACCACCCTCCACAACGGTGCGCTGTTGTGTCCGCACCACCACAAGGTTGTCGAACCCGACCCAGGCGGCCCCGAAGGCAGCAGGTGGACCATCGCCCTTGATCATCGGGGTCTCCCGCACGTGTTCCCACCAACCAGGGTGGATCCGGACCGAAGACCCAGGCAGCACACCCGGTTCCGACAACGCGGCCACCCCGACCTCAACTGAGACCGCGTCATTGGGGGACACCCCACTAGGATGAGCCCCCATGAGGATCCTCGTCGCCGAGGACGACGAGTCCGTGGCCGGCGCACTGTGCCAGGTGTTGCGCAGCCGTGGCCACGAGGCCGTCGCGGTGGCGCGAGGCAGCGACGTACTCCTGCAGCACCGTGATCATGACGTGCTGCTGCTCGACCTCGGACTGCTGGACGGCGACGGGTTCGACACATTGCGCCAACTCCGACAGGTGAGCGAGATGCCGGTGTTGATCGTCAGCGCCCAGGGCGACGAACGCTCCACCGTGCGCGGCCTACACCTGGGCGCGGACGACTACCTGGTCAAACCGGTCCGGATGAACGAACTCCTCGCCCGCGTGGACGCGGTCGCCCGCCGCCGGTTGGAACCCCAGGCCGCCGCCGAGGTGGTGCAGGCTTCCGGCCTGGAGATCGATCTGCGCTCCCGTACGGTCAGCCACGATGGTGCCGACATTTCCCTGACCACCAAGGAATTCGATCTGCTGGCGGCCCTCGCCCGACGCCCGGGGGCGGCCGTCAGCCGGGAGCAGATACTGGACGAGGTGTGGGGGGACGCGTTCGTCGCTGCCTCCCGGTCCTTCGACGTGCACCTGACCCAGTTGCGGGGCAAGTTGCCGGTGGGCGGGGTGATCAGCACCATTCGCGGCTTCGGCTACCGCCTCGAGGTCTGAGATGCGCAGCCGGGTGCTGGTCCCCTTGATGATCTGCCTGTTCCTGGCCGTCGTCGCCCTGGCCGTGCCGGCCCTGACCGTGATCGCCAGTGATCGCACCCAGCGACTCATTCTGGAACGGTCCGCCTCGATCGACCGGTTCACCATCCTGGCCCGCTCCGCTCTCGACAACCCCGACGCCAAGGGCCTGGAGCGGCACCTGAACCGCTACCACGCGTTGTACTCCGAGGCCGTGCTGGTGGTCGACTCGACCGGAACGGTGGTGGCCAGCACCGGGGAGCTGGACCCAGCCTCGGACGAGGTGCAGGCACACATCGCGGTGGCCGGGCGAAACCTTGCGGTGCTGGACATCCCCCCGTTGCGGCCGTGGGGACCCGATCACAGCCTGATCTCCGCGCCGATCCTGGCCGACGGTGATCTGAGCCGCGGCACCGTGGTGATGCGGGTGGACACCGTCGAGGCGAAGGCGGACCTGTCGCGGCGTTGGGCGTTGTTGCTGTTCGGGGCGGTGGCACTGATGGCGGTGCTGGCCGGCCTCGCACTGTGGTGGACCCGCTGGGTGTTGCGCCCGGTGCGCCAACTCGACGAGGCGGCGATGGCGTTGGCCGAGGGGAAGCAGCCGGAGGGGCTCGAGCACACCGGCCCGCCGGAGCTGCGTCGGCTGGCGGGATCCTTCGACACGATGGCGCGTACGGTCTCCTCGACCCTGCAGCAGCAGCGCGACCTGGTCGCCGACGCCTCCCACCAGTTGCGCAATCCCCTGGCGGCCGTCCGGCTGCGGGTCGACTCGATCATGGACAACGTGGATGCCGGGGTGGAGCAGCAGACCCTGGCCGCGGTGACCGACGACCTCGACCGGCTGGAACACACCCTGGATCGCCTGTTGGTGCTGGCCGAGGCCGAGCACCGGGCGAGTGCGACCACCGCCGGTACGGCCGTCGCGGCCGTCCGCCCACCCGAACGGCGTTCGATCATGCTGTCGCTGTCGGAGGTGAAGCGGCGATGGCAGGACCATGCCGCCCATGCAGGGGCCGAACTGCACGTGACCGGGATAGATCAAGTGCGGCTGGACTGTCGCCGCTCCGACCTCGACGACATGCTCGGCGCGGTGATCGAGAACGCGCTGAAGTATGCCGGTGCGGGTGCCACGGTCACTGTGGCCGTGCGCAACGTGGTCGGCCGGGAGCGGATCCGGATCTCGGTCAGTGACGACGGTCCGGGGCTGGACGACGAGGAGATCAGCCAGGTGACGAAGCGGTTCTGGCGGTCGTCCCGGCATCGGGGCGAGCAGGGGACCGGACTGGGTCTGGCGATCGTCGACCAGTTGGCCCGCGGCAACGCCGGTACGGCGGTGGTCGACCGAGCGCCGGAGGGTGGCCTGCGGGTGTCCCTCGAGTTCGGGGGTGGACATGCGACGCCCTGATACCGACCGATGTGGCGTTCAACGCGTGCTCGGGAGCGCCATCAGTCGACGGCGGGCACTGCTCGGGGCGGGCGGCCTCGGGCTCGCGGTGGGGCTGGGTGGGTGCGGGACGGACGCGGGGGAGGCGGTCGGCTCCCTCCGGATCGCCTGCGGCGAGCCGGGCGGCACCTACATCCAGTTCGGCCAACTGCTCGCCGACGCCCTGATCGGGGCCGACATCGCGGTCGCCGCCGAGGCGCTGACCACCGACGGGAGCGTGGAGAACCTGCGGCTGCTCGAATCGGGGGAGGCGCACCTGGGGATGTGCCTGGCCGATTCGGCCGCGCTCAGCGAGTGGACCCCGTACGCCATCGGCCGCGTGTACCAGAACTATCTGCAGTGCTTCGTGCCCGCGGACAGCCCGATCCGGACCCACGCCGACCTCGTCGGCACCCGGATCTCCATCGGCGCGCCGGGGTCGGGGACTGCGGGGACCTCCACTCGGGTGCTGGCCGCACTGCAGCTGACCGGAGAGGGGGCGGCCACCGAATTGGTGAACCTCAACCTGGCGGTTGCGGCTGATCAATTGGCCGGTCGGGAGATCGACGTGCTGATCTGGTCGGGCGGGATCCCGGCCCCGGAGATCGTCGGCCTGCAGGAGCAGATCGACGTCCGGTTGATCGACCTCACCGACGCGATCAGCCTGGTGAACGCCCAGCAGGCCGGGGTGTTCCAACACACGATCATCCCCGCTGAGGTGTACGACCAGCCGGCCGACGTCGGCACCCTCGGGGTGTCCAACTTCCTGCTCTGCCGTCCCGATCTGCCCGACGAGGCCGCCGCCGACCTGGTCGACCTGTTGATCGACAACGCCCGTGCGCTGGTTCCCGAACCCTCGGCCGGGGTCCAGTACCTCACCCCGTCCAGCCTGATCGACACCAGCCCGATCGAGCTGCACCCGGCCGCGGCTCGCCGCTACGTCCAACGCCACGACTGATCGGGGATGATGGGTGGATGGCCGACCTTCCCACTCCGCTGACCGCCGAGGCGTTGGCCGCGGCGCTGGCGGAGCAGGATCCCGGCTCGCCGGCCGCGGTGCAGCGCCTGCGGGGCCGGTTCGGGCCCGAGGTGTCGGCGGCCGCGGCGACCCAGGCGGTGCTGCGGCGCAAGGCGGTGGCCAAGTTCGGCCCGGCCGCGGACGACTTGTTCTTCACCCGGGACGGGCTGGAGCAGGCCACCCGGCCGGAGGTCGCCGCGCACCACGCCCAGAGGTTTCTCGCGGCCGGAGTCAGCCACGTCGTCGATCTGGGCTGCGGGATCGGTACCGACGCGATGGCGATGGCGAGGGCCGGCCTGGCGGTGACCGCGGTTGAGGTCGACCCGGCGACGGCTGAGGTCGCCGCGGCCAACCTCGCGCGGGCAACCACCGCGGGCGGTCCGCCGGTACGCGTGGTGGTCGGGGATGCGGCGGAGGTGCTCGCCGACCTGCCCGCCGACGCCGGCGTCTACTGCGACCCGGCCCGACGCTCCGACCGGGGCCGACTCTGGCGGGTCGAGGACTTCAGTCCGGGCTGGGATCTCGTCACCTCCCTGCTGGACGGGACCCGGGTGGCCGGGGTCAAGTTGGGGCCGGCGCTGCCGCACAGCCTGATCCCGGACGGGGTGGAGGCGGAGTGGGTCACGCACCGTGGCGACACCGTGGAGGTGTGCCTGTGGGCCGGTACGGGGGCCGAGGCGGACGCCACCGCCGCGTTGTTGCTGCCCGACCACCGAATGGTCGTGCACGGACGCGGTGATCAACTGTCGGTCACCGCACCCGACCGCTACGTGTACGAGCCGGACGGGGCCGTGATCCGGGCCGGGGGAATCTCCCGACTGGGTGCGGACCTCGGGGCCTCGCTCCTCGACGGCTCGATCGCCTACCTGACCGGGCCGGACCTCGTCCGCACTCCCTTCGCCGAGGCATTCGAGGTCCTCGAAGTCCTGCCCTACAAGGAGAAGGTGCTGCGCCGCTGGGTCACCGACCGGGGCATCGGCACGCTGGAGATCAAGAAGCGCGGCGTCGACGTCGACCCCGCCCAGCTGCGGCGCCGGCTGAAGCCCCGGGGCGACGCAGCAGCGACCTTGATGATCACCCGGACACCGGCGGGATCGCGCGTTCTGGTGGTGCGCCGGACGAACTCAGCTGACCACAACTCCCGCCCCCAGTGAACTCAGGACCCATTGGCCGGAACCGGAGACCGGTCCGGTCAGCCCTTCCGACGCACCATCTCGTTGATCCAGGTCGGCGCGTACGGCGAGGTGCAGTTCGGCGGCGTCGGGTAGTCCTCGAGCACGCCGAGCCGTTCGCCGATGGCGAGCGCGCGGTCCCGCAGCGGCGGGTGCTCGATACCGATGAAGGCGAGGGTGGTGTTCATCGCCCACTGCAGCCGATCCGGGGCCCCGGCCATCTCGGTCTCGATGGTGTCCAGCAGGCCGGGCAGGGCCAGTCCGTCGGGTCGCTTGGCCACCCGATCGCTGGTCAGCGCCCAGCCGGCACTGGCCACCCACGGGTCGGAGTCGGAGAACCAGGCCACCCGCAGATCGTCCGCGTGCGGGCTCTTCTTCACCACGTAGTTGACCAGCCAGTCCTGCACCTTCGGTGCTCGGGATTCCCGCAGCATGGTGTCCAACTCGTCCTGCTCGAAGGCCTTCGGCCGGCAGATCAACAACGCCAACAGCCTGGCCGCGGTGTCATCGGTCGCCCACAGCTCCCGCGCGAGTTCGTGCTGGGTCTTCAGTCGCTTCGCGATCGCCCGGACCCTGGACAGGTTCACGCCGTGGTCGTCGCCGCGCCGCTCGTTCGCGGCACGCAGCTTCGGATCCTCGAGCTCGGCCAGTTCGGCCCGGATGCTCGTCACCGTCTCCTCGGCCATGGCGCCTCCTTCGTCATCGGAGCCAGCGTACGACCGACGGCGGGTGGGCGGGCTTCAGCGGCCGAGGAGGATGATCTCGTCCTCGATCACGAACACCGCACCACGGTCGCCGGAGAGGTGGTGCACGACTGTGGTGTCGGAGGACTTCCCTGTGGCCTCGGCGAGGATCTCGCCGGTGGCCGACACCAACTCGAGCCGGCGCACCGAACCCGATCCGGCGACCACCTCGGTGAGGGTGTCGGTGTCGCGGATCGCGACTGCGCCGTCCGGTCCCGGGTAGAGCTTGGCGCGGCCGGTATGACTCCACACCGTCCGGCCGGTGGAGTCCACCAAGCGGTTCACCATCCCCATGTCCTGGAAGCCGAGTCGAGCCGGCGGGTAGTCCTCCGAGAGGGCGGACTGGCCGCGCTTCTGGGTCGGTCCGGCCACCCCGGTGCCGAGGTCCACCGGACGGATGTGGCGCTGTCCGCCCAAGAAGTAGTCCAGCCAGCCCACGTCGGCAGCGGGTTGGAGCCACCGGCACTCAGGTTCGGGAGTGTCGGCCTGCCAGTCCACGAGTTGCCACTTGCCCGCCAGGAAGACCGCGGGCCGGAAACCATCCGCCACCAGGTTGCCGACGACATGGTCCTGCCAGGTCAGCGGCTCGACGGCGCCGAGGTCGGCCGTCACCGATCCGTCGCCGGTGGAGAGCAGACTCCAGTGTCCGTCGGCCTCCTGCACTCCGAGTTGGGTCTGGTCGAAGAAGGCGTGCCGGGGGTCCAACGGGCCGAGCCAGCCGGAGTGGAACTTGGCCGACTTCGACCAGGCGACCTCACCCGTACCCGCGTCCAGACCCTGCAGCACCGCGTCGTCCCCAGGGCGCGCCAGGACCATCCGGTCCGATGCTGCATCGACCCCGATCACGTTCGCTCGGCCGTCGGGCACCTGTTCCTGCCACAACCAGTCGTCCGGGCCGGTGGCCACCCCGAGGGTGGCCTCCTCGGCGCCCGGCTCCTTCCAGTGAGCCATCACCCCGGACTCGAGCAGGGCGGCGTTCTGTACGGGGGCGCCGAGGGGAAGCCGGAAGGCGACCTCCCCGGTCCCGCGGTCCAGCACGATGAGGTCGCCGCCACCGCTCCAGAGCAGGATCTGCCGCTCGTTGCTGTCCAGCACGCTCTGGGCCCGGTCGATCGTGATGCGCCAGGTCTCCTCGGCCGGGAGCAGCCGGTTCCGGGCGATCAGCACCCCGCCCACCAGGACGAGCAGGACGAGGCCGATGATCACGCCACGGCGCAACCACGGCGAAGCATGTCGGGTCTTCTGCACGGATGCACTGTAGTGAGGGCGGGTGTCGCCCGGCTCACCCCGCGCGGTCGACGTCGACGAGGAGGCCGTGCTTGGGGCGCATCGCCGCGAAACTCGTCGCGACGATCCGCTGCTTGGGCAGGCTCAACTCGAGGCCGGACTCCGCGACCCGGGACAGCAGTCGCGCCAACATCACGGTGAGTTCCGTGGTGGCCATCGTGGCGCCGATGCATCGGTGCGTCCCACCACCGAAGGGCAGGAACTCCGCCGGGCTCGGCTTGCGGTGGCCCGCTCGGGTCGTGTCCCATCGCTCGGGGCGGAAGGCCAGCGGATCGGCCCACACCTCCGGCAGGCGGTGGGTGACGTACGCGCTGTGCAGCACCATCGTGCCCGGGGTGATCGTCTCGCCGGCGAAGGTGAACTCCTCGGCCGTCATCCGGGCCGAGATCACCGCCGGCGGGGACAGCCGAAGGGTCTCCTGCACCACTTGGGACAAGTAGTCCAACTGCTTCAGGTCGGCTGGCTCGGGCGCTCGGCCGGCCAGTATTTCCTGTTCCTCGGCCCGGGCGCGGTGCCACACCTCGGCGTGGGTGAGCAGCGCATGCACCAACCACGCCATCGCCGCGCTGGTGGTCTCGTACCCGGCCGCGATCAGGGTGACCACCTGGTCGCGGACCTCCTGGTCGCTCAAGCCGCCGTCACCGTGGGAGTCCCGGCCGTGCACCAGGGTGGCGAGGACGTGATCGTCGCCGGTGACCTCCCCGGCACGGACTCGGGCGATCTCGGCGTGGATCCGCTCGTCCACTCGCTTCCGGGCCCGCATCGCCCGGCGCCACCGCGGGGTGCGCCACCTGCGGTGCTGGGCGACGAACTGGGGGAGTCGGTCGACCAGGTCGAGGAGCTCCTGCAGTTCGTCGCCGAAGAAGTCCGCGTCGGCGGCCAGGTCCGGCCCGAAGAGTGAGGACAGCGTGCTGCGCCGGATCGCGGCCCGGAAGGCCTGGTAGGCGTCGACCCGGCTGGCCGGCTGCCACGCGTCCAGGGCCAGGTCGGCCTGCTCGGCCATCGTCGCCACGTACTGCTGCACCTGCCGGTGGTGCATCGCGGGTTGGACGAGTCGACGCCGGCGCGCGTGGTCGGTGCCGTCGCTGACGATCAGTGAGGTCTCCCCATCCACCGGAACCAGGCCGGCGAAGGCCTCCCGCCACCGGAACAGGTCGGAGTGGGCGAAGATGAAGCGGTTCGCCTCGGGGCCGAGCAGGTAGACCATCCGTGGAGCCACCCGCAGGACCGGCCCCCGCCACCGGTGGGCTCGAAGCAGCAGGTCGCCGGGGAGATAGCGCATCGCGTCACCGTAGCCGCGAACGCTCGCGACCGGGTACCTGAATTCCGCCGTCGACCGGAGTGGTGTGAACTGTGGACCTCTTCTGGCACTCGGGGGGAGCGAGTGCTAATGTCGGAGTTGGCACTCTCCCTGTGAGTGTGCCAATCGGACGGGACGGCACCCGCGACGACGCCCCGGCCAGGAAACTCTCATCAAACATCGACAATGTGAAAGGGGTTTGACGTGGCAGTCACGATCAAGCCGCTCGAGGATCGCATCCTCGTTCAGCCGCTCGAGGCCGAGCAGACCACCGCTTCCGGCCTGGTCATTCCGGATACCGCCAAGGAGAAGCCGCAGGAGGGCAAGGTCCTCTCGATCGGCCCCGGCCGGGTTGACGACAACGGCAACCGCGTCCCGGTTGACGTCGCCGAGGGCGACGTCGTCATCTTCAGCAAGTACGGCGGTACCGAGGTCAAGTACGACGGCCAGGATCTCCTGTTGCTCAACGCCCGCGACATCCTCGCGGTCGTCAGCAAGTAACCCGCGTAGAACAGAAGAAGGACACACATGCCAAAGATTCTTCAGTTCGACGAGGAGGCACGCCGCTCGCTCGAGCGTGGTGTCGACACCCTCGCCAACACAGTGAAGGTCACCCTCGGCCCGAAGGGTCGCTACGTCGTGCTGGACAAGAAGTGGGGCGCGCCCACCATCACCAATGATGGTGTCACCGTGGCCCGCGAGGTCGAGCTCGACGACCCGTACGAGAACCTCGGCGCCCAGCTCGCCAAGGAGGTGGCCACCAAGACCAACGACGTCGCCGGTGACGGGACGACCACCGCCACGGTGCTCGCCCAGGCCCTGGTGCACGAGGGCCTCAAGGCCGTTGCCTCCGGGGCCAACCCGGTCGGCCTCAAGCGGGGCATCGACGCGGCCGTCTCGGCCGTCATCGATCGTCTCCAGGAGATCGCCCGGGAGGTGCAGACCACCCAGGACATGTCCCACGTGGCCACCATCTCCGCCCGCGACGAGGTCATCGGCACCCTGATCGCCGACGCCTTCGACAAGGTCGGCAAGGACGGCGTGATCACCGTCGACGAGTCGCAGACCTTCGGCACCGAGCTCGAGTTCACCGAGGGAATGCAGTTCGACAAGGGATACCTGTCGCCCTACATGGTGACTGACGCCGAGCGGATGGAAGCGGTCCTCGACGACCCGTACATCCTCATCCACTCGGGCAAGATCAGCTCGATGAACGACCTGCTTCCCCTGCTGGAGAAGGTCATCGGTGCCTCGGGCACCTTGTTCATCGTGGCCGAGGACGTGGACGGCGAAGCGCTCTCCACCCTGGTCGTGAACAAGATCCGTGGCACCTTCACCTCGGTCGCGGTCAAGGCCCCGGCCTTCGGTGATCGGCGCAAGGCGCAGCTCGAGGACATCGCGATCCTCACCGGCGGCCAGGTCGTCGCCCCCGAGGTCGGCCTCAAGCTCGACCAGGTCGGGCTCGAGGTGCTCGGTCGCGCCCGTCGCGTCCTCGTCACCAAGGACGACACGACGCTCGTCGACGGTGCCGGGACATCGGAGGAGGTCGCCGCTCGGGTGACCCAGCTGAACGCCGAGATCGAGCGGACCGACTCCGACTGGGATCGGGAGAAGCTGCAGGAGCGGGTCGCCAAGCTCGCCGGCGGCGTCTGCGTGATCAAGGTCGGCGCGGCCACCGAGGTCGAGCTCAAGGAGAAGAAGCACCGGATCGAGGACGCCGTCTCCGCGACGCGCGCCGCGATCGAGGA
>JBQDIN010000112.1:0-6282 GCA_052094425.1 Propionibacteriaceae bacterium
AGCCCCTACCGTTTCCGCCACACCCGCAGGACGACGACCTGTCCAACTGGCTGTTCGATTTGTTGGAGGCGGACGGGTTCTATGCCGGGGTTGTGAGCTCAGTGCTTAGCGGCGCAAGTCCTAGTCTTCCACGGGAGAACGAGTTATCTCATCTGTCTCTTCGCTTAGCCAATCTGCAGGTGGCGGATCCTGGCGATGAGAAGATTCTTGAGCAGTGCCGCACCTACTTTCGCGCGATGGAACGAGTACATAGGGCGCTTATGCCATAGTCGGGACACTTGAGCATGCGCTCTGCCCGGAAGGTTTCAAGATGAACGACTCGCGATGCCCTGGCCGCCGATGGGGGTGGCGCAAAGTGCAGCAGATCACCAACGGCGTGAATGTCCTCTATGTTCTAACATGGGGACCGACGCGGTGGATGACTGCAAGTCGTGATGCCCACTCGGAACCTACGATTTCCTTCTGCAGTGAATCGGAAAATGAATGAGGAATAGATGACCAATAATGAGTACTGGTCCATCGAAATCCCGGACCTCACCTACGAACAAGCTGTCCGTCTACGTGAACATTGGCTACCCGAATCGTCGATCGGCGTTCTTCTCCTTGACCCATCCAGAGTCATGGTGCGAGGGTTCGACCGCCCCACAGTTGAACTCATGGTCAAGTGCCTCGACGCTGGCCTCTCCTTGGGCGATCTAGTCCACAAAGATCGCATGGGGGCGATGAGCATGCTTGAAGACTGTCGTGGATGGTTGGGAGATGGATGAGCGGCAAGTCAGAGTTAACACAGCATGTGCGGTGGTCCGAGGTAGTGCCCGTACTCACAGGGGGTGTCCCTATGTCCTTCGTCAAGCCACGACAAACACTCTTGAACGCGCCCCCCTACTCGCACATCCCGCTAGCGCGATGAGGGTCGAGGATCTTCTGCGTCCGGGTCCTGGTCGTTGGGGGTATGTCTCGCTGCCGGAGATGAATCCGCTGACAGAGGTCGACGCATTGTAGGAGGCTCAGGTTCTCGATGTCCGGCTGGACGCACTCGTCGGAGTCGCAGGGGTCCTGTTCGAACTACGACAAGCACTTCAGCTCCGTGATGCCAATACTGGGGTCCTCGTAGTGCACGGTGTGCGGAGCTTGAAGTGGTCTGGACAGGAGAGGGAAACATCGCTCACCGCATGGTCGGTCGGGAGTTCCGTTCCGGGGACGGATGGCGGTCTCGTTAGTCTCAGCCTTGTCATGTGGCCACATCCTGGTGCCCAGTTGTCTCTGACGGCAGAGTCCGTCCTTCTTCGTGGGCGAAGTACCTGGCCTGGCCGAGGCCCCGCCCGACTACGGGGACATGGATTCCTCCCTCAGGGAGGGGCTGCTGGCCACTTGGCAATCAGTGTTCGAGCCTGTCGGGGCAGTGTTCGTGAACCCGGCCGAAGGCAGATTGCGGAAGAAGGGGTCATGAACAACTTCGCCGCGCGTCGACGCCCAGATGGTGATGACCTCCTCGCGCTACTCGGAGAGGCAGCGATCGAAGCGGATGGCGCCCCCACGGACCCTGCGTCTTGGGAAGGTTCGTTGAACAGTGGCGAGAATCAAGTCCGGTCTGCCACCGCGGTCCGATGAGGACGACCCGTCGTAGCGATCGTTCTCCCCTATCGGGGATCTGCAGGTGGTGGTGCTGGCCGCTCGGCGCTCTACTTCCGGTAGCGGCAGGCGGGGTTGCGGGCGGCGGCGATCTTCGACACGTTCGAGGGTGACCCAGCAGGTCCGGAATCGACCAGGAGTGATTACCCGTGAGCCGCCCGTACCCCCGCCCGATGCGTTCCCGCCGGCGTCGAGGGAGGTGGCCCGGCCTGCTGGCCGCCCTCGCCCTGGTGCTCGCGGCCGTCGCCCAACCGGCGGCCGCCCACGGGGGCGGTGACTGCGAGGAACCGGAGTCCGACATGCGTGGTACCTGGATCTCGAGTGTGTCCAACATCGACTGGCCCAGCGAGGCCGGACTCGACGTGGAGACCCAGAAGCAGGAGCTGATCGCCTTCTATGACGAGGCCGTCGAGCTGGAGTTGAACGCGGTGTTCGTCCAGGTCCGCCCGACCGCGGACGCCTTCTGGCCGTCGGAGCACGAGCCGTGGTCGAAGTGGCTGACCGGCACCCAGGGCGAGGATCCCGGCTACGACCCGCTGGAGTTCGCCGTCGAGGCGGCGCACGAGCGCGGCCTGGAGTTCCACGCCTGGTTCAACCCGTACCGGGTCACCATGAGCGGCGGTCTCGACCAACTCGTCGAGGACCACCCGGCTCGCCAGCATCCGGAGTGGACCTTCGAGCACGGCGACCGGGTGTACTACAACCCCGGGGTGCCCGAGGCGCGGGCGTTCGTCGAGGACGCGATCATGGACGCGGTCGAGAGCTACGCCATCGACGGGGTGCACTTCGACGACTACTTCTACCCGTACCCGATCGAGGGCGAGGAGATCCCGGACGCCGAGACGTACGCCGAGCACGGCGAGGGCTTCGACGACATCGCCGACTGGCGCCGCAACAACGTCGACCTGCTGGTGCAGGAGATGGGCGAGCGGATCGATGCGGTGAAGCCGGAGGTCCAGTTCGGCATCAGCCCGTTCGGCATCTGGCGCAACGACGGCACCGATCCCGAGGGTTCGGCCACCAAGGGACTGCAGGCCTACGACGAGTTGTACGCCGACAGCCGGCGCTGGGTCACCGAGGAGTGGGTCGACTACCTGGCCCCGCAGGTCTATTGGCAGATCGGCCACTCCGCTGCCGACTACGCGGCCCTGGTGCCGTGGTGGTCCGAGGTGGCGAAGGACACCGACGTACGCCTCTACATCGGCCAGGCTGCGTACCGGGTCGGCGAGGAGGGCTGGGAGGACCCGGCCGAACTGAGCAACCACCTCACCCTGAACGACCAGGTCGGCGGCGTGCACGGCGACATCTTCTTCAGCGCCAACTCGCTGCGCGACCCCGCCGCCGAGGCGATGCAGATCCTCGTCGACGAGCACTACCGCTGAACACCACGTTGATTGAGCTTGTCGAAATCGCTGAGGGGTTTCGACAGGCTCAACCAGCGTTGATCCAGCGGGGGACGCGGGCGGTGTAGGCGACGTAGTCGCGGCCGAAGTTGTCCAGCAGCGCGCGCTCCTCGCGGGCGATCTGGAAGCGATCGATGACGCCGACGAAGGCGGCCACCGGGAGCAGCGCACGGACCCGGCGGCGGTGGACGGCGTGGCCGACCAGGACCAACGCCATGCCCAGGTACATGGGATTGCGGGTCCGGGCGAACACCCCACCGGTGACGAGGGTGGAGGCCTCCTCGGGGGCCAGCGGGCTGACGGTGGTCTCCGCCGGCGCGAACACGCGGGTCGCGCCGTAGGCGACAGCGACCCCGGTCGCTGCCACCGCCGCCCCGACGACACTGGTCGAGGCGCGGGGGGTGGACGAGTTGCGGGTCAGGAGCCATTGGGTCACGCCCGCGGTGGCAGCGATCACGGGCGGGAGGCGGACCACGTCGAGGAGTCGCATGCCCCGAGCCTAGTTGCCACTGGTTGCCCCCTAGTGCCGCGCGGCCCGGAGCAGGGTGACGGCCGATTCTCCGGCCAGGCCGATCCCGATACTGAACGTCAGCGGTCGGGCCGCTTCGTGCATCCCCATCCGTTGGGCGAGCAGGCCCAGGCCCAGGCTGGCGACCAGGGAACCCACCATCAGGCCGAAGGTGCGCCAGCGGTAGCGCTGGATGAGTTGATCATTGCGCCGTTCGATCACGGTCGTCGCCGACCGGGCCGCTCCGAACAGAATGCTGACCACGGAGAGTACGGCGAGCCACGCCAGGTCCACGGAGGTCGGGTGCGCCTCGGCGATGGCGCGGAGGCCGAGGAAGAGCAGGATCGCGGGGGACGCCAGGGCGTCCTTCAGGTCCAGGGGTTCACCGCGGAGTCGCCGGACCACCACGACGACGAGCAGGATCACCGCGAGAACGGGCCAGTAGTTTTTTAGCAAGTCCATGCTAAAACGTTAGCACAGGTCTGCTATAAAGGAACCGTGCCGAAGATCATCGACCCACAGGAACGCCGGGAGCAGGTGGCCACCGCACTGTTCCGGGTGGTGCGCCGAGACGGGTTCACCGGGGCCACCTTGCGCAATGTGGCCGAGGAAGCCGGGTTGGCCATCGGGTCGGTCCGGCATTTCCTGGGCAGCCGCGAGGAGTTGCTGGCCTTTGCCTTCGACACCATGGTGGAGCGAGTGCAGGGCAGGGTGGTCGCCCGGTTGGAGGAGCTCTCCGATGACCTGGCCAACGGCTCCCTGAGTGCGGAGCGGCGGCGAACCGCGGTGATGGAGGTGCTGTGTGAGTTGCTGCCGTTGGACGAGCGGCGCCGCGACGAGACGGTCGTCTGGGTGGAGTTCGAGACCGCAGCCCGCACCGATGCGAACCTGGCCCGACGCTCAGCCCGGTCGGCGGCGGGGTCCGCTCGCCTCGTCGAGCAGATCCTCGCCGGGGCGGCCCGACACCGGGCCCTGGATCCGGAGCTCGACCTCGACGTGGAGGTGGCACGACTGGCCGCCCTGGTCGACGGACTGACCTGGCGGGCGGCCCTGCACCCCGAACTCCTCGACCCACAGTTGGCCAAGCAGGTCCTGGCCGCCCACCTGGACGGGCTGCGGGTGCCGGGTTGAGGGTGTCGGGCTGAGAGTGCCGGCGTGAGGGGCGAGGGTCAGTTGGTACCGAACAGGTCGCGGGAGTAGACCTTGTCCCGCACTGAGTCGAGTTCTGCTGCGTGCCGGTTGGCGATGATCACGTCACTGGTGGCGGTGAAGTGCTCGAAGTCCGCCGTCACCGCGACACCGTGGAAGGTGTCGGCGTCGAGGGTGGGCTCGTAGATCACGATGTCGATGCCGTGCGTACGGAGCCGGTCGACCACACCCAGGACGCTGCTCTCCCGGAAGTTGTCCGACCCGGCCTTCATGATCAACCGGTGCACTCCGACGCGGGCCGGGTTGCGGCGCAGCACCTCGCCGGCGATGAAGTCCATCCGGGTGGCGTTGGAGTCCACGATCGCCTGCATCAGGGTCTGCGGTACGTCGGCGTAGTTGGCCAACAACTGCTTGGTGTCCTTGGGCAGGCAGTAGCCGCCGTACCCGAAGGACGGGTTGTTGTGGTGGGTGCCGATCCGCGGGTCTAGTCCGACCCCGTCGACGATCTGACGCGTGTTCAGTCCGTGGGTGGCGGCGAAGGAGTCGAGTTCGTTGAAGTAGGCCACCCGCATCGCCAGGTAGGTGTTGGCGAACAGCTTGATCGCCTCTGCCTCGGTGCTGTCGGTGAGTAGGACCGGGACGTCCGGGTCCAGCGATCCGGCCAACAGCAGGTCCGCGAAGTCCGTCGCGGTGGCCCCGGTGTGGCCGACGACGATCCGCGACGGGTGCAGGTTGTCGTACAGCGCCCGTCCCTCCCGGAGGAACTCCGGGGAGAAGAACAGCCGGTCCGCAGGGATCTCGGAGGTCTCGCGGATCCGGCTGATGAACCCGACCGGGATGGTGGACTTGATCACCATCGCCGCGGTCGGGTTGGTCTGCAGCACGTCGGCGACCACACCCTCGACGGTGGCGGTGTTGAAGTAGTTCGTCTCCGAATCGTAGTCGGTCGGCGTGGCGATCACCACGAAGTCCGCCCCGACGTACGCGTCCTCCTTGGTCGTGGTGAAGGACAGATCGAGCTCCTTCGTGGCCAGGAACTCACTGATGTCCGGATCGGTGATCGGGCTGCGGCGGGCGTTCAACTCCGCAACCCGATCGGCATCGATGTCGAAGCCGACGACCTCGTTGTGCTGGGCGAGGAGCACGCAGAGCGAGAGCCCGACGTACCCGGTACCGGCGACGGCGATCTTCATCGGGTCAGTCCTGTCGTTGGGTGCGGGTTGGCCTGCATCCTACGCGGGACGATTGTCAGTCGGTGACCTTCTCCGCCGCCGCGTAGGTCTCGTTCAGCTCGTTCAGCCAGGCGGCGTAGTGGACGTAGGTGTTCGGGCTCTTGTCGTCCCACGGGGTGACCTGGCCCGCCTGTACCGCCGGCAGCGAGGTGTAGACCGGAGAATCGGCGAAGACCTCGGCGGAGGCGGCGTAGGCCAGGACGACGTCGGCGGGGTAGTCGGGTACCTTCTCCCAGCTGAGCTCGGCCCAGCCCTCGCCCTCCGGGCCGACCAGGTTCACGCCGAGTTCCTCCAGCAACCCGAGTTGGCTCAGGCGGGTGGTGCCGGCGTACAGGGCCGAGGTGTCGCCGTTCAGGGC
>JBQDIN010000112.1:6382-9573 GCA_052094425.1 Propionibacteriaceae bacterium
CAGGGCCGAGGTGTCGCCGTTCAGGGCGATGGTGGTCAGGTCCGACTTCTCGGCCAGCGTCGCCTCGAGGGTGGCGCTGGCGGTGTCGAAGTCCTCCTGGGCGGATGCCGCGTCGCTGGCGGCCACGTCCGCGCCGAGGGCCTCGGCGAGGCCGGCGTACTCCTCGATCACGTCGACGGTGGGCCGACCGGAGAAGTTCACCCCGGCGAAGGGGGCGACCTCGTTCACCTGGGTGGCCACGTCCTCGTCCCACCAGGTCCACGAGGTGGGGTTGTCGACGTTGCCGTAGCCGATCACCAGGTCCGGCTGCAGGGCGGCCAGCTTCTCCACGCTCAGTTCGCCGCCCTCGCCGACGACCTCCATGCTGTCCCGGTCGGCATTTCCCAGGGAGTTGAGGGCCTCCTCCTCCAGGCCGTACCCGAACACGGCATCGGGGCGGATCCCGTACTCCCACAGGGCTGCGGCGCTGTAGGCGTCGGTGACGATCACCTCGGGTCGGGCGTCCAGGGTGATCGAGTTGCCGTAGCCGGTGGTGTAGGTCCACTCCTCGTCGGCGGCGGGGGTCGAGGCCGTGTCGGCGGTGTTGGCGCAGGCGGTCAGGGCGAGGGCGAGGGCTGCCGTGACGGCGGCGAGTCGGCGCATGGGTGGTTCCTTCGGCGGTCGTGAGCGGGACGACCGACACCCTAGCAGTTAGGTAAGGCTACCTTTGGTGAGCCTGCCGGACTTGATCACTCGCGAGGGGGAAGTGGCCAGGGTGGGGTCGGCCAGCGGGTGCCCGGGCACGGTGATCAGGTCGGCGACGGCGCCGACGCGGATCCGGCCCCGGTTGGTCGCTCCGAGGGCGTCGGCGGCCCGGGACGTGGCGGCCTTCAGTACGTCCACGCCGGACAGCCCCACGTCGGCCAGCGCGGCCAGTTCCCCGGCCAGGCTCGGGTGCGGCATTCCGGGCGAGCCGGCGTCGGTGCCGGCGATGATCGGCACTCCCGCCGCGTACGCCATCCGGACACTCTGGTCGTGCGCCTTGACCACCTCGGCGGCCTTGGCGACCGCGTAACCGGGAGCACTCCCCGCCGCGATCGTCCGGTAGACGCTCAGCGTGGGGGAGAGCGCGGTGCCTCGGGTGACCATCTCCGCGACGATCTCATCGGTCAGGAACACCCCGTGTTGGATCACGTCGACCCCGGCCCGCACCGCATTGCCGATGCCCTCGGTCCCGAGGGCGTGCGCGGTCGACTGCAGGCCGCGGCGCCGGGTCTCCGTGGCCAGAGCGGTCAACTCCTCGGCCGTCATCTCGCTGGCGCCGACCTCCTCGCCGTGGGCCCGCCCGTACACGCCACCGGTGGCGGCGGTCTTGATGATCCCGGCGCCGGCGAACACCTGCTCCCGTACGCCGCGGGTGACCGCATCCACGCCGTCGCACATGTTCACCCAGAAGGGGTCGTGGCCGCCGGTCATCGCCACGGTCCGGCCGGCCGCGAGCACGGTCGGGCCGGTGATCAGTCCGCGCTCGATCGCGGTGGCGACCGTGATCGCGACGTCCCAGTTGCTGCCTAGGTCGGCGATGGTGGTGACGCCCGCGGCCAGGTGGGCGCGGGCGTTCTCCGCCGACCGTACGGCGGTGAGTTGTTCGCCGTCGCGCTCCACGTCGTCGGCCGGATCGGTCCCACTGCTCCAGACTAGGTGGACGTGGCCGTCGATGAGTCCGGGCAGCAGTGCCTCACCGTCGAGGTCCAGCACGACCGCGTCGCGGTCGGGGGTCAGGGTGCCCGGTGGCTCGATGGCGGTGATCACCCCGTCGGTGCAGGCGACGTCGGCTCGGATGAGGTCGTCGGTCTCGCCGTCCCAGACCGCGGCGTCCCGCAGCAGCAGCGAACCAGCGCTCACGCGAGACCGCCGCTGCGGCCGGCGTCGGTCGGCAGCACCTCGCCGTCACGTACCGCGACCCGGCCGTCCTGGATCACCGTGCGCAGGTGGTTCTCCGGCTCGCCCAGCACGGCGGTGTCGGCCAACGGATCGCCGTCGACCAGCAGCAGGTCCGCGCAGGCACCCTCGGCGATCACGCCGAGCTCACCTTCTCGGCCCAGCAACTCGGCTGCCACGGTGGTGGCGGAGGCGAGGACCTCGGCGGCCGGGATCACTTGGCCGCGGATCCGGAACTCGTCGCTCTGGTGGTGCTGCATGCCGCCGAGCAGGTCGGTGCCGAAGACGATCTTGACACCGCCCTTCCAGGCCAGCTCGAGGGCCACCAGGCCGGCGGTGAGGACACGGTCCACCTTGGCCTGGCTGGCCGGCGGGAGGCCGGCGGCGGCGCCCTCGGACTTCAGGTACTCGTAGGTGACCAGGGTGGGGACCAGGAACGCGTCGTGCGCAGTGAAGAGCCGGACCGACTCCTCATCGATCAGGTTGCCGTGCTCGATGCAACGGACCCCGAGCTCGAGTCCGCGGTTCACCGCGGCGGCCGTGTACGCGTGGCCGGTCACGTAGCGGTTGGCGTTCTCCGCCTCCTCCACGACCGCACGGATCTCCTCGGCGGAGAACTGCAGGGAATCCACCCGGTCGGTCGGCGAGGCGACCCCCCCGGACAGCATCACCTTCACGTGGTGGGCGCCCGTACGCAGTTGGTTGCGGGCGGCCCGACGGACCTCGCTGACGCCGTCCACGACGGTGCCGATGCCGGCGCAGCAGGTGTTCTCGTCCCAGACCTGTCGACCGGGGCCGCGCATGTCGGCGTGGCCGCCGGTGGGCGAGAGCGCCTTGCCGCCGAAGTGCACCCGGGGCCCCGCCCACAGTCCGTCGTCCACCGCCCGGGCCACGCCGTGATCGGCGCCGCCGACGTCACGGACCGAGGTGAACCCGCGGCGCAGCATCCCGGCCAGAATGGCGCTGGACTGGGCCGCCACGTAGTAGGGCGAGTCCTCGTGCTGGGCCCCGAGGTCGGCGGTACCGGCGGTGACGTGCACGTGCGCATCGATCAGGCCGGGCACCAGGTGCAGCCCGGTCGCGTCGATCTCGGTCGCGTCCGCGGGGACGGGCAGGTCGGTCCCCACGGCCTGGATGCGGCCCTCGGTGACGAGGACGTCGGCCGGTGCGGCGGAGCCGGCGGACGCATCCACCACACTCCCGTGTCGGATGATCAAGGATGGGTGGGGCATCGGACTCCTTCCGGGGTACGTTTTCGGCCATGCTGCCAG
>JBQDIN010000113.1:0-9491 GCA_052094425.1 Propionibacteriaceae bacterium
GCACCCGGCCCCGGGTACTGGCCCTGCTGCCCCGGGTACTGGCCCTGCTGCCCCGGGGGGCCCGGTTGTTGGCCGGGTGCCGGCTGGGCGGGGGCGAAGGACGGCGGGTCCTGCGGAGCACTGGGCTGGTGTCGGGGGTCGTCACTGGTCACGGCTGGCGTGCCTCCTGCTCGAGTGTGTTCAGTTGCTGGTTCAAGGTGTGCAGTTGGTCGTCGTCGGTCGGTGGCGGCCCGGCCAACAGCCCGTGCACGACGGTCACGTCCCGCCCGGTCCGGTCCGCCAGCACCTGGCTGAGCGCCTGCGGGTCCTCGGCGTGGCCCAGCAGTCGACCCAGCCGGTGCCGGGCTCCGGCTCGCAACGCCTCGGCGGCTCGTTCGCTGGCGTGGTGGCGGTCGTACAGCCGGCCGTGCCCCTCGACGGTTTCGGCGGCGGGGATCACCACGGGCAGGTTCTCCGACATCAGCGGGCCCAGCCGACGGCCCCGCCAGACGGCGATCACGGCGATCGCGATGACGATCTGGACCACCCCGGGCATCCACCACTCGGGCAGCAGCCCGGGGGGATCTCCCTCGTCCCCACCGAGCGGGGCGGACGCCTGGGGGGCAACGAACCAGAGCACCTCGGGCTGGCTGCCGAGCACGTTCATCGCGTACGCGGCGTTGCCGTCGTCGGCGAGGGTCTCGTTGGTGAAGTCGGTGCCGACCAACAGGACCCGGGTGCCCGTGTCGGCGTGGGACAGCTCGAGGTGGACGTGGCCGGCCGCGGCGGCGGCGAAGCAGGTCTGGGTGGCTTCGTCGCTGGCGTAGGCGCCGCCGTCAACCAGGATCGACTCGGCCCGCTGCCCGGCCGGGACGGTGCAGTCGGCGGTCACCTGCTCGGCGTGGACCGGGTGCTGTCGGGCCGGTAGGTCGAAGCGGTCCAGGGTCTCCTGCGCCGGGTCGACCAGCACCAGCAGTCCGGGGCCGGAGGCGAGCAGTTCTCGCGCCTGTTCCCGGTCGAGCCGCTCGGAGTGGGTGACGACCAGGGTCTCGTTCCCCGCCACGTCGGACCCGATCTGCGCCAGCCGGGTCCGCGGTCGTACCGCGACCCCCTCGTCGCGCAGCAGTTGGGCGATGGCCGCGTTGCCTCCGGGCCGGGTGGAGCGCGCGTCACCTTCCTGCTGGTGGTCGGCCCGGGCGGCGAACAGGACGAACACACTGCCGAACAGCCCGAGGGCGAGCACGATCCCGACGGTCCACCGCAGGGCCTTCGACCGGAGCCACTTCACTGCGTACTCCCGGGGGTGCCGGCGACGACAGGATCGGCGTCCTCCACCTCGTCCAGGTCAGCGTGGTCGGAGGCCGCGACCACTGCCTCGTCGACGACGACCATCGCCGCGTACGCCGCCGCTGTCGCGGGGCGTTCCCCGTAGACGACGTCGTTGAACAGGTCCGCTCCGTCATCGAGGTGCTCGCGGGCCGAAGGCAACCAGCGGGAGGCGGTGTGGGCCACCTCGAGTGCGGTACGGGAGGGGCGCACGTCGAGGATGGTGCGGTCCTCGAGCTCGCGCACCACGGCCCGGAACCGGTCGCGTACGGCCGCGGCCCAGTCCTGCGCGGCCGCCGCCTGCTCGGCCAGGCTGCGGTAGTCCTGCGGCGCCACCGTCGAGTCGATGTCGACGGTGCCGTGCTTGCCGCGCTGGCGCCACCGGGGCAGGCCCACCCGCCAGATGATGAAGGCCAGCCCCAGCAGCAGGATGGCTCCGGTGATCAACACGACCAGGTTCTGCCCCGGGTTGCCCGTCATCGACACGTCCGGGTTGGCCAGCCGATCAGCCAGCGCGAACAACCATTCGAGAAACCGCTCCAGCCAGTCCGGCATGCCGCCGTACTTGGACTTCTGCAGTTCGGCCGCGGCGCGTTGGCGGGCCTCCGCGCGACCGATGTCGATCGGCACCTGCAGCACCACCCAGCCGAGGGTCAGCCAGGGGGCGCTCATGACTGCTTCGGCGGGGGAGGAGGTGGTGGTCCGGCCGGAGGGGCCGGGGGTGGCATCGACCCGGGTGGGGGAAGCATCATCTGGATCGGGACCGGAGCGGGCTGCGGGACCGGCGCGGCGTCGAAGCGCATCGGCAGGTCGAGGCCCTCGCGGCGCATCCGAAGGTCGAGGTAGAGGATCGTCTGCACCGCGGCCAGGTAGGCGACCGCACCGGACAGAGCCACCAGGGTGCTGAAGGCGGCGACGGCCAGGATCACCCACGGGTTGTTGAGAACGGCTGTGACGGAGAGCCCGAGGCTCTGGACGTAGAGGGCGATCAGCAACAGGATGCCGAAGGTGATCACCGTGATCACGGCCACCGTGATCGCCATCGCCGCGCTGAACACGAGCGCGACCCGGACCAGGTTCTTGGTGCCGACGAGTTGGAAGGATCGTTCGAAGGAGGAGATCACCGTGGTCGGCTTCTCGGGCTTGCCGATCCACCCCGGTGCGTGCCGGCTCTCCAGCGAGAAGGCGGGGACGGTGAGGGCGATCAGCCCGTACGCGGCCGAACTCACGGCGAGGGCGATGAAGATCCAGACGGCGTAACTGACCAACATCAACACCAGGTTGCCGGTGAGGACGAGCACCGAGACGAAGTTGATCAACACCGCCAGCACCCCCTGCACCAGGCTGGTGGCGAAGTACTGCAGCACGGCCAGACCGAACATCGGCCAGAACAGGTGCAGCGAGGACCGCAACGTCACCTTCGTGGTGGTCGGCGCGAAGCCCTCCCCGAGGACGGTCTGCAGGCTGACCCGGGACAGGATCCCGGTCATCCAGACCAGGCCTTGGACCAGCAGCATGCCGCCCAGCATCGCCATCAACACCACGAACACGACCTGCAACACCTGGCCGGTGGTGTTCCCGAGGATCCAGTACATCAGCAGGCCGAACAGCAGGTAGACCGCAGCCGCGCCCGTGACCACCAGGGGCAGGCCCAGCATCAGTCGGACGTTGCGCCGTACGATCAGGAAGCTCGCGTCGAGGATCTCCGAGATGGTCAACGGCCGCAGCGGAATCAACGCCGCGCGGGAGGCGTCCAGGACCGACGGGCGCTTGCGCCCCGGACCGCCCGGTGGGGCCCCCGGAACCGGGAGTCGAGGGGCCGTCGCAGTCACCGGGGCAGTCTCTCATGCAGGTGGTCCGCGCTCGCGGGTGAACCGCGCACGATCCGTGGTCCACCGGAAGTCTTGGCGTACCGCATAGGATGCGGGAAGGATCGTGACCCGCCGGCGGATCGCGCCGCAGAAGTGGGTGATCCGGCGTCCAGGCGTCGGTCGGGGTCCACAGTGATCGGTTCGAAGCAGGAACGAGGAAGGAAGTCCCGGGTGTCGGAGACGGACAAGGCCGGCCCGCGCGTACTCGTCGTCGACGATGACGCCGCACTGGCGGAGATGTTGTCGATCGTGCTGCGCAACGAGGGGTTCGACCCCGTCTGGTGTGCCCACGGGGACAAGGCGCTGGGCAACTTCCGGGAATCGAAGCCCGACCTCGTCCTGCTGGACCTGATGCTGCCCGGTCGGGACGGGGTGGAGATCTGCCGCGACATCCGGGCCGAGTCCGGCGTACCGATCGTGATGTTGACCGCCAAGACCGACACCATCGACGTGGTGGAGGGACTGGAGGCCGGTGCCGACGACTACGTTGCCAAGCCCTTCAAGGCCAAGGAGTTGGTCGCTCGGATCCGGACCCGCCTGCGTCGGATGCCCGAGGAGGTCGATCTCGACACCCTCTACATCGGTGACCTGGTGATCAGCGTCGACGGGCACTCGGTGAAGCGCAACGGAGTCGCGATCCAGCTCACCCCGCTGGAGTTCGACCTGCTGCTCGCCCTGGCCCGCCGGCCTTGGCAGGTGTTCAGCCGGGAGGTCCTGCTCGAGCAGGTGTGGGGCTATCGGCACGCGGCCGACACCCGACTCGTGAACGTGCACGTCCAACGGCTGCGGTCCAAGATCGAGAAGGACCCGGAGCACCCGGAGATCGTCGTGACCGTCCGCGGGATCGGCTACCGGGCCGGGGAGACCGAAAAGTCCTGAGGGCCGCGACGATGCGATCGGTGTCCGTGCGCCACCTGCTCGGGACCCCGCTCCGCTGGTGGTGGCACTCCCTCCCGCTGCGCGTGATCGCCTCCACCCTGATCGCCTCCGTCCTGGTGCTGTGGCTGGGCGGGCTGTTGCTGATGCAGCAGGCCACCTCGGGCGTGCTGGAAGGCAAGAAGAACTCGTCGGTGGCCGAGTCCCGTGCCGTGCTGGACACCTCGCAGCGACGCCTCGACGCCGCCGACATCACCGGGGCGAACGTCAACGAGACCCTCACCCAGTTGGCGATCGAGATCGCCAATCGCGGCACCGTCGGCGGGCAGTACCAGGTGTTCCTGCAGGGGTCGGTGTCGGCGACCCGGTCCGGCGGCGTGCTGCGGGCCAGCGTGCCGGATTCCCTGCAGCAGACCGTCGAGGACGGGGATGAGCAACTCTGGGTCACGCCGACCCTGGTGCAGTACTCCGACGGCCGTCCGTCCGAGCCCGGGTTCGCCGTCGGCTCCCGACTGGTGGCGCCCGGTTCCGGGACCTACCCGATCTACTTCATCTTCCCGCTCACCCAGGAGGTCCAGGTCCTGGCGGTGCTGCAGAACGCCGTATTGATCACCGGTGCGCTGCTGGTGGTGCTGCTCGCGGTGATCGCCGCCCTGGTCAGCCGTACGGTCGTCTCGCCGGTGCGGGCCGCCAGACTGGCGGCGGAGCGACTGGCCGACGGCCTGCTCGACGACCGGATGGCGGTCAAGGGCACCGACGACCTGGCCCGGCTGGCCATCTCGATGAACCACATGGCGAGTGAGCTGCAGAAGCAGATCCAGCAGTTGGAGGAGCTCTCCCGGGTGCAGCAACGGTTCGTCTCCGACGTGTCGCACGAGTTGCGCACTCCGTTGACCACCGTCCGGATGGCCGCCGAGGTGCTGCACGAGTCGCGGGAGGACTTCGACCCCATCGCGTCCCGCTCGGCCGAGTTGTTGCAGGACGAGTTGGACCGGTTCGAGGCCCTGTTGACCGATCTGCTCGAGATCTCCCGCTTCGACGCCGGTGCGGCCGTGCTCACGGTGGAGGAGGTCGACCTGCGGGACCTCGTCCGCCGGGTGGTGGCGGCGAACGCGTCCTTGGCGCAGCGGCTCGGGGCCGAGGTGAGCGTGTACGGCGAGACCGAGGCGCAGGTGCAGATCGACGCGCGGCGGGTGGAACGCATCCTGCGGAACCTGTTGGTGAACGCCCTCGAGCACTCCGAGGGTCGACCGATCGACATCTTCGTGGCCTCGGACGCACAGGCCGTCGCGGTCGCCGTCCGCGACCACGGTGTCGGCTTCGAGGCCAACCAGGCCAAGATGGTCTTCCACCGGTTCTGGCGGGCTGACCCGGCCCGGGCGCGGACCATCGGCGGCACCGGCCTGGGGTTGTCCATCTCGATGGAGGACGCTCGGCTGCACGGCGGCTGGTTGAACGCGTGGGGTCGTCCCGGGATGGGGGCGCAGTTCCGGCTCACCCTGCCGCGGCAGGCCGGTGCGGTGCTCGAGCAGTCCCCGCTCCCGGTGGTGCCCCGCGATCTGGTCGGTCCGAGCATCCGGCGCGGCGGCATGGCACGCCCGCTGAACCCGCCCCCGGACCCGGAGGTGGCGACGGCGGCCCCGGAGGTGGCGACGGCGGCCCCGGAGGCGGAGGACACTGGAGCGGCGGGTGCGGCGCAGACGACTGCGGAGGCCGACCCGACGGAACTGGAACCAGCGCCGGCGCGCACGGCGCCGGGGCACACCGCGGAGAACACGGCCGACGAGGATCAGCAGGACCCGAGCACGGACGGGCACCCGACCGGGGAGGAGGGCCGATGAGCAGGGCACGACGCTGGTTCCCGGTCTGGCTGCTGAGCCTGGCCCTGGTGCTGACCGGGTGCGTGTCGGTGCCCACCCAAGGACCGGTGGAGGCCGGCGACTCCGGCACCCGGGTCCCCGACATCCCGGTCGAGATCGTTCCCGAGCCGCCCGAGCCCGGTGCCAGCCCGGGCGTGATCGTCGAAGGCTTCCTGCAGGCGATGGCCAACTACCAGTCGGGCTACACGGTGGCGCGGGAGTACCTGGCCCCGGCGGTCCGGGAGTCCTGGCGGCCCGAGAACGGGGTGCAGATCTACGCCGACAGTTACCCGATCACCGACAGCGAGAACCCGACCCTGCGTGCCCCACTGCTCGGTGAGGTCGCCGCGGACGGCTCGTACACGCACCGCAACGAACCGGACTTCCAGGTCGACTTCGGGATGGTCAAGGACGACAACGGGGAGTGGCGGATCAGCACCCCGCCGGACGGGCTGCTGCTCTCCCAGTACTACTTCCAGCAGTTCTACCGCAGCCTGAACCTGTACTTCCTCGAGCCCGGCCACTCCTCGGTGGTGCCGGACCCGATCTACCTACCCAGCGGGAACCAGACTGCGACGGCCCTGCTGCAGGCCCTGTTGCGCGGCCCGACCAAGTGGCTGAAGCCGGCCGTGCAGAGCGCGATCCCCGCCGGCACCACCTTGAACGTGTCCTCGCCGATCGATTCCGAGGGGGTGGCCGACGTCTCCCTGAGTGACGACATCGCCTCGCTGAACGAGGAACAACGCAGCCTGCTGGCGGCGCAGATCACCTGGACCCTGAAGCAGGTCGACGGGATCACCGGGATCCGGCTGCAGGTGAACGGCACGCCGTTCCCGGTGATCCGCGACGAGACCTCGGACGGAGTGATCCCGATCGATGCCCACCGGCAGTACGCGCCGGTCGACCCGCAGGCCAGCGGGCAGCTGGTGGGGGTCGCCCCGGACGGGGTGGTGCGCGTGGACGAGTCCGGCGCCCAGGCCGGCCAGTCGCCGTTGCCGGGTCCGCTCGGCGCCACGGACATCTCGATCGACAGCCTGGCGCTCTCCTTCCAGGGGGACCTGCTCGCGGCCGTCACCGACGGGGGGACCCGGCTGCTCACCGCCCCGGTGGCCGAGGTCGAGCCGACCGTCCACCTGTCCGAGGCCAGCGATCTGCTGCGCCCGCAGTTCACCCGCTACCAGGAGTTGTGGGCGATCGGCCGCAATGCCAAGGGGGACCAGCAGGCCTGGGTGGTGAAGGAGGGGCAGATCTCGGCCCCGGAGGGCGACGTGTTCGGGGACGGGGAGATCATCAGTTTCCGGATCTCCCCGGACGGGACCCGGGTGGCGTTGGTGCGCCGAGTGGGTGGGCACGACGAACTCGGTCTGGCCCGGATCAACCGATCCGGCAAGGAGTTGTCGATCGAGGGGTGGCGTCCGGTCGCGGTGAACGTTCCCGGTACCAGCGACGTACGGCGCTTCGTAGACGTGGGCTGGACCGACGCGACGAACCTGATGTTGCTCGGTTCGTCGGATGATGAGACCGAACCGGAGCCGTACCTGCTCGACCAGGAGGGCGCGGTGGCTCGGTTGATCGGCCAGTCGGACGAGTGGGAGGCCGAGAGTCTGGCGGTGTCACCCCGGGTCCAGGGCACCCGGGCGATGGTGCAGGGCGCGGACGGACGGACCTGGCGCTTCGAGGACGAGAACCGTTGGCTGGAGTACGGCACCGACCTCTCCGCCATCGCCTACCCGGGCTGAGCCCGGTCGTCCACAGGCCGGTCGCACCCGGGGCCGGCATCCACAACCACCCCTGGCGTACGGGAGCCCCGGTTCGGTGTGGACCATGATCACGGTGTGGTCGGTGCAGCCAGGCCGCCGGGTGACGGGAGTGCTCGGGCCGGCAGATCCCTGCTGTGGCAGGCAACCCTCGACCTGTGCCTGGGTGGGACCTGTGCCGGTTGTGGCCGTCCCGGGGCCGCCCTCTGCCCGGACTGCCGGTTGCGGTTGGATGGTCGATCACCGGCCCCGACCTCCCCGGACCCGGCCCCGGCGGCGTACCCGTACACGGTCACCGCGGGCGACTACGACACCTTCACGCGTCGAGTGATCACCGCGCACAAGGAACGCCAGGCCTGGGCGCTGACCGGCCCGCTGGGTCGCAGTCTGGCCCCGGTCGTGGGTACGGTCCTGCTGCAGCCGGCGGCCCGGGGCCGGACGATCCTGCTGGTGCCGATGCCCTCCGACCCGGCGGCGGTCCGACGACGCGGACTCGACTCGGTCCGCACCCTCACCCGCCGGGCCGCCCGCGACCTCGCTGGGCGGACCGGCCTGCGGCTGGCGGTCGCGCCGTTGTTGGACCAGCGCCGGCGACCGGCTGACCAGGCCGGTCTGGACCGGTCCGAGCGGCAGGCGAACCTCCGCGGGGCACTGGTCTGCCGTACGCCGCGGGGACTGACCGCAGCGCACCGGGTGGTGCTCGTCGACGACGTGACCACCACCGGGGCCACCCTGGCCGAGGGGAGCCGGGCCGTACGGGCGGCCGGAATGGTCGTGGTCGGTGCCGCAGTACTGGCCGCAACCAGGCGAAGGCTGGAAAAACCGGCGGACAGGGACTAGCGTCGGTGCATGGCGCACGAAACCGGGGCCCGCGTTCACGAACTCGTGGGTGCTCCGGGTTCGGCGCCTTCGTCATCTCGCCCCGCGAAGTCATCGGTACACCCGGGGTCCGGGTGCTGCCGGCTGGGGCGAGCCACCGCCACACCTGGAGGTTGACATGGATGTTGTCGTCAAGGGCCGTCACTGCAATGTGTCGGATCGATTCCGTTCTTTCGTCGAGGACAAGATCACCAAGCTCGAGAAGCTCGACGATCGGGTGATCAGGGTGGAGGTCCAACTCTCCGAGGAGCGGAACAAGCGACAGCAGCCCCAGTCCCACCGCGTCGAGATCACGCTCCGCACCAAGGGCCCGGTGGTCCGTGCCGAGGCCGCTGCCGACGAGAAGGGTGCGGCCTTCGACCTCGCCCTGGAGCGGTTGATGACCCAGTTGCGCAAGGCCGCCGACCGGAAGAAGGTGCACCACGGCAACCACCGGCCGATGTCGTTGGCCGAGGCCACCGCAGAGCTTCCGCCGGAGCCGGTCGCCGGCGCCGACGACACCGAGGCCGACGTCCGTACCATCGCCGGGATCGAGGTCACCGGGGACGGGCCGATGGTGGTCCGGGAGAAGCTGCACATCGCCGCCCCGATGTCACTGGACCAGGCCCTGCACGAGATGGAACTGGTCGGCCACGACTTCTTCCTCTTCGTCGACTCGGCCAGCGGCCTGCCGAGCGTGGTCTACCGCCGCAAGGGCTACGACTACGGCGTGATCCGGCTCGAGCAGACCGAGGTCGCCGCGGTCGTCAACGGCTGAGGCCCCACTCCGCGACCAGCCCCCACTCCGCGCGAGCACAGACTCGCGCGGAGTGGGGGCTGCTCGCTGGAGGGCGGTGGGTCAGCCGATCGGGGCGTGGCGGGCGATCTGGGCCGCGAGGTGGCCGGCGCCGTACCCGTTGTCGATGTTGACCACGGCCACTCCGGGGGAGCAACTGTTCAGCATC
>JBQDIN010000114.1:0-9418 GCA_052094425.1 Propionibacteriaceae bacterium
TCCCGGGGACGGCGTTCTGCTCGTGGATGACGACCGGCACCCCGGCCCAGCGGGCGGCCAGGTAGACCGGCATCGACACGTACCCGCCGAAACCCACCACGACGTCGGCCTGCGCCCGCCGCAGGATCGCCCGGGCCTGTGCCACCGCACCGCGAAGCCGGAACGGGACCTTGGCCAGTTCGACGCCGGGGCGGCGCGGCAGCGGGACCGGCGGAATGAGTTCGAGCGGCAGTCCCGCCTCGGGGATCACCCGCGTCTCCAGCCCGCGCGGGGTGCCGACCGCAGTCAGCCGTACGTCCGGATCGAGGACGCGGAGTTGTTCGGCGGTGGCGATCAGCGGGGACGTGTGTCCGGCGGTGCCGCCGCCGGCGAGGACGACACTGGTCATCTCAGCCGCGCCGGCTTCCGACCACGGTGGTCATCCGGGCCTTGGCCTTGCGCCCCTTGCCGAGCACCTTGCGGGCGGCTGGCTCGTTGCGGGCACAGGCGAGCAGCAGGCCGAGGGCGAGCAGGTTGGCCAGCAGGGCGGAGCCGCCGTACGAGACCAGCGGCAGCGGGACCCCGGCCACCGGCAGCAGTCGGAGCACGCAGCCGAGGTTGATCAGGGCTTGGCCGAGGAACCAGGCGGTCACCCCGGCCGCGCAGTAGCGGGAGAAGTTGTCGTCGGAGCGCAGTGCGATCCGAATCCCGGTGTAGCCGAGCACCAGGAACAGTGCCAGTACGGACAGGCTGCCGAACAGGCCGAGCTCCTCACCGATCACGGCGAAGACGAAGTCGGTGTGGGCCTCGGGCAGGCCGCCCCACTTCTGTCGGCTGCCACCGAGGCCGAGCCCCCACCAGCCACCGGAGGCCAGCGCGTAGCCGGCCACGGTCTGCTGCAGGTTGGTACCCGCCTGGTCCGCGGCCGGGTTCAGGAAGGCGACGAAGCGCTCCATCCGGTTCGGGCTGGTCAGGATCATGCCCACCAGACCCGCCCCGCTGGCGATGAGCAGGCCGACGAAGATCCGCAGCGGGGCACCGATGATCCACAGCATGCCGACCAGGATGCCGGCCATCACCACAGCGGTGCCGACGTCGCCCTGGAAGACGACGAGCAGGATCAGCAGCGCGTTGACCGGCAGGAACGGGATGAGCAGGTGGCGCGGCTGGTCCAGCAGTTTGTACTTGCGGGCCAGGACGTCGGCACTCCAGATGATCATCGCCAGCTTGGCGAATTCCGACGGCTGCAGGCGGAACAACGAGGAGCCGAACTCGACCCAGTTGCGATTGCCGTTGATGTTGACGCCGAGGGGGGTGTACGTGAGGACGAGCAGCACCAAGGAGCCGGCGAGTCCTACCCAGGCGAGCACGCGCAGCCGCCCGGGGGACGACTTGGCGATGAACCACGCGGCCCCCATCCCGGCGATCAGGAAGACGACCTGGCGCTTGACGAAGTAGTAGGAGTCACCGGTGTGGATGTAGGCGTACACGCTCGAGGCGGAGAGCACCATCATCATGCCGAGGGCGAGCAGCAGACCGCTGGCAGCGAGCACCAGGTGGTAACTGGTCATCGGCTTGCCGAGAGCGGTGCGCAGGAAGCCGAAGGCGGACCGCTCGTCGGAACGGCCTCGGGCCGAGCCTGCCTTCTTCTTCGTGCTGCCGGGCTTCTTGGGGTTGCCGGGCTTCCTCGAGGCGGCCTGCGAGAGGGGGGAAGAAAGAATCGCCACGCAGCCTCTCCTTATCTGCCTTCGATCCCGTGGCCGAGATCTCGCACCGCGGCGGCGAACGCCTCACCACGCGCGGCGTAACTCGCGTACATGTCCAAGCTGGCACAGCCGGGAGCCAACAACACGGTGTCCCCCGGACGGGCGGACTGCCGTGCGGCAGCCACGACCTGCTCCATCGCCCCAGTGTCCGTCGCGGCGATTCGAATCACCGGGACCTCGGGCGCGTGTCGGGCGAGGGCTTCGGCAATGACCTGCTGGTCCACCCCGAGGAGGACGGCGCCGCGCAGCCGAGAGGCATGCAGGCTGACCAGGTCGTCGAAGTCGGTCCCCTTGGCCTGCCCGCCGGCAACCCAGACCACGTCGGAGAAGGCAGCCAGCGAGGCGGCTGCGGCATGCGGGTTCGTCGCCTTCGAGTCGTCCACCCAGCGAACTCCGTCGATCTCGGCGATCGTCTCGATCCGGTGGCCGCCGAGCGCCACCGTGCGCAGGCCCTCGGCGATCGCCTGGGCGGGTACGCCGAGGGAACGGGCCAGGGCAGCCGCGGCGAGGGCGTTCTCCACGTTGTGCGGGGCTGCCGGGCTGACGTCGGTCAACTTGGCCACCTCGAGAGCGGAGTCGCGCCGCTGCTCGATGAAGGCGCGGTCGACCAGCAGGTCGTCGACCACGCCGAGCATCGACGGTCCGGGGGTGCCGAGGGTGAACCCGATCGCCCGGGCTCCCTCAGTGACGTCGGCCTCCTCCACCATCCTCCTCGTGGCCGGGTCGGCGACGTTGTAGACGGCTGAGTGGGTGACCCGCTCGTAGATCCTGGCCTTGTCGGCACGATAGGCGTCCAGCGTGCCGTGCCACTCGAGGTGGTCCGGTTCCAGGTTGAGCACGGCGGCGGAGTGGAACGCCACGCTGTGTGACCAGTGCAATTGGAAGCTGGACAACTCGACGGCGAGCACGTCGTAGGGCTCCGGATCGAGGACGGTCTCCATGATCGGCCGGCCGACGTTGCCGACGGCAGCGGTACGCAGTCCGGCCGCGGTGAGCATCGACTCGAGCATCTGCACCGTGGTGGTCTTGCCGTTGGTGCCGGTGACCCCCAGCCACGGGACCACCTTGTCCGGGTGGCTGAGCCGCCAGGCCAGCTCCACCTCACCCCAGATCGGGATGCCCGCGGCAGCTGCCGCGGCCAGCAGCGGGGTGTCCGGCCGCCAACCGGGCGAAGTGACCACCAGGTCGGCGCCCGGTGGCACCGTGGCCGTGGAGCCGGGACCGATCCGCACCTCGGCGTCCAGGGTCTCCAGCAGGGTGGCCTTCTCGGCGTTCTCCGCCGAGTCGAGGTCGTCCAGCACCGTCACCCGGGCACCGAACTCGAGCAGTCCGTCGGCGGCGGCGAACCCGGAGGCGCCCAACCCGGCGACCACAACCCGGGCCTGCGGCCAGTCCGATCGCCGATCCGCGCCGGCGAGCCAGTCGGCGACGCTCACTGGACCGACCCCGCCACCCACTCGGCGTAGAAGATCGCCAGGGCAGCGGCGACGCAGAGCCCGGCGATGATCCAGAACCTGATCACGATCGTCACCTCGGCCCACCCCAACAACTCGAAGTGGTGCTGCAGCGGCGCCATCTTGAACAGGCGTTTGCCCTTGGTGAGCTTGAAGAAACCGACCTGCAGGATGACCGACAGGGTGATCACCACGAACAGGCCGCCCATCACGATCAGCAGCAGTTCGGTACGGGTGAAGATGGCGAGCCCGGCCAGAGCGCCCCCGAGGGAGAGCGAACCGGTGTCGCCGAGGAAGATCTTGGCCGGCTTGGCGTTCCACCACAGGAACCCGAAGCAGGCACCGGCCAGGGCCGCCGCCACCACGGCCAGGTCGTGCGGATCACGGACCTCGTAGCACTTCGGTCCGGCCGAACTGATGAAGGCGCAGCTCTGGTTGAACTGCCAGATGTTGACCAGGGTGTAGGCACCGAACACCATCGTGCACGCGCCCGTGGCCAGGCCATCCAGGCCGTCGGTGAGGTTCACCCCGTTACTGGCTGCCCAGATCAACACCAGGAACCAGATGATCACCAGGACGAACGGCAGCGTGAGCCAGCCGATGTCGCGGAGGAAGGAGACCGCGTGGGAGGCGGGAGTGATGCCGCGCTCGTCCGGGAACTGCAGGGAGAGCACCGCGAAGATGACCGCCACCACCGTCTGGCCGGCGAGTTTCGCCTTGCTGCGCAGGCCGAGTGAGCGTTGTCGCGAGACCTTGATCCAGTCGTCCAGGAAGCCCACCAGGCCGAGTCCGGCGAAGAGGAAGAGGACCAGCAGGGCCGAGGCACTCGGCGGGGTCCAGGTGATCAGGTGACTGATCAGGTAGGCGAGCACCACCGAGGCGATGATGACGGTGCCACCCATCGTCGGCGTACCGCGCTTGGTGTGGTGGGTGGTGGGGCCGTCGTCACGGATGAACTGCCCGTAGCCGCGCTTGACGAGGACCGAGATCGCCGCCCGGGTACCCAACAGGGTCCCCAGCATGGCGAGCACACCCGCGAAAACGATGGTCTTCACTGTGTTGCTCCAGTCCCTGTTGTTCCGCTCGCCACCAGCGCCTCCGCCATGGTCTCCAGTCCCAATCGTCGTGAGCCCTTGACCAGCACCACGTCACCCGGGGCGAGGTGGGCGGCCAGCCAGTCTTCAGCCGCTTCCTTGGTCCCCGTGGCCAGCGCACGACCCGCCATTCCACCAGCCTCGGCGCCGACGACCAGGGCCGCTGCATTCTCTCCCACGGCCAGCAACAAGTCGATTCCGAGGGCGGCCACGGCGCGTCCCACCCGTTCGTGCTCGGCGGTCGTGACCTCGCCCAGTTCCAGCATGTCCCCCAGCACCGCGATCGTCCGGGCGCCCTCGGCCCGCTGCCGGCCCAGCTCGTCGAGGGTGCGGCAGGCGGCGAGGGTGGACTCCGGATTCGCGTTGTACGCGTCGTTGACCACCACGACGCCGTCCGGACGGCGATGCAGTTCCATCCGCCAGGCGGAGCGGTTCCCCGCGGCCGACAGGAGTTCGGCCACCCGGGGCAGGGATTGGCCGATGGCCAGCGCGGCGGTTGCGGCGGCCAGGGCGTTGCTGACCTGGTGCGCGCCGATCAGTTGCAGCCGTACCGGTGCGGACTGCTCCGCCCCGTCGCCCTGTTCCACCCCATCGCCGGAGTGGACCAGCCGAAAGGAGCGGCGGCCCAGATCGTCACTGGTGATGTCGGTGGCCCGGACCAGGCCGGCGACCGGGCGGGGCACCGCGCCCGGATCGGGGCCGGCGCCCTCGGCGAACAGCCAGAGCCGCGCCTCGGTCCGATCGGCCATCGCCAGGACGAGGGGGTCGTCGGCGTTCAGCACCGCGGCCCCGTCGGCAGGCAGGGCGGCGACCAACTCTCCCTTCGCCCGGGCGATCCCCTCCCGGCTGCCGAACTCTCCCAGGTGCGCCTGGCCCACGTTCAACACGATGGCGAGATCGGGGGGCGTCAGGGTGGTCAGGTAGCGGATGTGGCCGATCCCGCGAGCGCCCATCTCGCTGACCAGGAAACGGGTGTCCACCTCGACCCGGCTGGCCGTCAGCGGCACCCCGATCTCGTTGTTGAACGACCCTTCCGGCGCGATCGTCGGACCGACCGCCTCGAGCAGTTGGGCGATCAGGTCCTTGGTGGACGTCTTGCCCTGGGAACCGGTGATGCCGATCACCTGCAGCCCGCGTGGCCGCGCGTCGGCGACCACCGCGGCGCCGATGCGCCCCAACGCAGCCTGGACATCGTCCACGACCAGGGCGGGCACTCCCAGCTCCTCGACCGGGTGTGCGCAGAGCACCGCCGCCGCGCCGGCCTCGGCGGCAGCCACCGCGAAGTCATGGCCGTCCATCCGTTCCCCGGGGAGGGCGACGAACAGGCTCCCCGGGGTGGCCCGCCGGGAGTCGATCACCACGTCCGGGCCGATCGGGACCGCCTCGGTGTCGGCCGGGACGACGGTGGCATCGATCCGGTCCGCCAGCGTGTGCACCTCGATGGTGATCATGGTCGCACCCCCAGCCCGCGCCACTCCTCGGCGATCACGGTGACGTCGTCGAAGGGCTGGACCCGGCCGTCGATCTCCTGTCCCTGTTCGTGTCCCTTGCCGAGCACCGCCACCAGGTCCCCCGGCGCGGCCAGTTCCAGGACGGAGCGGATCGCGGCGCGCCGGTCTCCTCCGTCGATCACCTCGACGGCACGGCCGGTCCGGTCCCGTTCGGCCTCGGCGCCGGCGAAAGTGGCCCGACGGATGGCGGCCGGGTCCTCGGTCCGCGGGTTGTCGTCGGTGATCACGACCACGTCGGCGACCGCCGCCGCGGCTGCCCCCATCGGCGCCCGCTTGTCCGGGTCGCGATCTCCCCCACAGCCCAGGACGGCAATCACCCGACCGGTCCTGGTGGTCTCGGGTCGGTCGTGCACCAGCGCCGTCATCGCAGCCGACACCGCCTGCGGTGTGTGGGCGAAGTCGACCACCACGACCGGTGCCCCGGTGCCGAGCTCGACGCGCTGCATCCTGCCCGGCACGTGGACGGTCGCGAGCGCGGCCCGAGCCGCCGCGAGGTCGAGGGGGCGCCCGGCTCCGGCCAGCATGGCGTACGCGGTGAGGGCGTTGCGCACGTTGAACTCGCCCGGCAGTCCGAGCACCGTCTCGTACTCGCCCTCGGGGGTGGTGAGGAGGAACCGGGTCCGCCCGTCCGCACACGTCGAGATGTCGCGGGCGCCGAAGTCGGCGGGCTGGTCCACTCCGGTGGTGGACAGCCGGACACCGGGCAGCGCCCGGACCCGTTCGGCCAACTGCCGCCCCCGCGGGTCGTCGGTGTTCACCACGGCGTGCCGGCAGTTCCCGGAGGTGAACAACCGCGCCTTGGCCTCGAAGTAGTCGTCCAGGTCGTGGTGGAAGTCCAGGTGGTCATCACCCAGGTTGGTGAACCCTGCGACGTCGAACCCGATGGCGTCGACGCGATGCAGGCTCAGCGCGTGCGAGGACACCTCCATCGTCACCGAGTCGGCTCCCCGTTCGGCCATCGCGGCCAACAATCCCTGCAGTTCGGGGGACTCCGGCGTGGTGACTGTGGTGCGTTCCGCAACCAGCGGGCGGCCGTCGAGGAGAAACCCGACCGTGCCGATGATTCCGGCACTCACGCCGGCTCCGGCCAGCATCGCGCTCAGCAGAAAGGCGGTGGTGGTCTTGCCGTTCGTACCGGTGATCCCGAGCATCAGCAGTCGCCGGGTCGGGTGGTCGTAGATTGCCGCCGCCACCTCCGCCATCCGTTCCCGCGGGTCGTCGACGACCGCCACCGGGATCGGACAGGTGGGCAGTTGACTCGCCCCGGACGCATCGGTCAGAACCGCCACGGCCCCCCGCCCAACGGCCTGCCGGGTGAAGCTCGCGCCGTGCACGTGCTGGCCCCGCAGGGCCACGTACACGTCGCCGGGCTGGACCATCCGGGAGTCGAGGGTGATCCCGGTCGCGACCAGGTCGGCAGGCAACCCACAGTCGGGCAGCGCCAAGCCAAGGGGCCTCGTCGAGCGTCGCTCGGGTCGTGGAGTGAAGGGGCGGGACACGACTTGGACGCTACCGCTTCGGGCGGGTACGTCGAAACGGCGTCGGCTGGGGTCCGGTCACCAGTCCAACCCCCCGGACGGGCCCTTGCTGGTGGACGGCAGCACCGAGTAACGGGGCATCGCGTACTCCATCACGTCCTGGTAGACCGGTCCGGCGTACTTGCCGCCGGAGTTTCCTGCCTTCGGATTCTGCAGCACCACGTAGGTGAGGATCTCCGGGTCCTCCGCCGGGGCCATCCCGAGGAACGATGCCGTGTAACCGCGGTAGCACCCGCACTCCGGATCGACCCGCTCCGCCGTACCGGACTTGCCGCCGGACCGGTAGTCGGTCAGGGCGAGCGGCTCACCGGAACCACCCTCCCCGTTCACCGACTCCATCATGGAACGGATCTCGGCGGAGGTCTCCGACGACACCACCCGCTGCGGTTCCTCCCGGTCCACCGGGACCTTGGTTCCGTCGCTCTTGGTGGCCGAACGGATGATCGTGGGCTCGTTGTAGACCCCGTCGTTCACCACTCCCGCGATCGCGGCCGCCATCTGGATGCCGCTCACCGACATGCCCTGTCCGAAAGAGATCTGGTCCCGGGTGTAGTCGGGCATCTTCGCGTCCGGGAGGTAGCCGGCGCTCTCCCCCGGCAACTGGATCCCGGTCGGTTGCCCGAGGCCGAACTTCTGGAAGTAGTCGAGCAACTTCGACTTCGAGGACTGCCGGGCCAACAGCACGGTGCCGATGTTGGACGACTGGGCGAGGATCCCGCGGGCCGTCAGCCGCATCGTGCCGTGGGACCAGACGTCGGTGATGGTGGTGTCTGCAGACTTGAGCTTGCCGGGCACCTCGACCTTGGTGTCGGCCGACATCAGACCCTGGTCGATCAGGGCGGACATGGTCAGCACCTTCTGGACCGAGCCGGGCTCGTAGGCGTCACTGACGATCCGATTGGACAGGTCCGCCGGATCGGCCTCACCCGGAGCGGACGGGTCGTAACCCGGTGCGTTGGCCATCGCCAACACCTCTCCGCTCTTGACCGACATCACGACGACGAAGCCGGACTCCGCCTGGGCGGACTTGATCTGTTGCTGGAGCCGCTTCTCGGCGGTCCACTGCAGCTCGGAGTCCAGGGTGAGTTCGTAGTTGGTGCCGTTCTCGGCCGGAGTGACGACGCTGGTTCCGAGCGGGATCTTGTTGCCGTTCGGGGACGCCTCGTACACCTCCAATCCCTCGGTGCCGGTCAACTCGTCGTTCATCGAGTACTCGAAGCCACCCAGCCCCGAGCCGTCGGCGCCGACGAAGCCGACCACGCCGGAGCCGACGGACTTGTTCGGGTACGTACGGATCGGGTCGCTCTCCCGGAACACGCCGTAGAGGTCCTTGTCGTTCAGCTCGGTGGCGATCCGGGAGTAGGCCGCTGCGGGAACCTTCTTCTGTACATAGACGAATCGAGTGTCCGGGGTGCTGAGTCGCTCGATGTAGTCATCGCGGTCCCCGTCCAGGTGAGCCACCAGGACGTCGGCGATGGCGGCCGCGTTCTTGCCGGTGTGCACCGGGTCGGCGGTGATCGCCACAGCGGGCTCGGTGCCAGCCAGGACCGACCCGTTCCGGTCGGTCAGTTCACCGCGCGCCGGCAGCAGCGGCAGTGAGGTGGTCATCTGCCGGGCAGCCGTGGCCGCGTACGCCGAGGAGTCGAATCCCTGGAGTTGCAACAGCCGGCCGGCACACAGGGAGATGGCAATGGCCATCACGACCAGCACGACGCGCAGCCGGGCAGTGTGACCGGCGAGCGGAATCCGGGTCGTCTTGCGCCGCCCCTTGGCGACCGAACGCTTGGCGGCCGGACGACGGGTAGGGCCACTGCGAGCCCCCGTGGTGGTACGTCGCTGACTGCTCGTCCGCTTCGCGGGTGTCCGCTTGGCGGTGGCCTTGGCGGGTGCCTTCTTCGCGGGCGCCTTCTTCGCCGCCGGCTTGCGTGCTGCGGTCTTCTTCGCAGCGCCCCGCTTCGACGGGTGCGGAGTGCGATCGGACGCCATCAGCCCGCTCCTTCCTCATCGGACTCGGCCTTCTCCTTCTCGGCCTTCTCCTTCTCGGCCGCCTTCTTCTCGGCCGCCTTCTTCTCGGCC
>JBQDIN010000115.1:0-9079 GCA_052094425.1 Propionibacteriaceae bacterium
TCGACGTGTCCGGAAGCCTGCTGGCCCCGGCGGCCTACATGGCGGTGGTCGCCCTCGCGGTGGCGATCGTGACCCTGTTCCTGCCCCGGGCGGCCGATGCCACCGACGCCGCCCGCTGATCGCAGCGCGCACCAGCCGGCCAGCAGGACGATCAGCAGCATCACCACGTTGTGCGCATACTTCGCCGCCGGCTCGACGGTGCCGGCCAGCGGGAAGTAGGTGAAGGCGAGGCCGCCTCGGACGAGCAGGAAGGGCAACGCGACGGCTGCCACGTGCCGGTGATCCCAGCCCGTGCGACGGGAGAGCCGCCACACCAGCAGGGCCGTGAGCAGGGTGGCCCCGACTCCCAGTGCCACTCCGCCCCAGGTCTCCTCGGCAAACCCCGCGGCCACGGCGAGCAGCAGGACTGCGCCGAGCACTACCCACACACCCGGCGCGGTCCGCGATGGGGTGCTCGGTGGGCTGTGGCGGCGCCGACGCCCGACCCGCCAGGCCAGCACCAGCAGCAGTACGACGGCCAGCACCGACACCGTGAACTGGGTCGGGGAGGCACTCTGTGACTCCGGGTCGCTCACGATCAGATAGGCCGCACCGAGGTAGGCGACGACGGCCACGCCGATACCGATCGGGCCGAGCCAGCTCCGGTGCCGGTGCGCTGGACGCCAGGCCTCGGCCAGGGCGACCGGCGCCCCGAAACTGAAGATCAGGTGCCCGCCGAGGAAGTTGTACGTGTTGAAGACACTGATCCCGAGCGCCGGGACCAGGGTCGCCTCGCGGGTCGCTTCCCAGCCCTCGTAGCCCTGGTAGTCGATGCTGAACATGGCCTGGTCGATCAGGCAGGCCTGAGTGATCCCGAGGGTGAGGAAGATCAACAGGAGTGCCGGCCAGCCCCAGCCTGCGCGTCGGACCAGCTCCCGGGCGAGCAGGGCTGGGGCCCCGTAGAGCGCAGCGAAGAACACCAGGGAGAAGACGATCCCGCCGAGGTCACCCGTGTTCTCGGCGTAGGCGGCCAGCAACTCGGCACCCACCCCGCAGAGCGTCAGGAGGCCGATGATCTGGGCAGCACGGCCGAGCAGTCGGCCGCGTGCGGGGGCTTCGGCCGTACGCAGTCGGGTCGCCATGGGCCGATGATACCGAGGGTGCCCGGGGAGGGGTCAGCCGAAGATGCCGGCGGTTGACAGGCCATCCACTGACCCCCGACTGACACCCTGCTCGCGGCGTGGCAGGCTCGAAGACATGGCGAACCGACTGGCGGACACGACCTCCCCGTACCTGCTGCAGCACGCGGACAATCCGGTGGACTGGTGGCCTTGGGGGCCGCAAGCACTAGCCGAGGCAGAGCGTCGGCAGGTGCCGATCTTCCTCTCAGTGGGCTACGCCGCCTGCCACTGGTGCCACGTGATGGCGCATGAGTCGTTCGAGGACCCCGACATCGCGACCATGATCAACTCTGATTTCGTGGCGATCAAGGTGGACCGGGAGGAGCGCCCGGATGTGGACGCGGTCTACATGCAGGCCACCCAGGCACTCAGCGGTCAGGGCGGCTGGCCGATGACGGTGTTCCTCACCCCGGACGGCAAGCCGTTTCACGCGGGCACGTACTTCCCGCCCCGGCCGTTGCGCGGGATGCCCTCCTTCCCTCAGGTGCTGGCCGCGGTCACGGCGGCCTGGACCGACCGTAAGGAGGAGGTGCTCACCAGTGCCACCGAGATCCGTGACCGGCTGGTG
Organism: Propionibacteriaceae bacterium; assembly: GCA_052094425.1. Taxonomy (GTDB): domain Bacteria; phylum Actinomycetota; class Actinomycetes; order Propionibacteriales; family Propionibacteriaceae; genus Microlunatus. Next base: position 1,729 of record JBQDIN010000115.1, read on the forward strand.
GAACTGGCCGAGCCCAGTCAGGGACCGGCGGTCGCCGACGCCGACATCACCGCCGGCCTGACCGCCCTGATCCAGGAGTTCGACCCGGTGCACGCGGGCTTCGGTGGGGCGCCGAAGTTCCCGCCGTCGATGGTGCTGGACGCGCTGCTCCGGGTGGTCGATCCGCCCATGGCCGAGCGGTCAGTGGACATGGCAGTGGACACCTTGGCCGCCATGGCCGGCGGCGGGATCCATGATCAACTCGGCGGCGGGTTCGCCCGCTACAGCGTCGACGCCGGCTGGGTGGTGCCGCACTTCGAGAAGATGCTCTACGACAACGCCCTACTGCTGGGTGCGTACACCGAGGCGCTGCGCCGCGAGGTGGCGGGGCCGTACGCCGGCCTGTTCACCCGGACTGTCACCGGGATCGTCGACTGGCTGGTCCGGGAGATGCGGACCGGGCAGGGAGCCTTCGCCGCCAGCCTGGACGCGGACAGCCCGGACGCCGATGGCCGCCTGGTCGAAGGGGCCTTCTACGCCTGGCGCCCGGACGAGCTGGTCGCGGCACTGGGGGAGGAGGAAGGTCGCTGGGCCGCGGAGGTGTTCACCGTGACCGAGGCGGGGACCTTCGAGCACGGTGCGTCCACGCTCCAGTTGCGGGCCGACCCGGAGGACCGCGGGCGGTTCGAACGAGTCCGGGAACGGCTCTTCGCCGCCCGCACGGAGCGGCCGCGCCCCGCCCTGGACGACAAGGTGGTGGCGGCGTGGAACGGCTGGCTGCTGGACGCCCTGGTCCGGGCCGCGACGGTGCTGGATCGGGCCGACTGGATCGAGCTCGCCATCGAGGCCGCGGAGTCCGTCTGGCAGGTGCACTGGGTGGAGGGGCGGCTGCGCCGCAGTTCGCGGGCCGCCCGGGCGAGCGATGCCCCCGGGATCGCCGAGGACCACGGTGCCCTGGCTGCGGCCTTCCTGCAGTTGGCCACGGTGGCCGACGCGACCACCTGGCTGCCGCGGGCACGAGCTCTGCTGGAGGTGGTGGACGCCCAGTTCCTGGGTGCCGCAGGAGAGGTGTACGACGTCGCCGCCGATGCCGCGGAGTTGATCACCCGGCCGGCTGACCCGGCTGACAACGCGACCCCCTCCGGGCTGAGCAGCCTGATCCGGGCCTGGCGCCTGATGGCCGAGTTCACCGGGGAGCCGGAGTGGCACGAGCGGGCCGATCGGGCGCTGCGGGGTGGCTCACGCCTGGTCTCCGGGGCGCCGCGGTTCAGTGGGTGGCAACTGGCCGACGCGGTGTCCGCCTCGTTGGTCCGGCAGGGGCGGGGGCCCGTCCAACTCGCGATCGTCGGACCACCCGGGGACCCGCGGACCGTCGAACTCGTGGCGGCCGGACGCCGGCACGTCCCGGCGGGTTCGGTGGTGGTCGCCGGCGTGGCCGACGAGGCGGGCGTTCCGCTGCTGGCCAATCGAACCATGGTGGCCGACCGCCCGACCGCCTACGTGTGTCGGCAGATGGTGTGCCGGATGCCGGTGACCGAGGTAGCCGACCTGGTGGCCGAGCTGCAGTCTCACGCCGCCCGGTAGATCACCATCGAGATTGCGATGTAGTGCACCACGAACGCGCCGATGGTGCAGGCGTGGAAGATCTCGTGGAAGCCGAACCACCGCGGCGACGGATTCGGGCGCTTCGTGCCGTACACCACGGCGCCGGCTGAATAGAGCAGCCCGCCAGCACAGATGAGCACGAAGACCGCCATCCCGCCGGCCTCGTAGAAGGGCTTCAGCCAGCCGACCGCGGCCCACCCCATCACCAGGTAGAGCACGGTGTAGAGCCAGCGGGGGGCACCCAGCCACAGCAACCGGAAGGCCAGGCCGGCCAGGGCAGCCACCCAGATCAGGGTCAGCAGGAGGATCCGGGACTGGCCGGTGAGCATCATGGCGGCCATCGGGGTGTAGGTCGCGGCGATGAAGACGTAGATGTTGGAGTGGTCGATCCGGCGCAGGATGGCGTCACCGCGGGGGCCCCAGTTGAACCGGTGGTAGAGGCCGCTGGTGCCGAACAGCATCAGCGAGGCGACCAGGAAGACCGCCGCGCTGATCTTGCCGAGTCCGGTGGGGGCGACGACCACCAGCACGATCCCGGCGGCGACCGCGATCGGCGTCCAGCCGGCGTGGAACCACCCCCGCAGCTTGGGTTTGGCAGCGCGGAAGGTGTCTGCGATCTGCTCCCGCGTGCTCGGATCCTCCGGTGCCCCCGGGTCGGGCTGTTGCCCGTGCTGCTGCGTGCTCATGGTCTCCATGCTCCCCCCGATCCTCCGGGTCGTGGCCGTCGGGACAAGTCTACTGTGCAGTAACTTACGGTACCGTAGGTTCTGGTGCCGGGCAAGCGTCGGGCTGTCCCGGCCGCTGGGGAGGGGGCCCGGTCTCCCGGTGGTGTCGCATGGTGCCGGGCCCGCTGCGGGCGTACGCTGCGATCCATGGCACGTTTCGACCGGATGCGAGAGTTCTTCGATCGACTGCACCCTGCCGGACTGCTGTACACCACCTACGAGCACCGGCTGATCGCCGAACTCGGCTCCGACCAACTGCCCCAGCACGTGGCCGTGCTGGCCGACGGCAACCGCCGCTGGGCCCGTGCCAATGCCCCGGGCAAGCCGTTGGCCGTCGGCTACCGGGCCGGCGCGGACAAACTCAAGGAGTTCGTCGACTGGTGTGACGAGGTCGGCATCGGGGTCGTCACCTTGTGGGTCCTGTCCACCGACAACTTCCAACGGGCCGGCGACGAGGAGTTGCGGCCACTCCTCGAGGTGATCGAGAACCTCGTGCACGACCTGGCCGTCGCCGGGCGCTGGCAGGTACGACCGGTCGGTGCCCTCGACCTCCTCCCGGCTGACTGCGCCGAACGGTTGAAGGCCTCGGAGGAGTTGTCGGCCCGCAACACCGGGATGGTCGTCAACATCGCGGTCTCGTACGGCGGCCGGCACGAGCTGCGGGACGCCGTACGGTCCCTGCTCGCCGAGCACGCGGCCAACGGCACCGACATCGCCGAGGTGGCCGAGACCCTCGACATGGGCCACATCGCCGAACACCTCTACACCCGCGGCCAACCCGATCCGGACCTGATCATCCGCACCTCCGGGGAGCAACGGCTGTCCGGCTTCTTGATGTGGCAGTCCGCGCACAGCGAGTTCTACTTCTGCGAGGCCCTCTGGCCGGACTTCCGCAAGGTCGACTTCATCCGCGCCCTGCGCGCGTACGGCCAGCGCGAGCGTCGCTTCGGCCGCTGAACCACCAGCGGCGGGGTGGGCCCGAGTGAACGTCCGATGACAACGCCCCCGCATCCGGCGTGTTGCCACGTGGCGGCGGCCTCGGAGTCGTACTTTCGAGACACGTGCAGTGGGGAAGCTGCCCGTCCGGGAGGCAATGTTCATGCGACGTCGAGCTCCGAGGAGCAAGGCACGCGGGCCAGCACCAGGCCCAGTTCATTCCCGGCCAACCACCTGAACAGTGGGGCCGGGCGCGAATCGCGTGCGGCCTCCAGAAGGATCGATCATGCCCGACAGCATCTCGACCCCCGCATCCGATTCCGCCGACGTATCAGTCGGTGGGCGTCGCACCTACGTCATCGACACCTCCGTCCTGCTGAGTGACCCGCAGGCACTGTCCCGATTCGCCGAGCACGACGTCGTGCTGCCGGTCGTGGTGGTCACCGAACTGGAGGCCAAGCGCCACCACGCCGAACTGGGCTACTTCGCCCGGTCGGCCCTGCGGCACCTGGACGACCTGCGCATCACCCACGGGCGTCTCGATGCCCCCATCCCGGTCAACGACGCGGGCGGCACCGTCCACGTGGAGTTGAACCACACCGACCCGTCGGTGCTCCCGGCCGGGTTCCGGCTGGGGGACAACGACGCGCGGATCATCGCCGTGGCGCTCAACTTCGCGAACGAGGGCCGCCACGTGACGTTGGTCTCGAAGGACCTCCCGATGCGGGTGAAGGCCTCCGCGGTCGGGCTGGCGGCCGAGGAGTATCGCGCCGAACTCGCGGTCGAGTCAGGCTGGACCGGGATGACCGAACTGCAGGTCGCGCAAGAGAACCTGGACCGGCTCTACGCCGAGGGGCAGGTCGACCTCGATGAGGCCCGCGACCTGCCTTGCCACACGGGCGTGGTGCTGCTCGGCGGCGGCGCCTCGGCGCTGGCCCGGGTGACGCCGAACAAGGAACTGAAGCTGGTCAAGGCGGACCAGGACGTGTTCGGCCTGCACGGCCGCTCCGCCGAGCAGCGGATCGCCCTGGACCTGCTCCTCGACCAGTCGGTCGGCGTCATGTCGATGGGCGGCCGGGCCGGGACCGGAAAGTCCGCCCTCGCCCTCTGCGCCGGTCTCGAGGCCGTGCTGGAGCGCCGGCTGCACAGCAAGGTGGTCATCTTCCGGCCGTTGTACGCCGTCGGCGGCCAAGAGCTCGGCTACCTCCCTGGGACCGAGGGGGAGAAGATGGCGCCGTGGGCCCAGGCGGTCTTCGACACCCTGGGTGCGGTGACCTCCAAGGTGGTCATCGAGGAGGTTCTCGACCGGGGGCTGTTGGAAGTGCTCCCGCTCACCCACATCCGTGGACGCTCCCTGCACGACGCCTTCGTGATCGTGGACGAGGCGCAGTCCCTCGAGCGCAACGTGCTGCTCACCGTACTGTCGCGGATCGGCCAGGACTCCCGTGTCGTCCTCACCCACGACGTGGCGCAGCGCGACAACCTCCGCGTCGGTCGACACGACGGCGTGGTGGCTGTGGTGGAGAAGTTGAAGGGGCACCCGCTGTTCGCCCACATCACCCTGACCCGCTCCGAGCGCTCCCCGATCGCCGCCCTGGTGACCGAGATGTTGGAGGGGACGCCGGGCTGAACCGGCGGGCCTCCGGGCGGGTTCGGGTGTGGGGTTGACCACACTCTCCCTGCCTGGTCCGGCAAGCGATTTTGTGACCTCCCCGTGATGTGGCAAAGTCCTCCGAGTGCGCCGCCTGACTCGTCATGCCATCCTCGGGACCGTGGTCACCACACTCGCTGCAGGAGGCGTGCTGATGGTGGGCGGACCAGGACTCCTGTCGACCGCCGACGACTCGGGGCAGAGCAGGCTCGCCGCCCCGGCCGACTCGTCGCCCGAGCAGGCACCCGGCCGTGGTGATCGGACGAACCGGTCGAGCGAGCGCAGCGAACTGCCGGCGGCGGCGGAGACGGCGGAGCGCGCCACCACCCGGGCCGAGGAACTGGCCAGTCAACGCGACGAGATCGCGGACGCGACGAAGCAGGCCGAGGCCGCTGCGGAGAAGAAGCGCAAGGCAGCAGCCGAGAAGAAGGCCGCGGCAGCCAAGAAGAAGGCCGCGGCAGAGAGGGCCAAGTACGCCAAGCTCGGCTACGAGAAGGGCACCACGGACCCCCGCGAGATCGCCGAGCAGATGATGGGGAACAAGTACGGCTGGGGCGGCAGCGAATTCTCCTGCTACGACAAGTTGGTCGTCTCGGAGTCGAACTGGGACCACACCGCCACGAACCCGTCCTCAGGTGCGTACGGGATCCCGCAGTCGTTGCCGGCCAGCAAGATGTCCACGGCCGGCTCGGACTGGCGGACCAACCCGGCCACCCAGATCCGCTGGGGGCTCGACTACGTCGAGGACGTCTACGGCACCCCCTGCGCCGCCTGGAGCTTCAAGCAGGGCAACAACTGGTACTGACCGCCACCCGCCCACGCTGATCGAGCTTGTCGAGATCGCGGTTTCGACAGGCTCAACCAGCGGTTGGTCGGGATCATTGGTTTCGACCGGCTCAACCAGCGGTTCTCCTACTGCGGCCGCTTGGTCATCGCCAAGACGTCGAGGGTGGTGTCCAGTTGCCCCTCGGTCAGCTTGCCGTCGGCGACGAATCCGGACTCGATTACCGTCTCGCGGATCGTCTTGCCCTCCTTGAGCGCCTTCTTCGCGACGGCGGCGGCGTTCTCGTAGCCGATGTAGCGGTTCAGCGGGGTGACGATCGAGGGTGAGGACTCGGCCAGGGCGCGGCAGTGCTCCTCGTTGGCGACGACCCCGTCCACACAGCGCTCGGCGAGCAGGCGGCTCACGTTGCTGATCAGGCGGGTGGACTCCAACACGTTCCGGGCGATCAGCGGCAACATCACGTTCAACTCGAAGTTTCCGCTGGCGCCGGCCATCGACACCGCGGTGTCGTTCCCGACCACTTGGGTGGCGACCATCAAGGTGGCCTCGCACATCACCGGGTTCACCTTGCCGGGCATGATCGATGAGCCGGGCTGCAGGTCGGGCAGGGCGATCTCGCCGAGGCCGGCGGTCGGTCCGGATCCCATCCAGCGCAGATCGTTGGCGATCTTGGTCAGGCTGACGGCGATCGTCTTCAGCACCCCGGATGCCTCCACCAGACCGTCTCGGGCGCCCTGCGCCTCGAAGTGGTCCCGGGCCTCGGTCAGCGGCAGGCCGGTGTCTGCGGCGATCGTGGCGATCACCTGTTCGGCGAACCCGGCCGGGGTGTTGATCCCGGTGCCGACCGCGGTGCCGCCCAGCGGCAGCTCGGCCACCCGGGGGAGGGCCGCCTCGATCCGCTCGACCCCGTATCGGATCTGTGCGGCGAACCCACCGAACTCCTGACCGAGCGTCACCGGGGTGGCGTCCATCAGGTGGGTGCGGCCGCTCTTGACCACCTCGGCGAATTCGCTTGCCTTGGCCGACAGGGACTGCTCCAACTGCTGCAGGGCCGGGATGAGTTCCTGGACGAAGGCCATCGTGGTCGCGATGTGGATCGCACTCGGGAAGACATCGTTGCTCGACTGGGACGCGTTGACGTGGTCGTTCGGGTGCACCGTGTCCCCGAGGCCGCGGGTGGCCAGGGTGCCGATCACCTCGTTGGTGTTCATGTTCGAGGAGGTGCCGGACCCGGTCTGGAAGACGTCGATCGGGAACTCGGCGTCGTGCTTCCCGGCGGCCACCTCGGCCGCGGCGGCGACGATCGCCTCCGCACGGTCGGCATCGATGACGCCCAGCGCGGCATTCGTCTGGGCGGCGGCACCCTTGATCAGCCCGAGGGCGGCGATCAACGCCGGCTCGATCGGGGTACCCGAGATCGGGAAGTTCTCCACCGCCCGTTGGGTCTGGGCCTGGTACAAGGCCCGGGCGGGCACCCGTACCTCACCCATCGTGTCGTGCTCGATCCGGAAGTCAGCGCTGTCAGTCGTGGGGCTCTCAGTCATGGGCACATTCTGGCCCATTTTCTCCCCGGTGGCCCGGGCGGGTCACCTGGACGGGGTCAGAGTCGCTGGATGTCGTCGGCCGGGTTGCCCCCGGTGTCAGTGTCGCCGTACTGCTTGTCGGCGCCCT
>JBQDIN010000116.1:0-8875 GCA_052094425.1 Propionibacteriaceae bacterium
CGAGTTCCCCGCCCGCTGGCTGGACGTGGTGTTCACCCAGGCCGACTACGACATGTCGATCGTCTCCCATGTGGAGGCGCGCGACATCGTCAAGTACGGCGACCAGTCCTACTACTGGCGCTACGACAACCCGGAGGTCGTCGATCTGTTGGCCGATGCGGACTCCGGCACCCCGGAGGAGCAGATCGCCGCGATGAAGGAGGTGGCGCGGACCCTCGCCGACGATGCCGCTGCGGATTGGCTCTTCCTGCTGCCCAACCTCGTCATCACCACCTCCGACATCGTCGGGGTGCCCGAGAACGCCACCACGCTCAGTTTCGACCTGACTGGCATCTCCCGGAACGGGTGAGGCCCGGGGCGCGCGCTGCCACTAACCTGTGTCCGTGGCTGTGCTGATCGGGGTGGTGAGGCGGACGGCGATCTTCGTCGTCAGCCTGCTCGTCGCATCCCTGGCCATCTTCGTGGTCTGCGCCGCCCTGCCCGGCGACATCGCGCAGGTGATCCTCGGGCAGAACGCCACCCCGGAGGCACTGGCCCGGTTGCGGGCCGAACTCGGTACCGACCGTCCCTTCGTGGTGCGCTACCTCGACTGGCTCGGTGGCATGGTGACCGGCGACTTCGGCGAGTCCTTCCTGACCCGGATGTCGGTGACCGGTCAGATCGCAGAGCGGTTCGGGGTCACCCTGTGGCTGGTGTTCTTCGGGATGCTGCTCGCCGTCGTGGTGGCCGTCCCGCTCGGGATGCTCGCCGCCGTGCGCAATCGGCGGGTTTCCGGTACAGCGGTGTCGGTGATCTCCCAGCTGGGGTTGGCGATCCCGGCCTTCTGGGCCGGCATCCTGCTGGTGATCGTGTTCGCGGTGCAACTCGGCTGGTTCCCGGCCAACGGCTACGTACGACTGCTCGACGACCCGGCCGGCTGGGCGGCGCACCTGGTGCTCCCGGTCGTGTCGCTGGCGATCGTGCAGGGCGCCGTGCTGGTCCGCTACATCCGTTCCGCGCTGCTCGAGGTGCTCGACGAGGACTACCTCCGGACCGCCCGCGCCGTCGGCTGGACCCGGATGCGGGCGCTGGTTCGCCACGGACTGCGGAACGCGGCGATCTCGGTGGTCACCGTGCTCGGGCTGCAACTGTCCACCCTGTTCGTCGGAGCGATCGTGATCGAACAGGTCTTCACCCTGCCCGGACTCGGGCAGTTGCTGTTGAACGCCGTCAGCCAACGGGACCTGGTGCTCGTGCAGGGAACCGTGATGGTGCTCGTCTTCGTGGTCTTGTTGATCAACGCGCTGGTGGACCTGTCCTACCTCGCCCTCGACCCCCGGCTGCGCTCCGGCGGCGGTGGGGCCGGCCGCGGTGGGAACGGGCCGGGGACCGGCACGGCACAGCCGGTGGATCGGGGGGTGCTCTGATGCGGCGCCTCAATCTCGTGCTGGGCCTCGGGTTGGTCAGCTGTGTGGTGATCACGGCCCTGGTCTCGTTCGTCTGGACGCCGTTCGACCCGACCCGGGTGGATCCCGCCGGACGCCTGCTGCCGGCCGGGAGTTGGCCGCACGTGCTGGGCACTGACGGGTTCGGCCTCGACACCCTCAGCCGGGTGATGGCGGCGGCCCGCACCTGCTTGCAGGTCGGCATCATCGCGGTCGGCATCGCGCTGGTGGCCGGCGTACCCCTGGGCGTCCTGGCCGGGGTTCGCGGCGGTTGGGTCGGCGAGGTGGTGATGCGGGCCGCGGACGTGCTCTTCGCCTTCCCGGCACTGTTGCTGGCCATCCTGCTCGCAGCTGCCTTCGGAGCCTCGACGGTGACCGCGATGGTCGCCATCGGGATCGCCTCGGTGCCCGCGTTCGCCCGGGTCGCCCGGGCCGGAACCCTGCAGGTGATGGCCTCGGACTACGTCCTCGCGGCCCGGTCGGTCGGGACCGGCCGGTTGGGCATCGCCGGCCGGCACATCCTGCCCAACATCGGCCCGGTCGTCGGAGTGCAGGCCTCCATCTCCTTCGGCATCGCGATCCTGGCCGAGGCGGCCCTGAGCTACCTCGGTCTCAGCACACCGCCACCGGCGCCGACCTGGGGTCGGATGCTGAAGGACGCCCAGACCTACCTCTTCTCCGACCCGATGCTGGCGCTGTGGCCCGGCCTGGCGATCGCCGGGGCCGTACTCGGGTTCAACCTGCTCGGCGACGGGCTCCGCGACCTGCTCGACCCGCGGCTGAAGGAGGGAATCCGATGACCCTGCTCGAGGTCACTGACCTGACCGTCTCCTTCGGCCGGAACGGCCACCACCGGGTGCTGACCGACGTCTCCTTCGCCCTGGGGTCCGGGGCACGGATCGGCCTGATCGGGGAGTCCGGCTCCGGGAAGTCCCTCACCGCCCTGGCGATCATGGGCCTGCTCCCGGACTCGGCGACGGCAACCGGGTCGATCCTGCTCGACGGGGTCGAGGTGGTGAACCGTCCGGACCGGGTGCTCGCGCAGTTGCGCGGGGACCGGATGGCGATGGTCTTCCAGGAGCCGATGACGGCACTGGACCCGACCATGAAGGTCGGCCGCCAGGTCGCGGAGGTGCTCCGGCTGCACCAGAAGTCCTCGTCGACCTCGACCCGGCAGCGCGTTGTCGAGATGCTCGCCGCGGTGGAGTTGGCCGACCCTGCCCGGATCGCGAACTCCTATCCGCACCAGCTCTCCGGTGGCCAACGCCAGCGGGTGGTGCTGGCGATGGCGTTGATCAACCATCCCGCGCTGTTGATCTGTGACGAGCCCACCACCGCACTGGACGTCACGGTCCAGGCGCGGGTGCTGGAACTGTTGGACACCACCCTGACCCGCGAGGACGAGGCCTGCCTGTTCATCAGCCACGACCTCGCCGTGGTGGCGCGGGTGTGCACCGACGTACTGGTGCTGCTGGACGGTCGGATCGTCGACTCCGGCCCGGTCGAGAAGATTCTGCACAGCCCGGAACACCCGTACACACAGGGATTGGTGGCGACCGCGCGACTCGACCGGGTGCAGCCGGGGGAGCGGCTGCCGACGCTCGCTGACTTCTGGTCCCCGGCTGGCCAATCCGATGATCAGGACGAGGTGCTCCGATGAGTCCCGAGGAGGTCTACCGGGTCCGCGACCTCGTCCGGACGTACGGCAGCGGCCGGAACGCCGTCCGTGCGGTGGACGGGGTGAGTCTCACCGTGTCCCGCGGAGAACGGCTCGGGGTCGTCGGGGAGTCGGGATCCGGCAAGTCCACCCTGGTCCGGCTGCTGGCGGCCCTGGACCAGCCGTCGGCGGGGGAGATCACCTTCGCCGGTCGATCCATCGGTCGGCTGCGGGAGCGGGAACTCGGCTTCCTGCGCAGCGCCGTGCAGTTGGTCTTCCAGGACCCCCGCTCATCCCTGAACCCACGGATGCGCGTCCGAGACATCGTCACGGAGCCATTGCGGTCCAGGCTGTTGCGCGGTCGTACGGACGTGCCGTCGGGGGCGGACCGACTGGTGGAGGTGCTCACCGAGGTGGGCCTGGACCCGGCGATGGCTCGGCGGTTCCCACACGAGTTCTCCGGTGGGCAGCGGCAGCGGATCGCCCTGGCTCGGGCGCTGGCACCGCGGCCCGAGGTACTGATCGCCGACGAGCCGGTGTCGGCCCTGGACGTCTCCGTCCGGGCGCAGGTACTCAACTTGATCAACGACCTGGTTCGCGACCACCAACTCACCCTGGTCTTCGTCAGCCACGACCTCGCCGTCGTCCGGCACGTGTGCGACCGGGTCGTGGTGATGAAGGACGGCGTGCTGGTCGAGGAGGGCCCCACCGAACAGGTGTACGCGAACCCGCAGCAGGACTACACCCGACAACTGCTCGCGGCAGCCCCCCGCCTCGGGGAAGGGTGAACGAGCCTGCACGGTGATCGAGCCCGTCGAGATCACTCTCGACGGGCTCGATCCGGTGCGTTCTGGGGTCAGCTGGGCTCCGGCTGCTCGGCCGGGTTCTGCTGCTCCCCGATGGCGAACTGGACGCCGCCGGCGGAGTCGACTTGGGCGTCCAGGACCTTGTCGTCGAGGACGGTCGCGGCGCTCTCCTCGAGGAAGACATGAGCACCGTCGCTGTCGACGACGGCATCACCCGGCTCGGGGGACTCCACCGCAGCCACGGAGAAGGCACCCTCCTGGGTGGTGTCCGTGGTGATGCGCAGGCCGCCCTCATCGGTGCCGGTGCTCTGCTCGGTGATGGTCTTGACGATCGTGCTCGCGTTCTCAGTCAGGTTGAGCATGCGCTCCTCCTTCGATTGCGTTCAGATTCTTCCACCGTGTCGCATGTATGGGCAGAACTCAAACGCGTCCGGCCACGACGGGGCCACCGGGATCAACCGTGACGCAGGTGGGACAACAGGATGCCGACCGGGATGCTGAGGGCCAGTACCAGCAGCAGGACGCGGTATCCCGAGGCGACGAACGCCGGCACCACCGCGCTGGTCGGTCGGCCCGTCGGGTCGGCGCGGGTGGCGACCAGAGCGAGGACGAGAGCGACGACGAGGAGGATGGATCCGAGGTCGACCAGCAGCGGCCGGGAGACCAGCGTGCCCCCGATGACCAGGGCGCTGCCCGCGTTCCAGCATCCGAGCTGCAGCCAGCCGCGGGAGCGGGGCCACTCGGCCCGGGGCCACCAGGTTCGGGCCCGTCCCATCACGGTCTGCGCCACCCCGGCGACCAGCACCAAGAAGGCGGCGGTCCAACTGCCGTGCGCCAGGTCGAGTGGGCCGGTCACGGCGGCGACCAGTCCGCCCAGCACCACACAGGTGCCGCCGATCACCGTCAGCGCGGCCGCGGGGCCGGTCGCAGCCGGGTGATCTCCTGCGCGCATGGCCTGACCGTACTCCACTGGTGGCGAGGCGGAATCACGGACCGAGGTAGATTCAGGTCGATGCCTCGACTGATCCTCCTCAACGGAGCTCCGGGCAGTGGGAAGTCAACCTTGGCCAGGAGATTCGCCGCGGACCACCCACTGTGCCTGGTGCTCGACATCGACGATGTCCGCGGGATGCTGGGACGCTGGGCCGACGACCCGGAACAGTCCGGACTGGTCGCCCGGCGATTGGCGGTCGCGCTGGCGCGGGCGCACCTGCTGGCCGGTCTGGACGTGGTCGTCCCGCAGTTGCTGGGCCGGGTCGACTTCATCGACGAACTGCAGTCGGTCGCCGCGGACGTCGGCGCGGACTGGTACGAGATCGTACTGACGGCTGGCGCGGACACCCTGCTGGATCGACTGGCCCACCGCACCGAGCACTCGAGCCGCCAGGCGGACCTGGACGCCGCCGTCCTGCTGACCCGCGCTGGCGGTGATGGGGCGGTCCAGACCTATCGGGAGCGGGTCAACTCCGTCGCGAAAGCGCGTCCGTGGTCCGTCATGCTGGACACCGAGCAGGGCATCGAGGCCACCCATCGCGCACTCCTGGAGCACTTCGGCAGCACCGACTGAGACCTCCGCCCGACGGGCCGATGCGCCGGAACTTCCACTCGCGACCGATACACGGCCCTACAGAGGCCCTCGGAGGATCGAGTGGAAGTTCCCGCGCGGGTCGGCCCCGGACCTGGATCAGCGAATGGCGCGGAGGCGAACCGTTTCCGGCAGCGAGTTGAGCTTGTCGATCAACTCATCGGTCAGCGTACGGCTGATGTCGGTGACCACGTAGCCGAGGTTCCCGCGGGTGGCCAGGGACTGGCGCTCGATGTTGGCGCCGTGGTCGGCGAAGATGCCGTTCACCGTGGCCAGCACGCCGGGCACGTTGTGGTGCACGTGCAGCAGCCGTTCCCGGTCCCAGGAGTCGTCGGTCTGCACCTGCGGCAGGTTCACCGACATGGCGGTGCCGCCACCGGAGGCGAACTCGCGGAGCTTGCCGGCGACGAACCGGCCGATGTCCTCCTGTGCCTCCTCGGTGGAGCCGCCGATGTGCGGGGTGAGGATGACATTGCTCAAGCCCTGCAGCGAGGACTCGAACCGCTCGCCGGCGACCTTGGGCTCGTTCGGGAAGACGTCCACCGCGGCACCGGAGATGTGCCCGGTCTCGAGGTGGTCGCGCAGCGCCTCGTGGTCGACGACGAAGCCGCGGCACAGGTTCAAGAACATGGCCCGGGGCCGCATCTGGGCGAACTGCTCGTGGCCGAAGAAGCCGGCGTTGCCGTCGCGACCGTCCACGTGCAGGGTGACCGTGTCGGCCTCGGTCAGCAACTCCTCCAGGGTGTCGCAGCGGCGGGCATTGCCCAGGGCCAACTTGTCGGCGACGTCGTAGAAGATCACGTGCATGCCGATGGATTCGGCGACCACCGACAACTGGCTGCCGATGTTGCCGTAGCCGACGATGCCGAGGGTCCGACCGCGCACCTCGTGGGCGCCCTTGGCCGACTTGTCCCACATCCCCGCGTGCAGCCGCTGGTTCTTGGCCGGGAGGTGCCGGGCGAGGGAGATGATCTCGGCAATCACCAGTTCGACCACGCTCCGGGTGTTGGAGAACGGGGCGTTGAACACCGCGACCCCGTGCTCGGTGGCGGCGGGGAGGTCGATCTGGTTCGTCCCAATGCAGAAGGCCCCAACGGCCAGCAGGTCATCGGCGTGCTCGAGGGCGCTCCGGGTCAGGTGCGTCTTGGACCGGATACCGAGGAAGTTCACCCCGGGCAGCGCCTTGGCGAGTTCGTCCTCGTCCAGTGCACCCTTGGCGCGTTCCACCTCGATCCCGCGTTCGGTGAGCAGCCGTTCGGCCTCGGGGTGGATGTTCTCGAGCAGCAGAGCCTTCATGGGGGCCATTCTATGGAGGTCCCCGACGCCCCCGCGAAGGTGTCCACGGGATGAGGATCCAGCGGCGTGAGATCAACCAGCGGGGTCGGGGGGCTCGCTCTGCAGGCGGTGGGCGGGCAGCCCTTCCGGATTGTGGGTCCGGATCCAAGCGGCGATCTCCTCCCGGACGTGGCACTGCAGCACCCACAACTGGTCCGCGTCACCAGCCGACATGGAGGCACGGACCTCCAACATCCCGCCGGTCGCGTCGGTGACGACCACGCCACCACTGTTGCCGTCCCACTCCTTGCTGCCGGCGAGGATCTCGCCGAGCTTCTCCCGGAGCCCGTCGACGTGGATCCGCCAGTCCACCGTGAAGTAGACGGTGCCGGCGATCGCCGACCCGGTTCGGGTCCAGTTCCGATACGGGGTGGTGGTGAAGTACGTCGTCGGCAGCACCAGACGCCGTTCGTCCCAGATCTTCACCACCACGTACGTCAGGGTGATCTCCTCGATCACCCCGTACTCGTCCTCGACGACGACCGTGTCCCCGATCCGCAGGGCGTCGGAGAAGGTGAGCTGAATGCCGGCGAACAGGTTCGCCAAGCTGGTCTGGGCGGCCAGGCCGGCGACCACGCTCAACAGGCCGGCCGAGGCCAGGATCCCGGTGCCGAGCCGCTCCACCCCGGGGAAGGTGAGCAGGATCGAACCCGCCCCGATCACCACGAAGACCACGGTGACCAGCCGGCGGATCAACTGCAATTGGGTGTTCACCCGGCGGCGCTCCCGGTCGCCGATGATGCGGCGCTGGCTGCGTCGCAGGCCGACGTCGATGGCCGTGAGGACGATGCCGGCCAGCAGCCACACCACGGCGACGATGTCGATGATCACCAAGATGTGGTGGACGGTGCCACGGTGCTCGCCGAGCGGATTGGGCGCCCGGCCGATGGTGGCCCGGATACCGGCGACGGCCAGGGCTATTCCGAGGGGAGTCCGGACCCGGCGCCAGCCCTGCCACAGGCCGGGCCGCCGGGGTCTGATCCGACGCGCGATGATCTCGCCCACGGCCACCACGACCACGGTGATCAGCAGGGCGACGACGATGGTGATCGACCAGGAAATCAGTGGGGACATCTCCATCCCCTCAGGTAATCAGATGCGTCCAAAGTCAGCGACGACGCTTCCGCCGGATGATCGCGAAGAGGAGGGCGCCGATCGCCAGCACGCCGGCCAGGGCGGGGCCGTAGCGCTTCAGCAGCACCGGTCCGACGGCGGCCAGCATGTTCACCTCGGCGGCGTCGGAGGTGTCGTCCGTCCGCGCGCCGGGCCCGTCCACACCCGCGCTGCCGGGCGTACCCGACGGGCTGGTGGGATGTGATCCAGGCGTGGCGGAGCCGGCCGGTGTCGGATCGACCTCCGGCTCCTGGGCCGGGCCGGGGCTCGGGGCGGGTCTCGCAGCCGTTCCCGGAGCCGCAGCGGACGCGGCGGACTCCGAAGCAGTGGTCTCGGCGTCCCCGGCGCCGCCGGGGGACAACTTGGCGGAGATGCACGCCACGAACTGGTTCAACAACTTGTCGCTGACGTCCTGGATGACGCCCCGGCCGAACTGGGCCGGCTTGCCGGTGATGGCCATGTCCGTGAGCACCGTCACCTTGGTGCCGGACCCGTCCGGAACCAGGGTGGCGGTCACAGTGGCTGCAGCCGTGCCGTTGCCGCGCTTGTCCTTGCCCTTGGCCTCGATCACCGCCCGGTGCTGCTGCACGTCCCGTTCGACGAAGGTGCCGACCCCGTTGTAGACGAGGGAGATCGGCCCGAGCTTCACCTTGACCGAGCCGGTGAAGTCGTCCCCGTCCACCTCCGTCAGGGTGGCGCCGGGGAAGCACGGGGCGATCCGCTCCAGGTCGTTGAAGGCATTCCAGGTGGCGTCGATGCCCGCTGGGACGGTGAACTCGTGCGTCAGGTCCATGATCTGAGTATGTCCTCTCGACGTCTCGGGTGCTCGGGCAGGGCGTCAGCCGGCGGCGGCCAGCACGGCGCGTCGGCCGATCACCCCGGCCAGGTGGGTCCGGTAGGCCGCGTCCCCGTTCAGGTCCTCCGCCGGAGTGGTGCCCTCGGCGATCCCGGCCAG
>JBQDIN010000117.1:0-8783 GCA_052094425.1 Propionibacteriaceae bacterium
CCACGGCGCCCGTCCCCCTCGGCGCGGACGGCGTCGTCGAGCGCGGCAGCAGCTCCCTCGTCGTCCCCGCCGAGGACAGGTGTGCCGCCGAGCACGAGGGTCGCGAGGACGCGGCCCTGGAGATCAGTCAGCTGCTGTACCACCTGCAGGTGCTGATGGTCTCCCTCGACCTCGACCTCGACGACGTGTACGCACATCTGTGACCTCGAACCGCCCCACTGCTGACCACTGGCCGCTCATCTTCGGCCGCCTGACCCACTGGATGGACTGACCTGTGACCCCCACCCGATCCCTGCTCAAGGTCGCCGTACCCAACAAGGGCGCGCTGGCCGATTCAGCCGCCGAGATGCTGCGCGAGGCCGGTTACGCCCAACGCGCCGACTCCAAGGAGTTGGTGCTGCTGGACGAGGCCAACGGGGTGGAGTTCTTCTACCTGCGACCGCGTGACATCGCCGTGTACGTGGGGGAGGGGACCCTCGACGTCGGCATCACCGGGCGGGACATGTTGTTGGACAGCCACGCTGATGCGGCCGAGCTCCGGGGGCTCGGGTTCGGTCGATCCCGGTTCCGGTTCGCGGCACCGGCCGGGAGCGAGATGAGCATGGAGAAGTTGCGCAATCTGCGGATCGCCACCTCCTACCCGGGCTTGTGCGAGACCTACCTGGCCGAGCGCGGGATCGGCGTCCGCCTGATCAAGTTGGACGGAGCCGTCGAGACGGCCATCCGGCTCGGCGTGGCCGACGCCGTCGCCGACGTGGTGGAGACCGGCACGACCCTGCGCCAGGCCGGACTGGAGTTGTTCGGCGAACCGATCCTCGAGTCCGAGGCGATCCTGATCACCCGTCCCGGTGCAGCGCCCGCCGGACTGGACCTGATGGAACGCCGGTTGAACGGCGTCCTGGTGGCGCGAAACTACGTGATGATGGACTACGACGTCTCCGGTGAGCACGTCGACCAGGCCGCCACCCTGACCCCCGGACTGGAGTCGCCGACCGTGTCACCACTGGCCCGCGAGGGGTGGTTCGCCGTGCGGTCGATGGTGCCGCGCACCGACGCGCAGTCGATCATGGACCGGCTGTGGGACCTCGGTGCCCGGGCCATCCTGGTCACCGACATCGCCGCGTGCCGGTTGTGACGATCCCGTGACCGATCCCGAGCAGCCCGACCCCCAGCAGCCCGACCCCGAGCAGCCCGACCCCGGACAGTCCGATCCGGGCGCCCCGGCCGAGGCGCTGCTGCGGCCGCGCAAGCTGCGAATCGTCGGTGCGCTGCTGGGGGGCCTGCTCACCGTCTTCTACCTGGTCGGGTGGCTGCTGCTCGATCCGAGTATCCGGGCCCGGGTCAGCATCTCCCAGGCCTTGACCCTGGTGTTGATCCTGGCCCTGATCCTGTTCATCCTCGCCGCGCTGGCGGCCAGTTCGGTGCGCGCCGACGAGCACGGGCTCGTGATCCGCAACGGGCTCGCGGTGCACCGGGTTGAGTGGTGGCGGGTGCACAAGTTCCTGCTCCGGCCGGGTGATCCGTGGGGGGTCGTGTTGCTCAAGCCCGAGGACGGTAGTCCGATCGAGACGAACCTGGACACCGACAAACTGCAGATGATGGGCATCCAGAACGGTGACGGAGACTTGGCGAAGTCATCGATGCAGACCCTGCGGGCCGTGCACCGCCGCTACGCCTGACGGTCCGTACGCGTGACGGTGTCGCGGCTCATTCGATCCCGCGAGACTTGAGCAGGGCCTCGATCTCGGCCATCTCGTCGTCCACCGGATCGGCCTGTTGTCCCTTGCCGGCCTGTTGCCCCTTGGCGGTCCCGCCCTGGGGGGAGTCGCCCTTCGCGGGCTTGGTGGCGCCACCACGGGTGACCTGCTTGCCGGGGGTCCTGCCGCCCTCGACCGGTTTCCGGGCCGCGATCCTTGGCGCGAGGATCCCACCGACCACCCAGAGCACGATGCACAGGCCGAGCAGGGAGAATCCGATCCAGATCGGCGGGGAGAACACGATGCCGCCGGCCCAGCGGAACACGGCGGCGACGCCGTCCCACACCAGACCCAGTAGCCCGGTGAGGTAGAGCGCGACCGGTGCCAGTGCCAACCCGACACCCTGCACCACGCGGCCCTTGTTCCCGCGGCGCCAGGCGATGCCGGTGGCGATCACCCCGAGCAGGGACAGACCGACACACAGGGGCAAGAGGACGGCATCTGCAGACATGCTTCAAGGTTCTCACAGCGAACCAACCTGTTCGATGGGTGAGAGCCCGCACGTACCCCGGAGTGGACTACGCCCCCGGTCTCCCCTCGAGCGCGCGGTCGAGGTCCTCGCGCAGGTCCTCGACGTCCTCCAGGCCGACCGACAATCGCACCAGCCCGTCCGTGATGCCCACCGCGGCCCTTCCTTCCGGACCGATCCGGTGGTGGGTGGTGGTGGCCGGGTGCGTGACCAACGACTTGGCGTCGCCGAGATTGTTCGAGATGTCGACCAGTTCGAGTGCGTCGAGGAAGGTGAAGGCAGCCTGCTTGCCGCCGTTGACCTCGAAGGTGAGCACGGTCCCGCCGCCACTCATCTGCTTCTTGGCCAGGTGGTGTTGGGGATGCGAGGGCAGGTACGGGTAGCGCACCCAGTTCACCCGCGGGTGCGCCTCGAGGTGCTCGGCCAGGGTGAAGGCGGTCCGGGTCGAGTGGTCCACTCGCAGCCGCATCGTCTCCAGGCCCTTGGTCATGATCCAGGCGTTGAACGGGCTGATCGACGGTCCCGTGTGGCGCATCAGGGTCTTCACCGGGCCGGTGATGTAGTCGGTCGGGCCGAGGATGGCGCCGCCCATCGCCCGCCCCTGGCCGTCGATGTGCTTGGTCGCCGAGTACACGACGATGTCGGCACCGAACTCCATCGGGCGCTGCAGGATCGGCGACGCGAAGACGTTGTCCGCGATCACCAGGGCACCGGCGGCGTGCGCCAGTTCGGCGACGGCGGACAGGTCGATGATCTCCTGCATCGGATTCGACGGGGACTCGAAGAAGACCGCCTTCGCCGGGGTCGCGAGCGCCCGCTCCCACTGGTCCAGGTCGGACCCGTCCACGAACTCGGTGATCACTCCGAACCGCGGGAGGACCTCCGACAGGATCGAGAAGCAGGAGCCGAAGAGACTCCGGGCGGCGACCACCCGGTCGCCGGCGGAGACGATGGCTGCCAGGGAGTTGAACACCGCGGCCATTCCGGTCGCGGTCGGGAAGCAGGCCTCGGCTCCCTCGATCAGCCGGAGCCGCTCGGCGAAGGTGGTCACCGACGGGTTGGTGAACCGGGAGTACATGTAGCGGTCGACCTCGCCGGCGAAGGCCGCCTCGGCCTCGGCCGCGGAGCCGTACACGTAGCCGGAGGTGAGGTAGATGGGCTCGGCCGTCTCCTCGAAGTGGCTGCGGTCCACGCCGCCGTGGACGGCGTGGGTGTCCGGGCGGAAGGACCGGTCGGGGCTCATGACTGCCGCCAGGGGAGTCCGCGGGAGCGCCAGCCGCTGGAGCCGCGGTGGCCGTCGGCGTCCAGTGGACCCTCGAAGCCCTCGCTGACATTCCAGGCGGGGGAGATCCCGGCCCGGGTGGCGGCGATCGCGGCGTCGCGGGAGCGCTGGCCGGAGCGGCAGATGAACAGCACCGTCCGGTCCTCCTCGACCCCGGCGGCACGGAGGTCGGCGACGAAGTCCGCATTGTGTTGGCCCGGGTAGCGGTTCCACTCCACCAGGACGACCTCGCGGTCCAGGGAGCGCACGTCCGGCACGCCGACGAAGTTCCACTCGGGTTCGGTGCGCACATCCACCAGGACTGCGTCCGGGTCGTCGTGCAGTACCTGCCAAGCCCGGTCCGGGTCGATGTCGCCGGCATAGCTCATGTGCATGGATTCAGGGTATTCCCTGTTGCGACGGACAGCGCGCGACCTTCTCACTGCGTGATCAACTCCCACCCGGGCCGGACACCTGTGCGGCCCGACCACGCGCGTGGCTACTCTGGGAGACGATGAATTCCGAGACCCGCGATCCGCACCAGCGCCGGCTGGCCGATTCCCCCTTCCCCGGTGACGACGGCAGCGCCTCCGCCGAACTGCGCGAGGCGCTGCGCCAGGTCGCCGAGGGGGACGAGCCCACCACCTACCTGTCCGCGGTCGCCCAGTTGTGCGCCGAACGGATCCTGGTTCCGGTGGTGGCCACGGCGACCCGGGTGGGGGAGGCTCCCCCGGGTGGCGGCCGGGCCGGCCTGGTCAGCGACAAGGAGGCCGAGATGGCCGTCGTGATGTTGCAGGCCCAGGACGGCCGCCGGGCCATGGTCGCCTTCACCGGGGAGGACTCGATGACGGCCTGGAACGCCGAGGCCCGCCCCGTACCGGCCACCATCGACCGGGCGGCGCAGGCCGCGCTGGACGACGGCGCGGTCGCGGTGCTGATCGACCTCGACGGGCCGTACCCGCTGGTCCTGGAGGGAGAGGTGCTCGACCACCTGTCCGCCGGTCATCGGTTGGTGGCCCTGCCCGAGGGGCAGTTCGGCTGGGCGGTGGCCAACTCCGACGTGGACGCCGCCACCGAAGCGCCCGACTGAGCCGACGTGAACTGTCTGAGCCGACTTGAGCCGGCGGAGCGGGTACGGCCTCCGATGTGCCGTGCGGGCGCCGATGTGCCGTACGGGCGTCGAGGTGGTAATCTGGGCGTCGACCGATTCGGCCGACAGGCTGGATCTGCAAGTGGGGACCTGATCTCCCACCCGTACCCGACGCTCTGAGGAGCTGTCGACGGGTCGGTCCGAGAGGGCGCAGGCTGCGTCCGTGCTCGTGATCTCAGGCCTCCGCACGCGGAGGCCTTTTTGTTGTCCGGACGGTCGGCGGACACCGAACCACAACCTGGAGGAACACATCAGCACCGAACCGCGAATCAATGATCGCATTCGCGTCCCCGAGGTCCGGCTCGTCGGACCCGCGGGCGAGCAGGTCGGGATCGTACGCATCGACGACGCCCTGCGCTTGGCGCGCGAGTCCGAGCTTGACCTGGTGGAAGTTGCCCCGATGGCGCGACCGCCGGTGGCCAAGCTGATGGACTACGGCAAGTTCAAGTACGAGAACGCGCAGAAGGCGCGCGAGACCCGACGCAACCAGACGAACACCGTGATCAAGGAGATGAAGCTCCGGCCGAAGATCGACGCCCACGACTACGAGACCAAGAAGGGGCACGTCGTGCGCTTCCTCAAGTCGGGCGACAAGGTCAAGATCACGATCATGTTCCGTGGCCGCGAGCAGTCGCGCCCGGAGCTGGGCTTCAACTTGTTGAAGCGGTTGGCCGACGACGTCGAGGAGCACGGCTTCATCGAGTCCGCGCCGAAGCAGGACGGGCGCAACATGCTGATGGTGCTGGGCCCGACCAAGAAGAAGACCGAGGCCCGCGCCGAGGTGCGTGCCGAGCGTGACCGCAAGGCAGCCGACCGCCAGGCCGACTCCGAGGCGGAGCACAATGAGTTGGCCGATCACCGCGCCGCGGCCCACGAACAGCCGAAGCCGAAGAAGAAGAAGGGTCCAGCGGACAACATGGATCCCGACATCGACCTGGACTGACCCGAGGGTCGACAGCAGATTGCAAGGCCCCGACCAGGCACCCTCGGTCGGGGAAGGACACATCATGATGGGAGCGGCAATCCAATGCCGAAGATGAAGTCGCACTCCGGTGCCAAGAAGCGGTTCAAGATCACCGGTTCGGGCAAGGTCATGCACCGCAAGGCGGGCAAGATGCACCTGAACGAGCACAAGCCCTCCACCCGGACCCGCCGGTTGAGCGGGGAGTCCGAGATGGCCAAGGGTGACGCCGCCAAGGCCAAGAAGCTGCTCGGCAAGTGACCCACGCCCGTCAGGGCATTTCTTTCCCCCAAGCAATGTGCGCCCCGCGGGGCGTGTGAACAAGGAGTATCCGCATGGCACGCGTCAAGCGTTCTGTGAACGCACAGAAGAAGCGTCGTGAAATCCTCGAGCAGGCGTCCGGCTATCGTGGCCAGCGTTCCCGTCTGTACCGCAAGGCGAAGGAGCAGGTCACCCACTCGCTGGTCTACAGCCACCGGGACCGTCGCGCCCGCAAGGGTGACTTCCGCAAGCTCTGGATCCAGCGCATCAACGCCGCAGCCCGCGCCGAGGGGATGACCTACAACCGGTTCATCCAGGGCATCAAGGCCTCCGGGGTCGAGGTCGACCGCAAGATCCTCGCCGAGCTGGCCGTCAGCGACCCGAAGGCGTTCGCCGCCCTCGTCGAGGTGGCCAGGGCAGGAGTGAAGTCCGAGTCGTCGGCCGCCTGAACTCGCCCGGCACCGAAGAGTGACGCGTCTCGACTCGAACGCAGCCGAGCCGATCGGACCGGTCCGCGCATCCGCGGGCCGGCTCCGGTCGGCTCGTCGGCTTGTGCGGCGCAAGGAGCGGAGCGCGACGGGTGCCTTCCTGGCGGAGGGACCGCAATCGGTCCGGGAGGCGTTGGCCGCCGGCGTGGTGACGGAACTGTTCGTCGCCGACTCGGTGGTGGATCGGCTCGATGAGTTCGTCCGGGCCGCGGTCGCCGGCGACGTACCCGTGCACTCGGCCAGCGAGGCCGAGGTCAGCAGTCTCGGTGACACCGTCACCAGCCAAGGCGTGGTCGCGGTCTGTCGTGGCGTGGACGTCTCGCTGACCGCTGCCCTGGCGGGCGCCCCTCGGCTGGTGGTCGCCCTCGCTCAGGCACGCGACCCGGGCAATGCGGGCACCGTGATCCGCTCCGCCGATGCCTTCGGTGCCGACGCGGTGCTGCTCAGTGCCGGTTCGGTGGATGTGCACAACCCGAAGACCGTCCGCGCCAGCGTGGGCAGCCTGTTCCACCTGTCGATCAGCACCGGGGACAGCCTCGCCGACCAGGTCGCGGCTGCTCGGGGCCGGGGTCTGCAGGTGCTGGCCGCCGACGGGACCGGGGAGCACGACCTGGACGCCCTCAGCGCGGCCGGTGACCTGGCCCGGCCCACGCTGTGGGTCTTCGGGAACGAGGCCTGGGGGTTGCCGGCCGAGGACCGGGCGCTGGTCGATCGGGTCGTCGCGGTGCCCATCCATCCCCGGGTCGAGAGCCTGAACCTGGCCACCGCGGCCGCGGTCTGCCTGTACGCGACCGCCGCCGCCCAGCGCGGCCGATGAACGCACCACGACCGTCGGGCGCAAACCCGCTCGCAGTCCGGTCCGCTGCCTTCCTAGACTGAGCGCGGCGAGCCGCGGCTCGCCCACGCCTGATCCGCACGACCGAACACCATGAGGGGATCCCATGTCCGGGACTGACACGAACCACCGGGAGTCGGCCACCGCGCCCGACGCCGACCGGGTCGACGCGCTGGTCGCCGAGGCGACCGCCGCGATCGCGGCCGCGACGACGGTGGCCGAACTCAAGGACGCCCGGCTCGCGCACGCCGGCGACCGATCCCCCCTCGCCCTGGCCAACCGGAGTATCGGGGACCTGCCGAAGGCCGATCGCAAGGACGCCGGGATGCGGATCGGCACGGCGCGCGGCGCGGTCAACCGGGCCTTGGCGGCGCGGGACACGGAGATCTCCGCCGCCGAGCTGGAACGCCGGCTGGTCGAGGAACGCATCGACGTCACCGTGCCGGTGGACCTCGCCCCGGTCGGTGCGCCGCACCCGATCACCGCCCTGATGGAGCGGATGGCCGACGTGTTCGTCGCCATGGGGTGGGAGGTCGCCGAGGGGCCCGAACTGGAGAGCGAGTGGCTCAACTTCGACGCCCTCAACTTCGTCCCCGACCACCCCGCCCGCACGATGCAGGACACCCTGTTCGCCGAGCCCGCCGATGCCGGCATCGTGCTGCGGACCCACACCTCCCCGGTGCAGGCCCGGACCCTGCTCAACCGCGAGCCGCCGGTCTACGTGGTGTGCCCGGGCAAGGTGTATCGCGCCGATGAGTACGACGCGACCCACCTGCCGGTCTTCCACCAGATCGAGGGACTGGCGGTGGATCGAGGCATCACCCTGGGCCACCTGCGCGGGACCCTCGAGCACTTCGCCCGGGCCATGTTCGGCCCGGACACCCTGCTGCGCTGGCGTCCCTCCTTCTTCCCCTTCACCGAGCCGTCGGCCGAGGTCGACCTGCAGTGCTTCGTCTGTCGCGGCACCTCGGCCACCGATCCCGAGGTCGAGTGCCGTACCTGCCGCAGCGAGGGCTGGATCGAGTGGGGCGGCTGCGGCGTGGTCAACCCGCGCGTGCTGGTCGCCTGCGGCGTGGACCCGGACATTTTCTCCGGATTCGCCTTCGGGATGGGGGTCGAGCGCACCCTGATGTTCCGCAACGATGCCGAGGACATGCGCGACATGGTCGAGGGGGACGTCCGGTTCAGCCGGTCCCTGGTGGGAGATGCACGATGAGGACGCCCCTTTCCTGGTTGCGCGAGTACGCGCCCGTACCGGGTGACCTGGACGGCCGCGGGCTGGCCGAACGACTGATCCGCGCCGGTCTCGAGGTGGAGACCGTCGAGCAGGCCGGTGCCGACGTCACCGGTCCGCTGGTGGTCGGACGGGTGCTGTCGATCCAGACCGACGAGCACAAGAACGGCAAGAAGATCAACTACTGCCGGGTCGACGTCGGCGAGAACAACGACCCGGCCGACGCCGAGTTCCCCGCCTCCCGCGGCATCATCTGCGGCGCACACAACTTCGGGGTCGGCGACCTGGTCGTGGTGGCGCTGCCGGGCACGATGCTGCCCGGCGACTTCGCGATCGCCGCCCGCAAGACCTACGGACACGTCTCGGA
>JBQDIN010000118.1:0-8649 GCA_052094425.1 Propionibacteriaceae bacterium
GAGCACAACCCCATTCGTGAGTTCCTGACACGAGCGTTTGCTAACGTGCACGAAAATTCGGCATGCGTGACGACTGGGAAGGTACCTGTACATGCGCAAGATTTCGCTCGGCCGCTCCACTCTGATGGTTGCAGCGCTGGGTCTGACACTCGTGTTCACTGGTTGCTCCTCCTCCGGGGACGAGGAGGCAGCACCCGATACCCGGACGAGCGACGTGGAGAGTCCCAGCACCCCAGCCGAGAGCCCCAGTGCCCCTGCGGATGACAGTTCGCCCGAGGCGAGCGACGACGAGACGGACGCGCCGGCCGGCGAGTCCGAGGTCGAGATCGCGAAGACCCTGAAGGACCCCGACATCGGCGACACGGTCGAGATCGTCTCTGCCGTGCGCGACTTTCCCTCCGAGGAGAAGGACGATGTCATCACAGAAGGCGGTGAGGTCGTGCTCGTCCAGGTGACCATCACACCTGGCGATGAGTTCGGTGGGCGCATCTCGGACGGAAACTTCAAGATCTCCTGGGATGACGGCGGAGACTTCCACACCAACGACACCCGCCTGATCGCCGACGAGATGGAGGACGCCGACCATCCTGCGCTGGAAGACATCTCCCGTCGCGACGGTGGCGAGCACACTGGCTGGATCGCCTTCCTCGTCGACGAGAAGGCCGACGCGTACCTCCTCGAGTACTCCCGCGATGCTGCGAAGGTGATCGGCTCCGACGAGGAGATCGACGAGTTCTCCGAAGAGGTGGAGATCCCGGCTTCCTGATCAGGCCCCGTGGTCGGGCCCTCGCGGGCTGGCCGATCGACTCGCACAACGGCGCCATCACAGGGCGGCGTGCCGTCGGGACGTGCCCTCGGAATCCTCCGGTGGCTGCTGCCGGGCGATCCGACGGGCCATGAACTTGTTCCACTGCACCGATCCGTAGGAGGTGACGAAGTAGATCAAGGTGGTGACGAGGGCCACCGTGAAGAACTGCTCGCGGTTGACGTAGTAACTGAACAGGTCGGGACTGAACAGCAGCGTACGAGCGGCGAAGACCACCACGATGCCGAGGCAGATGATCGATCCGACCAGCAGGATGGTCGAGACCGGTGTCGGGTCCTTGTACTCCTCGACGCTCTCCTCCTCGGCACGACGGGCATGGAACTCCTCCACCCGCTGGTTGAACCGGCGCTCCTTCTCCTCCTCCTCCGGATACTTCTCGGCGGCTCCGAAACGCTTGGCCAACAGTGTGTAGAGCACCGCCGCCAGCACGAAGGTCGGCACGAACAGGTAGTAGTAGGGGAACAGGTCGAGCCACTGCAGGACACCCGCGAACACCAAGGCGACCGGCCAGGTGACCAGGGCCGGCACATTGTGGCGTGCTCCCTTGAACTTGGCCCAGAACCGCGTCCACCCCAACCGGGGCAGGACGTGGTGCTCAGCGAAGATGATCCCGCCGACGGGGACCAGGATCAGGCCGGCGTAGGTGAGCAGCGGGAGCATGTTCTTGTAGACGAACGGGAAGCAGCTGGCGATCGCGACCGCCGCGCCGACCATCACCGTCACCTTCACCCGGGAGACCTTGGGGAAGACTGCCTGGGCAGCCAATCCGGCGCGATAGATGTTCGGGTTGGCCGTCGACCAGCCCGCGACCACGACGGCGATGAAGCCGACGGTGCCGAGCGCATTCCACGCCACGTCGCCGGGCTCCAGTACGGTGATGCTCGACAGGGTGACCGCCGCGGTGGCGGCGCCCATGATGCCGGCAGCAATCCAGGCGACGTAGTGGCCGAAGAACATGCCGGTGACGGTGGTCAGCCCCGCCGAACCCTTCTTCGCGTAGCGCAGCAGCGCCATGTCGATCATGCCGAAGTGGGCGAAGGTGTTGGCCGCCCAAGCGAACCCGACGACCTCGAGCATGCCGATGCCGGGCTCACCGTCAGCATTGATGCCGGTGAAGACACTGGACCCGGCGACACTCACGAACTCGGAGAAGCTGCCGATGGTGGTGTACCCCGTGACGGTTTCAGCCAACGCCGGCAGCAGGACCATGCCACCGGCGGCGAACATCACGATCAGCCATGGCCCGAAGACTCCGGCCACCTCGCTGAGCGCGTTGAAGCCGACGACCGCGACCACGACGGCGACGACGCTGAACACCACGCAGATCAACACGAACCACAGACTGGTGGGGTACGCCTCGACCTGCGGCGGGAGGTTGATCGCCTTGCGGATGGCGGTCGCGGAGACCGTGATCATGGCCGCCGAGATGACGACGAAGATCACCGCGTTGGTGCCGTTGTAGATGCGCGACATCGAGTCGCCGGCGATCTTCTGCAGGTACGTGTACAGACTCAGTCGTGCCTGCCGGGCGATCGGGGTGGTCAGCAACCAGAAGCTGAGGACCGCCAGCAGGTTGCCGATGACCAATCCGCCGAGAATGTCCCACACCCCGGCACCCAGCGCGACGAAGGTCGCCCCGAAGACGAACTCCGTGGCCGACACGTGCTCGGCGGAGTAGAGCCCGGCAAAGTGCTTGTTGCCCAGCAGCCGGTGCTTGGGCACCGGCAACTGTTCCGGGTCCATCGCGGCCAGGTCGGCGTCGACATCCGCGTGCTGCACTGCTTCGGTGCTCGCCACCAGTCCTCCTGAAATGTTTCGGTCACGGGTCGTGATCGAAGAACGTTCCTACTCCTGCTCCAACAATCGGGTCCGTTCGATCCCCTTCTCGGTCACCCACTGGGCGTTCTGCAAACCCTCATCGAGCCCGATCCGGCCGGCGATGACATCGGAGAACTGCCCGCCGACGGCATTGCCGATGCTCTGGAAGGCCGGGACACCGACGTACTGGATGCCCTCGTACGGCACCTCGTCGACCGTCGGGGACCGAGGATCGGCGCTCTCGATCGACTGTCGCACCAGGGAGGCGAACGGTGCCTCCTGCTGGTACTCGGGATTGTCGTAGAGCGCACCGCTGGTGCCAGCCGGCACGTGCAGCCAGCCGTGCTCCGCCGCGACCAACTCGGTGTAGGCGTCCGAGGTGGCCCAGCCGATGAACTGCTTCGCTTCCTCGCTCATCGTCGAACTCTGTGGCACGGCGAACGCCCAGGACCAGAGCCAGTTGCTGCCCTTCTCCGTACCGCCCGTGGGAGCGAGGGCGAAGTCGACGTCCGCCGCGACCTGGGAATCCTCCGGGTCGGCGACGAACGGGGCCGCAGCCGTTGCATCCACCCAGATGCCGCACTCGCCGTTGCGGAACAGTTCCAGGTTCTCGGCATACCCGTTGTCGGCCACCGACTCGGGGGCGCTGTCGGCCAGTGCCACGTAGTCGGTCAGGGTCCGCCGCCACTGCTCGCCGTTGAACTGCGGATTCCACTCGGGGTCGAACCAGCGCGCGCCGTAGGAGTTGGCCATCGCGGTGATCGAGGCGATGTTCTCACCCCAGCCCGCCTTGCCCCGCAGGCAGATCCCGGCGACATCGGGATTCTGTTCGTCGATGGTCCGCGCCGCCTCGGCGATGAACTCCCAAGTCGGATCCTCCGGCATCGTGAGCCCGGCTGCCTCGAAGAGGTCCGAGCGATACATGGTGAAGGACGATTCACCGTAGAACGGCAGCGCGTACGGGGTTTCGTCGAGCGAGAGACTGTCGCGGATCGGCGGCAGCAGGTCGGTACTCCCGTCCTGGCCCGGGATCGAGTCCAGCGGCTCCAGCCAGCCTCGCTCCGCCCAGATCGGGACCTCGTAGGTACCGAGCATCACGATGTCGAACTGGCCACCGCCGGTGCCGATGTCGGTCGACACGCGTTGTCGGAGTTCGTTCTCGCTGAGCGTCAACCACTCCAACTCGAGATCCGGGTGGTCCGCGGTGAAATGGTCGGAGAGCTCCTGCATCCGGCGCACATCACCGTTGTCGACCGTCGCGATGGTCAACGTGTGGTCCGACTGGGGTGACTGATCGGTCCCGGTGCCGCATCCGGTGATCAGCAGACTGCCGACCGTCACCGCACCGACGGCCGCGGCCACCGAACGTCCGACCCGCGACCGCCCGACCCGGCCGCGAGCCCGTACAGAACGCCGAACCGACCCCATCCGGGCTCTCCTCGCCTCGGTCCCCGAGGTGTACCGCGCACCGCACCCGGGAACTGCGGTGAATCCGCCCGGACGTGGTAGGTCTGAGAGTCTGCTGTGTCCCAGTCAGGCTGTCAATGAACGGACCGGGGGCGGGGTGTGCACGACCCGGGCTGAGAACACTGCTGCGTGGGAGTCGGTGCGCCGGCTCGAGTGGCTCGGGCACGAGGAATCTGGGTGGGCCTAAGTGGACTTGAACCACTGACCTCTGCCTTATCAGGGCAGCGCTCTAACCGTCTGAGCTATAGGCCCGGGTGACCGGGGTTTCGTACCGTGTCGAACGGAAACATTATCCCATCGGCGGCCCCGTACCCAAATCGGTTCCGAGCGGGTACGGGGCGGTGCCGATCAGTCCTCGGCGAGGGTGACCTCGAGGCCGCCGAGCATGGTCGCGGCCAGGTTGTAGAGGAAGGATCCCAGCGTCGCCAGGGCGGTGAAGATGACCACGTCGACGAAGGCGAGCAGGGCGGTGACACCCATCACCCGGTCGGTGTTCACGTAGTCCTGGACCCGGAAGGGCGTCGTGTCACCGGGAGTCGCGATCACGTCCTGCACCATCTGGTCGACGGCCTCGAAGAGACCGGAGGAGCCGATCACCCCCCAGATCACGTAGACCGCGACCAGCAGCACGATGCCGCCGGCGATCGAGAACAGGAAGGCGGTCTTCATCACCGACCACGGGTCGACCCGGGCGAGTCGCAGCCGCGCCTTGCGGGTCCGCCGGGCGCCACTCGCCGCGGCAGCCTGCTTGGTGGCGGGTTCCGGCTCCGGATCAGCGATCAGAGCCGGCCCCCCGGCCGGTTCGGCAGCGGCTGGTTCGGCAGCGGCTGGTTCGGCAGCGGCCGGTTTCGCAGCGGCCGGTTCCCCGGCGGCCGGTTTCGCCTGGGCCGGCTCGGACCGGGCCGCGGAGGTGGTCTTCGGTGCCGGAGCAGGCTCGGGCTCGGCCTTCCCCGCCGGTTCCGACGCCGCGCTCGGGCTCGACTTCGGCTCGGCCGCGGCCTCGGCGCCGACCGGCTGGCCACGCATTACCCGCTGGGCGAGGGTCACCTGCTCGCCCCCCGACTGGCCGTTGCCGGAGGACTCGGCACCGTCGGTCGGCCGCTTGTAGAAGTCGTCCTTGTTGCGAATCACCGTCTGCTCCGCGTCATCCGCGGGCCTGATCATGGTGTCATCGGTGTCCGCCCCGGACGTGGTGCCCGTGCGGCGGTTGCCTTCACTCATCACTGTCCTCCTCGGCATCGTCCACGACGGTACCCGGTTCCGCAACCGGATCGGAAATCTCGTCCGTCGCCTCGACCGACGTGTCGGCGTCGCCCTCGGCGACCGGCTCGGGCGGCGTACCGTCCAGTTCCTCGATCGGTCCACCCTGGCCGGCGGCCTCGATCTCGGCCTCCTCGGTGGCCTCCGGGTTCAGCGCGATCACCACGACGGAGTCATCCCCCTTCACGCCGACGAACTTCACCCCCATCGTGTCGCGGCCCTTGACCGACACCTCGGCCACGTCGCTGCGGGTGATCTGACCGCTCGCCTTGATCGCGATGATCTGGTCGTGCTCGGAGACCACCAGGCCACCCACCAGTCGGCCTCGGTCCTCGTTCAGCTTCATCGCCTTGATGCCGAGGCCACCGCGCCCTTGCTGGCGGTACTCCGACACCCGGGTCCGCTTGGCGAAGCCGCCGTCGGTGACGGTGAACACGTAGCGGTCGTCCTCGGGCAGGTCGGCATCGATCACCGACATGGACAGGAGTTCGTCGTCGCCGCGGAACTTCATCCCGGTCACCCCGGAGGTGGCCCGTCCCATCGGTCGCAGCTGGGCGTCATCGGCCGCGAACCGGATCGCCTGTCCCTTGCGGGAGACCAGCAACACGTCGTCGTCCCCGGCGCACAGGCCGGCACCGATCAACTCGTCGTCGTCCTCGCGGAAGTTGATCGCGATGATCCCGGCCTGGCGCGGGGAGTCGTACATCGACAGCAGGGACTTCTTCACCAGCCCACGCTTGGTGGCCAACAGCAGGTAGTCGATGGACTCGTAGTCCTTGATCGCCAACACCTGGGCGATCTGCTCATCCGGCAGGAAGGACAACAGTCCGGCGACGTGGCTGCCCTTCGCGTCCCGGTTGGCCTCCGGCAACTGCCACACCTTGGCGCGGTAGACCCGGCCCTTGTTGGTGAAGAAGAGGATCCACTGGTGGTTCGTGGTGGCGAACAGGTGGTCGACCTCGTCGTCACTGCGCAGGGTCGCCCCCCGCACCCCACGGCCGCCGCGCCGCTGCACCCGGTAGAGGTCGGTGCGGGTGCGCTTGGCGTACCCGCCCCGGGTGATGGTGACCACCACGTCCTCGTTCGGGATGAAGTCCTCGTCGGACAGGTCCCCGTCGGCGGCGATGATCTTCGTACGGCGTTCGTCGCCGTACTTGTCCACCAACTCGCGGAGTTCGACCGAGATGATGTCGCGCTGCCGCTGCGGTGAGGCGAGGATGTCCTTCAGGTCGGCGATGACCCGCTCGAACTCGGCGAGCTGGTCGATGATCTTCTGCCGCTCCAGGGCAGCCAACCGGCGCAACTGCATGTCCAGGATGGCGTTCGCCTGCAGCTCGTCGATGTCGAGCAGCGACTTCAGCCCGGTCCTGGCCTCGTCGGTGGTCGGGCTCCGCCGGATCAGGGCGATCACGTCGTCCAGCGCGTCCAGGGCCTTCACCAGACCACGGAAGATGTGTGCCCGGGCCTCGGCGTCGTCGAGACGGTACTGGGTACGGCGCTGGATGACCTCGATCTGGTGGGCGACCCAGTAGGAGATGAACTGGTCCAGCCGCAGGGTGCGCGGCACCTCGTCGACCAGGGCCAGCATGTTGCAGCCGAAGTTGTCCTGCAGTTGGGTGTGCTTGTAGAGGTTGTTCAGCACCACCCGAGGCTGGGCATCGCGCTTCAGCACGATCACCAGCCGCTGGCCGGTCCGCGCCGAGGAGTCGTCGCGGATGTCGGAGATGCCGTTGACCTTGCCGCCGTTCACCAGCTCGGCGATCTTGACCGCCAGGTTGTCCGGATTGACCTGGTGCGGCAACTCGGTGACGACCAGCAGGTTGCGCCCGTTCTTGTCCTCCTCGATGTCCACCACCGCACGCATGGTGACCGAGCCGCGACCGGTGCGGTAGGCCTCTTCGATACCGCGGCGGCCGACAATCTGGGCCCCGTTCGGGAAGTCCGGGCCCTTGACCCGCTCGAGGCTCGCCTCCAGCAGGTCCTCCGCGCTCGCCTCCGGATTCCCCAGCGCCCATTGGACCGCTTCGGCCACCTCACCCAGATTGTGGGTGGGGATGTTGGTGGCCATGCCGACCGCGATGCCGGTCGAGCCGTTCACCAGCAGGTTCGGGAACCGCGCCGGGAGTACCACCGGCTCCTGGTCGCGCCCGTCGTAGTTGGGCTTGAAGTCCACGGTGTTCTCACCGATGTCGCGGACCATCTCCAGCGCCAGCGGCGCCATCTTGCACTCGGTGTAGCGCATCGCGGCGGCCTTGTCGTTGCCGGCCGAACCGAAGTTGCCCTGCCCGTGCACGAGGGGGGCCCGCATCACCCACGGCTGGGCCAGCCGCACCAGGGTGTCGTAGATCGCGGAGTCGCCGTGCGGGTGGTACTGCCCCATCACCTCGCCGACCACCCGGGCGCACTTGTTCCAGCCCCGGTCCGGCCGGTAGCCGCCGTCGTACATCCCGTAGAGGATGCGGCGGTGCACCGGCTTCAGTCCGTCACGGACGTCCGGCAGGGCTCGGCCGACGATGACGCTCATCGCGTACTCGAGGTAGCTGGCCTGGATCTCGTCCTGGAGGTCGATCGGCTCCAGCCGGTCGCGGTCCGGAATCTCAGTCATGCAGGGGTTTCCTTCGTCAGGAGTTCAGTTCGTGGAAGTTCAGCCGGGACGCCGGCTCGGCGTCAGATGTCGAGGAAGCGGACGTCCTTGGCGTTGCGCTGGATGAAGGTACGGCGCTGCTCGACGTCCTCCCCCATCAGCACCGAGAACATCGCGTCGGCGCGGGCCGCGTCGTCCAAGGTCACCTGCAGCAGGATCCGCTTCTCCGGATCCATCGTGGTGTCCCACAGGTCGGAGGCGTTCATCTCGCCGAGGCCCTTATAGCGCTGGATGCCCTGTTCCTTCGGCAGCTTGCGGCCCTCCTCGGCCCCCAACCGCACCAGCGCGTCCTTCTCGGCCTCGTTGTAGGCGAGCTGGTGGGCCGCGTTGGACCACTTCAACCGGTACAGCGGCGGCTGGGCGAGATAGACGTAGCCAGCCTCGATCAACGGCCGCATGAACCGGAACATCAGCGTCAGCAGCAGGGTGCGGATGTGGGCGCCGTCGACGTCGGCGTCGGCCATCATGACGATCTTGTGGTAGCGGATCTTCTCGATGTCGAAGTCCTCCTGGATGCCGGTCCCCAGGGCGGAGATGATCGCCTGCACCTCTTGGTTGGCGAGGATCTTGTCGATCCGCGCCTTCTCCACGTTCAGGATCTTGCCGCGGATCGGCAGGATCGCCTGGGTGCGAG
>JBQDIN010000119.1:0-8338 GCA_052094425.1 Propionibacteriaceae bacterium
CCGGACCACTACCGCTACTGAGCGGGCCACGGGGACCCCGGATGGTCGACACTGAACCCGCGTCCGGCTTCGACGAGAGTCGCACTCCGGACGGGTCCGTCCGACCGGGCTGGGAGGGACTGACCGAGGCCCTCGCCGACTTCGACCAGAGCCGGGGCGACCTCGCCACCAGCGAGGTCGAGCGGCTGCTGGCCGAGGACGGTGTCACCTTCACCGCGCGGGACCCACGGGCGCAGCCGCCGGTGTGGCGGCCGCGGCAGCGCCACCGGGACGAGGACGAACCGCCCGAGACCCTGCCCTGGCAGCTGGATCCGCTGCCGCTGGTGCTGGACGGACGGGAATGGCGGAGCCTGGAGACGGGGCTGGTGCAACGGGCTGAACTGCTCGATGCGGTGCTGACCGACCTGCACACCGAACAGACCCTGCTGGCTCGTGGGCTGCTCCCGGCCGAGGTCGTCTTCGGGCATCCCGACTACCTGCGCGCCACGGTCGGGACCCGCGAGGGGGATCGGCACCGTCTCTTCCTGGCCGGCACCGACCTCGGCCGGGACGCCGCGGGGGAGTGGCGGGTGTTGTCGGACCGGACCGAGGCCCCCGCCGGGGCGGGCTTCGCGATGGAGAACCGCCGGGTCATCTCCCGGGCGCTGCCGGGGCTCTACCGGGGCTCCGACCTGTTCCGGCTCACGCCCTTCTTCAACCACCTGCGGACCGCCCTGCTGGACTCCGCGCCGTCGGAGGTGGAGGACCCCCGGGTCGTCGTGCTGACTCCCGGCGCGGAGGCGGAGACGGCCTTCGACCAGGCCTTCCTCGCCTCCCTGCTCGGCTTCCCCCTGGTGGAGGGGAACGACCTGACCGTGCGCGACGGCCGAGTCTGGATGCGGGCCCTCGGCAAGTTCGAGCCGGTGGACGTGATCTTCCGGTGGGTGGAGTCTCGCTGGACCGACTCGTTGGAATTGTTGCCGCGCTCCTCGGCCGGGGTGGCCGGGCTCACCGAGGCAGTCCGCCAAGGCACCGTGTCGGTGATCAACAGCCTCGGCTCCGGGGTGCTGGAGAACCCGGGGCTGCTGCCCTTCCTGCCGCAGTTGTGTCAGGAACTGTTGGCCGAGCCACTCCGGCTGCCCTCGGTGGACACCTGGTGGTGCGGCGACGAGAACTCCCGGACCCAGGTGATCGACCGGCTCGAGGCCCTGGTGATCCGGCCGATCAGTCCGCGGTTCGGGACCGCGGTGCGCGGCGGCCAGTTGACCTCGCGGCAACGCACGGCGCTGATCCAGCAGATCCGGCGGCACCCGCACCGCTACACCGGCCAGGAGTTCCTGCCGTTGTCCAAGGCGCCGACAGTCACGGCGGAGGGGGTCCGGGCGGCCACCGTGACACTGCGCGCCTTCGCCGTCCAGCAAGGCTCTTCGTATGCGGTGATGCCCGGCGGGCTCGCTCAGCTCGCCACCCGCTCGCTGACCGCCGATGCGGTCATCCAGGGGGAACAGAGCAAGGACGTGTGGGTGCTGAACCCCGAGGACTCCCTCGCCGCCCCGACCGGGCTGGGAGAGGAGGCGGGTGGTCGGCACGCGCTCGGCCTGCTGGGCGGGGCGATGGTCCCCCGGGTGCTGGACGACCTGTTCTGGTTCGGTCGGTACGCCGAGCGGGCCGAGGCCCAGATGCGGTTGGTGCTCGCCGCTCGGGCCCTGGTCGCCGAGACCCGCGCCGACCTGCGCACCGGTCATGCGCTGGAGCACATCCTCGGTGCCCTCGGACCGGCGTCCACGGGCGATGAACCCCGGGATCCACTGATCGAACTGCGCGACTGGGTGCTCGAGCGGGGACACAAGGGCAGCGCCGTGTGGTGCATCAGCCGGCTGACCCGGGCCGGGCAGGGCGTGCGTGATCAACTCTCGAACGACGTGTGGATGGTGATCGCGGAGATCGAGCGCGCCCTGACCACGCTGCGGGTCGTCCGGTTCGACTCCGGTGCCCAACTGGCCGACTCCGGGGAGCGGGTGCTGTCGGGCCTGCTCGCCCTGTCCGGCATCACCGCGGAGAACATGGTCCGCGATCCGGGCTGGCACCTGCTGGACAGCGGGCGCGGGTTGGAGCGGGCGCTGCAGGTCACCCGCCTGTTGCGGAACACCATGGTGCACCCCACCCGGCCGCAGACCGAACAGTTGATCATCGAGTCCACGCTGACCGCCGCGGAGAGCATCGTCACCTTCCGTCGTCGCGACGGTGGCCGCTTCCGGGTGGAGTCGGTGCTGGACCTGATGATCCTCGACATCCACAACCCACGCTCGGTGGCCTTCCAACTGTGCCGGATCGAGGACAACCTGCTGGCCGTGCCCGGCTCCGCCGGCACCGACCGGCCGCAGCGCATCCTGGCCGATCTTCGGGCACTGCTCAGTGAGGCCGACCCGAACCGGTTGTGTGCCGCCGACGGAGGTCGTCGCGGGGCCCTCGACGAGTTCCTGGTCCAGTTGCGCGAACAGTTGAACGCGCTCGCCGACGCGATCAGTGACCAGTATCTCCAGTCCCCGAGCCCGCAGCCGATGTGGCGAGTGTCCACCGGGGGTGGCGCGTGAAGCAGTACCGGATCACCCACACCACGGCCTACACCTACAGCGGCGAGGTGACCGGCTCGTACGGATTGTTCCACCTGCGGCCGCGGAACCTGCCCTGGCAGGTGCTTCGTGAGCACGAGGTCGAGGTCTCGCCCGAGCCGGACGAGCTGGGCCGACACGGTGACGTCTTCGAGAACACCAAGTCGTGGTTCCATGTCACCGAGCCG
This sequence comes from Propionibacteriaceae bacterium, assembly GCA_052094425.1. Lineage (GTDB taxonomy): Bacteria > Actinomycetota > Actinomycetes > Propionibacteriales > Propionibacteriaceae > Microlunatus. Next base: position 2,780 of record JBQDIN010000119.1, read on the forward strand.
CACCGGAAGTTGATCATCAGCGCCACCAGTGACGTGGACGTGTCCGAGCCGGACCACGACCAGGACGCGTTGGCCCGTCCGTGGGAGGAGTGCCGTCCGGCGCAGCGGACGGACCTGCCGGACGCCTGGCGGGCGGTCGACCTCACGCTGGAGTCGCCCCGGGTGGACCTGACCCGGCAGGTCGAGGCCTATGCTGAGCCGTCCTTCACCCCCGGTCGACCGATCGGGGAGGTCGCCTGGGACCTGATGCACCGTATCTACACGGACTTCGAGTACAAGTCGGGGACCACCACGGTGACCACTCGGGTGAACGAGGTGTTGCGACAACGCCGCGGAGTCTGCCAAGATTTCGCGCAACTACTGGTCGCCTGCCTGCGGACCCGCGGCCTGGCAGGAAGGTACGTGAGTGGCTACCTGGCCACCGTGCCACCCCCCGGGCAGGAGCGGCTGGTCGGCGCGGACGCCAGCCACGCCTGGGCAGGAGTCTGGGTGCCCGGGATGGGCTGGTACGACCTCGACCCCACCAACGACAAGGCCATCGACACCTCCCACGCCACCGTGGCGATCGGCCGTGATTACGGCGATGTGGCCCCGGTCAAGGGCGTGATCTTCACCCGGGCCCGCAAGTCCAAGATGTCGGTCAGCGTCGACATGGCCCCTCGCTGACCCGACTGCGGTGATCGGGCCGAGGCGAGCCGGCAGAGCCTCAGAGCCGCAGTGCGTGCGCTTGGTCCAGGAGCCAGGTCTCGGTGGCGGGCCACGCAACCTCCAACGCACCACTGAGCCCCTCGTGGTCGTAGCCCTGGTACTGCCGCCACGGGACACCACGCTGATGGAGGCCTTCGGCGAGCGCGCTGTGGGGCAGGACCATTTCCACCGCGTCGCGATCGTGGTCGCCCCAGAAGCAGTAGAGCGGGCACGGCGCGTCGTCCACCAGGGAGTCCGGCGGCAGCCGGGCGAGATCGCGGTAGAAGGCTGCGCCGGCGTGGGGATCGAATCTCTGGTCCCAGAGGGCCCAGGCCGCGTGATCTTGCTCCAGCAGTCCCAACTGGGTGTCCACATCGCGGGCCGTGATCCCGTAATCACCCAGGAGGGGAAAGCCCCCGGCCGCGACGGCCGCGACATTTCCCCGCTCTGCCAACTGCAGTGCCAGCCACGGCCCGAGAGCGCCCGTGAACGAGTAGCCGAAGAAGAGGAAGCGCTCGTGTCCGAGGTGATGTGCCACCCGCCGCAGGTCATCCGCCCAGACCGACGGGCGGTAGGGCCCTCCGGTTCGCGTGCTGGGTCCGAAGTCCCGCGGTGAGGCAACGATGACGGTGAACCGGCGCGCCATCATCTCCACCAGGTCGGGCTCCCACGTGTAGTTGCACTCGGGCGCCAGCAGGGCGGGACCGGAGCCCGTGACCCGGTAGGCGATCTCAGCTCCGGCGATGCTGATGGAATCCATCTCAGACACGGTAGCCGGTCACACCCGTTGCGATGCCGTACGCCGGCGTCGACGGTAGGGGTCCTGCTCGCCTCAACCCACGGCGGGTTGGCCGGCCTCGAAGTGGCTGACGATCTCTGCCGGGAGGGGCGGGACGGTCCGGGCAGACCCGTCACTGCGCAGCGACTCGGTCGCGACGATGCCGGCGGCGACTGCCGCGCGGGCGGCGAGCGGGCTGGTCTCGGTCGGACCACCGTCGATGGCGAAGCGGAGGAACTCCGAGATCAACTGCGGGTCCGCGCCACCGTGTCCGCCGTCGCCGCCCTTGATCGTGACCACCCGGTCCGGCGGTGCAGATCCGAGGTGGCGCCGGGTCCACACGGCGATCTCGTCCCCGGGGCCGTCGCCCAGGTTCTCGATCCGGCCCGCGGTGCCGATCACGGTGTAGTTGCGCCAGTAATCGGGGGTGAAGTGGCACTGCTGGTAGGAGGCCAACACCCCGTTGTCGAGCACCATCTGCATCATCGAGATGTCCTCCACGTCGACCACCGGGTGCAGTCCGGTCTGGCTGGTCGGCGGCCAGTTGTCCAGGGAGAACCAGTCGGTCATCCGCTCCCCGGACCGGTCCCAGCGGTCCGGCACGTCCCCGTACACGGCCAGGTCGCCGATGGCGCTGACGCGACGGCTGTGGCCACCGGCCAGCCAGTGGATCACATCGATGTCGTGGGCGCCCTTCTGCAGCAACAGGCTGGTGGTGTTGCGTCGGTCGGCGTGCCAGTCCTTGAAGTAGTAGTCCCCGCCATGGCCGACGAAGTGCCGGCACCAGATGGCCTTCACCGCACCGATCGTCCCCGCCATGATCAACTCACGGAGTTGGCGAACCACCGGCATGTGCCGCATGTTGTGTCCCACGTACAGCCGGGTGCGGTGCTCGTACGCGGTGGTGAGGATGGCGTCGGTCGCCGGCAGCGTCACCTCGAGCGGCTTCTCGCAGAAGGTCGGGATCCCCGCCTGCAGGGTGCGCACGGCCACCTCGGCATGCCGGTGGTCCGGGGTGAGGACCAGCACCGCATCGGGTCGGGTGTCGATCAGTGCCTCGAGGTCATCGGTCACCAGTGCGTCCGGTAGGGCGGCCCGGGCCTCCGCGCGGCCGCGTTCGTTGGTGTCGCAGACGACCGTGACCCTGGACCCGGCTCCGGGGTGGTGGGCGTGCCGCCACAGGCTGGCGCGCAGGCCGAAACCGACGATCCCCACCGTCGTGTCCACCGGGCTCCTCCGTTGCGTCGCCGTACCCTGCGTGGACAAGGATCCCATCCGCTCCACACCGGCGGGGCGGGGACCAGTCAGCCTCGCGGCACCTGGTAGGTCTCCAGCTTGGCGGTGCCGGCCTTGAGGTCCGACCACGGGCCGCTGAAGGTGATGATCGCGAAGGCGCTGGTGGGGAACTTCTTGTCGATGCTCGCCCACAGGTTCTTCTTCCCCTCCCGCACCGCGAGGGTGTCCAGCAGATCGGGAACACCGGGGGAGTGGCCGATCAGCATCGCGGTCCGGACCTTGCCCGGGAGTTTCCGCAACACCGCATGCAGGTCCGGTACGAAGGCCTCGTACAACGTGTCGTGGTAGCTGACCTCGCCGGCCTCGACGCCGCCCTTCACCAACCGGTCCCAGGTCTCCCGGGTCCGCACCGCCGAGGAGCAGAGCACCGTGTCCGGGGTGACTGCATGCCGGGCGAACCACTGGCCGGCGGCCACCCCGTCCCGGCGTCCCCGACTGGACAGCGGGCGTTCGTGGTCGTGGACGTCCAGGCCCCAGGTGGACTTGGAGTGGCGGAGCAGGATCAGCGTGCGGTGCTTCGGCATGCGGCGACCCTAGGCATGACGGGTGGACGCGAGGTTACGAGGAGTCAACGCCAACCTTGCGGCAGGTCGGCCGCGGTCGGCACCCATTCGCGGTGGATCTTCTCCGTCTCCCGGCGCCGGCGCTCGGTCACCACGGCGGCCAGGAACTCCACCGGCTCCAGGGTGCGCGGCGGGGCCGGCGCGGTCCGGGCGGCCACCTTGCGAGCGAGCTCGGCGCCCAGCTGGTTCCCCGGGTGCACGCGCAGTCCCGGACTGCGCTGGACGAAGTGCCGGGAGGCGGTGAGCAACGCATCGCCCACCCGGCTGAGTTCGAGTTGGCTGGTCCAGGTGGCCAGGTCCGGAGCGGTCTCCGGGATCGGTGGCGGTCCCTTCGGTGCCCGGAGTCGGATCACGATCGTGCCGGCCATCAGGTCGCCGAGTCGCTTGCCCTGGGGGTTGAGCACCGCACACACCAGCCCGCCACAGAAGCCGGTCCAGATGGCGAAGTCGACGGCCCAGAAGGCCAACCAGCGGACCAGCGTGTGTCGGAACCTGGGCGACCCGCCGTCGTCGCGCACCACGCGCAGCCCGGCGGCGTACGCACCGACCGTCCGGCCGCGGGTCAGGGTCTCCATCGCGATCGGGTAACCGAAGGTCAGCACCAGGGCGCCGAGGATGGTCAGCGCCTCCACCCGTGCTCCGGACCCGCCGACCCGATCGACTCCCCAGCCCCAGGCGATGGTGGCGACGAGGATCAGGCCGAGGTCGACCCCGCAGGCGAGCATCCGGGTCGGCACCCGCGCGGGTCGCAGGTCGAGCACCACCGCATCACCGGTGACGACCTGGGTTCCGGTCCCGTACGTTCCCACGGAGTACAGGCTAGTGCTCAGCGGTGCCGACTGCGCCCGCAGCCCGAGTGCCCCGCCCGGGCCGTAGGCTGACGCCCGTGGACCTGGACAGTTACATCCTGCGGCACTCCCCGCAATGGGACCGACTGCAGGAACTGTGCGGGCGGGGGAACAAGCTCACCGGCGCCGAGGCAGACGAGCTCGTCGACCTGTACCAGCGCACCGCGACCCACCTGTCCGTGGTCCGCAGCACGGCCTCCGACCCGGTCCTGGAGGCCCGACTCTCCGCCCTGGTCGCGAACGCCCGGAGTGTGGTGACCGGCTCCGGGGCGCCGGTGTGGCAGGTGATCGGTCGGTTCTTCACCGTCGGATTCCCAGCCGCGGTCTACCGGGCCCGCAGTTGGTGGATCTCGGTCGGGGCGGCCTCGGTCCTGGTGGCAGGGTTGATCATGTGGCGGATGGTGAACGAGCCCGGCCTGGCCGAATCGCTGTTGGACGACGCGTCGGTGAAGCAGTTGGTCGAGCACGACTTCGCCGACTACTACTCCGAGAACCCGGCGGTCGACTTCGCCTTCCAGGTGTGGTTGAACAACGCCCGGGTCACCGCCCTCTGTCTGATGCTCGGCATCGTGATCATCCCGGTGATCGTGGTGCTCTGGACGAACATGGAGAATCTCGGCATCACCGGCGGGTACATGCTCGACAACGGACGAGCCGACATCTTCTTCGGCCTGCTGCTCCCACACGGCCTGCTCGAGTTGACCGCCATCTTCGTTGCCGCCGGGGCCGGCCTCCGACTGGGCTGGAGTTGGATCGTCCCCGGCCCACGGAGCCGCAGCCGTGCCCTCGCCGAGGAGGGCCGGGCGCTCGGCTCCATCGCCCTCGGCCTGGCCGTGGTACTGCTGATCTCCGGTCTGGTCGAGGGTTTCGTCACCCCGTCCACCCTCCCGGCCTGGGCCCGACTCGCGATCGGTGCCTTCGTCTGGGTCGCGTTCCTCGGCTACGTCTTCACCCTCGGCCGCGCCGCCGCCAGGGCCGGCGTCACCGGTGACGTGGACGGCGCCGACCAGTCCGCCCTGGACCCCACCGTCGCCGAGTGACCGGCCCGCCAGCCCACCCCGGCCGCGGTTGGTCTACCACGCGTACGTGGTAGTCATGCAGTCTGCCGGGCAGATTTGCCCGGCACACTGCATGGTTCCTTGGCACAGTGCGACGCGTGAGGCGGCTGATTCGCGCTCGCCGACGACACCCTTCGTGGCCCTGATATCCTGTGCGCTGAGTCAGAACGTGCTCCGGGGTCGGTGAAATTCCGAGCCGGCGGTGACAGTCCGCGACCCGTACGCCTCCGGGCGTCCGGTTGACCTGGTGGAATTCCGGGACCGACGGTGAGAGTCCGGATGGGAGGATGCACGCGACGCCGGCCCATGCCGTCGTCGTCCGGACCTGC
>JBQDIN010000120.1:0-7207 GCA_052094425.1 Propionibacteriaceae bacterium
CCAGATCGTCGCCGTGCCCGTCTCGGAGAACGAGGCGCTGCAGGCCCAGGCGATGCTGAAGGAGGTTGGCATCAAGGTCGACATCGTCGACCTCACCCAGGACAACTGGGGCGAAAAGATGGAGGAGGGATCCTTCGAGATCCTCGCCTTCTCCTGGCTGGGTACGCCGTACCCGTACAGCTCGATCAAGCAGATCTACGGCACTGGCCAGGACAGCAACTACTCCAACGCGTCCGTGCCGGAGGTCGATGAGCTGATCAAGCAGATCGACATCGAGATCGATCCGGCCAAGCGGATCGAGCTGGCCAATGAGGCCGACAAGCTCCTCTGGGAGGATGTCAACACCATCCCGCTGTACCAGCGGCCGGACCTGATCGCGACCAAGTCCAATCTCGCCAACTTCGGCGCCTTCGGACTGAGCAGCGTGCACTACGAGAACGTCGGCTTCACCAAGGAGTGAGCAGACACCTCGCGTGACTGACAGGGCCGTCGGATCTTCGGATCCGGCGGCCCTCGTCGTTCCACAGCCCGTCGGTCTACCACGCGTACGTGGTAGTCATGCAGTCTGCCGGGCAAATCTGCCCGGCACACCGCATGGTTCCTTGGCGCAATCTCCCCTGGCCGTCCACACGGTCGGCCGGCAGTCGCCGATCAGGCGTCCCCGGCCACCCGGAACCCGGTGTGACCCAGGGACGAGTCGGGCGTGGTCTGTGTCCGGGCCGCCACCCGATAGCGATTGCAGTACGAGTGGTGGCACAGGTACGAGCCGCCCTTCACCACTCGGGCCTGTCCGAAGCGGGGGCCGCGCGGGTTGGTCCGCGTCTCCGGGCGGTCCTCGGCGTGCCAGCGCGGGGAGAACCAGTCCGCCGTCCACTCCCAGACATTGCCGGCGGTGTTGTACAGCCCGTATCCGTTCGGGGCGAACGAGTCGACCGGGGCGGTCCCGAACCATCCGTCGTCGCGAGCGTTCTGGGTCGGGAAGGTGCCCTGCCAGATGTTGCTCCGGTGCTCTCCCCCGGGCAACAACTCGTCCCCCCACGCGTACGTCGCCCGGTCCAGACCGCCACGGGCGGCCTTCTCCCACTCGGCCTCGGTCGGGAGCCGGGACCCACTCCAGCGTGTGTACGCTGCCGCGTCGTTCCAACTCACGTGCACCACCGGGTGGTCGGCCACCTCCTGCCACGTCGAGCCGGGCCCGTGCGGGTAGCGCCAGTCGGTGCGCTCCACGCCCAGCCACCAGCCGGCACCCGGAACGGTGCCCTCGATCACGTGCTGGCGAGCGTCGGGGTGCAACAGGCCGGCGAAGACGAACGACCAGCCGAATTGCTCCGCCTCGGTCCGATGCCCCGTGGCGTCGACGAAGGCGGCGAACTGCCGGTTGGTCACAGTGGTGGCCGCGATCCGGAACTCCGCCACATCCACCCCGCGGACCGGCCCCTCCCCGTCCGCGGGGAACACCTCGGTCGACTCCGAGCCCATCGCGAAGGCGCCGGCCGGGATCCGGACGAGGTCCTCGGGTGGTTGACCGCCGCCGCCAACCGGTCCCGGTGAGGGCACGACACCGCCGGATTCCCTCGACGGGGTGCAACACCCGGACTGTTCCTGCTCGACCATGCCCAGAGACTACTCACGTCACTCGGCGCGCCCGGGCCACCCCCGACGGGCAGTCAGGGGCTACACTCGACCATCGAATTCACTCGACGAGGAGGGCGCCGGATGCCGATCCGACGACAGGTCAGGACCACACTGCAGCGCGCGATCGGGAAGGAGCGCACCGACCAGATCCGCCGGATGGAGCGCGACCTGCGTCGCAAGGCCGCCGTGGCGCTGGATCCCAGCCCCCGTCCGACCAGTCGCCCCAAGCCGGCCGGTTCCAAGCCGGCCAGCGCACCGTCGAAGCCTGCCGCCCCGACACCGCCCTCGCCTGCGGAGAAACCCTCGAGCGAGAAGACTCCCGGGGAACTCGCCTCCCGTCCCCCGGGCGGATACCAGCCCTCGGACGCGAACGCGGACTTCCCCACCCCCGAGCGGTCGCGGCACCAGGTGCTCAAGTACCTGCACGAAACCCTGTCGCCACAGACCTATCTGGAGACCGGCATTGCCGACGGAGCGAGCCTGACCCTGTCTCGGTGCCGCTCGATCGGCGTCGATCCGGCCTACAGGATCGACAAGGAGTTGCTGTGTGACGTGCAGTTGGTGCGCGACACGAGTGATGCCTTCTTCGACCGTGAGGATCCGGTCGCACACTTCGGCGGCGCCCCTGTCGATCTGGCCTTCGTCGACGGTATGCACCTGGCCGAGTTCGCTCTGCGCGACTTCATGAACGTGGAACGCGTGATGGCGCGGACGGGCGTCATCCTCGTGGACGACATGCTTCCGCGCAATCACCTGGAGGCGGCCCGCGATCGCCGTACGAAGGCGTGGACCGGAGACGTGTTCAAGCTGCTCCTCATCCTGCAGGAGCAGCGTCCGGACCTGCTCATCGTTGCGTTGAACACTTCCCCCACCGGCACCGTGTTGATCACCAGGCTGGATCCGTCGTCGACGGTGCTCACCGACAATTACGACAAGAACCTCGAGTTCTGTCTGAGCCCGGACCCGCAAGACGTTCCCGACCGGCTCCTGCGCCGGCTCGACTCCCTCCACGACATCACCAGCAGTGTGTGGAGCGAACTGGCCGGCCTGCGGGGGTCCGAGGATGCGACGGCCCTCGCCGACGTCTTCGACCGACTGCTGCAGGCGAAGTGATGCCGATCGGCGCGACCAGCCCTGGCTGACCCGGCCGTAGGAGGCTCAGGGGACTGCTGGACGCTCGGTCGGGATCGCGGCCAGCAACCGCTCGGTGCAGTCCGGAAGCCTCACCAGGCTCCCAACCGGGTGAGGATGTCGCGGGCGTGCTCCACCGCTCCCGCCTCGGCCACCCCGCTGGCGTCGTTGGCATAGAGGCCGTCCCCGATCAGCAGGATGGTCATCGCCAGCGAGTCGTCGGACAGGTGCTCGCGCAGTACGGCCAACCAGCCGGCGCGCAACTGCGCCATCGCCCGGGTCCCGCGCTCGTCGCGCTCCTGGGCGATCCGCGACACCGCGATCAGGGCTCGATCGAAGTCGCTCCCGGTGTCGACCGAGGTGGTCAGATAGTACTCCACCGGCCCTTCGGACGCGGTCCGCATCAGATCGACGTCCGCATTCCCCTGCTCATGCAGCCGTTCGATCATGCCATCGATCAGGGCGTCCTTGGACCCGAAATGGTAGAGCAGTCCCCCCTTCGACACGTCCGCAGCCGCGGCCACGGCGTCCAGGGTGGCGGCCCGGCTGCCACCCGCCTTGAGCAGTTCCTCGAAGCTGTCCAGCAGTCGGTCCCGGGTCGATCGGTCGGGGTCGGAGGGGTCGCTCGCGGCTGTGCTCATGGCCACACTCTAATGATTTCTCAACTGTACCGTCCAGCCGGTACAGTAGTCGCCGGAAGGAGTGAACCCCATGACGACGATCGATCCCACCCCGTACCGCACCGAAGCGCCGGCCCCCCGCGCCGGAGTCCGCGAGTGGTTGGCGCTAGGTGTGCTGATGTTGTCGGTGCTGCTGGTGTCGGTGGACAACACCGTGCTCAGCTTCGCGCTGCCGATGATCAGCGTCGCCCTGCAGCCGTCCGGAGCCCAGTTGCTGTGGATCGTCGACGTCTACCCGCTGATGCTCGCGACCCTACTCGTGGCCATGGGCAGTCTCGGCGACCGGATCGGACGGCGCCGGCTGCTGATGATCGGTGCGACCGGGTTCGGCGCCGTCTCCGCCCTCGCCGCGTTCGCCCCCTCCGCCGAGATGCTGATCACCGCGCGCGCCCTGCAGGGCCTGTTCGGCGCCACCCTGATGCCGTCCACCCTCTCGCTGCTCCGCAACATCTTCCACGATGCCGGCCAACGTCGGTTGGCGATCGCGGCCTGGGGCGGGATGTTCTCCGGCGGGGCCGCCCTCGGCCCGATCCTCGGCGGGTGGCTGCTGGAGCACTTCTGGTGGGGATCGGTGTTCTTGATCAACATCCCGGTCGTGGTGGTCCTGCTCGGCACGGCGTTGTGGGTGGTCCCGGAGTCGAAGGACCCGCGCCCCGGAGCGATCGACGTGGTCAGCATCGCCTTGTCGATGGCCACCATGTTGCCCATCGTCTACGGGATCAAGCGGGCCGCCACCGAGCGCTTCGACCTCACCGTGCTCGGCGTCCTGCTTGTCGGCGCCACCGCGGGCGTGCTCTTCGTCCGCCGCCAGCAACGGGCGAAGGACCCGATGCTGGACGTGGCCCTGTTCCGCAACCGCTTCTTCAGCGGCGCGGTGCTCAGCAACCTGCTCAGCATGGCCGGATTCGCCGGCTTCATCTTCTTCGCGGCCCAGTTCCTGCAACTGGTGGCCGGACTGAGCCCGATGCAAGCCGCCGTCGCTCTGCTGCCCGGCCTGGTGATGACAGTCCTGGCCGGATTCCTCGCCGTCGCGGTCGTGGCCAAGGTCGGCGTCCGCTGGCTGGTCAGCGGCAGTTTCCTGCTCGCCGCCATCGGGTACGCTGTGGTCGGCGCTCCGGGCGCCGTCCCGACGCTGTGGACGGTGGCGATCGGGTTCGCCGTCCTGGGGGTGGGGATCGGCATCGCCGAGACCCTGACCAACGACGTGGTGCTGACCGTCGTACCGCCGCACCGCGCGGGCAGCGCCTCAGCGATCTCCGAGACGGCCTACGAGGTCGGCGCACTACTGGGTACGGCGGTCCTCGGTTCGGTCCTCACCGCCACCTTCCGCAGCCGACTCGATCCTCCCGCAACCGTCCTCGAGCAGAGCGACCCCACCAGCCTGGAGACTCTCGGCGGCGCTCTGGAGGAGGCGGCCCGCTATCCGGCCGCCGTGGCCGACCAGCTCGTCGAGTCCGCACACTTGGCCTTCGACGCCGGCGTCCAGGCCACCGCGATCGCGGCGATCCTGCTCAGCCTGGCGGCCGCGGTGGTGGCGCACCGGACCCTGCGCGGCCGCTGACCTCCGGGGCGAGGTCGAGCAGCCGCCGGCCGTTGTGCCACAGCACCGAGCGCATCCATTCGTCCCCGAGGTCGAGGCGCGCCAAGGCGTCGACCTGGTGCGCGTACGGGTACGGGATGTTCGGGAAGTCACTGCCCAGGATGATCTTGTCGACCAGATGCGGCCAGCGGGCCACGTAGTCCCGCGGCAGGGGTGCGAACTCCTCGGTGAAGTCGGTCCCGACCATGGTGGTGTCGAGGTGGACGTGCTCATACTGTTCCACCAGGTCGGCGAATGCGTGGTACTGCGGCATGCCGGCGTGCGCGACCACCAGGGGCAGGTCCGGGTGGCGGCGCAGGACCCGTTCGACTCCCTTCGGGCCGGTGAACTCCCCAGCCAGGGGAGCCGACCCGGCATGCAGCACCGTCGGCACCCCGGCCTCGGCGAGGAGCTCCCAGACCGGTTCCAACTGGGGGTCGTCGGGCGGGAAACGGCCCACCTGCAGGTGCACCTTGAACAGCCGCGCACCTGCAGCCAGCGCCGTACGGACGTAGTCGACCGCACTGGGTTCGGGATAGAAGGTGCCGCAGTGGATCGCGTCCGGCACCCGCTCGGCGAACTCGGCGTTCCACGCGTTCAGCCACGCCGCCATGTCCGGGCGGTGCGCGTAGGTGAGCGCCGGGATCCGGCGAACCCCAAGGCGGCGAAGTGTGTCGAGTCGCGTCGCCTCGTCGCCGCGGTAGGTGATCGGCCAGGGTCTCCCGTACGCCTCCTCCGCGCGGTCGAAGTAGCCCCACACCTTGCGCAGCACGGACCAGGGCATGAAGTGCACGTGCACGTCGGCCAGCCCGGGCAGGCCGAGGGCGCCCCGGTAGGCGGGGAGATCCTCGTCGTGCAGGGGTCCCGGCGTCGTCATGGCGTCGATCCTGTCATCTCAAGACCATCCGGCACCGACCAACCTGTGGACCCCCGCGGGTCGGACGGATTCGACAAGAGTTAGGTTAGGCTCCGTTCGCTTAGGCAAGCCTTCCCATCATCGGCCTGTCTGATCGTCGCCCCGGACCCGACCCAGGAGAACTCGCCATGCATTCGACCCATCGCCTCATCGGCGCCACCACCGCCGGCGTACTCGCCGTGCTGACCTTGGCTGCTTGTGGCAACGGAGACGCCGCCACCGCCGACGCCGCGAACGGTGACACCGTCGCCATCGAGGACAACTACGGCACCCAGACCGTGCCCACGCCGCCGAAGTCGGTGGTGGCCACGGACAACAGCACCTTCGAGATGCTCGACACCTGGGGCGTGGAACTGAGCGCGGGTGCAGTCTCGCTGATGCCGGACACCATCGGCTACACGCAGGACGACAGCATCATCGACCTCGGCAGCCACCGCGAACCGGACCTGGAGGCGGTCGTGGCCGCCGAGCCCGACCTCGTCATCAACGGCGGCCGGTACGGGCAGTATCGCGAGGACTTCCAGAAGCTGGTCCCGGAGGCCACCCTCGTCGAGGTGGATCCCCGCGACGGTGAGCCGTTCGACAGTGAGTTGAAGCGCGGCGCGACCGCCCTGGGGCAGATCTTCGGCAAGCAGGCCGAGGCCACGGCCCTCACCGACGAGTTCGACGCCTCGATCGAGCGTGTCAAAGGTGCCTACTCGGAGGAGGACACGGTGATGGGCGTGATCGTCTCCGGTGGCGAGATCGGCTACGTGGCCCCGAGCAACGGCCGGACCATCGGCCCGATGTTCGACATCTTCGGCCTCACCCCTGCCCTCGAGGTGCCGGAGGCCAGTGACGACCACCAGGGCGATGACATCTCCGTGGAAGCCATCGCGGACTCGAACCCGGACCTGATCCTGGTGATGGACCGCGACGCCGCCATCTCCGCCGATGCGGAGAGTTCCCCGGCCAAAGAGGTGATCGACAACTCCGAGGCCCTGCAGAATGTCACCGCGGTGAAGGAGCAGGACATCGTCTACATGCCCGAAGACACCTACACCAACGAGAGCATCCAGACCTACACCGAGTACTTCAACACCCTGGCTGACGCCCTCGAGGGGAACTGACCGAACCATGTCGCCCGTGGCGCCGGAACCGACCGGCGCCACGCGGGCGCAGCATCGGCTTCCCCCGGAGCAACCACCCATGACCACATCGACCCGCAGCACCCCCGACGCCACGCGGCCCAGCGGACGGACGAGGGGCCGTCTGGTCGACCCGAAG
>JBQDIN010000120.1:7217-8321 GCA_052094425.1 Propionibacteriaceae bacterium
CTGCTCGGCGTCCTGGTGGTAGCCATCCTCCTGGTCATCTCCCTGTTCACCGGTGTCTTCGACCTCTCCGATCCGGACTTCGGGCGGGAGATGTTCGAGATCACCCGCGTTCCGCGCACCATCGCCCTCGTGCTGTCCGGGGCCGCGATGGCGATGTCCGGGCTGGTGATGCAACTGCTCACCCAGAACCGCTTCGTCGAGCCCACCACCACCGGGACCACCGAGTGGGCCGGACTCGGCCTCATCCTCACCATGATCATCATTCCGGGCGCAGGCATCGTCCCCCGGATGGTCGGCGCGATCCTGGCCGCCTTCCTCGGGACGATGATCTTCTTCCTCTTCCTGCGTCGGGTCAAGCTGTCCTCGTCCCTGATCGTCCCGATCGTGGGCATCATGCTGGGCGCCGTGGTCGCCGCCATCACCACCTACATCGCCCTGGTGACCGATATGCTGCAGAACCTCGGGGTGTGGTTCGCCGGTAGCTTCACCTCGATCCTGCGGGGGCGCTACGAGTTCTTGTGGATCGTCGCCGTGGTGGCGTTGCTCGTCTTCCTCGCCGCAGACCGGTTCACCGTCGCCGGCCTGGGCGAGGACGTCGCGACCAACGTCGGGCTCAACTACAACCGGATCATCCTGCTCGGCACCGGGCTGATCGCGATCGCGACCGGTGTGGTCACTGTCGTGGTGGGCAATCTCCCCTTCCTCGGGTTGATCGTGCCCAACATCGTGTCGCTGTTCCGCGGCGACGACCTGCGCAGCAACCTGCCCTGGGTGTGCCTGCTCGGGATCGCCATCGTCACCGTCTGCGACCTGATCGGGCGCACCATCATCATGCCCTTCGAGGTTCCGGTCTCACTCATCCTCGGCGTGGTGGGATCGGTTGTCTTCATCGTCCTGCTGCTGCGGAGCCGCCGGAATGCCTGACTCCTCCTCAGTCCCGGTCGACACCCGCTCCCCTCGGTCCGCGGGCAACTCACCGGCGGCGCGGCGCACCGGCTCCGGCGCCTTCGCGACCCCTCGCGGGCACCGGCGCTACTGGATCCTCGTCAGCACCCTGGTCGTGCTGTCCGCCCTCTTCGCCCTCGGGACCCTGGCATGGGACAA
>JBQDIN010000121.1:0-8084 GCA_052094425.1 Propionibacteriaceae bacterium
TCGACATCGGCCGCGTCTGGCCGGGCAGCGAGACCGAACTCACCGACGGGCTCGGGCACAACCGGCTGCTGCGCGACGAGGCGGTGGTCGGCCGAGTCGCCCGGTTCGCCGGCCAGCACCGGCCGCAGCCGTCCTGAGCCGGCACCGGCTCAGCGACCACTCAGCCGGCGAAGGGTCCGTCGGCACCGAAGGCCAAGCGCCCGAACCGCTCCCCCATCCGCTGGTGGGTCTCCGCATCCGGGTGCAGGCCGTCCGCCAGCGGGAGTTCGGCGAAGTCCTCTTCGCCGTACAACGTCCGGCCGTCGAGTAGGTGCAGCCGAGGGTCCTCGGCCGCCCGGATTGCCACGACCTGGGAGAGTTCCTCCCGGATGACCTCGAGGGTCAGCTTCCCGGCCGCCACCTCGGCGGGGTCGCCCGTCGCCACGAACTGCACCTGTCCGCTGCTGAAGTCCGGGAAGGCGGGCCCGGGGGTGGCTTCGTGGACCGGACAGTACGTGGGCGAGACGACCACCAACGGGACGTCCGGGTGTCCCTCGCGGATGGTGTCCAGGAATCCGTGCACCGCGGGCCCGAAGGCACGCCGCCGCATCAGATCGGCGTTGACCACGTTGATGCCCAACTTCACGCTGATCAGGTCCGCCGAGACGTCCCGCATCGCACGGGCGGTGAACGGGTCGAGCAGCGCTCCGCCGCCGAACCCCAGATTGACGAGTTCGACGCCGCCGACCGCAGCAGCGAGTGCCGGCCAGGTCGTCGACGAGCTGGCCGCGAAGGAGCCGTGGCTGATCGAGCTCCCGTGGTGCAGCCAGACCCGCCGTCCGCTCGGCGGCGCCGGCTCCACCGGGGCGTCGGTGCGCAGCGCGACCAGTGCGGTGCGCTCGTTCCACGGGAGCCACACCTCGACCGTCTTGTCCCGCTCGGGGAGTCCTTCGAAGCGCACCGTGTCGGCGGTGCCGGGCTCGAACTCGGTGCCGCCAGTGGTGAGGTCCACCCACTGCACGTGCCCGGACCCCACCGTGCCCTGGGCGGTGAGGGTCCCGTCGACGTGCAGGTCGTAGACACCGTCCGGTCGCGGCGGCGCTCCCCGGTAAGCCATCTTGGTGCGCAGGGTTTCCAGCTCGACGACTTGGGCCCGGGTGCGGAACACGACCCGTACGCCGGAAGGCTGGGCCTCGCTCTGGGCCAGCTGCCCGTCCGCACACTGTGCCCGAGCCCGGGCGGGCAATCGGTGCGGGAGCAGTCCGTCGTCGGTGCGCTCGAGATCCAGGGCACCACGGACGAGGTCAGCAGTGATCTCCCTGGTGATGAGAGTTGTCATCCGACCAGTCTCCCAACGATCACGCATGATAAGTGTGGCAGGGCAGATCACTGGTGCCGCCGCCATCCTTGCTTGCCAGCCTTTCGCACTTCTTGGTCCAGTTGATCGACCAGGTGCCGGCGTCGAGCAGCGCTGGTCTTGCGGTTGCTCGTCTCCTTCATGAGGCCCAGCAGACGCTGGTTGGCCGTGGTGATTCGCCATCGTTCGGCGAAGGTGACGGCGTGGGTCGGCAGGACCTGCTGGAACTGCTTGAGCATGTGCTTGTTCGGCGTTGTGCTGACTCTGAGATCGGTGAACTGTAGGCCGGTTCGGACTTCCTGAAACAGTTCGTCGTCATCGATGTCGGCAACGTAGTTGGCATACATCTCGATGACCATGAAGCCAAGTTGTTTGGCCACCCACCGGCTGCTGGGATGGACAACGTCCGCAACTGGTCCGACGGTCTGGAGATCCGGCTCTTCGGCATCGGCGACTTCCTGCGACGCCGGATGACCTGGCCGGGATCAACGAGGTGGAGCGACGGATCGAGTCCCGCGGGATGTGGCGCAACCTCGCCCTCGCCCTACTGGGCGCGCTGGTCGCCGGCGCCGGCATCCTGTGGACCGTCCGCGGCACCGCCCTCGGCGTTTACAGCCTGGGCGACCTCACTGCCCTCGTCGCCGCACTGGCCGGGACTCAGTTGGCCCTGAGCACCAGCGTCCTGCAGTTCTCCCAGCTGTACCAGCACCTGTTGATCTTCGGTCACTACGCCGACGTCACGGCGATGGAGTCCGACCTGCCGCAGTCGGCGGAACCCACAGCCACCCCGGCCCTGACCCAGGGGATCGAGTTCCGCGACGTCTGGTTCCGCTACGACGAACGACTTCCGTGGGCCCTGCGCGGCGTGAGCCTCACCCTCCCGGCCGGACAGGCGACCGGGCTGGTCGGGCAGAACGGCTCCGGGAAGAGCACCCTGGTCAAGTTGCTCTGCCGCTTCTACGACCCGCAGCGCGGCACGATCCTGTGGGACGGTGTCGACCTTCGCGACCTCGACCCGGACGACCTGCGAGCGCGCATCACGGCCGTCTTCCAGGACTACGTCTGCTACGAACTGACGGCTGCCGAGAACATCGCCATCGGGGACCTCACCGCTCTCGACGATGCCGACCGGCTGACCGCGGCGGCCGACGCCGCGGGGATGGCACCGACGCTCGGGGCGCTGCCGCGCGGCTACCAGACCCTGCTGAGCCGGGTGATGGTCAACGGCGCGGATCCGGAGAGCGACGAGGTGGGCACCCTGCTGTCGGGTGGCCAGTGGCAGCGCCTCGCGATCGCCCGGGCCGCAGTACGCACCGACCGCGACCTGATGATCATGGACGAGCCGTCCGCCGGCCTGGACGCACGCGCCGAGTACGAGGTGGCCGAGCAACTCCGTCACCAACGCGCCGGCCGCACCTCGCTGCTGATCACCCACCGCCTCGCCGCGATGCGACAGACTGATCACATCATCGTCCTGGCGAAGGGAAGCGTCGCCGAGCGGGGCACCCACGACGCGTTGGTGGCCGGCGGCGGGGTGTACGCCGACCTGTACGGGCTGCAGGCCCGGGGGTACGCAACCGAGACTGCAGTCTGACCTCACGGGCACGTATTCTGTAAGGGAATCCAACCCCCTGAGGAGAGAGTTCCCGCGTGCCCAACATCGAAGTCACCCCATCACTGGTGCACCGCGACGCCGACAGCGTGGCCCAGGTCTCGACCGGGCTCCAGGGCATCGCCGACGCGCTGACCGGTGCCGAGGTCGGGGGGAACGAGGACTTCGCGCTGACCGGGATCATCGCCCAGTGTGCGGCCCAGTGGTCGGGTGACCTGTCGGAGTTCGCCACCAGTGTGCAGAACCTGTCGACCAAGCTGCACGACTCGGCCACCGCGGTCGAACGGACCGAGGAGACCAACGAAGCGATGTCTCGACAGGTGCCCCGCGGCGACGCCGGCGGGCCGCTCTTGTGATCACGGTCGACCAGCTCCAGCGCTACCACGCAGGACTGTGGCGCACCCTGGCGGACCTGTTCGAGAAGACCGGGCGAGATCTCCTCGGCCAGGCCAAGGACCTGCAGGCGAGTACTGCCTCCACCCGACGCCACTGGCCCGACCAGACCGGAACGATGATCGCGGACCGGATGGAGGAGCAGGCCGATGCCTCCTCCGACGCCGCCCCGGTCTTCGACGATGCGGCGGTGGTCATTCGGAAGGCCACCGAGACGATCGAGGTCTGCCGGGCAAGTCTGACCACGATCCTGGTGTGGCTCGATCCGCAACCACTGCGGGTGTCCGACACCGGCACGGTCACCCTCACCCTGGTGGGCAGGCTGTTGCCTCCGCCGACCCAGAAGACCCTGGTCCACCGGGCCCAGAGTTCCACGATGATGATCAAGCGCCTGTTGGTCCGGGCCAGTCAGGCCGACGCCGAAGCCGCCCAGGCCCTGGCTGCCCTGATCGGCCTGGACCTCCCGTTCGTGGACGGCGGTCCCCTCGACCTCAGCGACGCGGGCATTGCCGAGCAGGCCGCCGCCAACCGCCAGGGGCAGTACGGCTTCTGTGCCTACCTCACTCCGTTGATGAGCATCGGCAACGCGGACCCGGACCTGATCCGGCGCAACATGAAGTGGGACCCGAGCACCCGTACGTACACGGTCACCCTGTACGACCCCGACACCGGAAGGCCGATCCAGGTACAGGTCGACCCGGAGAAGATCCCCGATGGCGGCTCGGAGGGCCCCGGCCCTGAACCCACCTACCTGTCCATCTACGAGGAGGCCCTACGCAAGGGGTTCCCCGATATCGACAACACGAACTTCCCGGAAGCAACCAAGATCATCACCGGGGAGTCGGCCGAGGAGCGCCCGGCCACGGACACCGATTTCGACGAGATCCAGACCACGATGGACGACGGCGGCGCCGTGATGGCGGCGACCCCGGGTGCCGCCGAACCACAGCCGGCGGACATCGACGACGACAAGCGGCTCGTCCAGGGCCATGCCTACTCGGTGAAGGGCTTTGACGACCAGGGACGGATCATCTTGGAGAACCCGTGGGGCCCCCAGGGTGGAACCGACTCGAACGGGAACTTCTGTCCCGGCGAGGTCCGCCTGACCGAGGACGAGTACCGTCGCTGGGTCGGCGGCGTGGGCCAACTCGACGCACCGTTCTGACCAGCCGTACAGCCGAGGAGTTTTGATGACCGACGAACGGATCGCCGTCCAGTCCCGCCGCTACGGCCCCCTGCTCGATCAGGTCCAGGAGGCCGTCGAGGACCTGCTCGGCCCGCTGCTGTGGCAGCCCCGTAGCGATACCCATCGCGAGACCCGGCGCGACGGTCGGACCGTCACCCGCGTCGGCCCCGTGGACGGCGAGGGGGTAAGCCCCGCCCAGGTCGATCCGGCAGCCCTGACCGAGGCCGTGAATGCGGTACTGGTCCGCCACGGCTTCCCAGCCGGGCCGACCATGACCGGCAGCGAGTCCGGCCACCTGGTGCTGACCAGCACGGACACCCGCCAAGCGGTCTTCGAGTTCACTTGCAAGGGATCGGCGCGCGCGTGCGTGGACGTAGCCGACTGAACCGGCGCGGTCCCGCCCCGCGGTTCCTGCCTGTCCCGCTGCTCCTGACCGTCCTGATGGCCGGGGCGGCGGGCTGCACCCCCGATCCCGAACCGACGGATCCAGCCAACCCGTCAACACCAGCCAGCCCGTCAGTATCGTCCAGCCCGCCAGCACCGACCACACCCGCCTCCCCCGAGACTCCCGCTCCCGGCGACCCCGACGACATCCGCGCAGCGACCGACCCCCTGATCCGCGATGCCCAACAGGCGGCCGAGGCTGGCGTCGGTCCGGTGGAGTGGTCCTCGACGGAACCCGAGCTCACCGCAGACACCACCCCTGATGGTGCGTGTGCGGTCCGGGCCGAGGTGGCCGGAGAAGGCGCCCCGCCGAAGGATTACGACCTCGATGCCCTGCTCCCGAACCTGAACGAGGCCCTCGCCGCCCACGACTTCTCCGAGGCGTCGGACTTCGACTACGCGGGTGGTTGGGTCCTGTTGGATAGCACTGATGCCCACGACGCCTCCTTCGAGTTCCGCGCCAAGGGGCGGGTCGAGATCAGCATCACGCTCCCGGCGCAGTGCCCGGAGTGATCATGGGGCCGCAGGGATCATGCGACGGGGCGACCGCTGTGGGCGCGGCCCGTCAGTTGAGATCATGACCCAGCCCGATACTGGCTCGGCGTCATTCCCACCAGGTCGACGAAGTCGCGGGTGAAGTGCGCCTGGTCGAACCAGCCCAGGTCGGCCGCAAGATCAACGAGGTGTCCGTCGAAGCCGCCGTCGAGATCCTCGAGGGCGTCGTGCATCCGGTACCGGGCCAGCACCCACTTGGGGTTGACGCCCACGTAGTGGTCGAAGAGGCGCTGCAAGGTCCGCTCGGACAGGTGGTGCCGTTCGGAGGCCTGGTGGACGCGGACGATCGACCGGTCGGCCAGCATGTCCTCGATCACGGCCAGAAGTTGGCCGTAGCGCGGATCCTCGGGAACCGCCAAGCGAGACAGGGCATGATCGAACACGGTGACGCATTGTTCGTCCGAGGTGTCAGAGCCCAGTGCGCGGAGATCGGTGATCACCTCCGGCGGGAACCAGTCCGCTCCAGCGGCCACGGCGTCGCGCAGCGACCGTACCGAGCGCCCGGTCAGGGCGGCCAACCCACCGGGGCGGAACTTCGCCGCGAACACCCAGCCCTCCCCCGTCACGGTGACGTCGAAGCGGCGGGTCACCACGCCCGTCACCACGACCGGGTCGCCGCCGACCTCCGGGCGGGTGTGACCGCGCTCGACACTCAGCGTGCAGGCCGGGTGCGGCAGGGTCTGGCTCTCGTACCTGGTGCCCGGCGGGAGGTCCCAGCGCAGCGTCCAGTAGTTCTCCACCCAGCGTGTCAGCGGGGGCGCACAGGGGTGGCGGTGCAGGACGGTGTGTGCGGCCAGCTGCTCCGGCCGCAGTACTCCCGCGCCGGTCGACGTCCGAGGGGCACCGGTCGTACCGACGGCGTCGGTCGGAAAGGGTGTCGGCTTTCTCCTAGTTCCCACCCGTTGATCGTAGGCACAGTGGAGGCATCGCAACGACCGAAGGAGCCGAATCCGTGACCATCCAGACCGAGAACACCACCGCGCTGACCGAGAACACTGCCGCGCTTGTCGATAGCCCTGTGCGGCTTGCCATGATCACCCTCGACTGCGCGGACCCGGGACCGGCCAGCGACTTCTGGCAGCAGTTCCTCGGCTGGGAGCAGACGTACGGTGACGAGAACTACGCGATGCTGCAGGGTCCGGCGCACGCGCTGGGCTTCGGCCGGGTGGAGGGGTACGAGCCGCCCCCGTGGCCGAACCCGCACGGCAGCAAACAGTTCCACCTCGACTTGGCAGTGGCCGACATCCCGGCCGCCGAGACGCGCGCCGTCGAACTCGGAGCCGTCAAGCCGGCCGACCAGCCGGGTGAAACCTGGGTCGTGCTCCTCGACCCCGCCGGCCACCCGTTCTGCCTGACCGACGCCTCCAACTGGGGCTGAGTCACAGCTGATCAAGAATTCTTCAGATTTCTTGTGTGGACAGGGATCTCTGGGGGCATTTGTGTCAGTGGGTGTCTCTAGAGTTGGGGTATGTCGACGACGACGGACTGTTCTCCGGATGAGGATTTCGCTGCCTTGATGGCGATCCTCGACCGGATCGCGTCCACCGACGCTTGGCAGTTGTCGGAAGACGAACAGTTGGGTCGGATGGATGGGTACGGGGTCGCGATCGACCGCCTCCACGGGCTCCGGCTCCACACCGTCCGTGCAGTCGATGAGCAACGGGTGTGTGAGGACACCGCGGGCTGGTCCGCCTCCGATAGAATCGCATTGACCGATCGGACCATTCCGAGGATCGCGAAGCAGTACGTGCGGACCGCGAAACAACTCGGCCGCTTCCCCTTGTTGCAGCAGGCCGCCGAAGCCGGCGAACTAACGTTGGGCCAGGTCGACGCCTGTCTGCACGGGTTGAAGTACCTCCCCGCAGAAGCGTCGGACGAACAGGTTGTCCGTGTTCAGACTGAGTTACTCACGAGTGCGGCCGGGCAGCCGCCGCAGGGGATGCGCAAGATCGCCAACACGCTGGTGGCAGTCCTGTTTCCCGACACCGAGGACGACCACCTCGGGAAGCAGCTCGAGAACGAGGAACGCAAGGCCCGGCGGAGCCGGGCGTTCCGGTGTCGGGTCGACGGTGAAGGAGCGGTGTGTTTCGGCGGGAAGCTCCCGATCGCCGACGGCGAGAAACTCCTCAACCTCCTGGGTGCGTATCTGCCCGGCACCAGCGGCTTGGAGCGCCTCGACCCGTTGGCGGAGGCGCCGACGATGGAACAACGCCAGGCTGACGCCTTCGTCGCGATGATGGACGAACTCCTCGCCGGCGGGACCGCACCGACCTCGGGCGGCGACCGGCCGAGCGTGACCTTGATTCTTCCGTACGGTGATCTGGTCGACGGCATCTGCGGCGGAACCCTCACCAACTCCGGCGAGGACATCTCGCCGAAGACGGTGCGGCGGTTGGCGTGTGATGCGGACGTGATTCCGGTCGTGCTCGGCAAGGACTCCGAGGTCCTCGATGTGGGCCGGACGCAGCGGCTGGTCACGTCCGGGATCCGTAAAGCCTTGGTCGTGCGTGATCGTGGGTGCGTGTTCCCGGGCTGCGACCAGCCGCCGACGCGGTGCG
>JBQDIN010000122.1:0-7516 GCA_052094425.1 Propionibacteriaceae bacterium
CCGCGTCCCCGTTCAGGTCCTCCGCCGGAGTGGTGCCCTCGGCGATCCCGGCCAGCGCCGTCCGGACAGCGTCCTCCGACGGTGTCACCCCGATCAGGGCCTGCTCGGTGGCGGTCGCCCGGACCGGTGTGGATCCCATGTTGGTGAGCCCCACCCGGGCCTCGACGATGTTGCCGCCCTCCAGCCGCAGCGCCGCCGCGACGGCGACGATGGACCATTGTTGGGAGACCCGGACGAACTTCTCGTAGTGCGCCCCCCACCCGGTGTACTTGGGCACCCGGACCTCGGTCAGCACCTCGTCCTCGCCGACGGCGGTGGTGAACAGGTCAACGAAGAATTCGGCTGCCGGCACCGTACGCTCGCCGCCGGGGCCGACGATCCGGAAGCTGGCATCCAGGGCGAGAGCCGGCGCAGGCAGGTCCCCGGCTGGGTCCGCGTGGACGAGGGCGCCACCGAAGGTGCCCCGGTGCCGGACCTGCGGGTCGGCGATGGTCTCGGCCGCCCGGGCCAGCAGGGCGGCGTGCTCGGCGACAAGCGGGTCGATGGCGACCGCGTGGTGGGTGGTCATCGCGCCGATCACGATCGCGTCGCCGTCATCGCGGATCCCGCGCAACTCCTCGATGCCCGCCAGATCGATCACCACCTCGGGTGCGGCCAACCGCAACTTCATCACCGGCAGCAGGCTCTGTCCGCCGGCGATCAACTTGGCGTCGTCACCCGCCTCGGCCAGCAGGGACAGGGCCTCGGCCACGGAGGTGGGGGCGTGATAGTCGAACGCGGCGGGGATCATGCCCGTCCTCCTTCGGTGTCGAAGTGGGGTTGCTGCTCTGCCGGGGTGGGCGCCCCGGCGTCGTCACTCACGCCGGATCCCTGGCCGGCGGCCCGGATCGCTGTCCAGACCCGCATCGGGGAGCACGGCATCTCGATGTCGCTCACTCCGAGGTGGCGAACCGCGTCGATCACCGCGTTCACCACAGCCGGCGTCGAGGCGATGGTGCCGGCCTCGCCGACTCCCTTGACTCCCAGCGCGTTCGTCGTCGCCGGGGTCTCGGTCCGGTCGGTGACGAACTCGGGCAGGTCTGGTGCGCTCGGCACCAGGTAGTCGACGAAGGACCCAGTGGTCAGGGTGCCGTTCTCGTCGTACACGGCTTCCTCGTACAGCGCCTGGGCGATGCCCTGGGCCAACCCGCCGTGCACCTGGCCGTCGACGATCAACGGGTTGATCACGTGCCCGATGTCGTCCACACAGACATACTTCCTGATCTTCACCTGACCCGTCTCGGTGTCCACCTCGGTGGCGCACAGGTGGGTGCCGTGCGGATAGTTGAAGTTCACCGGGTCGAAGGTGGCATCGGCGTCCAGGCTCGGTTCCATCCCGTCCGGCAGGTTGTGCGCGGCGAAGACGGCCAGGGCGATGTCGCCCATCGCGGTCGACTGGTCGGTGCCCTTGACGGTGAACTTCCCCTCGGTGAACTCCAGGTCGTCGGCGCTCGCCTCCATCAGGTGGGCCGCCACCTGCTTGGCCTTCTCGATCACCTTGTCGGCCGCGGCCACGATCGCCATCCCGCCGACCACCAGGGATCTGGACCCGTACGTGTCCAACCCCCGCGGGGAGACCTGGGTGTCGCCGTGCAGGATCTCGACGTTGTCGAAGGGGACCCCGAGCCGGTCGGCCACGATCTGGCTGAACGCCGTCTCGTGTCCCTGGCCGTGGGCGCTCACCCCGGTGACCACCTCGACGCCGCCCGAGGGCAGCATCCGCACCGAGGCGTGCTCCCAGCCGCCCGCGCCGTACGAGAGTGAGCCGAGCACCCGGGACGGGGCGAGACCGCACATCTCGGTGAAGGTGGAGACGCCGATGCCCAGCTGCACCGAGTCACCGGAGTCGCGGCGTTGCTGCTGCTCGGCCCGCAACTCGTCGTAGCCGAACAGTTCCCTGGCCTTGGCGGTGGCGATCTCGTAATTGCCGGAGTCGTACTCCAGCCCCGCCACCGTGGCGAATGGGAACTCCTCGTGCTTGATCCAGTTCCGTTCCCGGATCTCCAGCGGGTCCGCCCCGAGTTCGGCGGCCAGGTCGTCCATCAGTCGCTCGATCGCGAAGGTGGCCTCCGGCCGGCCGGCGCCCCGGTAGGCATCGGTCCAGGTCTTGTTCGTGAACACATTCGTGCACTCGAACCGGTAGGAGCCGAACTTGTAGATCGCGTTGAACATGAAGGCACCGAGGATCGGTACGCCGGAGGTGACCAGTCCGAGGTGGGAGCCCATGTCGGCCAGCAGGTCGACGTGCAGGCCGGTGACGACCCCGTCGGCGTTCGCGGCCAGGGTGAGTCGCTGGACCTGGTCGCGCCCGTGGTGGGCGGCCAGCAGGGACTCGCTGCGGGTCTCGGTGTACTTGATCGGCTTGCCCAGCTTGTTGGCCAGGACGAGGGTGATCACCTCCTCCGGGGTGACCTGGAGCTTGCCGCCGAATCCGCCGCCCACGTCCGGGGCGACGACGCGCAGCTTGCTCTCCGGGATCGAGCAGGTGAGGGCCAACATCAACTTGAGGATGTGCGGCACCTGGGTGGCCGTCCACATCGTGACCTGCTCACCCGTCGGGTCGACCAGGGTCGACCGGGGTTCCATGAAGGCCGGGATCAACCGCTGCTGGCGGAAGGTGCGTTCGAGGACGACGCCGCCGTCGCGGGCGGCCTCGATCGCCTCGGCCACGTTCCCGCCGGTACCGGCCTCGGCGGAGTCGAAGACCCAGTGCGCCGACACGTTCGTGCCCAGGTCCGGGTGGGCGTACGGTTCCCCCGCGGCTGCCTCGACCAGGTCCAGGACGACCGGGAGGTCCTCGTAGTCCACGTCCACCAGCTCGATCGCATCCCTGGCCTGGGCCGGGGTACGGGCGACGACGACGGCCACCACCTCGCCGGCGAAGGAGACCCGGTCCACTGCGACCGCCTTGTGCTCGGCGGCCTTCTGGTCCGGCGTGATCGGCCAGGCGTTCGGCAGGCCGCCGTGGGTGTCGGCCAGGTCGGCGCCGGTGTAGACGGCGACCACGCCGGGGGAGGCCTTCGCCTCGTCCACGGAGACGTTGGTGATCGTGGCGTGCGCGACCGGGCTGCGCACCATGCCGAGGTGCAGGGTGCCCCGTACCGACAGGTTGTCGGTGTAGCGGCTGCGGCCGACGATCAGCCGACGGTCCTCCTTGCGGAGTCGGGCACGGCCGATCTCGACCGTGTTGGTGCCGCCGTCATCGATGGTTGATTCGTCCGTGACGGTCATGACGCGCTCCCGTTCTCGGCAGCCATCCGTACTGCCTTGACGATGTTCTGGTAGCCGGTGCAGCGGCAGAGGTTGCCTTCCAGCCCGTCGCGGATCTCCGCGTCGGTCGGGTCCGGGTTCTCCGCCAGCAGGGCGGTGGACTGCATGATCATTCCCGGGGTGCAGAAGCCGCACTGCAGGGCGTGGCACTCATGGAAGGCCTGTTGCACGCTGGAGAGTTCCCCATCCGACGACACGCCCTCGATGGTGGTCACCCTGCGGCCGTCGGCCTGGACGGCCAGCATGGTGCAGGACTTCACGCTCTGTCCGTCGAGGTGCACGGTGCACGCGCCACAGTTGGTGGTGTCGCAGCCGATCACGGTGCCGGTCTTGCCCAGGTCCTCGCGCAGGTACTGGACCAGCAGGGTCCGGGGTTCGACCTCGTCGGTGAAACTCGTACCGTCCACCTCGACGGTGATGCTGACCTTGCGTCCAGTCGCCATCCCGGCCCACTCTCTCGCAGCGTCGCCACCGTCAGTGATCGGACCGCCGCCCGGCGACGAGGCAGGGTCGACAAGCCCAATCTCAGCAGGGTGTGAGGTGGAGCACAAGGAGTTCGGCGAAATGCCACTGGATTGCTGATCAGGAGTGGTGGATGCGGCCCCGGCGATCGCTCAGCCTGTCACCCGTGCCGCCCCAGCGGTGGGCGATGATCTCGGCGGCGATCGACACCGCCGTCTCCTCCGGGGTCCGGGCGCCGAGGTCGAGCCCGACCGGGCTGGACATCCGGGCGATCTCCGCCGGGCCGATCCCGGCCTGCCGGAGCCGGTCCAGCCGGTCCTCGTGGGTGCGCCGCGAGCCCATCGCGCCGACGTAGGCCACGTCGAGACGCAGGGCGATCTCCAGCACTGGGACGTCGAACTTCGGGTCGTGGGTGAGGACGCACAGCACGCTCCGGGGGTCCACCCGGCCGGCGTCCACCTCGGCCTGCAGGTAGCGGTGCGGCCACTCGACCACCACTTCGTCGGCCTCCGGGAATCGGGTCCGGGTCGCGAACACGGGACGGGCGTCACAGACCGTCACGTGGTAGCCGAGGAAGGAACCGATCCGCGCCGCCGCGGCGGCGAAGTCGATCGCGCCGAAGACGATCATCCGGGGGCGGGGTGCGTACGAGGCGACGAACACCCGCATCCCCTCGCCGCGTCGCTCGGCGTCCGGACCGTAGGTGATCAACTCACTGAGCCCGCCGGCCAGCAGGCCACGGGCGTCGTCGGCCACGGCCGCGTCCCCGCGTTCCCAGCCGAGCGTGCCGAGCACCTCGGAGTCGTCGTCCGCGTGCACCACCAGGTGGCGTCCGACGCGGTCCGGGTCGGGGTGCTCGACCATCGTCGCCACCGCCACCGGGACCCCGGCCTCGAGGTCCGCGGCGATCCGGTCGAGTTCGGGGTAGGTGGTCCGGTCGACCTTCTCCACGAACACGTCCAGGATCCCCCCGCAGGTCAGGCCGACGGAGAAGGCGTCCTCGTCGGAGATGCCGTAGCGCTGCAACTGCGGGACACCGGTCTCGACGACCTCCTCGCTGCGGGCGTGCACATCACCCTCCACGCAGCCTCCGGACACCGAACCGACCGCAGTGCCGTCCGGTCCGAGCAGCATCGCCGCCCCGGGGTCGCGCGGGGCCGAGTGCCAGGTGCCGACCACGGTGCCCAGGCCGACCGTTCTCCCGGCCCGCCACCATTCCAGCAGTTCGGGGAGTACGTCACGCATCAGCCAGCACCTCCAACAGTTCGGCGAAACTGGCCAGCGAGTGCCCGGCCACCAGATAGTCCACCGACGGGAGACAGGCGGCGATACCGGCCTGGATCGGCGCGTACCCGGCCTTCCCCCGATGCGGATTCATCCACACCACCGAGTGTGCCAGCCGGGCCAGCTGGCGGACCTGTTCGCCGAGCAGGGCGACGTCCCCGCGCTCCCAGCCGTCACTGGCGATCACGGTGACCGCCTGCCGTACCGGCCCGCGTCGTCCCCACCGCTGCAGGAAGGCCTGCAGGGTCTCGCCGAGGCGGGTGCCGCCGGACCAGTCCGGGACCGCGTCCGCGGCCAGGGTCAGCGCGCGGTCCGGGTTCCGGGCGCGCAGGGCACCGGTGATCCGGGTCAGCCGGGTGCCGATGGTGAAGGTCTCGACCTGGCCGGGCAGTTCGGTGGCAACCCGGTGTGCCAGCCGGAGCAGGGCGTCCGCGTACGGTTCCATCGAGCCGGACACGTCGATCAGGAAGACGATCCGGCGCGGTCGGGGCTGGCGTCGGTGCCGCTTCCACTCGACCACCTCGCCGCCGCGCCGCAACTGCTCCCGCAGCGTACGGCGGTGGTCCAGCCCGCCGCGGTGGGATGGCTTGCGTCGGTGGCCGCGCCGGACGGGGGAGTGGACCGGCAGGCTCGCGAACAGGGCGGCGAGTTGGATCCGTTCCGATTCGTCCAGGTCGGCGATGTCGCGGTGCCGCAGTACCTCGGTCTCGGCGGCCCGGGTGGCCAGCAGTTCCGTCTCCGTCGTCGCTGCGCTGTTCGGGTCCAGGGCGGCCTGCTGGCTCGCCCTCGGGGTCGTCGGGGCCCGGTCGCCGCGGCCGATCCGGATGGTGCCGAACCAGGCGTCGAACGCGCGGTCGTAGGTCCCGAAGTCGTCCGGGGTCGCGCACAGCGTGGCCCGACCGGCCCAGTACACGCCCCGGCGGTCCGCGGCGCCGAGCAGGGCGACGGCGGCCAGGAAGGTCCGGGTCCGGTCGCCGGTGACGGCGATCCCGGCATGGCGGCACAGCCGGGAGAACCCGGTCAGCACCTCCACGGCTCCCGGGCTCTGCGGGGGCGGGTCCAGGGCGAGGGTGCTCATCGCGCCAGCAGGGTGTCGAGCGACGTGCGTACCCGGTCGAAGTCCTCGCGGTACTTCAGCACCGCGCCCAGGGTTCGGCTGGCGCTCTCCAGGTCGAGGACGTCGTGCCCGAGGGCCGCCAGGGCGCGGGCCCAGTCGATGCTCTCCGCCACCCCGGGGGCCTTCACGATGTCGGTGTCCGAGCGGATCCGCTGGACCGCTGCGGCCACCTGCTCGGCCAGGGCGGCCGCGACCTCGGGGACGCGGCTGCGGATGATCTCCACCTCCCGGCCCAGGTCGGGGTGCTCGACCCAGTGGTAGAGGCAGCGCCGCTTCAACGCGTCATGCAGTTCGCGGGTCCGGTTGGAGGTCAGGACCACGACCGGCGGTCGTTCGGCGCTCACCACGCCGTACTCGGGGATCGTCACCGAGAAGGTGGAAAGCACCTCCAGCAGGAAGGCCTCGAACTCGTCGTCGGCCCGGTCGATCTCGTCGATCAACAGCACCGCCGGAGCGGTGCGCAGTGCGGTCAGGATGGGACGGGAGAGCAGGAACCGGTCGTCGTAGAGGGTGCCCTCCAACTCCTCGACATCCAGTCCGGTGCCCGCGGCGGCGGCCTCCACCGCACGGATGTGCAGGATCTGGCGGGGGAAGTCCCAGTCGTAGAGGGCCTGGCCGGCATCGATGCCCTCGTAGCACTGCAGCCGGATCAGCGGTGCGTCGAGGGCACCCGCGAGGGCCTCCGCCAGGGCGGTCTTGCCGGTGCCGGGTTCCCCCTCGAGGAGCAGCGGTCGCGACAGGGCGCCGGCCAGCCAGGTGACGGTGGTGAGTCCGGCGTCGGGCAGGTAGCCGGTGCCGCGCAGGGCCGCGTCCACGGCCTCCGGGTCGGCGAACTGCCGGCCCGGGGACGGGACGGGGGCGTGGTCGACGTCCCGGCCGCCGGCCAGGTCGCTGCAGTCGATCACGACGGCCTGCTGGCTGCGGAGGTAGTCGCGGGCGCCGGAGTCGCCGGCCAGGCTGGAAAGCACCCCGGCCACGTGGTCGCGGCCGATCAGTACCGGGTGGCCGGGCTCAGGTCCGTAGCCGGCCCGGGCCAGGGTGTCGGGCGCACGCGCCGAGCCGAGCAGTCGTGCGACGACCGATGCGCCGACATCGGGCAGGTCCACCAGGTGCACGCACAGCAGCGGGTCGGCGTCGGTGAGCAGGGGGCCGGCGGCCCGCAGTCCCGCCGCCAGCGAGGCGGAGAGACCCCGGTCCCAGTCCTCGGCGACCAGCACCGTGGTCCGCTCGGCCAGGTGCTCCGGGACCAGTCCCCGGGCCCGCTCGGCCTCGGCCCCGAGGACCAGCACCAACGGTCCGCAGCCGCCCTCGGCGAGGACGGTCAGGCTGCGGGCGAGCCAACTG
>JBQDIN010000123.1:0-4886 GCA_052094425.1 Propionibacteriaceae bacterium
CCATGTTCATGCGCGTCGGCGGCGGCATCTTCACCAAGGCCGCCGATGTCGGCGCCGACCTGGTCGGCAAGGTCGAGCAGAACATCCCCGAGGACGACCCCCGCAACGCGGCCACCATCGCCGACAACGTGGGCGACAACGTCGGTGACTGCGCCGGCATGGCCGCCGACCTGTTCGAGTCCTATGCCGTGATGCTGGTGGCCTCCCTGATCCTCGGCAAGGCCGCCTTCGGCTCCTACGGCCTCGTCTTCCCGCTGATCGTCCCGGCGATCGGCGTGATCACCGCCATCATCGGTGTCTACCTGTTCAAGCCGAAGGCCGGCGAGAACGGGCTGCGCACCATCAACCGGGCCTTCTACCTCTCGGCGGTCATCTCCGCGGTGTTGGTGGCCGTCGCCTCCTTCGTCTATCTGCCGGACTCCTTCGCCGGTCTCGGCGTGGAGGGGCTCGAGTTCACCGGCCCGATCGACGACCCGCGCATCATGGCGATCATCGCCGTGGTGATCGGGATCGTGCTGGCCGCCATCATCTTGGCCCTGACCGGTTACTACACCGGCACCGAGGACCGCCCGGTGCGCGACGTCGGCCGGACCTCGGAGACGGGCGCCGCCACCGTGGTGCTGTCCGGGATGTCGCTCGGTCTCGAGTCGGCCGTCTACACCGCGCTGGTCATCGCCGCGGCCGTCTACGGGGCCTTCCTGATCGGCGGCGCCGGGGTGGTCGGCCTGTTCGCGATCGCCCTGGCCGGCTGTGGCCTGCTGACCACCGTCGGCGTGATCGTTGCGATGGACACCTTCGGCCCGGTCTCCGACAACGCCCAGGGCATCGCCGAGATGTCCGGTGACGTGGACGGTGAGGGCGCGCAGATCCTCACCGAACTGGACGCCGTCGGCAACACCACCAAGGCGATCACCAAGGGCATCGCGATCGCCACCGCCGTGTTGGCCGCGACCGCCTTGTTCGGTTCCTACACCGACGCCATCCGTGGCGTGCTGGCCGAACGATACGAAGAGTTCACCGCCGCCTCAGTGGTGTTCGCCCCACCGACGCTGGTCGGGCTGATCATCGGTGCCGCGGTCGTCTTCCTCTTCGCCGGTCTGTCGATCAGCGCTGTCGGCCGGGCCGCCGGCGCGGTGGTCTACGAGGTCCGTCGCCAGTTCCGCGACATCCCGGGGATCATGGAGGGCACCGGCAAGCCGGAGTACGGCAAGGTCGTCGACATCTGCACCAAGGACTCGCTCCGCGAGCTCGCCACCCCGGGCCTGCTGGCCATCGGCGCCCCGATCGCGGTCGGTTTCGGGCTCGGCGCTCCGGCCCTGGCCGGCTACCTGGGCGGCGCGATCGGTGCCGGCACCCTGATGGCCGTCTTCCTGGCCAACGCGGGCGGCGCCTGGGACAACGCCAAGAAGTTGGTGGAGGACGGTCACCACGGCGGCAAGGGCTCCCTGGCCCACGAGGCCACCGTGATCGGCGACACCGTCGGCGACCCGTTCAAGGACACCGCCGGACCGGCCATCAACCCGCTGCTGAAGGTGATGAACCTGGTCGCGGTGCTGATCGCCCCGGCCGTCGTCGGGATGTCGGCGATGAGCGGCGAGGCGAACCCGCTGCGGTTCCTGATCGCCGGCGTGGCCGCCGCCGTCGTGGTGGTGGCTGTGGTCATCAGCTCCCGGCGTGGTGTTGCGATGTCCGGTGCCGACGAGAAGACCGGTCCGGACACTCAGCCGGGCAACCCGCAGGTGGAGGGTTCCGACGGTACCGACAACCGCGGGCTGCCTCGCACGGACGGCACGGAGTCGAAGGCGGTGGAGGACAAGGACGAGGTCCGCTCCTCCGACTGAACCCTCCCGTTGATCGAGCCCGCCGCGATCGCCCCGGACCACCGGTGCGATCGCGACGGGCTCGAGCATTTCGGCCGACCGGTGTTCGTCCACAGCCGCCCTGTTTCGTCCTTGCCGCTGCTGTCACACTTGACCTGCGATGACGAACCAGCACCCTGACGACCCCGCCGGCACCTCGAACGCCGACCCGACGCCCAACCAACCGCCGTACCCGCAGCCGCCGTACCCGCAACCCGCGCCGTACGGGCAACCGACGCCCTACGGGGCTCCGGCGTACGGGCCTCCGGCGTACGGGGTCGCACCGCGCCCCCCGGCCCCGGTCAGCGCCCTGCCAACGGAACCGGCCGAGTACGAGCACCTGGCCCGCGGGCCCAAGCATCGCTGGTGGCGCCCCCTCGTCTCCGCGTTGCTGATGATCACCTTCACGATCGTGTTCGAGGTCGTGCTGATGGTCGCCCTGCTGGTCGGCGGCCTGGTGCTCGGCCAGGACGTCGAGCAGGTGTTGAACCAGCTCGTCGACACCGAGAACCTGGGGCCGCTCGGCTTCGCCTTCGTCTGCCTGACCTTGATCGTGTTGATCCCGGCCGCCATGCTGTCGGTCTGGATCGGCCACGGCATCCGACCCGGATACGTGTCCTCCGTCGCGGGCCGGATCCGGTGGAAGTGGCTGCTGCGCTGTGTCCTGGTGACCCTGCCCCTGTGGGCGGCCTACCTCGCCTTCTCGGTGATCGTCGACCCGGAGGCCTACCAGGGCGAGCGGCCCGAACAGTGGATCGCGTTGTTGGTGATCGCCGTCGTGATGGTGCCGTTCCAGGCAGCCGGGGAGGAGTATGCCTTCCGCGGTTGGTTCCTGATCAGCCTCGGGTCCTGGTTCCCGCTGCGTGTCCTCGCCCTCGTGCTGCCCGGCATCCCGTCGGTGCTGCTCTTCGCCCTGGCCCACGGCAGCATGGATGGTTGGGTGCTGGCCGATCTGGGCTTCTTCGCTGCTGCGGCCACGATCCTGGTCTGGCGGACCGGCGGCCTCGAGGCCGGGATCGCCATCCACACAGTGAACAACGTGATGATCTTCGCGGTGGTGATCACCATGGGTGGCTTCCAGGACGCGTTCGTCGGTGCGGAGACCACCGGCAGCTGGCAGGCGGCGCTGACCACGCTGGTCGTGCAGGGACTGGCCGTACTGCTGATCCTGTGGCAGGCGAAGCGGGTCGGTCTGGAGCGACTGCACCGGCCGAAGGAAGTGGCTCCACCGCCAGCGGCCGCGCCGATGCTGCGCTGAATCGGGCCGATGCCATCGTGGATGTCGAGATCCCCTGGTCAGCTCCGTCCCCTGAGTGAGAGCACCTCAGATCGACGGGAACGGAGCACGATCATGGACCAGCAACAGATTGCCGAAATCATGGCGAAGCCGTACGCACAGCAGCTTCTCCACGGCAGCGACCCGGCGCGGCTCGCCTACACCGGCCTCGACGGTGACCCGCGCGTCATCCCGATCGGCTACTGGACCGAGGGCGATCGGATCGTGATGGCCACGGTGCCGAGATCGGCCAAGGTGGCCGCGCTCTGCGCGAACCCGACGGTCGCGCTCACCATCGACACCGGTGCGTTCCCGCCCAAGGCACTCCTCATCCGGGGCATCGCCGTACTGGAAACCGTCGACGGCGTACCGGAGGGCTACCTGGAGGGTGGCCGCAAGTTCATGACCTCCCAGCAGTACCCGGAGTGGGAGGCTGGAGTGAAGGGCCTGTACGACGAGATGGTCGTCATCACGGTCACGCCGACCTGGGTCAAGCTGCTCGATTTCGAGACCACGATCCCGCAGTCCGTCGAGGACCTGGTGAAGGAGAAGGCTGGCGCATCGACGGATCGCTAGACGGCTGTGCCCTCGTCGTTGCCGTCGACCAGCGCCCAGCGCAGGGCACGCAGGGCGGACTTGGTCAGCGGCCTCGACACCAACCGATCGGTGATCGGCAGGGTCGGCAACCGGAGGTCTCGACGCGCCCACGGCGGCAGCAGTGACACCGCTCCGGCGACCAGGGCCAGATAGCCCGGGACCGCCGGAGCCGGCAGCGGCGGCCGCCGGACCACGAGGTCGACCACCTCGTCGGCGGGCGGGCTGCCGCGGAGCTCCGGACGGAAGCGCTCCAGCCCGGCGGTGACCTCCGCCACCGAGCGGGGCGGATCGATCACGCCCAGTCCGGCCGCGGCCTCGCCGGCCTGCTCGACGTAGTCGTCGTACCCGGCCGCGGTCAGCGGCTCGGCCCCGAAGGCGCGGTGGCAGAGCACGAAGGATTCCACCTCGGCCAGGTGCACCCAGGCGAGCAGGTCGGGATCGTCGGCGCGGTAGGCGACACCGGCGTCGGTGAACCCGCGGATGCTGGCGTGGATCCGCCGCACCCGGGCGATCGAGGCTGCGGCGGTCTCCCTCGAGCCGTACGTGATCGCGGTCAGGAAGTGGCTGGTGCGTTGCAGCCGGCCCCACGGATCGCTCCGGTAGCCGGAGTGTCGGGCGACGGCGAACATGGCCACCGGGTGCAGGGACTGCAGCAACAGGGCGCGGAGCCCACCGACGAACATCGCGGTGTCGGCGTGCACCTGCCAGATCGGGTCCGCCGGGGTGAAACGGCGCGGTCCGGCACCGTGCCAGATGTCGGCGTGCACGGATTCGAAGTCGTCCCCGGCCACCCGCTTCCGGACGACGGCGGCCAGCCATCGCCTCGCCCGGTCGACCGGAGTGGTGTCCATGAGTCGATGGTAGGTCGCCGGAGTTGCGCTGTCGCTGGCGGCGCATCGGCGATCATGACGTCTTCAAGAGCCCCTGAACCTACGGAATAGCGCGCACCGGTACTCAGAACTGGTCGCCGGTGCGCCAGGCCATCTCCTGCAGGGTCAGGGAGTTGCCATCCGGATCGGAGAAGCCGGCGTACTTGACCCCGCCGCCGACGTCCTCGACCGCCGAGACGTCGACACCCCGACCCACCAGTTCGGCGCGCGCCGCCTCGATGTCGGCCACCACCAGGTGCAGGGCCTGCACCGAGCCCGGCGGAG
>JBQDIN010000123.1:4986-7238 GCA_052094425.1 Propionibacteriaceae bacterium
CGGCGGAGCAGTGGTTCTCCGCATGCTGACCGGTCCCGCAGCCTGAACTCATCGGCGGCTCCCTCGGTTAGGGTGAATCGGACGAGCTGAGGAGACCGGCGTGGGTGCCTATCGGGAGCAGTACGAGCAGAGCCTGACCGACCCGGACGGGTACTGGGGGGAGCAGGCGAGGCGGGTGGACTGGTTCACCCGGCCCCGGACCGTCCTCGACCAGGAGCGACCACACGGCCGCTGGTACGCCGACGGGGTCCTGAACACCTCCTACAACGCCCTCGATCGGCACGTGATCGCCGGCCGCGGGGAGCAGCCGGCGTTGATCTTCCACTCCGCGATCACCGGGGACCGACGGACCTACACCTACGCCGAGCTGCTCGATCATGTCGCCCGGCTCGGGGGCGCGCTCGCCGGGCTCGGGGTGCAAGCCGGTGACCGGGTGGTGATCTACCTGCCGATGATCGCCGAGGCCGCGATCGCGATGCTGGCCTGTGCCCGGATCGGTGCCGTGCACTCGGTGGTGTTCGGCGGTTTCGCCCCGGGCGAGCTGGCGGCCCGGATCGACGATGCCGAACCGAAGGTGATCATCTCTGCCTCCTGCGGGCTGGAGGGCAGCCGGGTGATCGAGTACAAGCCGCTGCTGGACACCGCCCTGGCGCGGGCAAGCCACCAGCCGGTGCACTGCGTGATCATCCAGCGCCCGCAAGTCGTCGCCGAACTGGTCGAGCCGCGCGACCTCGACTACCGGCACCTGATGCGGCCGGGCTCGTTCGAGCCGGCCGCTGCGGTGGACGTGGTCGCCACCGATCCGCTCTACATCCTCTACACCTCGGGCACCACCGGGAAGCCGAAGGGGATCGTCCGCGACAACGGCGGGCACGCGGTGGCGCTGTGCTACGCGATGGACGAGATCTTCGACGTCGGCCCGGGCGAGGTGATGTTCACCGCCAGTGACGTCGGCTGGGTGGTCGGGCACTCCTTCATCGTGTACGGCCCCCTCCTGGCCGGGGCCACCACCGTGCTGTTCGAGGGAAAGCCGGTCGGCACCCCCGATGCCGGGACCTTCTGGCAGGTGGTCGCCGAGCACCAGGTGGTGGCGTTGTTCACCGCCCCGACAGCGATCCGGGCGATCCGGACGGTCGACCCGGAAGGCGAGTTCATCGCCACGGCGGACACGTCCAGTCTGCGCACCCTCTTCCTCGCCGGCGAACGGCTCGACCCGGACACGTACGCGTGGGCGAGTGATCAACTCGGCATTCCGGTGGTGGACAACTGGTGGCAGACCGAGACCGGCTGGCCGGTCGCGGCCAACCTGCGCGGGATGGAGCCGATGCCGCTCAAGGCCGGGTCACCGACCGTCCCGGTGCCGGGCTATGACGTCCGGATCCTCGATCCCTCCTCGACGGACCTGCCCGCCGGTGCGGAGGGCGCGATCTGCGTCCGGTTGCCGTTGCCGCCGGGCACCCTGGCCGGAGTCTGGCGGGATGAGGACCGCTTCGCCGCGAGCTATCTGTCCGCCCACGACGGCTACTACCTGACCGGGGACGCCGGCCGGATCGACACGGACGGCTACCTGCAGGTGCTGGGCCGAACCGACGACGTGATCAACGTGGCCGGGCACCGACTCTCCACCGGTGCCATGGAGGCGGTGCTCGCCTCTCACCCCGCGGTGGCCGAGTGTGCCGTGTTCGGCACCGCGGACGCGTTGAAGGGTCAGGTGCCGCGTGGCCTGGTGGTGGTCGCTCGCGACGTCGAGGTCCACCCCGCCGCCCTGGTCGAGGAGTTGATCAGCCTGGTCCGGTCCGAGATCGGAGCTGTTGCCGCGTGCAAGCGGATCGACATCGTGCCGGGGTTGCCGAAGACGCGCTCGGGCAAGATCCTGCGCAAGACGATGCGCGAGATCGCCGATGGGCAGCCGGGCACGATCCCCTCCACGATCGAGGACCCGAGTGTGGTCGACGCGCTGCGGCCGATCCTGCTCGGGGAGTGACGGTGTCGGGTCGTCGGCTGGTGGTACTGCGACCGCAGCCGGTGCGACCGGACCGGATCTTCACCGCCGCTGCGTGGACCCGGCCTCGACGAGGTGCTGGCCCGGAGCCGGGTCCTCTTCGTCTTCGTCACCGTCACGGCCGAGAGCGAGCGGCTGCTCGGCGCCGAGCAGTTCGCCCTGCTCCCGGACGGCGCCCGGGTGGTCGTGGTGTCTCGTGCTGCGGTGCTGGACCTGGCCGCGCTGACCGCTGAGGTGCGGGCCGGTCGGC
>JBQDIN010000124.1:0-7218 GCA_052094425.1 Propionibacteriaceae bacterium
GGCCAGGTAACTGGACCACCGGCCGCGGCTGGTGGCCGCCACCATGGCGTT
This sequence comes from Propionibacteriaceae bacterium, assembly GCA_052094425.1. Taxonomy (GTDB): domain Bacteria; phylum Actinomycetota; class Actinomycetes; order Propionibacteriales; family Propionibacteriaceae; genus Microlunatus. Next base: position 52 of record JBQDIN010000124.1, read on the forward strand.
CATGCAGGCGTCAGTGAACACGTCAGCCGCCCCGGCGAGCAAATCGTTGACACCGAGGAGAGCAGCCGCCGGATCGGCCGGTGCCGGAGCGGCGCGGGTGGACAGGCAGAACACCGTGTCCCCGTCGAGCATCGAGTGCAGTGGGGAGATGGCGCGGGCCATCCCGTCGTGGGCGACCGCGGCGACCTTGTTCGCCTGTGCCTTGGTGATCGCGGCGTCGGTCAACACCACGCCGATGGTGGTGGCCAGGGAGGCCCGACCAGCCTCCTGGGCTGCCTGCAGCGCCGCGCGTTGTTCGGGGATGGGGGTGTGTCCGATGTGCCCCCGGTCCGCGCGCAGCCGGCCGGTGACCGGGTCGACGGCGGAACCGTTCGCGTTCACCACCACGGCCGCGGCGACGCGTACGCCGCTGGCCAAGGTGTGCTCGGCGTAGCCGAACCCGCCCTTCAGGCCTCCGGTGACCGCCCCTGTTCCGGCGCCGACGCAGCCCTGGTCCGGGTCGCCGGCGGTGGCGGCAGCGACGGCCAGCGTGCCGAACTCGGGGTTCGGACGATGGCCGAAGTCACCGCCGCGGCCGAGGTCGAAGATGACGGCGGCGGGGACGATGGGAACCACCTGGCCCGGCTCTGCCCCCACCGGGAACCCGATGCCCCGCTCCCCCAGTGCCGTCATCACGCCGTCGGCGGCGGCCAGCCCGTACGCGCTCCCGCCGGTGAGGACGACGGCGTGCACCTGCTCCATCAGCGCCTGTGGATCGAGCAGGTCGGTCTCCCGGGTTCCGGGACCGCCACCCCGGACATCCACCCCGGCCACGGCACCCTCCGGGGCCAGCACCACGGTGGTGCCGGTCAACCAGTCCTCTGTGTCGGCCGTGTGGTGCCCGATCTGGAATCCCTCGATCACCCAGTCACCCTATCGAGGCTTGCGCCGGACCGGACCCTGTCCGCTGGCTGACATTCGGCTGTGCGGTTCGCAGCAGGTGGCTGCGGTGGTGAACCCCGCCGGGTCGGGCCCGGTGAACCTGCCGCCTCCGGAATTCGAGACGCATTCCCTTGCGGGTCGGGCCGGAGCATGCAAAGAATGGAAGGTTCCCCCATCAAGGAGTTGAGCATGTCCGACCTGCCCAGGCGCACCTTCCTCGCCGGAGGGGCGGCCGTCGGTGTGGCCGCCGCTGGCGTCACCCAGAGCCCCCTCGCCCACGCCGACCGGAGCGACCGAGGTGGTCGGGGCGGCCGGCCGTACCCGGAGCCGCCCAAGGAGCCGGATGCGACCGGGACCGGTGGTGCGGTGTCCTCGGTGGACCCGTACGCCAGTGACGTCGGGATCCAGGTGCTGCGCGACGGCGGCAATGCCGTGGACGCCGCGATCGCGATGGCGGCCACGCTCGGGCTGACCGAGCCCTACTCATCCGGGATCGGGGGCGGCGGCTTCTTCGTCTTCCACGAGGCCCGCAGCGGTCGGGTGCACACCATCAACGGCCGCGAGAGCGCACCCGCCTCCTACGACGAGGACGTGTTCACCGACGGGGACGGGAACGCCCTCGACTTCGACGAGGTGGTCACCTCGGGCGCCTCGGTGGGCGTGCCCGGCACCCTCGCCACCTGGGTCACCGCGGCCCGCCGGTTCGGCACCTGGCGACTCGGTGACCTGCTCGAGCCGGCCGAGAAGATCGCCCGCCACGGGTTCGTGGTGGACCAGAACTTCCACAACCACACGGCCGGCAACGCCGACCGGCTGGCCAAGTTCACCGAGTCCGCCCGGGTGTTCCTCCCCGATGGTGCGCCCCCGGAGGTCGGCAGCACCTTCCGCAACCCGGACCTGGCCGACACCTACCGGCTGCTCCGCAAGCGCGGCAGCAAGGAGTTCTACCACGGCCGGATCGGCTCCGCAGTCGTGGACGAGGCGCGCAACCCGGGCACCGTCGACGGGGTCGAGGTGTTGAAGAGCACCATGCGGCGTAGCGACGTCCACCGCTACCGGGCCGAGGTCCAGCGCGCCACCCGCAGCGATTACCGCGGCCTCGAGGTGTACGGGATGAGCATTCCCAGCTCGGGTGGCATCGCCGTCGGCGAGATCCTCAACCTGCTGCAGCAGTACGAGGAGCGCACCGGCGTCCCGATCTCGGAATTGGGCGAGGTCGACTACCTGCACCGGTTCTCGGAGGCCTCCGCGATCGCGTTCGCCGACCGGAATCGCTACGTCGGCGACGTGAAGAGGGTCCCGATCAAGGAACTGCTCAACCCGGAGTTCGCTCGCGAGCGAGCCGAGTTGTTCGAGACCGACCGAGCCCAGGAGCGGCCCATCCCGTTCGGCAGCCCGGACGGCAACTACGACGACGCCCCCACCCCGGGCACCAGTCAGGACGAGCCGTACGAGGGCGACTCGACCACGCACCTGAACGTGGTCGATCGGTGGGGCAACGTGGTCTCGTACACGCTCACCATCGAGCAGACCGCCGGCTCGGCGATCACCGTTCCCGGCTACGGGTTCCTGCTGAACAACGAGTTGACCGACTTCAACTTCGTCCCGCTGACCGAGGGGGTGCCGGATCCGAACCTGCCGGGCCCGGGCAAGCAGCCGCGCTCCTCGATGAGCCCGACCATCCTGCGCGACGGGAGAGATCCGGTGCTCAGCTGCGGCACCCCGGGCGGCGCCACGATCATCACCTCGGTGGCCCAGATCATCGTCGGCCACCTCGAGCGCGACCTGCCGCTGGTCGAGGCGGTGGCGGCCCCGCGGCTGAGTTCACGCAATGCGGGCGCGGAAGGCACCGACCTCGGCCTGGCCGATTCCGAGACCGGTCAGGGCCTAATCGACCTCGGCCACGAGCTGGGCTCATCCACCTGGATCGGCAATGCCTCCGGCATCGCGATCAGCGGCAACGGCCGCCTGAACGCGGCCGCCGAGACCGAACGCGGTGGTGGCGGCGCGGCCCGGGTGGTCCGGCCGAAGAAGGGTGAGTGAGCCGTTCTTCACCGTCGGGCATTCCACTCGGACGCTCGCCGAGTTCATCGAGCTGCTCCAGGCGCCCCGGGTCGAGTTGGTCGTTGATGTCCGCAGGCTTCCGGGTTCTTCCCGGCATCCGCAGTTCAACGAAGACGCGCTCTCAGCGTCCCTCGGCGAGGTCGGGATCAGGTATCGGCGCGCTGAGGGGCTGACCGGGCGCCGTCCGGTGAGCCGGGACGTGCCGTTCGAGATCAACGCCTGGTGGGACAACCGCAGCTTCCACAACTACGCCGACCATGCGCTCTCCAACGACTTCCGGCGCGCCCTCGCCGAGTTGCGCGAGTGGGGATGCACGCGCCGCGTGGCCGTGATGTGCTCCGAGGCAGTGTGGTGGCGGTGTCACCGGCGGATCATCACCGATCATCTCCTCGCCCATGCCGAGGATGTGCGGCACATCCTCGGCACCGACCACATCGATGCGGCGCAGCGGAGTCTCGGCGCGGTCATCGGACCTCACGGCAACGTCACATATCCCGCCACCGAATAGTGGACGGAAGTCCCGGCGTCGATTGAGCCTGCTCCCCCATTGGTTGAGCGTGCGCCTCTGGTTGTCAGGCGGTACTCAGGTAGAAAAAGGTGGAACGCAGGCCGAGGGCGAACCGGAAGTCGGGGCCGGCCACAGAGACCGTGCCCTTCGTGCCGATCACCTTCACCGTGGTGGCCCGGCCGCCGTACCAACCCAGTCCACCGCGCTTGCTGACTTGGATGCCGGTCACTGTGCCCACGCTGGGCCACTTGGCCTGCACCGTCTTGGTGCTGACGCTCTTGGTCCACCACTGGGACTTGGGCACTCCGTCGTAGGGATCCTTGCGTGCCTTCAGGTACGGCTGCGACCCCGCCACCGAGTAGCCCGCGTTCGAGGACGAAAACTGGGTCAGGGCGAAGGCGGACCCGTACTTCAGTGCGATGTCCCGGGTCGCACTGACCGCCCGGTTGCCGTCGATGTGCTCGAAGAGGGTCCGCTTCCCCTTCCCACCATCGGGGGTCAGCGCATAGCCCGGATACACCTGACAGGACGTGGTGTCGCACAGGTCGTACTTCTGTGCGGCCGGTGCCGCTGCCTGCAACCGGAAGGCGTAACTGCGCGCCGCCACCGCCTGGGAGCGCACTGCCTGCGGATGCCACGAGACCGGCATCTCGGCCGGAACCACCGACTTCAGGTACTGCGTCATCGGCAACTCGTTCACGGTGATGTCCTTCGTCCCGGAGCGAATCAGTCCCAGCGTGCCGCGCAGTTCCTGGTGACCGCCGTTGGGCAGCATCAGCTTCAACAGTCCGTGCTTGTTGCTCAGGGTCCACGGCTTGCTCCGGTTGAGCCCGACCGCACTCCGGTTTGTCCACTTGCTGCCCTTCCGCCAAGCCAGCGTCCATCCCTTGCTGGTCCGGGTGACTCGCCACCGGATCGCCCCCAGGTTGGTGGGCATCGTGTAGGACTTCCCGGTCGAGTCGGTCACCTTCAGGCCGGTCGACGGGGTGACTCGCAGTTCTTGATCATGATCACCCGTGATCCAGATCCGAACCTTGTGGTTCGTGGGTTGCTTCACCCGCTTCGTACCCGGGTAGTAGAAGGCAAGGATCTGGTGCCAGTTCAGTCCCTTCTGGGCCGCCCCGTAGGCCCCGTACTGGGACATCCCGATCCCGTGGCCGTACCCACGGCCGTTGATCTTGAACGACCCGTTCTTCGGTTTCACGACCGCGTCCGCATGGGCTGGAGTGGGTGACCACACGCCAGCCACGAGCAGCAGGGCACACGTGGCCAGCAGGGCGCCGGCCCGGCGCGCGTACGAGGGGGTTCGCGGGTCCATGACATGTCCGATCACGAGTAATTGATCACAGCATCCCGCACCTGCGGGCCCCTGCCAAGAGGCCGCTCGAATCCTGCCTGCCCCTCGTCAGGTCACGGGGGTCAGGGCACGGGGGTCAGGCACGGACCTCGGTCACGGGGTGCGGTCGGCGACAAGTCGTCGCACCGACTCCGGGACGGGCGCCCCCGCAGGAGTCCACGGCGCGGCGACCGGCGGGTCAGCAACGGTGCGCAACGGCACCACCCCGGTCCAGGCCGAACCGTGTTCGTCCGGTTCGGCAGGCGGGGCGGCGCGTACCTTCACCGTCCACTGCCCCGGCTCGATCGGCAGTGCCACGGCCAAGGTGGCGGCGAGCTCCTTGCGGGTGTGGTCGGGCACCTCGGCACTGCGGCCCGGGAGCAGTTGGTCCGACAGCACCGTCATCGCGCGCGCCGCCTCCGCATCGGTCAGCGTGGTCAGGACGCCCCGCACCACGGCGGAGCGGTAGTTGGCCGAGGAGTCGAACAGGGTGTCGGCCACGACGATCCCGTCCATCAGGCTGACGCAGAAGGCCGCTGGTGCGCCCGCGGCGACATGCCGGAGCGCGCCCGCCCCGGTGGATCCGTGCAGCAACACTCGGTCCCCGTCGCGTGCGTACAGCATCGGCACCGCCCACGGCAGCCCGTCCACGACGGTGGCCAGCGTGCCCATGCTGCTGGCGTCGAGAACGGCGTCCAGTGCGTCCCGGCTGGGACGACTGCGTTCGGGATGCCTACCGATTCGGTCCATCGTCATCCTCTCGGTCAGATGTGTCGGGTCAGAAATTTGTCCCGGTCAGAAATTGTCCCGGTCAGAAATTGTCCCGGTCAGAAATTGTCGGGGCACCACGGCGCCCGTTCGCAGTCGAACGCCGAGGCAGCCGCCCGGACGGCACCGGCGGTGCGCTCGACCACCCGGCCGGCACGGTGCAGGTCCTGCAGGGGCACCCCACCAAGGTAGATCGCGCCCAGTTCCAGCACCGTCAGGGAGAGGTCGGCTGCGGCGCGGGCCCGGGTCACGGTGGCGACCCCATCGGTGACGTCGAGTCGATAGCGCCCGGTGTTCTCGGCCAGCAGGTCGTCGGTCACCTCGATGACCAGGTCGACATCGGCGGAATAGGTGCGTTCGGCCAGGGCGGCTGCCACATCGACCACCCGGAGGTACAGCGCGTCCTCGACCTCGGTCCGGACCGCTCGCGCGTCCCGGACGAGATGGCGCAGGGATTCGTCCACCGCTGCCTTCTTGTACCGGAAGGTACGGGCCAGGTCGAGGTCGAGCAGGTAGCGCCACAGGGCCGCGTATCCGCCCACATCGCCAGCCCGCACTTCGTCGATGCGGATCTCTCCCGCCGGTTCGTCCTGGCCCCAGTCCTCCTTGAACCGGAAGAGGGCGTAGCCGTCCACGTCACCGGCCTCGTCGTAGTGCAGCGCGTGGTGCAGCGCCGACGCTCCTCCGCGGATGTACTCCTCGTCGAAGAGCGCCACCTGCCACCAGACGTCCGAGCGATCCAGCCCACCGGGGCGCTGCGGGAGGTCAGCCGCGTGCAGGGCAGGAGCAACCGTCAGGAACTGGTCCCGATCGACCTCGTCCACCGATCCGGTCGGGGTGATCCCGGGCAGGAACTCCAGCCGGCGATTGGTGCCACCCAACCGAGCACGGGACACGGCCGGGGCGTAGCCGAAGCGGCCGTAGATCATCGATTCCGAGGCCCACAGGCCCGCCAGCGGCTCACCTCGCTCAGCGAGGTCGCGCAGCTGGTGCTCCATCATCCGGCGCAGCAGTCCGCGGCGTCGGAACGGCGAGTGGACGGTGACCAGACTGACCGCGGCGAATCCGACCTCGACCCCACCGGGGACCGTCATGGTCCGGGCGAAGGAACCGCAGGTGGCCACCCACCGCTGCCCGACCTTCAACCCGAAGTGGCGCTCGTTCTCGACCAACGCCCGATCGAAGTCGGCCAAGCCCTCTTTGATCGGCTCCTGGAATCCGCGTGTGACGGCGTCGTGGAAGGACTTGTAGTTCCGGTCGGTGACCCGGCCGAACTTCGGCTCCACCAGGTGTGGGGCGACCGGGAGTTTCTTGGCTGCCATTCCCCCATTCCACCGCACGACGGCCAGCACCTGCCACTGGGTTTGCGCCGCCTCGGCCCCGCCGTGGCCGGTGAGGTCACCGACGCACCGCCGAGATGGCGTTAGGGTGTTACCCGTTGTTCAACTCTTGGAGGGCCTGATGACACTGACCGACGACGCGACGGAGAATCGGCGCGAGGGGTACTGGAACGAGTTCTACGCGGCCGCAGCGACCACCGCTCGCCCCCTGCCGTCCCAGTTCGCCGCCT
>JBQDIN010000125.1:0-7175 GCA_052094425.1 Propionibacteriaceae bacterium
GTGGAAGGGCCAGCCGGCGCCCAGGATCAGGCACAGGTCGATGTCCATCGGGGCCTGGACCACGCCCTCCGACAGCATCAGGCCGATCTCCTCGGCCAATGCGGAGGTGGCCCGGTCGAGGACCTCCTCGGCGGTGCTCGGGTTGTCGCCGACGGTGAACAGCGCGCTGGTCTCCTCCGACACGTACGGCTTGCCCTCCGCGGTCCAGTCGTAGATCCCCGGCTTGGCGGCCTCGACCAGCGCCTTCAGGTTCTCCGACACGGCGAACCGGTCCCCGAATGCGCCGTTCAGGGTCTCGGCCACGTGCAGGGCCACGGCGGGGCCGACCAACTGCAGCAGGACGAACGGGGAGAGCGGCAGGCCGAGCGGCTTCAACGCCTGGTCGGCCAGCTCGAGCGGGGTCCCCTCGTCGACGGCGGAGATCACCTCACCCATCAGGCGGGTGAGCAACCGGTTCACCACGAACGCCGGGGCGTCCTTGACGAGGACCGAGTTCTTCTTCAGCGTCTTCGACACCGCGAAGGCCGTGGCCAGGCTGGCGTCGTCGGTGCGCTCACCCTTGATGATCTCCAGCAGCGGGAGGACCGCGACCGGGTTGAAGAAGTGGAAGCCCACGACCCGCTCCGGGTGGTCCAGGTCCGCTGCCATGTCGGTGATCGACAGCGACGAGGTGTTCGTGGCCAGGATGCACTCGGCGCCGACGTGCTGCTCCAGCCCGGCGAACACCTTCTTCTTGACCGACATCTCCTCGAACACGGCCTCGATCACGAAGTCGCAGTCGGCGAAGTCGGCCTGGTCCTCGGTGCCGGACACGAGCGCCTTGAGTCGGTTCGCCTCGTCCGGGCTGATCCGCTTCTTGCCCAGCAGTTTGTCGACCTCGGCGTGTACGTAGCCGATGCCCTTCGCCACCCGTTCGGCGTCCAGGTCGGACATCACCACCGGCACCTGCAGGCGACGCAGGAAGAGCAACGCCAACTGGCTCGCCATCAGCCCGGCACCGACGATGCCGACCTTGGTGACCTTGCGGGCCAACTCCTTGTCCGGCGCACCGGCGGGGCGCTTGGCCCGCTTCTGCACCAGGTCGAAGGAGTAGAGACCGGCCCGGAGCTCGTTGGACATGATCAGGTCCGACAGCGCGGTGTCCTCGGCGGCGAACGCATCCGCCCGCTCGGCCGAACGGGCCGCGTCGACCAGCTCCAGCGCGCGGTAGGGCGCCGGTGCGGCACCGGACACCTTGGCATCGGCGAAGGCCCGGCCGCGCGCCACGGCGGCGTCCCACCCCTCGCCCCGATCGAGTTCCGGCCGGTCGACCTGCACGGCTCCGGTGACCACTTGGGCGGCCCAGTCCAGCGACCGTTCGAGGAAGTCGGCGCCGTCGAACATGGCGTCGGCGATCCCGAGCTCGAAGGCCTGCGGGCCCTTGATCATCCTGTTCTGGTTCAGTGCGTTCTCGATGATCACACCGACGGCCTTGTCGGCACCGATCAGGTTGGGCAGCAGGAAGGCGCCGCCCCACCCGGGCACCAGGCCGAGGAAGCACTCGGGCAGGCCGAGGGCGGGTACGGCAGACGAGATCGTCCGGTAGTCGCAGTGCAGTCCGATCTCGAGTCCGCCGCCGAGGGCCAGCCCGTTGATCAGGCCGAAGGTGGGGATCGTGGTGCGGTGCAACTTGTCGAAGACCGCGTGCCCGATCTTGGCGATCGCGGCGGCCTGTGCGGCCGCGGTGATCTTGGCGACCCCGGTCAGGTCCGCGCCGGCGGCCAGGATGAACGGCTTGCCGGTGACCGCGATCGCGGCCACGTCCTCGCGGGCGGTGGCCGCATCGATCGCCGCGTTCAGGGCCTGGAAGCCCCGCGGACCGAAGGTGTTCGGCTTGGTGTGGTCGTGTCCGTTGTCCAGCGTGATCAACACCGCGGTGCCGGCCCCGTGGGGCAGGGCCACGTCCCGGCTGTGCGCCCGGGTGACCACCTCGTCCGGGGTCAGGGCGGCGGCCTCGGTGATCAGCGCGTCCAGTTCGGCGGCCGACAACGTACTCGTGCTCATGCTGGGTTCCCTTCGGTGTCGGTTCCTGCGTCCGCGTGGTGCGGGTTCTCCCAGATGACGGTGCCGCCCATGCCCAGACCGACGCACATGGTGGTCAGGCCGTAGCGGACCTGCGGGTTGTCGCGGAAGGTCCGAGCCAGGTGGATCATCAGCCGGACGCCGGAGGAGGCGAGCGGGTGGCCGAGGGCGATCGCGCCGCCGTACGGGTTCACCCGCTCGTCGGTGTCGTCGATGCCGTAGTGATCGAGGAAGGACAGCACCTGGACGGCGAAGGCCTCGTTGATCTCGAAGGCCCCGATGTCGTCGATGCTGAGTCCGGCCTTGGCCAGTGCCTTCTCGGTGGCCGGGATCGGGCCGACGCCCATCACCTCGGGGTCGACTCCGGCGAAGGCGAAGTTGACCAGCCGCATCGCGATCGGCAGCCCGAGTTCCGCGGCCACGTCCTGACTGGCCAGCAGGGAGGCGGTGGCGCCGTCGTTCAGGCCGGCGGCGTTGCCGGGGGTGACCCGACCGTGCGGACGGAACGGGGTCTTCAGGCCGGCCAGGGTCTCCACGGTGGTACCGGGCCGCGGCGGCTCGTCGGCGGTGGCGAGACCCCAACCCTGCTCGGCGCTGCGGGTGGCGACCGGGACGAGGGCCTCGGTGATGGTGCCCTGCTCGTACGCGGCCTGGACACGATCCTGACTGAGGACGGCGAAGGCGTCGGCGCGGTCCTTGGTGATGGCGGGGAACCGGTCGTGCAGGTTCTCGGCGGTGTTGCCCATCACCAGCGCGGACGGGTCGACGAGCTTCTCGGCGACGATCCGCGGGTTCGGGTCGACGCCCTCGCCCATCGGGTGCCGACCCATGTGCTCCACGCCACCGGCGATCGCGACGTCCATCGCACCGAAGGCGATCCCGGAGGCGGTGTTGGTGACCGCGGTCATTGCCCCGGCGCACATCCGGTCGATCGAGTAGCCGGGGACCGAGCGGGGAAGTCCGGCCAGCAGGGCGGCGGTCCGGCCGAGGGTCAGGCCCTGGTCGCCGATCTGGGTGGTGGCCGCGATGGCGACCTCGTCCACCCGCTCGGGCGGGAGTTCGGGGTGGCGCCGCATCAGCTCCCTGATGCAGTTCACCACCAAGTCGTCGGCACGGGTCTCCGCGTACAGGGAGCCCGCCTTTCCGAAGGGGGTACGTACGCCGTCGACGAAGACGACCTCACGGGATTCACGGGTCATGCCCCTATATTACTCATGAGTAACAAGGGATCGGAAGGGGCTGTGTCGAACGCCTCGGAAAGTCGGGTCAGGAAGACGCCGAGGTGAACGCCTCGGTGATCAACCCGGCGGTGAGTTCGCGCTGCCAGCGGCGCGCTCCCCGCTCGGCGAGGAAGGCGTCCACCGACGCGACGGTCACTGGGGCCGGCGGGCGCCAGCAGAGCCGACGCAGGGTGTCCGGGGTGAGCAGGTTCTCGGTCGGCAGGCCGAGCCTCCCGGCCTCGGCGGTGACGGCCGTACGAGCGCTGGACAGCCGTTCGGCCGCCTCCGGGTCGCGTTGGGGCCACGTCCGTGGCGGTGGGGGTGCGTCGCTGGCCAGGTGCATCGGCGGGTGCGCGCTCTTCGGCAGCGCGCTGGCACGCTCCATTGCGCCGATCCAGTTGGCCTCGTACCGTCGTGCGGTCCGACGGCCGAAGTCCGGCACCTTGCGCAGGTCGTCGCGGGACGCGTTCTTGACCTGGGCCACTTCGGCGATCGCCCGGTCGGGCAGGATCTTGCCCGGGGACTTGTCCAGCTTCCTGGCGATCTCGTCCCGGGCCAGCCACAACTCACGGACCACGGCCAACTGCGCGGGGCTGCGGACCTTGTGGATGCCGGAGGTGCGGCGCCACGGATCCTGCCGGGCCTCGACCGGGTCGGTTGCGTGCTCGATCAGGTCGGCGAACTCCTCCCTGGCCCAGCCGAGTTTCCCGGCCTCGTCCAGTTCGGCCGCGAGGGAATCCCGCAATTCGACCAGCCGCTCCACGTCGAGGGCGGCGTAGTTCAGCCAGTTCTCCGGCAGCGGCCGCGTCGACCAGTCCGCCGCCGAGTGCTCCTTGAGCAGCCGGACGCCGAACTGTTCCTCCAACAGGGTGCCCAGGGCGACCCGCGGGTAGCCGAGCAGCCGCCCGGCCAGTTCGGTGTCGAAGAGGCGCTGCGGCACCATCCCCACCTCGGTCAGGCAGGGCAGGTCCTGGGTGGCCGCATGGATGATCCACTCCTCGTCCCGGATCGCCTCGGCCAGCCGGGACAGGTCAGCCTCGGCTCCGGGCTGGGCAAAGCCGAGCGGGTCGACCAGGTGGGTACCGGACCCCTGCCGCCGGAGTTGGATCAGGTAGGCCCGGGTGGAGTAGCGGAAGCCGTGCGCCCGTTCCGCGTCCACGGCCACCGGGCCGGTGCCACGGCGCAGGGCGTCGATCGTCTCGGCCAGGGCAGCCTCGTCGACGACCACCTGAGGTACGCCGTCGGCCGGCGCGGTGAGCAGTTCGACCTGCTCCTCGGCTTGCTCCTCGACCTGCTCGCCGGCGTCGGGGGAACCGGGGTGGGATTCCCCGACGGGGGACTCGGGACCGGGGGAGTTGGAATCGGGCGGCATGGGTTCGGTGGAGGGGGTCACCGGCGTCGGTGCCCCGGGCCGGCACCCCGGCGAGCAGGCATCGGGATGACTCCCGGGGGCAGCGGTGGCAGCCCAGCGGTGGTGCACAGCAGCTCACCCCAGGCGCGCAAGTGTGATTCGAGCCCGGACCCGTCTGCCTCGAGCAGTGGTGTCCACGAGGCGCGGACCTCCACCTCGGCCCGGGACGGGTCATCGGCCATGCCGCCGAAGGACTGACTGGAGACCGAGGTCACCGTGCCGCTGGGCTCGCCGTAGGTCGCGTCCAGCGAGGTGAGTGCGTCGACCAGCCAGGACCAGCCCACGCTGGCGAGCAGCGGGTCGGTGACCATCTCGGGGTCGACCTCTGCTCGGACGAAGCTCACGCAGCGGAAGGTGCCCTGCCAGGCGTCGTTGCCGCCCGGATCGTGCAGCAGGACGAGACGACCGCTGCCGACTTCGTCGGAGTCCATCAGGACGTCGGCGGTGATGGCTGCCGAGAACGGGGCGATCCGCTGCGGTGCCGGGATCTCCTCGATGTGGACTTCCGGGCGCCACGACATCTGAGCCAACGCGGAGGTGGCTCGTTCGAAGGCTGCCGGCATCGGCAAGGCTCTGCTCTCTGCTCCCACCTGACCGAGCCTAAACCGGACCCACCCCGTTGGCGGCCCGGACGCGCCGGGGACGGGGCCGGCGTGAAAAGATTCGGGCGTGACTCCCCGTGATTCCGCCCTGCTCCGTGCCGCCGAGCTCCGCCAGGGTGATGACCTGCCCGTCTGGTTCATGCGTCAGGCCGGGCGGTCCCTGCCCGAGTACCGAGAGGTCCGGGCCGGGACGGACATGCTGACCAGTTGCACCACGCCGGACCTGGTCACCGAGATCACCCTCCAGCCGGTCCGCCGCCACGGCGTCGATGCGGCGATCTTCTTCAGCGACATCATGGTCCCGTTGAAGGCGGTCGGGGTCGGCGTGGACATCGTGCCGGGCACCGGCCCGGTGATCGCCGAACCGTTCCGAACCCGCGACGACCTGGCGCGCATCCCACTGCTCGACCCCGGTGACGTCGACTACGCGACCGAGGCAGTCACCCAGCTGGTCGCCGAGCTGGGCGACACCCCACTGATCGGGTTCGCCGGCGCGCCCTTCACCCTCGCGAGCTACCTGGTCGAGGGCGGGCCGAGCAAGGACTACGCCAAGACCAAGGCCTTGATGCTGGGTGAGCCGGAACTGTGGCACGGGCTGTGTGCCCGGCTGGCGGCGATCTCGGCCACCTTCCTCGAGGTGCAGGTACGGGCCGGAGCAAGCGTGGTCCAACTGTTCGACTCCTGGGCCGGCAGCCTGTCCGCGGCCGACTACACCGAGTACGTGCTGCCGCACTCCCGTACGGTGCTGGCCGCCGCGGCCGAGTGGGGCGTGCCCCGGATCCACTTCGGCGTCGGCACCGGTGAACTGCTGGCCCTGATGGAGTCGGCCGGCGCCGACGTGGTCGGGGTGGACTGGCGGATCCCGCTGGACGTCGCCAGTCGTCGGCTGGCCGGGACCCGCGCCGTGCAGGGCAACCTGGACCCGGCCATCCTGGCCGCGCCGTGGCCGGTGGTGGCCGACCGGGTGCGGTCCGTTGTCCGCGCTGGGGCCCGAACTCCGGGACACATCTTCAACCTCGGGCACGGTGTCCCACCGACCGCCGACCCGGATGTGCTGACCCGGATCGTCGAACTCGTCCACACCGAGGGCCCGACGCTGCGCGCGGAGGCCCGCTCGGCATGACGACTCCCTCGTCCGGAGCTGGGGGCCGGGTGGCGGTGGTCGGCGGCGGCATCGCCGGCCTGACCGCGGCCCGGCGACTGGCCGAGGCCGGTGCCGAGGTCGTCGTGCTGGAGGCGAGCCCCCGACTCGGCGGAAAGCTGCACCGGGCCGAACTCGGTGGCGTCGCGGTTGACGTCGGCGCCGAGTCGGTGCTGGCCCGACGGCCCGAGGCCATCACCCTGATGCGCGACCTCGGACTGGGCGAGCGGGTGGTGCACCCGACCCCCGCGCGGTCGGCGGCCCTGATCGAGGGCCGTCCCCGGCCGATTCCAGCGTCGGTGCTCGGGGTGCCGACCGATCCGTCGGCGCTGGCCGACTACCTGAGCCCCGCCGGCCTGGCCCGGGCCACCGCCGAGCCCGACCTCCCGGCACCGGCGTTGCCCGACGACGTGGCGATCGGTGCGCTGGTCGCCCAACGGTTCGGCGACGAGGTGGCCGACCGCCTGCTCGAGCCCCTGCTGGGCGGGGTGTACGCCGGCCATTCCCGGGAACTGTCCTTCGCCGCGGTGTCGCCGGCCCTGTTCGAGCGGGCCCGCGCCGGCGGCGACCTGACCGGCCACGCCCGCGCGCTGAGTCAGGCTGCACCGAAGGACGGCCGGCCGGTGTTCGCCGGGCTGCGCGGTGGCGTGTCCGGACTGGTCGACGCACTCGCTGCGGCCCTCGACAACCTCGGTGTCGAGGTGCGTACGGGCGCGACGGTGCGGGATCTGCAGGTCGAG
>JBQDIN010000126.1:0-5040 GCA_052094425.1 Propionibacteriaceae bacterium
GGAGTAGAACCAGATGCCCTCCAAGATCACGTTGAAGGCGACCAGGTTGCGGACGAAGTCGCGCTTGCCCTCCGTGCTGGTGATGTCCAGGGTGTCCTCGCTCATCCGCCGGATGAACTTGACCTCGAAGGCCTCCTTCGCCGCCATCGACGGCACCGACACGTGCGCGTCGTAGGCGGCCGCACGGTCGATCGGGAAGGTCTCCAGGACATACTCGAAAGCCATGCAGTGGTTGGCCTCCTCCCACATCTGCTTGGCCAGGTAGAGGTGCGCCTCGGCTGAGTTGACGTACGGGTAGACGCCGAAGGCGAGTGCCTTGTTGACCAGCAACTCGTTCGGGTTGAAGTAACTCATCAGGTGAGTGAGCGCGTGCCGCTCCTCGTCGGTCATCGTGCCGAAGTCGGCCAGGTCCTCACCCAGCTGGACCTCGTGCGGGAACCAGGTGTTGGCCACCGCCTGGTTGTACAGCTCGTAGGCCCAGTCGTAGGTGACCGGCTTCAGCAGCAGGCCCTCGGTGATCCCCGTGCCCAGAATGCCCATGGTGTGTTCGTGCTCCTCTTCTCTGCAGTCGTGCGTTGGTTCGTCCAGCCGGACGATGCTGCGTGCGGTTGGTGGGGGTCAGGCGATCATTGGCAGGACTCGCACTGCAGCCGCTCCTGCGGGTCGACGGGGCAGTAGGCGCCGTCGACGTATTCGCCGTCGGCCATCTCCAGTTCCTCCACCTCGTCGGGGACCACTGCAGGGACGGTCCCCGCCTCGACCACGGGTGTGGCCTCGGCGGTGGGTGCGGGCGTCGGCGACTGCGGGGTCGTACGCGCCTTGCCGAAGCCGAACCCGCGCTTCCCGCCGCCACTCGCCCCCGGTGCGCTGTCCTCGCCGCGCAGGTCCGCGGCCTTGTTGACCTTGACCGTGCTCTGCTCGGCTGTGTGGCGCTGCATCATGTGCAGGTAGTAGGTGGTCTTCACACCCTGCGCCCAGGCGTTGGTGTACAGGTCGACCATCTCGCCGACATCGCGGCTGGCGAGGTAGATGTTGCGACTGATCGCCTGGTCGATCCACTTCTGCGCCCGGGCCGCCACCGTGACGAACGCGTACGGCGACAGCTGGAACGAGGTGCGGTAGCGCGCCTTGATGTCGGCCGGCACGTCCAACTTGGACACATCGCCCTGGTGGCGCAACAGGTCCTCACGGACCTCCTCCCACAGGCCGAGGTCCTTCAGGTCGTTGACCAGGTTGCGGTTCACCTCGAGGAACTTGCCCGAGGAGGTGGCCCGGCTGAACAGTTGGCTGAACTGCGGGTCCAGTCCCGGCGTGGTGCCGGCGACCAGGCCGATGGAGGCGGTCGGGGCGATCGCCATCAGGGTGGCGTTGCGCATCCCGCCGCGGACCTTCTGCCGCAGACTGTCCCAGTCCAGCCGGGTGGTGCGGTCGACCTCGACCGGCACGCCGCGATCGGCCTCGAGTCGGTCGAGGGTGTCGATCGGGACCAGACCCTTGCTCCAGCCCGAGCCGTCGAAGTTGGCGTAGCTGCCCCGCTCCCTGGCCAGGTCGGCACTCTCGTCGATGGCGTGGAAGCTGACGAACTCGAGCAATTGGTCGGCCAGGTCGTACGACTCCTCGGACTCGTAACTGAAGCCGAGTCGCTCCACCAGGTCGGTGAAGCCCATCACGCCCAGTCCGACGGCCCGGTTCTGCTCGTTGGAGTGTTCCGACTCGGACACCGACGAGATGGTGATGTCGATCAGGTTGTCGAGCTGGCGGACCGCGAGCCGGGTGGTCTCGCGCAGTCGGTCCCAGTCGATCCGGGCCTGGGGGCCGGCGCCGCGCAGGTGCCTCGACAGGTTGATCGACGCCAGATTGCAGACCGCGATGTTGTCCCGGTCCTGCGGCAGGCAGATCTCGGTGCACAGGTTGGACAGGTGGATGGTGCCGGTGTTGTCGTTCAGGGCACGGGTGTTGATCGTGTCCTTCCAGGTCAGCCACGGGTGCGAGGTGGTCTGCAGGGAGATCAGGATCGACTGGAACTGCTCCCGGGCCCGGATCCGCTTGAACCGCTTGATCTCGCCGCGCTCGGCCATCGCCACGTACTCGGCGTACCGGGTGGAGAACTCGGCCCCGTACAGCTCGGGCAGGTCGCCCACCTCGAGCGGATCGAACAGGTACCAGTCCTGGTCGGCTTGCACCCGCTTCATGAACTCGTCCGAGATCCACACCGCGGTGTTCGCGGTGCGGGTGCGTCGGTAGGGGTCGCCGGAGTTCTGTCGCAGGTCGAGGAACTGACCGAAGTCGAGGTGCCAGTTCTCGATGTAGAAGCACAGGGCACCGAACTTCTTGCCGCCCCGGGAGACCGCCCGCAGGGTGGAGTCGATCGTGTGCATGAAGGGGATCGGGCCGGTCGAGGTGGTGTTGTTGCTGCGGATCGGCGAGCCCTCCGAGCGCAACTGGGTGACCGACAGGCCGATGCCGCCGGTGCCCTTGGTGACCCACATGACGTCGCGGATCGACTTGCCGATGTGTTCGATGTCGTCCTCCATCTGCATCACGAAGCAGTTGGAGAGTTGGGCGTAGGAGGTGCCCGCGTTCACCAGCGTGGACCCTGCGGCGAGGTACTCCAGCCGCGACATCTTCTGGTAGAACGACAGCGCGGCGGCGGTGGCGTCCTCCTCGTTCAGGGTCAGGCCCATCGCCACGCGCATCCAGAAGAACTGGGGGACTTCGAGGGGGTTCGCCTGGGCGTCCGCGAGCATGTAGCGGGTCCGCATCGTCTGGGCGCCGATGTAGTGCAGCAGGTCGTCGCGTTCCGGATCCAGGGCCTCCGCCAGCCGTTCCAGGTCGAAACGGGCCGGTAGCCGGCGGTCGAGGATCCCGCTGTCCACCGTGGCGCGGATGTAGCCGGGGAAGTGGTCGCGGTGTCGAGCCCGCAGGTCGGCGCGATCGGGCATGCCGCCGAGGACCTGCTTGTAGAGCGTCTTCACCAGCAGCCGGGCGGCGATGGTGTCGAAGGCGGGATCGTCCTTCACGTTCTGCAGGGCCACCTGGATGACGGCCTCGTCCAGCTGGGTGCTGGTGATGCCGTCGAAGAGGGTGATCTCCAACTCGGACTGGATCTGGGTGGCCCGGGTGATGGCGTCGTCGAGCCCGCGGGCGGCGTCCTCGATGGAGCGGGCGATCTCGTAGCCGTCGTACGGCGCGGACGTGCCGTCGCGCTTGACGACCCGGATCTCGGGGCCGACGTGCTCGGCGTGGACTGGGTTGCTGGGCTGGTGGCTCATGCTGCTGGGCTGGTGGCTCATTCGGGGACACCCCTCGTGTCTCGTTCGGCGAAGCGAGCCCGAGGCATCGAGTGGGGGGAATGAGAACAGGCGCACCAACACGAGTGCGACTCGTCCCCTGGCCCTCCCACGGAGCCGCGGACCATCTCCCGGATGGGAGATGCGCTGGCAGGTCTTCGGACTCGCGAGCAATCGGACTGGTCGATCTCGACCCGACCGAGGGCCTACCGGCCGTCGCTTCCCGGGGGTGACCCAGTGCTTGTTGACGGCTTTCGTTCTCGCTCACCGCTGCGGGGCAGTCCCGGTTTCCCACCGGGTTCCCTGTTGCCACACCCGATCTGGATGACCGGGTGAACCAGCTGCACGAGCCACCATATATGGAAATGACGGAGATGTAACTACCCAGATGTGGGAATTTCTGGATCGATCGCTCCGAGGCAGGGATCCGGTAGGCTCCCGCCATGAGTGCCCCGGACGCCGCATCCGCACCGCCGAGCATCGGTCGTCGGGTCCAGTCCGCGCTCTACCGACAGGGGCTCTACGGCCACCGACCGGTGGTGCCCACCCACCCCGACGAGCTGGCCCGCCGGGCGCGGGAGAGCCTGAGCCGTCGCGCCTGGGCCTACCTGCACGGATCCGCCGGAGCGGAGCAGACCACTGCCGCCAATCGGGCCGCCCTCGACGGGGTACGTCTGGTGCCGCGGATGCTGGTCGACGTCGCCCGGCGTGACTGCGGGATCGACCTGTTCGGCCATCGCCTCGAGACGCCGTTCCTGCTTTCCCCGATCGGTGTGCTGGGACTGTGCCATCGCGAGGCAGACTTGGCCGTGGCCCGGGCCTGTCGGGAGTCCGGGGTGCCGATGACGGTCTCCACCCAGGCCTCGGTGCCGATGGAGGGGATCGCCGCAGAGTTCGGGCACACTCCGTGGTTCCACCAGTTGTACTGGAGCAGCAACGACGACCTGGTGGCCAGCATGGTGCACCGGGCCGAGCGTGCGGGCGCGACCGCCCTGGTGGTGACTCTGGACACCCACGTACTCGGCTGGCGCACTCGCGATCTCGACCTGGGTCACCTGCCCTTCGCGCACGGCCTCGGGATCGCCCAGTACACCTCGGACCCGGTCTTTCGTCGGCTGGTCGAGGAGCGGGCCGCGCGCCCGGGGCCGGTGGAGTCGTCACCACGCCCCACGCCGGCGGCGATCCGTGCCTTGGTGTCGATGGCGCGTCACCATCCAGGGGCGTTCCTGGAGAACCTCAGGTCCCCGCTGCCACGAGCCGCGGTGGAGACCTTCCTGGATGTGTTCTCCCGCTCCGACCTGACCTGGCAGGATCTGGCTCGGCTGCGGGGGATGACCTCGCTTCCCCTGCTGGTGAAGGGAATCCAGCACCCGGATGATGCCCAACGTGCCCTGGCTGCCGGAGTGGACGGGATCTGGGTGTCCAACCACGGCGGCCGCCAGGTGGACGGGGCGATCGGCGCCCTGGACGCGCTGCCGATGATCATGGACCGAGTGCGGGACCAGGTGCCGGTGATCTTCGACTCCGGTGTCCGTGGCGGTGCGGACGCGCTCAAGGCGCTCGCGCTGGGCGCAACGGCCGTCGGCCTCGGGCGACCGTACGCGTACGGGCTAGCGGTGGCGGGGGAGTCGGGCGTACGGCAGGTGATCGACAACTTCCGGGCCGATCTCGACCTGACCCTCGCCCTGTGTGGGCTCCGGACTGTCGCCGAGGCGAGCCCCGACCTGATCGCCCCGAACTGATCGCCACG
>JBQDIN010000126.1:5140-7050 GCA_052094425.1 Propionibacteriaceae bacterium
CGAACTGATCGCCACGGAGGATCCGGGGCGAATCAGGGACTGACCGGACCGTTTGGCGGCGTTGCGGCGACTACCGTGGGGGGTGAGCCACGGACCGTGCCGACCACGCGACGTGCACCAACCGTTCGACACCAGCGCGCGAACCGCGCAGAGGGAGTTACTTCACCATGGACCCGATCACACTCGGTGGTGGCAGCCTGATCCTCGGAATCATCTGCGCCTTCGCCTGCTACAAGATCGCTGGCGGCAAGGGTCGATCCAGCGGCTGGTGGGGCGTGTGGGGCTTCTTCTTCAGCTTCATCGCCCTCATCATCGTCGCGATCCTGCCCTCGAAGAACTGAGCGCGCGCTCCCGGTCCGAGCCATCTGGCTCGGCCCGGGAGCGAGTTGGCCCTGATCAGGAGGCGGGCTGCGCCGGCGGCTGGATGAGGCTGAACTCCTCGCCGTCCGGACCCGTCGCGACCGCGAGTCGGCCGTACTGGAAGTCGAACGGCTCGGTGGTGACCTTCCCACCGTTCGCTGCGATCACTGCGGCCGCCGCGTCCGTGTCGTCGACCTGGAACACGATGCCCCAGCCGGGCGGGTTGTCGTCGAAGTTGGCGAGACCGCCGGACATCTGGTCGCCCGGAGCGGTGAACATGGCATAGGACATGCCCTCGTTGGAGATGTCCTCGTACTCGTAGCCGAACACCTCGGCATAGAACGCCTTCCCCTTCTCGAAGTCGTCCACCATCACCTCGTGCCAGCCCGGGGCTCCGTGCTCATCGACCACATTGAAGCCGGTGTGGCTGCCGGGCTGCCAGGTCCCGAAGGTCGCGCCGGTCGGGTCCACGTAGAGGCCCATCGTGCCGAACGGGCCGACCTCCATCGGCGGGAACACCGACTGGGCGCCAGCCGCCTCGATCTTCGCTCCGGTGGCCGCGCTGTCGGTGACCGCCAAGTAGGTGGTCCACACGTGCGGGGACTCTTCCATCCCCTCCATCGGTGGGGCCATGCCGGCCACGGGCTCCCCGTTCACCTGGGCGTAGAAATAGCCGCCGAACTCGGGCTCACTGTCGGTGTACTCCCAGCCGAACACTGCCCGGTAGAAGTCCCTGCTGCGGTCGATGTCGGTGATGGACAGGTCGATCCAGGCCGGCCGCCCGTCCGGCCATGCTTCCTTGCGTACGGTCATGACGGCTCCTTTGCTCCGGCCCGACACATTGCCGGGCAGTGTTCACTCGCTCAGTCTGACCGACGGCACCCACACAAGTCACCGACGCGACGAAAAGTTCGGGTGGACACTTGGCATACTGCTGGTGTGCCGAAACGGATCGATCATGCGGAGCGCAGGTGGGAGATCTCCCTCGGCGTCTTCCAAGTGATCGCCGAACGAGGGATCAGCGCCGTCAGTCTGCGCAGCGTCGCGGCCGCCGCCTCGGTGTCGATGGGACGAGTGCAGCACTACTTCACGACCAAGGACGACCTGGTGCATCATGCCTGCCGGGTGTTCGTCGATCAGGCGGAGCAGCGTTTCATGTCCACGGATGGTGACAGCGCGCCAGCTCGACTGCAGCACCTGCTCACGATGGGCTTGCCGGACACGGCCGACGGTCGGGTCGGGTCGGCTGTCTGGTACTCCTTCGTCACGGCGGCTGCCACGGATGACTCGCTGGCCGAGATCATCCGTGATGCCTGGTCGGGCCTGCGGGCCTCGATCCTGTTGGCATTCCCGACGGTGTCGCCCCCGGAGCCGGGCAGGGCGCTCGAGGCCGATGCGCTGGCGGCCCTCGTCGATGGGCTGACCCTGCGGGTCATGCTCGGCGCCATGACCCCCGGGCAGGCCCGGTCCGTGCTGGAGCGGCAACTCGCCGCGCTGGCTCCCAACGTGCCCTGACCCCCCCCGCAGGAACTCGGGCGTCGAATCCGGAC
>JBQDIN010000127.1:0-6908 GCA_052094425.1 Propionibacteriaceae bacterium
ACCACCGAGGGGAGGGCGCCGTCCATCCCGGCCACGACGACGATGGCCGCGACCGACTCCAACAGGGGCAGCCGGTCGAGCACGCGGTGCAGGCCCGCGACCCCGACATCGACCACCAGGGTGGTGTCCCGGCCGAGGTGGCGGCAGGTCAGTTCGGCCTCCCGGGCCACCGGCAGGTCCGAGGTGCCGGCACACAGCACTGCAACCCCGCCGCCCTGCGCCGGTTGAGGCTCCGGCGGCCAGATGATCATGGACGCGTCCGCGTGTTGCACCGCGTCGGGGAGTTCGGCGAGGATCGCCGCGGCGCCGTCCGGCTGTACTCGGGTGAACAGGGCCGGGGCCTGCGTGCTCGCCCGGCCCCGCAACTCGGTGGCGATCCGGGCCAGTTGATCAGGGGTCTTGTGCTCGGCGTACACGGCCTCGGGGTAGCCCCGGCGGCGATGTCGATCATGGTCCAGCTCGGCGATCCGGGCGAGGCCGGAGGGATCAGCAGGACGGCTCACGACGCCTGCTCGCGGCCGTTGACGGCCAGCAGGTCGAGAGTGAAGCGGCCGGACTGCATCCCGCTGAGGTCGAGGGCGACGTGGCGGAACCCGGCGGACCGACCGGCGGCGGTGATCTCCTCGTGCAGTTCGGCGGCCCGGACCAGTTCGGCAGCGGGCACCTCGATCCGAGCGATGTCGCCGTGGTGGCGGACCCGTACGTCGGAGAAGCCGAGTTGCCACAGCGCCGTCTCGGCGGCATCGACTTGGGCCAACTTCTCCGGGGTCACCTCCTGGTGGTGCGGGATCCGCGAGGCCAGGCAGGGGGCGGCGGGCTTGTCGGCGCAGGGGAGTTCGAGGGCCCGGGCGATGGCGCGTACGGCGGCCTTGTCCATTCCCGCGGCGGCCAACGGCCGCAGCACCCGGTGTCGAATTGCTGCCTCGGCCCCCGGTCGGTCCGGTCGCTGCGCGTCGTCGGCGTTCTCTCCGTACGCACTGGCTCGCAGCCCGTACGTGGTCGCCACCTCGTCCGTGATCCGGGTGAACAGTTCGTCCTTGCAGTGGAAGCAGCGATCCACGTCGTTGGCCCGGTAGGCCGCGTTGTCGCCCTCGTGGGTGACCACCTCCACCACCCGGGCACCGATGAACCCGGCGACCCGATGGGCCTCCGCCCGCTCGGCCCGGGCCAGGCTGGGGGAGATCCCGAGGACGGCGATCACCTGCTCGGCCCCCAGTGCCCGCACCGCCAGGGCGAGCAGGACCGCGGAGTCCACCCCGCCCGAGAAGGCGACGCCCAGCGGAGCGGTGTCCCGCATCGACTCCGTCACCGCGGTGACACGGGCCCGCAGGTCCGGGTCGAACAGGTCCGCGTCGGCAGCAGCGGACATCGCCGCAGTAGACCTCGCCGTGGTGTTCACGGGAGGCGGGTCTCGCTGCGGTCGGCCGACCACTCGGTGTGGAAGGTGCCCTCGCCGTCGATGCGCTGGTAGGTGTGCGCCCCGAAGAAGTCGCGCAGCCCCTGGATCAGCGCGGCCGGCAGCCGCTCGGCCCGTACCGTGTCGTAGTAGCCGATGGCCGCCGCGAAGCCCGGGACCGGGACGCCCCCGGCGACGGCGGCGGCCACCACCCGGCGCCACCCGTCCTGGGCATCGGCCAGACCGGCCTTCACGGACGGGGCGGCGAGCAGGGTGGGCAGGTCGTGGGCGGCGTACTCGGCCCGGATCCGCTCCAGCAGCCGGGCCCGGATGATGCAGCCGGCCCGCCAGATCCGGGCGACCTCGGAAACGTCGATGTCCCAGCCGTAGGTCTGGCTGGCGACCCGGATCTGGTCCAGGCCCTGGGCGTAGGCGATCACCTTCGAGGCCCACAGCGCCTGGCGGACGTCTTCCACCAGTTGGCTCCGGTCGAGGTCGATCGTGCGCTCCGGCCCGGTCAGGGCCTCCCGCGCGGCGGCGCGCAGGGCGGGGTGGCTCGAGGCCGAGCGGGCGAAGACCGACTCGCCGATCGTGTTCACCGGCACCCCGAGCTCGAGGGCGATCTGGACCGTCCACCGGCCGGTGCCCTTCTGTCCGGCGGCATCGGCGATCACGTCGACCAACGGCGTGCCGGTCCGGGCGTCGGTCTGGCGCAGCACCTCGGAGGTGAGCTCGATCAGGAAGGAGTCGAGGTCGCCGGTGTTCCACTCGGCGAACACGTCGGCGATCTCGGTGGTCCCCAGTCCGGCGGCCCGGAGCACGTCGTAGGCCTCGGCGATGAACTGCATGTCGGCGTACTCGATGCCGTTGTGGACCATCTTGACGAAGTGGCCGGCGCCGTCGGTCCCCATCCAGGCACAACACGCCTCACCGTCGTACTGGGCCGCGATCTTCTCCAGTAGCGGACCGAGGGCGGCGTAGGACTCCTCGGACCCGCCCGGCATGATGCTCGGCCCGTGCAGCGCACCCTCCTCGCCGCCGGAGATGCCGGCCCCGACGAAGTGCAGGTCCTGCTCGCGCAGCTCCGCCTCGCGGCGCCGGGTGTCCTCGTAGTGGGCGTTGCCGCCGTCGACGACGATGTCGCCGGACTCCAGGTGCGGGACCAGGGAGGCGATCACGGCATCCGTCGCCGGGCCCGCCTGCACCATGATGACCACCCGCCGGGGCCGCTCCAGGCTGGCCACGAACTCCTCGATCGTCGTCGAGGGGACGAAGTCGCCGTCGGTGCCGTGTGCGGAGACCAGTTCGTCCGTCTTCGCCTGGGTGCGGTTGTGCAGGGCCACGGTGAAGCCCTTGCTGGCGAAGTTCCGGGCCAGGTTGCTGCCCATCACGGCCAGGCCGACGACGCCCACGTGGGCTCGGGCGGTGGCGTTCGGGTCGGTGCTGGTCATTCGTCCTCGTTCCGGTCGATGGGGGCGATGTCGTCGGAAGCGGTTCCGGCGGGTCGTCGGCGTTCCTCGGGTCGGGCCCGGGTTCGGCGACCATTGTCGCAAAGGTGCTCCTGCTCAACGGACAGCGACCGAAGATCAGGATGCCGACGGCGATGGCGGCGGCCGGCAGGGTTGGCTTGACTCCATTCAGCCAGCGGACGAGAGTTGCGGCTACGAGTTGCCAGAAGTTGCGACGCGGAGGTGATCACGGTGGCCACCGATGAGGACTCCGCGTCGGCACCCGAGCAGGTGACGATCTACGACATCGCCCGCGAGGTCGGGATGTCGCCGTCCACAGTGTCGCGGGCCCTCTCCAAGCCCGGCCGGGTCAGTTTCGCCACTGCGGAACGGATCCGGCAGGTCGCCGATGACCTCGGCTACCACTCCGAGGCCATCCGCCGGACCCTGGCACCAGCGCGCACCCGGATGCTCGCCATGGTGGTCCCCGACATCACCAACCCGGTCTTCTTCGGGATGATCCGCGGGGCGGAGCGGGCGGCCGGCGAGGCCGGGTACACGCTCCTGCTGGTCGAGAGCCAGGAGTCCGTGACGGCCGAACGCGACATCCTGGACCGGCTGCTCCCGGCGGTGGACGGGGTGGTGTTGTCCGGGTCGCGGCTCGCCGACGGGGAGATCCGCAAGGCGGCCAAGCAGCGGCCGGCCGTGCTGTTGAACCGTCGGGTGAGCCGGGTCGCGTCGGTGCTGAGCGACAACCTGCGAGCGGTCAAGCGCGCCGCCGAACACCTGGGCGAGCTCGGCCACTCCACGATCACCTACCTGGCCGGACCGGAGACCTCCTACGCCGACGCGTTGCGCTGGCGCGGACTGCGTGAGGCCGGCATCGAACTGGGGCTGCGGGTACGGCGTCTCGGCCCGACCCAGCCCACCCTCGCCGGCGGAGCCGCCCTGGTCCCTGATTGGCTCGAGTACCGCTCCAGCGCCGTGGTGGCCTGCAACGACATGGTGGCGATCGGGTTCATCCGGGCCGCGCTGGAGGCCGGGGTCCGGGTACCGGCCGAGGTGAGCGTGATCGGGTTCGACAACATCTTGGAGGCGTCCTTGATGACCCCCCGCCTCACCACCTTGGCCACTCCACTGGTGACCCTGGGGGTGACCGCGATCAACCACCTGCTGAGCACGGTTGGGGTGAGTGACGACGCCCCGCCGGTGCTGTTGCCGGTCCGGCTGGTGGTGCGCGATTCCACCGCTCCCGCGGACTGAGCGGACTGAGCGGACGGAGCGAACTGAGCGGACGGAGCGGACGGAGCGGACGGCGGCAACATGCGGCAACTGGTTGAGGCCCGCGGGCGGCTGGGCCAGCATGACCCCATGTCCACTGCGCCCAGCCCGTCCACCGCGCCCGGTCCGGCGGCCGCCCCGCTGGCCCCCCATCCAGACCGCCTGCTGCCCCCCGATCCGGGGGTCCGCCGGTTGGCCCGGGAACTGTACGAGTCGGTCCGTGACCTGCCGATCGTGTCCCCGCACGGGCACGTACCGCCGCAGTGGTTGGCTGCGGACATTCCCTTCGCGGACCCGACCTCGCTGCTGATCAGCCCCGACCACTACGTGACCCGGCTGCTGCACGCCCAAGGCGTCGACCTGGCCACCCTCGGGGTCGGCGGCGCCACCCTCGACGAGGCCGGCTCCCGGGAGGCCTTCCGGACCCTGTGCCGACACTGGTCCGTCTACCGCGGGACGCCGGTGCGCTTCTGGCTGGAGTCGGAGTTCGCCGACATCTTCGGCATCGACCAGACACCCTCGGAAGCGAACGCCGACGCCCTGTACGACCGGATCGCCGCGTGCCTGGCCGAGTCGGAGTTCCGGCCCCGCGCCCTGTGGGACCGGTTCGGGATCGAGGTGCTGGCCACCACCGACGACCCCTGTGACGACCTCGCCCACCACGAAGCCCTGGTCGGAGACGCGAACTGGTCCGGGCGGGTGATCCCCACCTTCCGACCGGACCGCTACCTCGAACCCGGGATGGACACCTGGCTGGCCGACCTCGACCGGCTGGAGGACGCCAGCGGGATCGGCACCGGCACCCTCGCCGGCTTCCTGGCCGCCCTGCAGGACCGCCGCCAGTACTTCATCGACCACGGGGCGGTGTCGGCCGACCACAGCCACGCTGACGCCCGTACCGACATCCTCACCGTCGAGGAGGCGAGCCGGATCTTCGCCCGCGCCCGCGCGCGAAAGGCGACCGAGGCCGAGTGCACCGCCCTGCGCCGCCACCTGGTCTCGGAGATGGCCCGGATGTCGTGTGAGGACGGGCTGGTGATGACCCTGCATCCGGGGGTGTTCCGCAACCACCACTCCGGCACCGTCGAGCGGTTCGGGGCGGACACCGGATCGGACGTGCCGCGGCGGATGGAGTTCACCGAGGCCCTGCACCCGTTGCTGGACCGCTACGGCACCCACCCCAACCTGCACCTGGTCATCTTCACCCTGGACGAGACCGCCTTCTCCACCCAGATCGGCCCGCTGGCCGGCTTCTACCCGTCGGTGTTCGCCGGCGCACCGTGGTGGTTCATCGACGCCCCCGAGGCGATCCGTCGCTACCGCAGCGCGGTCACCGAGACGGCCGGATTCGCCAAGACCTCCGGCTTCATCGACGACACCCGAGCCTTCTGCTCCATCCCGGCCCGGCACGACATGTCCCGCCGTCTGGACGCCTCCTTCGTGGCGGGCCTCGTGGCCGACCACCGGTTGCGGGAGGATGAGGGGGCCGAGGTGGTCCACACGCTGGTGGACACCAATCCGAGAAAGGTGTTCAAGCTGTGAGCGATCCGTCCCCCCGCCTGTCCCGGAGCGTTGAGGGTCAGCCGGCCGCGCGGCCGATCCGGATGGTGCACCTCGGCCTGGGCAACTTCCACCGCGCCCATCAGGCCTGGTACACCGAGCACGCCGCGGACGCGGCCGCGTGGGGGATCGCGGCGTTCACCGGTCGCGGGCCAGCGGCCGCCGCGGCGCTGGCACCCCAGGACGGCCTGTACACCCTGATCACCCGCAGTGCCGACGGGGACGAGTTGGCCGTGGTCGGGTCCCTCAGCGCGGTGCATCCCGCGAGCGACCACGAGCGCTTCCTCGACCTGCTGTCCCGGCCGGAGGTCGCCGTGGTGACGATCACCGTCACGGAGGCCGGCTACCTCAGCGACGCCGCCGGTCACCTGCGCGGCGACGACGACGCGGTCCGGGCCGACCTGGCCGCCCTGCGCGACGACCTCCGCGCCCCCGTGACGACCCTGCCGGGTCGACTGGTGGCCGGGCTGGCCGCGCGGCGTACGGCGCAGGCCGGGCCCGTCACGGTCCTCTCCTGCGACAACCTGCCCGCCAACGGGGAGGTCACCGCCACCGTGGTGGACGACCTGGCCCGGCTCCTGACGACCGAACTGGCCGACTGGATCGCCGACCAGGTGGACTTCGCCTCCTCGATGGTGGACCGGATCACGCCGGCCACCACCGACGACGACCGCGCCCTGGTGCGGGAACGCACCGGGCTCACCGATGACTCCCCGGTACCCACCGAACCCTTCAGCGAATGGATCGTCCAGGGCACCTTCCCGGCCGGCCGGCCACAGTGGGAGCGCGCCGGGGCCCAGCTGGTCGACGACGTCGCTCCGTACGAGCAGCGCAAGCTGACCCTGCTGAACGGTGCCCACACCCTGCTCGCCTGCGCCGCCGGAGCACGTGGGCACGCCTCGGTGGACGCGGCGATCGCCGACCCGGACTGCCGGGCCTGGGTGGAGCAGTTCTGGGACGAGGCCGCGCCGCACCTCACCCTGTCCGGTCCGGCCGTCGCGGACTACCGGGAGGCCCTGCTGGAGCGGTTCGGCAACTCCCGGGTCCGGCACCTGCTCGGCCAGATCGTCGCCGACAGCTGCCAGAAGATCGGCGTCCGGATCCTGCCGACGGTTCGCCTCGAGCGCGCCGCCGGGAGGCTCCCGGTGGGGGCCGCGACTGCCCTCGCCGGGTGGGTCCTGCACCTGCAGGGCGTCGGTGCACCGGTGCGGGACGCGGGCGCC
>JBQDIN010000128.1:0-6800 GCA_052094425.1 Propionibacteriaceae bacterium
AGGATGGGTGGGGCATCGGACTCCTTCCGGGGTACGTTTTCGGCCATGGTGCCAGTGCCGACCCAAGACTGCAATACTTGTTGCAGGAGGATCTCATGACCGGAGCGGAGTTCGAGCTCCCCGGCTGGGTGAACACACGCCTGGCGGGACGCAGGCCCGGCCGGGGGGTGGCCAAGTGCTGCGCAACCAGGCCACCCGTCCCCGCCCGATGTCGTACGCCAGTACCGCCGAGGCGGCCGCGCTGAGTGAGGTGAACGTGGCCACCGTGGTGCGCACCGCCCAGCAATTGGGGTTCTCCGGTTGGCCGACACTGCGCGCCGAACTGCGCTCGCGCTACCTGGCCCGGCTGTCCGCCTCCGAGGTGCTGAGTGAGCACGCAGGCTCGCCCGAGCAGGGACCGGCGCAGGCGACCCTGCGCCGCGAGCTGCACAACCTCCACGACCTCGCCCTGCTGCTCGACGAAGACCAGATCGGACGCATCGGACGGATCGTCCACGACGCCCGGGTGGGACTGGTCGTCGGCTCCGGAAGCTTTGCTGCACCGGGACTTCAGCTCGCCCACCTGCTGCAGACGATCGGTCACGACATCCGCCTGCACCAACAGGGTGGCACCGCCCTGCTCAACGCCGTGGCGATGCTCGGCCCCGGTGACTGCCTGGTCGTGTTCCAGCTCTGGCGCACCCCGTACGAGGTCCTGAACGCGATCCGGGTGGCCGCCGCGGCGGGCGTCACGGTGGTGCTGGTCAGCGACCAGGGCGGCGGCCAGTTGTCGGGACTGGCCGACGAGCTCGTCGCGATGCCCAGCGAGGGGGCGAGCATGTTCCCCTCCCTGGTCGGTGCGATCACGGTGGGGCAGGCGATCGTGGCGGCCGTCGTCGCCGTGGATCCGGCGGCGGCTGCGGCCGCGAGTGACCGCAGCGAGCAGCGATGGATGGCGCACGGGCTGTTCCCCGACCCGTCCGGATAGTGCAACAACTATTGCAATCCGTCTCTCGGCACGGTTTCATGTCCGGGAAACCGACTCGGCTCCGCCGGTCGCTGACGCTCTGGAGGCACCATGCAGATCGTGCACGTCGTCATTCTCGTGCTCTACCTCCTCCTGATGGTGGGGATCGGGCTGTGGTTCAGTCGCAAGAAGGAGGTCGCCACCGGGGACGACTTCGTCTTCGCGAGCCGCAGCCTGCCGCGGCCGGTGATGATCGGCACCCTGCTCGCGACCTGGGTCGGCTCCGGCACGATCATCGGCGGTGCCAGTTTCGCCTACACCTACGGGCCGCTGGCCGCGATCTTCTTCCTTGCCGGCACCCCCGTCGGCATCTTGGTGCTCTACTTCATCGCCAAGCGGATCCGACGGCACTCGACGTACACGGTGCCCGAACTTCTCGAACGGCGCTACGGTTTCGGGGTCCGGATCCTCGCGGCCCTGATCACCCTGCTGGCCTACACCGGCATCACCGCCTACCAGTTCACCGGCGGCGGCAACATCATCAGCGTGATCACCCCCCTCACCCCCCAGGGCGGAGCGGTCGTGGTCGCCATCCTGGTCACCTTCCTCGCCGTCGGCGGCGGCCTGAAGTCGGTGGCCTGGACGGACTTCGTGTCGGCGCTGGTGATCGTCTTCGGCCTGGTCGTGGCCCTGCCGTTGATCATCGGTGGCGACCTCGGCGGCTGGGGTGACTACTGGCAGGGCATGCCCGACACCCACCGCACCCTCAGCGGCGGCCTGACCGCCCTACAGCTGCTGGGCTACTTCCTGCCGCTGTTCATGCTGATCCTGGCCGACCAGAACATGTATCAGCGGCTCGGTGCCGCCAAGAACGAGACCGAGGCGAAGAAGTCGACCGCCGGCTTCTTCCTCACCAGCTTCCTGGTCACCGTCCCGGTGGCCCTGCTCGGTTCCGCTGCGGTCGTCCTGCTCCCGTCCATCGAGCCGGACACCGCGATCCTGTCCCTGGCCAGCGAAGAGCTCCTGCCGACGGTGCTCGGCGGTTTGCTGCTGGCCGGAGCACTCGCGTTCATCATCACCACCGGGTCCTCCTTCCTGCTCTCCGGGGCCGGAAACGTCGTCTACGACGTGTTCAAGCGGCTGCTCGGCTGGGAGATGGACGACAAGCGCCGCCTCCGGGTGCACCGGCTCGCCGTGCTGGGGATCGGTGTGGTCGCCTACATCCTCGGCCGGTTCTTCCCCACGGTGCTGGAACTGCAGATGTACTCCTACACCGTCTACGGCGTGGCGATCGCCCCGCCGGTACTGGCCATCTTCTTCTGGAAGCGGGCGAGCAAGTGGGGCGTGTTGACCGCGATGGTGCTCGGCGTCGTGGTCACCATCGTGTGGGAGCAACTGGGTCAGCCGTTCGGGCTGAACTCGGTGCTGATCTCGCTGCCGGTCGCGCTCATCGCCCTGGTCGCGGTCAGCCTGATCGTGCCGGACAAGACCCGACGCTCCTTGGACGATCCGGCCGAGGAGGCCCTGGTGGAGGAGACCGACTGAGATGGACCTGACGCGATACAAGGCACTGAGTTTCGACTGCTACGGCACGCTGATCGACTGGGAGGCCGGGATCGCCGGGGTGCTCCGACCCTGGGCGTCCGAGCAGGGCCTCGACCTGGACGACGAGGCGTTGTTGCTGGCGTATTCCGAGAACGAGTCCGCGACGCAACGCGAGCACGGTGACTGGCTCTACCCCGACGTCCTGGCCGAGGCGTTCCGGCGCACTGGACCGGTGCTGGACCGGCCGGTGTCGGAGGATTGGGCGGCCCGACTCGGCGGCTCCGTGCCCGACTGGCCGGCTTTCGACGACTCCGCCGATGCCCTGGCCATCCTCGCCCAGCACTACCAGTTGATCATCCTGTCCAACGTGCACCAGGTTGGCTTCGCCGGCAGCAATGTGCACCTGCGCGGGGACTTCACCAAGATCATCACCGCGGAGGACGTGGGGGCGTACAAGCCCGCGGCGCCGCACTTCGAGGCACTGGACACCGCCCTGGACGAACTCGGGGTCGCACGCTCGGAACTGTTGCACGTGGCCCAGAGCCTGTTCCATGACCATGTCCCGGCCAAGCGACACGGACTGGACTCGGTCTGGATCAACCGGCGCCACGGCCGCCCGGGTTGGGGAGCGACCCCCGAGCCCGCGGAGGAGTACAGCTACGCGAAGGAGTACCCCTCGATGGCTGCCTTCGCGGCCGAGGTCACCGCCTCAGTGCGTTCCTGAGGGGCCGTTCGACGCCCGGGGGATCCGGGCGAGGTGGCCGGTCTCGAGTGCGGCCCACAAGGCGCCGTCCGGACCGAGCGTGATCCCGTGTGGTTCGGAACCGGGGGTGGGCAACTCGTAGGTCGTGATCACTCCGTCCGGGGTGATGGCGCCCACGCGGTTGGCGCCCCACTCGGTGAACCAGCAGCCACCGTCGCCATCGAGGGCGATGGCATGTGGTCGGGCCGTGCGGTCGGGCAGCGGAAACTCGACGATTCGTCCGTCCGGTGTGATCTGGCCGACCTGGCCGGCGTTGATCTCCACGAACCAGACCGTCTCGTCGAACCCCGCGGCGATCCCGACGGGCCCTGCGGCCTCGGTGGGCAACGGGTGCACGATGATCTCCCCGTCCAAGCCGATCCGCCCGATGGCGTTGCCCTGGTTCATCGTGAACCACATGCCGCCGTCGGCGCCTGCAGCAATCGCTGACGGGAACGCTCCGGTGGCCGGGAGGGAGAACTCCCTGATCTCTCCGTCGGTGGTGATCCGGCCGATTCGGTCACTGACAGTCTCGGTGAACCAGAGCGCGCCGTCGGGGCCCGCGGCGATGCCGTACGGCCCAGACTCCGGTGTGGGCAGTGTGAACTCGGTGACCTCGCCGCCCACGGTGATCCGCCCGATCTGGTGGGACCGGTACTCGGTGAACCAGAGTGCGTCGTCGGGTCCTCTGGTGATGATCGTCGGCCCACAGCCCGGGGTGAGTTGGTGGGTCGTGATCGGCTCCCCGGGCACGAATCGGCCGATCTGATCATGGTGGAGCAGGGTGATCCAGAGTGCGCCGTCCGGACCGGTGGTGAGGCCGTAGGGGCCACCCGGCACGGCGTGCTCCTCGAGCGAAGTGTGGGTCATCCGTCCTTCTCCCGGTCGTGGTGGTCGGCGGCGATGCGCTCGATCTCGCCCGGCGTGCCGGCCATGATGGTGCGGGCATGTTCGGTGACGAGGTTGGCCGGCCAGTCCCACCATGCGGCGCGCAGCAGCCGTTCGATGTCCGGTTCGGCGAAGCGTTGTCGGATCGGTCGGGCCGGATTGCCGCCGACGATCGTGTACGGGGGTACGTCGGCCGTCACCACCGCACCTGCCGCGATGATTGCGCCGTCGCCGATCTGCACACCGGGCATGACGATGGCCTGGTAGCCGAACCAGACGTCGTTGCCGATGACGGTGTCGCTGCGGCTCGGCATGTCAGTGACGATGTCGAGGGTCTGCTCGGCCCAGCGGCCGCCGAACATGGTGAACGGGAAGGTGGACACTCCCATCGTCGGATGCTCGGCGCCGGCCAGCAAAAACCTCGTACCCGTCGCGATCGCGCAGTACTTGCCGATGATCAGCCGCTCTGGCCCGTAGGCGTAGAGCACGTTGCGATGCTCGAAGTCCGCGGCTGCGTCCGGGTCGTCGTAGTAGGTGTAGTCACCGACCTCGATCTGCGACCCGGTGATCAACGGTTTGAGGAACACCACACGCTCGTGGGCGGCGAGTGGGTGCAGGGCGGTGGGATCAGGTGACAAGCGAAGGTTCCTCTGGGAAGTTCAGCGAGGCGGTGATGCGGGTGCTCTCGCAGCCGGCGGGCGACCCTCGAGACGGGCCCGGACGAGGCTAGTCACACCCACGATGTCGCGCAAGGATGTTGGTGGTGGGAGCCGTCAGACCTTGGCGAGGAGTAGGTGGGCCTCGGGGAAGCGGTGGCCCTCCGAGACCGGGTTGACCAGCCGATCCACCTCGGTGAGGCCGGCCTCGCCGAGCAGCCCGGACATCCGGTCCGGATGCCAGCGATAGCCGGTGATCACCCTGTGGTCGAAAGACTCCACTCCCAGGTCGACGTCGTCGGTGGCCTGGAAGGAGATCAGCGCCGCGCCGCCGGTGCACAGCACTCGGGCCACCTCGGACAGATGGCCGGGCACCTCGACCGGGGGAGTGTGGATGATCGAGAAGCGGACCAGGGCTCCGTCGAGGGAGTCGTCCTCGTCGGGCAGGGCATCGAGGGAGCCGACATGGAAGGTCAGGTCCGGGTGGGCAGCCGTGGCGATCTTGATCATGGCCGGCGACACGTCGTAGCCGTGCACCTCCAGCCCGGCGGCGGTGAGATAGGCCGAGGCATGGCCTGGGCCGCAGCCGAGGTCGGCCGTACGGCGACCGCCGGTGGCGAGGATTCGGGCCGCGAACCGGTCCAGCAGCACTCGATCCCCGACCTCGCTCGCCAGGGTTGGGTCGGCGAACATCTCCGCGTACAGCTCCGCCACCGCGTCGTAGGCGCCGGCGATCCGGACGGCGCGGTCCGGGTCGGGGGTGGTCACCATTCGGTCGGCGGCCCGAGCGCGAGCAGGCCACTGAATACGGCCGCGATGACGACCAGGGCCACCACGACGGAGATGACCGGATGCCGCAGGAAGCCGGCGAGGAGGCGTTCGACGAGGCCGGTCGGCTGATCCCGACCGGGCCCCAGCCGCCAGGGACCGGGCTCGAGCCGGCCAGTCCGGACAGCGCGGACCTCCAGCGGAATGGTCGCGTACGGCACGATGGCACAGACCAGGGCGAGGAGTGCGGTGCGCGGTGGCCACCGCTTGTCCACGGCCACTGCGCAGGTGGTGACGACGTAGGACAGGAAGACGAACCCGTGCAGGCTGCCGCCGATCCGAACCCCCACCTCGGTGGTGTCCGTGACGTACTTGAGGACCATGCCGATGATCAACAGAGTCCAGGTCACGGCCTCGGCCACGGCAACGACACGGAACAGGGAGCGGGGGGTCACGCCCCGAGGATAGCCAGCGTGTTGGCGGACTGCCGTGGCCGGATGACCTGCGCATGGCCAAGTTGATGACTTTGGGTTTTTCGAAAATGATTGATTGAATGGGGTGATGTCCACTTCCACTCCGCTTTCCGGCCGGTCCGCGCCGTTGTATCGGATCAAGGCCGACCTGTTCAAGAGCCTCGGGCACCCGACCCGGATCCAGGTCCTCGAGGTGCTGGCCGCGGCGGAGGACCAGACGGTCGGGGTACGCGCATTGCTCGCCACTCTGGACGCCGAACCGTCCCACCTCTCCCAGCACCTGGCGGTGCTCAAACATGCTGGCGTCGTTTCTTCGACCCGGACCGGAAACCTGGTCGCGTACCGGTTGAGCCAGCCCCTGGTGGCCGAGCTCCTGGTGGTCGCCCGGGCCTTCCTGCGCAGCCAACTCTCCGATGCCTCGGAGCAGTTGGCCGCGGCCGACGAACTTCCCCCGCTCGGCCGTACGGCCCCCGCGGGACGCGCGTGAGACGGGCGCTGGCCCAGCACTTCGGTTCCGCCGCGGGGCTCTGGCCACGACGGGACGACTACGCCCAACTGCCGCGCAGTTGGCGGTCCGACCTGTTCGCCGGGATCACGGTCGGCGTGGTCGCCCTGCCCCTCGCGCTCGCTTTCGGAGTCAGTTCCGGGGTCGGGCCGGCGGCCGGTCTGGTGACTGCCGTGGTGGCTGGTGTGATCGCCGCCGTCTTCGGCGGGTCCAACGTGCAGGTGTCCGGACCGACCGGCGCGATGGCGGTCGTGCTGGCGCCGATCGTCGCCGCCCA
>JBQDIN010000129.1:0-6739 GCA_052094425.1 Propionibacteriaceae bacterium
CACGGTACGGGTGCTGGGACCGGACGAGGTTGATCAAGGGACCGACGACCTGGACATCGCCAGCCTCCTGAAGTTGGTCACCGTCCCGGTGGTGGCCGAACGCCTCGGCGTCCCGGCCCTCGGGCCCCATCCGGAGTGGGCGATCCTCGCCCGGGGATGAGTTCCGCGAGCCTCAGTGGCCCATGTCCGGATCCAGTGCCTGCGGGACGGTGGGCACCTGGAGCAACAGTAGGCGCAGCGCGGAGCGCAGGTCCTCAGGTGAGACGGTGGCCGAGCTGACACTGGCGCCGATGGTCACCAGATGCGGGAGCAGCGCCGCGATGCGTGCCTGGCCGGGGTCCGGCAGCGCCGTACCCCAGATGTCGGTGAGGAAGCGCAAGCGTTCTCGGTCCAGTCGGTCGATGACTTGCTTCGCATCCTCGTCGTGCATCGCCCAGGCACGGATGGCTGCCTCGATCCGCGCGTCGTAGAGCTCGTCGAGGGAGTCCAGCAGTGCTTCCAGGAGAGCCAGGCCCTGCCCGCTGCCGCCGACCGCGTGGAAGGCGGTGAGGGCCTGGTCCTCGTAGGACTGCAGGAGTTCTCGTCGATAGGCTGCCGCTCCCGCGAAGTGGTGGTGGAACGAACCCTTGCTGACGCCCAGTTCCGCCGCGAGTCGATCAATCCGCACACTCGGGAGTCCGCCCTCGGCCAAGGCTTCGAGTCCGCGTGTGATCCAGTCCTGCCGTGTCATCATGGTCATCATCCCTTCGGGACATACCATACCGTATGGTACGGTCGAGCCATGCTCACCTTG
This sequence comes from Propionibacteriaceae bacterium, assembly GCA_052094425.1. Classification (GTDB taxonomy): domain Bacteria; phylum Actinomycetota; class Actinomycetes; order Propionibacteriales; family Propionibacteriaceae; genus Microlunatus. Next base: position 794 of record JBQDIN010000129.1, read on the forward strand.
GCTGCCCTTCCACAACCGATCTGGCCGGTCGTGGTCCTGGCCGTGATCCAGTTCGCCGACGGCCTGATCTGCATCAAGCCGGTGGCCTTCGTTGCGCAGTGCCTCACCGATGTCGCCTGGCCGCGCGAATTCTGGCCGGCGACTACGGTGGTCAAGTTCGTCGCGTCCGCGGCGCTGGTCGCCGGAATCTGGGTGCCCTACCTCGGCCTTGCGGCAGCCCTCGGCGTGATCGCCTACTTCGTCGTCGCCATCGCCATGCACCTACGCGCCAAGGACTTCAGCCGGAACCTCTTCGTCAACGCGCTGGGCATGCTGGTGATCAGCATGGCCGCAACCACATTGAGCTACGTCGGGCACCTGCCCGCAGCCTAGGCTCCGGGCCAGTCCCTCAGACGGCGGCGTCGAGTCCCTTCTGCTTCAGCCGTTCCCGCTGGTTCGGGTTGACCGATGGGCGGAACGGAACCTCGACCACCTCGCCGCGGACCGGTTCTCCCGGTGTCTCGGCGTACTCGTCGGGCAGGTGGATCCACAGCGGCGTACCGAGCCGGGTCAGGGCGACCGGGACGTGACCCATCGCGATGTTGACCTCGAGTTCCGGGGCATACCACGGTGAGGTGACGTAGCCGATCGGGTCACCGCCGGGCTCAGCGCTGATCAACCAGAAGTCCGGAGCGTAGTCGTCGATCGGCTGGCCGCCGAGCTTGATGCCCACGAGTTGGTGGGTGAACGGCGGTTCGCCGGCCTCAATCTGGTCGCGGGCCGCCTCGAGGGCGGCCTTGCCGACGTAGTCGGCGTTCTTCTGCCGCGGCACCTGGTAGGCGAGATTCACCTGGAAGGGGAGGGTCTCGAAGTCCATGTCCTGTCCCCAGGAGAGGATGCCCGCGGCGATCCGGCGGTGGTGTGAGGGGGCGACCACCTGGAGCTGGTGGCGCTCGCCCGCGCGGAGGACCTCGTTCCACAGTGCCTCCGCATGCAGGGTCGCGTCCCGCAGGTAGATCTCGTACCCCTTCTCGCCGGTGAAGCCGGTTTGTGACACGAGCACGTCGCAGCCCGCGATCTCGGTCGCCATCAGGCCGTACGAGGGCAGGTCGGCGGCCGCCGGTCCGACGAGGTCGACCATCAGGTCGATCGACTTGGGCCCTTGGATCTGCACCGGGGCGACGTCGATCTCGGCGATCCGGACGTCGAAGCCCATGCCGACGTTGACTCCCTGCAGCCACAGCATCAGGTCCGTGTCGGAGAGGCTGAACCAGAACTCGTCCTCGGCCACTCGCAGCAGCACCGGGTCGTTCAGGATCCCGCCCTCGGAGTTGCAGAGGATGACGTAGCGCGCGCGCATCACCGGAATCTTGCTCGCGTCCCGGGTGATCACGTAGTTGACGAAGGCCTCGGCATCCGGTCCGGTGACCTGGATCTGCCGCTCGACGGCGACATTCCACAGGGTCACGTGATTGACCAGGGCCTCGTACTCGGCCATCATGCCGCCCTGCTCGCGCGGCACGTACCCGCGCGGGTGGTACATCCGGTTGTACACCGATGCTCGCCAGCAGCCCGCCTGCATCGACAACTCCCAGTACGGGGACTTGCGGATTCGGGTGTCGATCAGGGTCTCGACCGGCGTGGGCCCGGACTGGCGCAGGTTGATCGGCACCTTCCGGTCTGTCTGGTCGATGCTCGGGATGTTCTTGTTCGGGGGTGTCGTGCCGCTCGGGGGGGTCGCCGCGCCGGACCCGTCGACTGCGGCATTCCCGTTCTCAGCCGTGGTGCTCACCAGGATCTCCGTTCCTCAGAGTTCTACATGATGGAACTCAACTCCCACATGATGAGTGTAAACTTCATCACAGGTCGGGAGCAAGGGAATGCGCCGGACGAGATCGAGACGGCGCCGTCAGGAGTGAACGGCATGAGGAACCGATCGGGGACACCCGTCATGCGTCGCCTGCTCGAGGCGCCGCGCTACGAGATCCTGCCCACCCGGACGATCACCGCGGAGGTCGTCCAGCACGTACCGCTCGGCCGCACCCTGACGGTGACTGCCTCCGTCAGCCTCGGGTTGGCCGCGACCCTGGCCGTGGCCGAGGACCTGCAGGCCCGCGGCTACCGGATGGTCCCGCACCTCGCTGCCCGGATGATCACCGATCGGGTCGAACTCACCGATATCGTCGCCCGGCTCCGGCAGGCGGGCGTAGACAGCGTCTTCGTCCCGGCCGGGGATGCGACCCCCGCGGTGGGGGCCTACACCTCCTCGCTGGAACTGCTCCGAGACCTGTCGGCGATGGGTGCCCCGTTCCGCCACGTCGGAGTGGCGGGCTACCCCGAGTCGCATCCGTCCATCCACGACGACCTCACGATCCAGGCCATGTGGGACAAGCGTGATCATGCGACCCACATCGTGAGTAACTTGTGCTTCGACCCGGGCGTGCTCTCGGCCTGGGTACGGCGGGTCCGTGCCCGCGGCCTGGAGATGCCGCTGTTGATCGGGATGGCGGGTCAGGTCGAGGCCACCAAGCTGATGACCATGGCCACCCGGATCGGGATCGGGGAGTCGTCGCGCTTCCTGGCGAAGAACAAACGGATCCTGACCCGGATCGCCTCGCCCGGCGGCTATCGTCCGGAACGCTTCATCGCCCGGATCGCGCCGACCATCGCACCCGCAGCTGCCAGGGTCGAGGGCCTGCACATCTTCACCTTCAACCAGGTGGCGGCCACCGAGAAGTGGCGTCGGGAGTGCCACGAACGGATGGACGCCGGGCTGGTCTCCCTGTGATCACAGGGATGTGATCACAAGGGGAGTGATCGTAGGGAGAAGTTGATCACTGCGGGGAGTCGCGGCGGCGGAGGACCTTGGCCAGCAGTTCGGCCTCGCTGATCAACAACGTGCCGTAGCGCTCGTGCTCCTCGGTGAACCGCAGTGACGGCCCCGACACGCCGACGGCCGCGTGCACGGTGCCGTCCGGCCAGTGGATCGGGGCGGCGACCGCGTCCAGACCCTCCTCGAACTCCTCGTGGGTGACCGCGTAGCCGACCTCACGCACCGCCGCGAGTTCGCGGTCGAGGGCGGACCGCGAGGTCAGCGTCCGTGCGGTGCGTCGTTGCAGGCGTGCTTGGGGCATCGCGATCGCACCGAAGGCATACATCACCTTGCCGAGTGCGGAAGTGTGGGTGGGAACCTCGACGTGGACCCAGTTCGTCGCCCCCAGCACGTAGGCCGAGTCGACCTGGGCGACATGGATCACCGTGTCGCCGCTCGGCAGGCCGAGGGTGACGGTCTCGCCGGTCTGCTCGCTCACCCGCTCCAGGGCCGGTTGGGCGATGGCCGCGATCGACTGGACCCGGTCGAAGCGGGTGGCGTACTGGGCGAACAGCATGCCGCCCCGGTACCGGCCGTCCCGGTCGCGCTCGACCAGGCCGTTGCGTTCCAGTGCCTGCAGCAACCGCGACACGGTGGACCGGGCCAGCTCGGTCATCTCCACAACTTGCGTGTAGGTGAGCGGCTCCTCGGCCCGGACGACCAACGACAGCACCTCCGCTGCGCGGTCGATCGACTGGGTGCCGTTGCTCATCTGCTGCCTTCTGGTGCGTTCCTGCTCGGGTGCGGCCCCATGCTACGTCCGCGGCCCGTCCCGATCGGGGACCGGCCCGCCGTGGTCGGGGTGGGTGGTGTCGCCAGCGATGGCCGGGATCGCACGACCATCCGAGTCGGCTGCACTACAGTCGCCGTGTGAGCCATCCGTCCCGTGCCGACGCGAGCAAGAAGCCCAGCGCGATCCAGTCGGTCGACCGCGCGATCAGTGTGCTCGACGTGCTGGCCCAGCGCGGGCTGGCCGGCGTGACCGAGATCGCTGCCGAGCTCGGGGTGCACAAGTCCACCGCCTTCCGGCTGGTCCAGGCGCTCGAGGCCCGGGACCTGGTCGAGCAGGACATCGCGCGCGGCAAGTATCGACTGGGGTTGGGAATCCTGCGTCTGGCGGGGGCCACCACAGCTCGTCTGGACGTCGTGCAGGAGGCGCGTCCGACGGCCCGCGCGCTCGCCTTGGAGACCGGCGAGACGGTGAACATCGCGGTACTCCATGATCGGGCTGCCCTGTACCTGGACCAGGTCTCCGGCTCGTCCGCGGTGCAGTCGCACAACTGGGTCGGACAGCGAATTCCCTTGCACGCCACGTCCAACGGCAAGGTGCTGTTGTCCGGACTGACCGACCAACAGATCCGCCGGGAGACCGGGCGGACGCTGGAGACCTACACCCCGCACACGGTCACCGACCATGCCAGTTTGCTGGCCGAGGTCGCCCGGGTCCGGACCGATGGCTACTCGATCGTCGGCGACGAACTGGAGATCGGTTTGACCGCGGTGGCGGCGCCGGTGCACAACGCCCACGGTGACGTGGTCGCCTCGTTGTCGATCTCCGGGCCGACCTTCCGCTTCGACGATGCAGCGGTCGATTTCCTGTGTCGGCAGGTGATCGTGGCAGCCGGCATCGTCTCCGCGCGGCTCGGCTGGCACCCGCCCGCCGCGGCCGGGGACCCGGCCAGAGATTGATCACCGGGGCACCGGCGGGACGCGCCCGTGCTCACGACAGACCGGTGATCACGCCGTCGTCGTCGAGGGTCATTCGGGTCGAGGCGGGCTCGCGGGGGAGTCCCGGCATCGTCATCACGTCGCCGCAGACCGCCACCACGAATCCGGCACCGGCCGCCAGTCGCACCTCACGCACGTTCAGGGTGTGTCCGGAGGGGGCGCCGCGCCGGGTGGGGTCGGTGGAGAACGAGTACTGGGTCTTCGCGATGCACACCGGCAGGTCAGCGTACCCGAGGTCGGTGAATCGCTGCAGCAGCCGCCGCGCCTTCGGCTCCCAGGTCACCTCGGCGGCATCGTAGAGTTTTCGGGCCACCGTCTCGACCTTCTCGACCAGCGGCAGGTCGTCGGGGTAGGTGAAGGAGAACTCGTACGGTGAGGGCTCGGCCAGGGTCTGCAACACCCCCTCGGCGAGGGCGCGGGCGCCGTCCCCGCCGTCGGTGAAGTGGGTGGCCGGGTAGGCGGTGACACCCTCCTCCCGGCAGAGGTCGACGAGCCGTTGCACCTCGGCGTCGGTGTCGGTCGGGAAGCGGTTGATCGCCACCACGCAGGCGATCCCGTGGTGCTCGCGGATGTTGCGCAGGTGACGGCGCAGGTTCGCCATCCCGCCCTCGACGGCGGACAAGTCCTCCGTAGACAGGTCCTCGGTCGCCATCCCGCCGTGGTACTTGCAGGCGCGTACGGTGGCGACCACCACCGCCAGATCCGGGCGCAGCCCGGTCTTGCGGCACTTGATGTCGACGAACTTCTCCGCCCCGAGGTCGGCCCCGAAGCCGGCCTCGGTGATGACGTAGTCGGCCAGGGCGAGACCGGCCCGGGTCGCCATCACCGAGTTGCAGCCGTGGGCGATGTTGGCGAACGGTCCGCCGTGCACGAAGGCCGGGGCGTGCTCCATCGTCTGCACCAGGTTGGGCGCCAGCGCGTCGCGCAGGAGCACCGTCATCGCCCCCTCGGCCCGCAGGTCGCGGGCGGTGACCGGTCGCTTGTCCCGGGTGTAGCCGATCACGATGTCGCCGATCCGCCGCTTCAGGTCGGACCATGACTCGGTCAGGCAGTAGATCGCCATCAGTTCGGAGGCGACGACGATGTCGAAGCCGTCCTCACGGGGGTAGCCGTTACCGACCCCGCCGAGCCCGACGACGACCTCGCGCAGCGCCCGGTCATTCAGGTCGAGGGCCCGCTTCCAGGTGATGCTGCGGGCATCGAGGCCCAGTTCGTTGCCGTGGTGCAGGTGGTTGTCGATCAGGGCCGCGAGCAGGTTGTTCGCCGCGGCCAGGGCGGCGAAGTCGCCGGTGAAGTGCAGGTTGATGTCGCTCATCGGCACCACCTGGGCGTACCCGCCGCCGGCCGCGCCGCCCTTCATCCCGAAG
>JBQDIN010000130.1:0-6686 GCA_052094425.1 Propionibacteriaceae bacterium
CTTCCCCGAGTTCGACCCGGTCGTCAGCACCCTGCTCTCCCTCTCCTCGTTCGCGATGGCCTTCATCGCCCGGCCGATCGGTGGCGCGATCTTCGGACACTTCGGTGACCGGCTCGGCCGCAAGTCCACGCTCGTGATCACCCTGACCCTGATGGGCTGCGCCACCCTGGGCATCGGACTGCTGCCCACCTATGCCACCATCGGGGTCGCGGCCCCGATCCTGCTGGTACTGCTGCGGGTGCTGCAGGGCCTCTCCCTCGGCGGCGAGTACGGCGGCGCGGTGCTGATGAGTGTCGAGCACGCGGGGGAGGGCAAGCGCGGCTTCTTCGGCGCCATCGTCAACACCGGCGCCGCTTGGGGCCTGTTGCTGGCCAACCTGGTGTTCCTGGTCCTGGCCCGGCTGCCGGACGAAACCTTCAACGCCTGGGGCTGGCGGATCCCGTTCCTGCTCAGCGTGGTGCTGGTTGTGCTCGGGCTGATGATCCGGCTCAAGTTGGCGGAGAGCCCGGAATTCGCCGAGGTGAAGGAGGCCGGCGGAGTGAGCCGGGCACCCATCGTCGAGGTGCTGGCTCGGCACTGGCGCCAGGCCGTGCTGATGATGTTCGCCTACGCATCGGCCGGGGTCACCTTCTACATCGGGACGGTCTATTCGCTCAGCTACGGGACGGAGTCATTGGCCCTGGAGCGCAGCACCCTGCTCACGTTGGTGATCATCATCAACGTGGTGACGATCGTGTGCATCCCGTTCTTCGGCTGGTTGTCCGACCGGGTCAATCGCCGCGCCATCTTCCTGGTCGGGATCGTCGGCATGATCATCACCCCCTACCTGTGGTTCCTCGGACTGGAGAGTCGAAGTTTCGCCTTCATGCTCGGCGGTTTCCTGTTGCTGTTCATCGGCTACATGGCCAACTACGGCACGATGCCGACCTACTTCGCGCACGTGTTCCCCGCCGACATCCGCTATACCGGCTTGTCCATCGGTTACACCTTCGGCACGATCATCAGCAGTGCGATCGCGCCGATCATCGCCACCGCCTTGCTCGGCGCCACCGGCAGTTGGCTGTCGATCGCCCTCTACATGAGCGGCGTCGGCGTCGTCTCCGCGATCGCTGCGTTGTTCCTGAAGGAGCGGTACGCGCCTCGCCGCGGCGGGCCACCAGCAGACCAACCGGCCCGAACCGGGCCGACCGACCAGCACGGAGTGGAGGACGCATCATGGACCAGCCGCTGACCTTCGGCGCCCCGATCGCGGTGCACCCCCAGGGTGACCCGCTCGACGACATGGAGTGGGCCGACGCCCACGATGAGATCGAGGCGGCGTGGTTGATCGACCACCTGCAGGGCTGGTTCCCGCGCGGGGCAGCCGGGGGCGTGTTGCCGGATCCCCACCAACTCCTCGACTCGTTGTCGCTGCTCGCCGCCGGGGCCAGCCGGACTCGACGCGTCACTCTCGGGGTGGCGGTCACCGATCCGGTCCGCCGGAGCGCGGTGGCCCTCGCCCAGTTCGCGAGTACGGTCGGCTGGCTCGGCAACCGGCCGATGCGGCTCGGTCTCGGCGTCGGCGACCCGGGACAGTTGCAGCCGTACGGATTGCACCCGGGATTGGAGCGCACCGGGCGGCTGCACTACCTGCGACCGGCGCTCGAACAGTTGACCAACCTCCGACACGCAGATCCCGAGGACCGGACCGGGGCCTCGCTCGGGATCGCCGACGTCTCCTCCTTCGGCCTCTACCTGGCCGCGCACGGGCCGAAGATGCTGGAGTTGACGGCCAAGCACGCCGACGGGTGGCTGCCCACCAGCCTCCCGCCCCAGGTGTACGCGCAGAAACTCGGGGAGCTGCGGGCGAAGGCCGAGCAGGCCGGCCGGGATCCGGCCCAGATCGACACCACCGTCTTCACCTGGTCGGCGCTGGGCACCACCGAACAGGAGAGTGCCGACCTGCTGCGGCATCCGTCGGTACGGGCGGTGGCCCTCTATCGGGGGCCGGACGGTTTCGCCCGCCACGGCGGGGAGTACCCCCTCGACCACGGCTACATCCCGCACCTGATCGACCCGGATCGTGCCACCGGAATGCTCGAGGCGATTCCGGACGGGGTGGTGGCCGAGGCGGTGCTGCACGGCTCCCCCGAACAGGTCCGGGAGCGGATGGAGGAATACCAACGGGCCGGCTGCCGGCACGTGATCTGTTTCGACATCGGTCGGTTCGTGGACCCGGAGGGCACAGCCCGCTTCCGCGAGTCCCTGCTGCAGGTCGCGAAGCTGTAGCCGAGATTCGCCGGCCGGAGCCGTCGGCCGGCTCAGTCGACCCAGGTGCAGGCCGCGCACAAGGCCGCGGAGGCGGCCGCGAGCAACTCCCGGAGGGTCGACTGCCGGCGCTCGATCGCGTGCGAGGAGAGCACCCCACTGTCGTCGTCGAGGGCCAGCTCGCAGGCCTGCACCAGTCGGTGCGCCCGGGTGGCGGCCGACTGCTGGCGCGGGCTGTAGCCGGCCGGCAGCACCACCGGGGTGTCCAGTTCGGGTCGATCCCCGGTCTCGATCCGGTCGAGCTCCTCCAGGGCCGTCCCCGCTGTGAGTACGGCCTGGGCCAGTTCGCGTTCCGACTCGTACGGGCTCGGCGGCGGGAAGGGCCTGTTGGCGGGGAAGACCTGCCACTGGACCGCGGTACCGACCACGTGCGGGACGAAGGCGAGACTGCCGCTCAATCCGATCACCGCGGCCCCGGCTTCGAGGGCAGCGGTGGTCATCTCGGCCGGGCCGCGCAACGCCCCCAGGGCACCCGGGCGGGGCAGGGTGAGCACCCACCCCTCGGGCTCGAACGGACCGGCCGCGACCAGCGCCTCCTCCAGTCCGTTGGCGGCGAAGGTGTCCAGGCCGAGCAACCCCTCGGGATCCACCACGTGGTGGGCGGTGTCGGCTCCGACCACGGTCCGGGCCGCCACCTCGGGGCTGACCAGACCGTGGCGCAGGGCATTCAGGTGCGTGGTCAGACGGATCGCGGTGAGCAACTGCACCGGGCAACCTTACGTCTTGTAGGTTCTAGAGCATGGTGGCTGTTGTTGATCTCGCTGGTGTGAGCATCGTCCGCGGTCAGGCGACCCTGTTGCAGGAGGTCACCTGGCAGGTCCAGGAGGAGGACCGGTGGGTCGTGATCGGACCGAACGGTGCCGGAAAGACCACCCTGCTGCAGGTGCTGGGAGCCCAGATCCACCCGAGCGACGGAGTCGTCGGACTGCTCGGCGAGGTGCTCGGGACGGTCGACGTGTTCGAGTTGCGGCCGCGAATCGGCCTCACCTCGGCCGCACTGGCCGACCGGATCCCGCGTTCGGAGAGTGTCCGCGACGTGGTCGTGTCGGCTTCGTACGCAGTGCTCGGCCGGTGGCGGGAGGACTACGACCCCCTTGATCATGAGCGGGCCGAGGAGTTGCTCGGCCAGCTCCGGATCGACCATCTCGGCGATCGCACCTTCGGGACGTTGAGCGAGGGGGAGCGCAAGCGGGTACAGATCGCCCGCGCCCTGATGACCGACCCCGAGTTGCTGCTGCTGGACGAGCCGGCGGCCGGCCTCGACCTCGCCGGCCGGGAGGAGTTGGTCCGGACCTTGGGCGAACTGGCCCGGGACCCGTACGCGCCGGCCAGTGTGCTGGTCACCCACCACGTGGAGGAGATCCCCGCGGGCGTCACCCATGCGCTGTTGCTGCGCCAGGGCGAGGTGGTGGCCGCAGGGCCGATCGAGGAGACCCTCACCTCGGCCACGATGAGTGCCACCTTCGGGCTGGAGTTGTCGATCTCGCGCGCCGACGGTCGGTGGTCCGCCCGGGCCGTCTGAGCACGATCCGGGAGCCGCCGACCCCCACGGAGGGGCTGACCCCGGGAGGCCACTTCGGCCGATCTGGCACCATGGAGGCACTGCAGGCCGCAGCGGAGGGAGACGACGATGCCGGAGAACCTGTCCGACTGGCTGGGCGACAACGCCTGGGTCATCTGGGTCTCCCTGGCCGCCTTGCTCGGGATCGCCGAGATGCTGACCCTGGATCTGGTGTTGATCATGCTGGCCACCGGCGCCCTGGCGGGTGCCGGGGTCGCGCTGGTCGCCCCGGGGCTCTGGTGGCTACAGATCCTCGTCGCCGCCGCCATCTCGCTGGTGATGCTCGGACTGCTCCGACCCACCCTGCTGCGCCACGTCCGCAACATGCCTGGCTATCGGTCGTCGCTCGAGAAGTTGGTGGGCAGTTCGGGAACAGCCGCCTCCGAGATCACCTCCCAGCCGATCGGTGAGGTGAAGATCGACGGCCAGTCGTGGACCGCCCGAAGTTTCGACGAGGAGATGGTGATCGAGGCCGGCACCGAGATCGAGGTGTACGCGATTGAAGGCGCGATCGCCGTGGTGTACCCCAAGCACGGCGAACTGCCGTAGACGAGGAGCATGATCATGGACCCGTTCCAGTTCTTCCTGCTGATTGCGCTGGTCGCCCTGGTGGTGATCTTCCTGTTCAGCGCGGTTCGATTCATCCGTCAGCAACGGGTCGCCGTGGTGGAGCGGCTGGGCAAGTACCACCGCACCCTCGACCCCGGCCCGCACCTCGTCGTCCCGTTGGTGGACAAGCTGCGCTACAACCTCGACATGCGGGAGTCCGTCGTCCCGTTCCCGCCGCAGGGCGTGATCACCGAGGACAACCTGATGGTGAGTATCGACTCGGTGATCTACTTCCAGGTGATCGACCCCGTTCGCGCGGCGTACGAGGCGCAGGACTACATCAAGGCGATCGAGCAACTGACGCAGACCACGTTGCGCAACATCATCGGCGGGCTGGACCTCGAACAGACCCTGACCAGCCGCGAGGAGATCAACCAGAAGCTCCGGCTCGTCCTCGACGAGGCGACTGGCAAGTGGGGGATCAAGGTCAACCGGGTCGAGTTGCGGGCCATCGATCCGCCGCCGACCATCCGGGACGCGATGGAGAAGGGCGCCCGGGCCGAGCGGGACAAGCGGGCCCAGATCCTGCTCGCGGAAGGCCAGCGGCAGTCCCAGATCCTGGCTGCCTCCGGTGATCGGGAGTCCTCGATCCTGCGCGCCCAGGGCGATCGCGAGGCCCAGGTGCTGCGGGCCCAGGCCGACCGGCAGTCCCAGATGCTGCATGCCGAGGGCGAGGCCCAGGCGATCACGACGGTGTTCGGAGCCATCCATGCCGGCAAGCCGGACCAGTCCCTGCTGGCCTACCAGTACATGCAGATGCTGCCGTCGATCGCCCAGGGGGACGCGAACAAGGTCTGGGTGGTGCCCTCGGAGTTGAACAAGGCCCTCGAGGGCCTCGGCAGCGCTGTCGGCCAGGCCGCCTCGTCGATTCCGCAACAGACGGACCGAACGGAGTTCACCGCGCCGCCCAAGGTGGATGTCCAGCAGGAGATCCAGGACCAGAAGATCGCCGACGAGGATGCCTCCCAGGAGGCAGTCAAGGAGGCGATCGCGGTGGCCCAGCAACTGGAGAATCCGGGCCTCGGCAAGGCCGGACGCTCCCTGGGTGGCCAGCGCTCGGTCACCTCCGGGGACCCGAGTGCCGTGCCCGGGGTCGGGCCGTCCGAGGTCGCCCCGCAGCATGCCCAGTCATCGGAGTCCCCGTCCTCGAAGCAGCCTCCGTCCTCGGGGCGGTCCCCGCAGCCCGGAACCGCAGCAGATCCGGGCGCCCCGCCGAACCCGCAGGATGAGGACGAACCGCCCCGGTGACGGGGTGGGAACTACTCCTCCTCGCGGGCGCCGGAGTCGGTGCCGGACTGATCAACACCGTGGTGGGTTCGGGTACCTTGATCACCTTCCCCACCCTGTTGGCCCTCGGGGTACCGCCGGTGACTGCGAACGTGTCCAACTGCGTCGGTATCACCCCGGGCTCGATCTCCGGCTCGCTGGCCACCCGGCCCGAGCTGGCGGGACAGGGGAGTCGAGTACTGCGGTTGGGCCTCGCCTCCCTGATCGGCGGCATCATCGGCGCCCTGTTGTTGCTGAAGCTGCCGGCCAGTGCCTTCAACGCCATCGTCCCGGTGCTGATCGGCTTGGGCTGCCTGCTGGTGATCGTGCAGCCGTGGTTGTCCACCCGGGTCGCCGCCCGCCGGCTCCGCCTCGGTGTCGGTGACGCCCCGCCGCATGGATCGGTGTGGTTGTGGCTGGGAGTGCTGGCCACCGGCGTGTACGGCGGCTACTTCGGCGCCGCCCAAGGTGTGCTGCTGATCGCCCTGATGGGCATCGGCCTGCCGGAGACGCTGGCTCGGGTGAACGCGGTGAAGAACGTCCTCGCCCTGATCGTGAACGGGATCGCCGCGGTGATCTTCATCGTGGTGGCCGACATCAACTGGTGGGTCGCCGGTGCGATCGCGGTCGGCTCGGTCATCGGCGCCCAGATCGGCGGTCGGATCGGCCGCAAACTCCCGCAACAGTTGTACCGCGTGGTGATCGTCCTCGTCGGCGTCATCGCCATCATCAACCTGCTCCGCTGAGCCGCCCCTCCGCTGGTCGAGACCGTCCTGCCGCTGGTCGAGCCTGTCGAGACCACACCCCACCCCACCGCGAAAAGAATCCCGGAATGGGCACGATTTCCCTGTGGACGCAGGGAAAAGTGTCAGTGGGGATCTCTAGGCGTGGGGTATGTCAGCACCGGTGGACACGATGCCCGGGGATGAGGATCTCGACCTGA
>JBQDIN010000131.1:0-6602 GCA_052094425.1 Propionibacteriaceae bacterium
CACGGTGCGGGACCTGCAGGTCGAGTCCGGCGGTTGTCGACTGCGCACCGGTCCCGTACCCGCGCCGACGGGCCTGCACGTCGATGCCGTGGTGCTGGCCACCCCGGCCCGGGCCACGGCGCGATTGCTGGCCGCCCCGGCTCCGGCGGCCGCCGATCGGTTGGACGGTATTGCGTACGCGTCGATGGCAGTGGTGTCGCTGCTGGTGCGCGGGGCGGACCTGGTCGGTTCCGGACTGCTGGTGCCGCCGGGGGAGTTGCCGACCGTGAAGGCACTGACCCACTCGGACCGGAAGTGGCAGTGGTTGGCGGACGCGGTGGCCGAGGAGCACGGGCCGGACGTGCACGTGGTGCGGGCCAGCATCGGCCGGGCGGGGGAGGAGCGACTGCTCCAACTCTCCGACGATGCCCTGGTCCGGCGTACGGTCGCGGAGTTGGCCACTCTGCCCGGCTGGGCCGGGGCAAGCCTGCTCGAGGGGCGGGTGCAGCGCTGGGGTGGCGGCCTGCCGCAGTACGCCGTCGGGCACCGGGAGCGGATCGCCGAGGTCCGCCAAGTGATCGCGGGACTCCCCGGTCTGGCGGTGTGCGGGGCTGCCTACGATGGGGTCGGCATCGCCGCCTGCGTCGCCGGCGCCGAGCAGGCAGCCGGGACGATCATCGACTTCCTGCACACCGGCACCGAGGAGAGGCACCGACCATGAAGGCCCGCGAGATCAACGAGACCATCCGCTACACGATGTGGTCGGTCTACCGTCGACCCCGCCGACTCGACGGGGACATCTCGCCGGCGGACCTTGCCCGAGGCGCGTGTGAGCAGGTCGCCGACGCCACCACCGACGCCGACCTGACCATCCGCGGCTGGTACGACGTGGCGGGCCTCCGTGCGGACGCGGACCTGATGGTGTGGTGGCACGCGCCGTCCTCGGAGGTGCTGCAGGACGCCTACCTGGCCTTCGCCCGCAGCGACCTCGGCCGGCAGTTGGAACCGGTCTGGTCGCAGCTGGCGCTGCACCGTCCCGCGGAGTTCAACAAGGGCCACGTGCCGGCGTTCATGGGTGACGAGGACCCCAAGGCGCATGTGTGCGTCTACCCCTTCGTCCGCTCGTACGAGTGGTACCTGCTGCCGGACGAGGAGCGGCGCCAGATGCTGTCCGAGCACGGCAAGATGGCGCGCCCGTACCCGGACGTCCGGGCGAACACGGTGTCTTCCTTCGCGCTCGGCGACTACGAGTGGATGCTGGCCTTCGAGGCCGACGAACTGCACCGGATCGTGGACCTGATGCGCGACCTGCGCGCAGCGGCCGCCCGGCGGCACACCCGCGAGGAGGTCCCCTTCTACACCGGTCGCCGCCGCGAACTGGCCACCATCCTCGCGACCTGGTGAGCGCTGCGGCTACTCCGCCGGCTGCAGTTCCAGGCTGACCGAGTTGATGCAGTAACGCAGGTCGGTCGGGGTGTCGTACCCCTCGCCCTCGAAGACGTGCCCGAGGTGGGAGTCGCAGCGCGCGCAGCGCACCTCGACCCGCTTCATGCCCATCGTGGTGTCCTCGATGTAGCGCACCCGGTCCTCGGCCAGCGGCTCGAAGAAGGACGGCCAGCCGCAGTGCGAGCCGAACTTCTGATCACTGCGGAACAACTCCTGCTCGCAACCGCGACAGCGGTACACGCCGGTGGCCGTGGTCTCGTTGTACTCCCCGGTGAAGGGGCGCTCGGTGCCGGCCTGTCGCAGCACCTGGTACTCCTGCGGCGAGAGTCGGGCCCGCCACTCGGAGTCGGTGCGGGTGATCGTGCCGACGCTGTCCGCGGGCTCGGTGGCGGTCGTGTCGGGGGCGGTCTCGTGCTGGGTCATCTGCTTCCTCCTGGTCACCTCCAGCGTAGGCGTCCCTGCCAGCCGGTCCAGCTCCGGTCGCCGACTGGAACATACTCATTGCAGTAATTACTGCAACGACGGTATTCTGTGACCATGGAAGCGACACACAGTGAGCCCACCGAGGCGGAACTGGACTATGTGGACCAGGTCGCGGAGTTCTTCGTGGCTGAGGGCCTCCCACTGATCCCGGGTCGGGTGATCGGCTGGTTGTTGATCTGTGACCCGCCCGAGCAGCCCCCGGCGCAGTTGGCCGCGGCCCTGCAGGTGAGCCGCAGTTCGATCTCCTCGGCGATCCGACTGCTCACCCCGAGTGGGTTGGTCGAGCGGACGCGGCGCCGCGGGGACCGCAACGAGTACTTCCGGATCGCCCCCGATGGGTGGAGTCGGATGCTGATGCGGCGGTACGCGCAGACGACGGCGTTCCGCGAGGTGAGCGAGCGCGGGTTGGACCTGCTTGCCGGGGCCAGCCCGGAGCGGCGGGAGCGGTTGGCGAACGTGACGGACCTGTACCGGTTCCTGGAGACCGAACTCCCCGCGCTGCTGGAGCGGTGGCGCACCCGAGAAGAAGGCACCTGATCATGAACGTCGGAGACCCGACCATCACGCACGACTGGATCGACCAACCGGAGGGGCGGCTGCGGGTCACCCGGGCCGGGGAGGGTGGCCGCCCGGTGGTGTTGCTGAGCGGCGCCGGCAGCGACAACGCCCACTTGAGCTGGGGCAGGATGATCCCCGCCCTGGCCGCCGATCGGGCCGTCTACGCCCTCGACTGGCCGAAACAGGGTGGCAGTATCCCCTGGGACGGGCTGGCCGACCACCCGCGGTTGATCAACTGCGTCACGGCACTTCTGGACCACTACGACCTCGACCGGGTGGACCTGGTCGGTATGTCCCAAGGCGGCGCCCTCGCGCTGGCCACGACGATCGCCCACCCGGACCGGGTCCGGCGGTTGGTCCCCATCGCTCCGGGCGGCATCATCTCCTTCCCACCGGTGGTGCACCAGCTCATGTGGTTGACGGCGGTGGTGCCGTTCCTGCGGGTGACCTTGCCGTCGCTGATCTTCCGCGGCCGGGCCGGGACCGAGTGGTTCGTCCGCAGCGCCCTGTTGCCCCAACCCCCGGACGACTTCGACCAGATCGTCGACGAGGTGATGGCCGAGATGGTCCGCAACGGCGGGACCAGCGCGACCGACTGGCAGATCACCTCACTCGACTTCTGGGGGATGAAGGTGGACCTGCGACCCCAGCTGCACACGATCACCTGCCCGACGCTGTTCATCCAGGGCGACAAGGACATCGGCATCCGGCCGAAGTTCACCCGGGCGGCCGCCGCGCAGGTCCCCGGCGCACAACTGGAGATGATCTCCGGAGCGGGGCACTGGGTCAACCGGCAGGAGCCGGAACGGGTGAACCGGTTCGTGCGCGACTTCCTGGCCTGACCACGAGAACGGAACCTGATCATGAACACACCAGGACCGACGACCAGCCACGACTGGATCGAACAGCCGGAGGGCCGCCTCCGGGTCACTCGTGCGGGCGAGGGCGGGGACCCGGTGGTGTTGCTCAGCGGCGGTGGGATGGACAACGCCCACCTGAGCTGGGCACGGCTGCTGCCGGTGCTCGCCGCCGACCGCGCGGTGTACGCCCTCGACTGGCCGAAGCAAGGGGGCAGCCAGCCGTGGGACGGGGTGGCCGATCACGATCGCCTGGTCGGCTGCGTGGAGGCCCTGCTCGACCACTACGGCCTGGCGACGGTCGACCTCGTCGGAATCTCCCAAGGGGGCGCCGCCGGCCTGGCCACTGCCATCGCTCGGCCGGACCGGGTTCGTCGACTGGTGGCGATGGCCCCCGGGGGCGTCATCGACTTCCCGCCGGGGGTGCACCAGTTGCTCTGGCTCGCGGCCAAGCAGCCCCGGGTGGGTGCCGCGTTCGCCTCCCTGCTGTACCGCAGCCGCAGACTCGCCGAGTGGTCGATCCGCAGCACGCTGTTCGCTGGCCCGGTCGACGACTTCGACGAGATCGTGGACGAGGTGCTCGACCTGTGGCGCACTGGCCACTCCGGTGTCTCGGACTGGCAGATCACCTCGATCAACTTCCGGCGGATGAATGTCGACCTCCGTCCACTCCTGCACACGATCACCTGCCCCACCCTGTTCATCCAGGGGGACAAGGACGTCGGGGTCCGGCCGAAGTTCACCCGGGCTGCCGCCGCACAGGTCCCCGGAGCCCGACTCGAGATGATCTCCGACGCCGGCCACTGGGTCAACCGGCAGGACCCTGAGCAGGTGAACCGGCTGGTGCGCGACTTCCTGGCATGATCATCGACCGGGCGGACTGGGGCGGTTAGGCTGCAGCCATGGCCAAGACCCCCGCGGTACACGTCACGGTGGGAGAACGCGAGGTGCGCGTCTCCAGCCCCGACCGCGTCGTCTACGAGGCGACCGAGCGCACGCCGGAGATCACCAAGCTCCAAGTGTGTGAGTACTTCGCCTCCGTGGGCGAGGTGATGATGAGCTCCATCGGGGATCGACCGACCGCGATGGAACGCTGGCCCGATGGGTGGCGCGAGGGGATGCGACTGGCCACCGGTCCGACCGACCGCGAGGGGGACGGCTTCTACCAGAAGCGGCTGCCCAAGGGCGCCCCCGACTTCGTCGAGACGGTGAAGATCAACTTCCCGAGCGGGCGGACTGCGGACGAACTCTGTCCGACCGAGCCGGCTGCACTGGTCTGGGCGGCCCAGATGGGAACACTGACCTTCCATCCCTGGCCGGTACGCCGACCCGAGGTGGACCATCCCGATGAGTTGCGACTGGACCTCGATCCGCAGTCGGGGACCACGTTCGCCGATGCCCAGCGGGTCGCGGAGGTCACCCGCGAATTACTGGCCGAGCTCGGCCTGCGGGCGTACCCGAAGACCAGCGGAAACCGCGGAATCCACATCTACGTACGGATCCAGCCGCGCTGGACCTTCGACGAGGTGCGGCATGCGGCCATCGGTCTGGGGCGCGAACTGGAGCGCCGCGACCCAGGCGTGACGACCGCGTGGTGGAAGGAGGAGCGCGGCTCCCGGATCTTCTTGGACTACAACCAGAACCTGCGGGATCGGACGATCGCGAGTGCGTGGAGCCTGCGGGCGCGCCCCGGGGCCCCGGTCAGTACGCCGATGTCCTGGGAGGGTCTGGCCGAGGTCACGGACCCGCGCGACTTCAACCTGACGACGACATCGGACTACCTGGCCGACGGCGATCCATGGGCGGACATGGACGACCAGGCCCACTCCCTGGAGCCACTGCTCGAACTGTGGGAGTCGCTCCCCGGAGGCGAGTTGAACTGGCCGCCCGACTACCCCAAGCAACCCGGCGAGCCACCCCGGGTGCAACCCAGCAAGAAGGTCGCGGAGCACTGGGACGACGAGGGCAACCGGATCGAGGAATAGCGCCCCTTCGGGAGCTTGTTGGCAGGAAGGCGACTATCCGTCGGTTGAGCCCGTCGAAACCACCCTCCGAACCACTCCGAAGAATCCTGCAAACTGTCTCGAATTCCTGTGCACACAGGGGATTCGTGTCAGTGGGGGACTCTAGAACAGGGGTATGTCAACAACGACTGACCCCACCGAGTTCGGGGATCCCCTGGACCAGATCGAGTCCGGTCTGGACTGGTTGGTGTCGGGCGCCGGGTGGCAGTTGTCGGATGATCAGACCCTCAGTCGACTCGACCGCCTCGGCGTCGTGGTGGAACGGATGACTGGTGCGCGGCTGCGCCTCACTCACGAAGCCGAGACCAGAAAACTCTGCCAAGCCCGGGGCTGGACCACCGCCGACCACCTGATGACCACCGATCGCACCCCGCTGAAGGCCGCGCGGGCGTTCGTGTACTTCTCTCGCCATCTCCATCGGTTCGATGTCATCGGCGACGCGGTCTGTGCTGGGACGGTGACGACTGATCAGGCCCAGGCGATGGTGCACGGGTTGAAGCATCTCCCCGACGAGGTCACCGAGGAGCGGATCGTCGCGGTGCAGGAGTCGTTGATCGCCGAAGCGGACGAGCTCCATCCGAATGATCTCCGATTGCTGGCGAACCGGGCGGTCGCGATCCTGTTCCCAGAGGTCGAGGAGGACCGCCTCGGCAAACTTCTCGAACGCGAAGAACGCAGGGCGAGGCGAGATCGATACCTTGCCTTCGGTCGTAACTCGTCAGGAGCGGTGACGTTCAAAGGTCAGTTGTCTCCGGTGGATGGGGAGAAGTTCATCTCATTGATCACGGCGTACGCCCGGCAACTCAAGAACCAGCACGCCCAAGCCGAGGACCGGCTCGATCCGCTGACCGAGACACCCACGACCACCCAGCTTCAGGCGGACGCGTTGGTGGCGATGTTCGAGGACCTGTTCACCCGCCAGGCTGCCCCGACCAGTGGTGGGGATCGGCCGCGGGTGTCGATCCTGCTCCCGCTCGAGAACTTGGTGAACGGCACCGCCGGGGCGACTTTGATGAACTCTGGTGAGCCGATCTCCGCGGAGGCGGCCCGGCAGCTGGCCTGTGATGCGGATCTGATTCCGGTCGTCCTCGACACCGACGGGGCTGTCCTGGATGTCGGCCGGAGCAGGCGATTGTTCACTCGGGGAATCCGTCACGGCCTCGAAGCCCGAGACCAGGGCTGTGTGTTCCCCCGGTGTGTGAGGCATCCCCGCAGCAGTGCGAGGCCCACCACCTCACCCCGTGGCATCTGGGCG
>JBQDIN010000132.1:0-6484 GCA_052094425.1 Propionibacteriaceae bacterium
CGTCCTGATCTGTCGCGCGGCGACAACTGTGCCCTGCGCCCCTGCGGCCGCGCAGACTGGGTGCGGCTCCAACCATGGGGTACGTCCAACTGCCAAAGGCAAGACGCCGTGGGAGCACTACGGGCGACGAATTCCTGCTGTGTCCGGACCATCGCTTGTCCAACCCCCGAGAAGGTGATGCTTTCTCTGAGAGTAGACCTTGGACGCCATGGGGTCCACCCATCGCCCCATGAGTGGGTGCGTGGCGGCCGCGCGTACGACCGTTCGATCGGTCAACGATCCGAGACCGTACGCCAGTACTGGCGATCGTCACGGTCACGGAGTACGAGGCCGAGCTTGATCAACTCCCGCCGGAGGTCGGCGGCGTCCTTTGCTTCGCCCGTCCCGAGGGCCCGGGCCCTGGCGGCGAGTACGGCGTTCGCGGCACCGGTGAGGTCGGGGGTGTCCTCGACCCAGCGACGGAAGTCGTCGACGAACGGGTCGGAGTCCCGCCAGGGGTGACCCGCCTCGACCAGGCTGTTCCGCACCCGGTCCACGGGGAGGTCGGAGGCCACCCGGGCCACCTCCAGCCCGGTTTCGTCGAGGAAGACCAACTCCTTCGCATCGAGGTGCACGGAACCGAGTTCGGTGCGTTCCACCCGGGTGACCGTGTCGCCCCGCCGGAGGACGACCGCCTCCTCGGACACCTCGATCACCAGGGAGTCGCCGAGGACGACCAGACCGAACACGAGGCCGGCCACCGCACCCACAGCGAGGACGATGATCGTGGCGGCGGGGCGGGGCGCCTCGGCCACCAGTTGGAACGGCCCCTGGAACGGGGCCCACGCCAGGCCGGCCACCCAGTCGGCGATCGCCAGGACGCCCCAACCGAGGAGCAGTCCGAGCAGGGGCAGCAGCACCAGGACGGCCGGCTGGAACCATGACGGCGGACCGATGGTCGAGGAGACCCTGGATTCCGGTTGGTGGTCACTCATGCTCCCAGTCTGGGAGCCACAACCCTCCGACACATCGGGCTTCGGCACGATCGCCACTCCAACCAAAGGAGGAATCTGGCGGCCCGAACGGCCTCGACGCCCGGATCCATCGGTAGGTTGGCTCCCGATGGCATTCCACGGGCACCACCGCCGAACCCGACGGGACTGGATCGTCGACACGGCCCTGTTCTTGGCCGCGCTCGGGTACGGGTTCGGTTGGGCGCTCTACCTGCAATCACTGCCGCAGGTGTCGGGCTGGCACCTGGCCCTGGACCAGGTGCTCGGACTCGCCGCCTGTCTGTTGCTGTGGCTGCGGCGCCGGCGACCGATGCTCGTGGCCGCAATGATCATCCCGATGTCGGCCTACGGGGACCTTGCGGACGGGGCGATGGTGGTGGCCCTGTTCACCGTCGCCATCCACTGTCGGGCCCGGACGACCGCCGTGGTGGCCGCGGCCAACCTGCTCGTGCTCGGCGGCTACATCTGGATCCGATCGCTGATCGACCCGCCGCAACACGGGGACCTGTCCGGATGGCTGGGCTACACCCTCGTGCTGCATGCGGCCAGCATCGGGTGGGGGCTCTTCATCCGCAAGCGGCGCCAGTTGGTCCTCAGCTTGGAGGAACGCGCCGAGCGGGCCGAACGGGTGGCCCGGCTGCAGGCAGCCCAGGCGCAACATCTCGCCCGCGAGGAGATCGCCCGCGAGATGCACGACGTCCTGGGCCATCGGCTCTCCCTGCTCAGCGTGCACGCAGGCGCGCTGGCCTACCGCGACCGGGCCGCCGACCCGGAGACGGCCGAGAGCGTCCGGGTGATCCGAGACAGTGCCCACCAGGCCCTGCAGGACCTGCGCGAGGTGATCGGCGTCCTGCGTTCACCGTTGGGGGAGTTGCCCCAGCCCACCCTTGACGACGTCGGTGAGTTGATCACCGAGTCCCGCCGAGCCGGGATGCGGATCGCCGACGTGATTGACGTCGTCGGGGACCCGCCCGGCGGCATCGGGCGGACCGCCTATCGGGTGGTCCAGGAGGGACTGACCAATGTCCGCAAGCACGCGGAGGGAGAGCCACAGGTCGAGGTCCGGCTGATGGGTCGGCCCGGCGCCGAGCTCCGTGTCTGCGTGATCGACCACTCGGCCCGTCCTCGTCCAGCCGAGGAGGACGATCCCGTTGGCGGGGAGGACCAGACCGGTCAGGGGCTGGCCGGGCTCCGCGAACGGGTGCAGTTGGCGTCGGGGACCTTCGAGTCCGGGCCCACCAACGACGGCGGCTTCCGGGTCTCGGCTCGGCTACCGTTTCCCAACGAGGGAGGTGCCCGGTGAGTCAGCCCGGACAGGAAGCGGTCGCGAAGATCAGGATTGCGATCATCGACGACGACGCACTGTTGCGCGCCGGCCTGCGGATGATGCTGGCCGCGGCCGGTGACCTGGCGGTGGTGGCCGAGGCCGGGGACGGCTCCACGGTCGCGGCACTGGTCGAGGAACACCGGCCAGCCGTGGTGCTGATGGACATCCGGATGCCGGTCACCGACGGCCTTCGTGCCACCGAGGAACTGCGGGCCCGTCCGGAGGCGCCGGAGGTGATCATCCTGACCACCTTCGACGCCGACGAGCACGTGCTCCGGGCACTCCGGGCGGGGGCGGCCGGGTTCCTGCTGAAGGACACCTCGCCGGAGGACCTGGTGGCCGCCGTACGCCGGGTCGCGCGCGGGGAGTCGGTGTTGTCGCCATCAGTCACCCGGCAACTGATCGACCGGGTGTCCGCCAGCGACACCGACCAGCGCAAGCGCCGCGCCGTTGCGCAACTGGGCACGCTGAGCGAGCGTGAGCAGGAGATCGCGGTGGCGGTCGGACGCGGACTCTCCAACGCCGAGATCGCCCGCGACCTCTTCATCAGCATTCCGACGGTGAAGAGCCACATCTCCAGCGTGTTCACCAAGCTGGGACTCAACAACCGGGTGCAGATCGCGCTCGTGGTGCACGACGCCGAACGGGGCTGACCGCCCAACGCTCACCGACGGGTCACTGCTTGGTGGTGTGCTCCACGCTCATCACCAAGATGACGCGCTCGGCCTTGTCCGGGGGAGCAGGGGTGTCCGGGTTGCCGTAGCGCTGGCCCAGCCGGACGTAGAAGTCCCCCTCCGGGTCGTCGATCACGTCGACCAGCGTGCCGCGCACCTCGAGGTAGCGCACCGGGGCATCCGGATCGGTGATCGACAGGCTCATCGACGGGTTGTGCTGCAGGTTGCGGAACTTCGCCCGCCCCTTGGTGTGGGTGAACCTGACATGGGTTCCGTCGTACTCGAACCACATCGGGTTCACCTGCACGGTGTCGTCGGGACGAATGGTGCCGAGGTGGCCGAAGAGCGGCTTCTCGAGCAGATGGGCGTACTTCTCCGGAATCACAGTCATGTCGCTGCAACAGCGGACTGGGCCGGATTCTTCCCGAGCCGGCTCAGGAGCCCGGCTCAGGACCCCAGCGTGGCCAGCCGGCGAGCGCCCTCGGCGATGACCTCGGGCCGCTTGCTGAAGGCGAACCGGACCAGCGTCGGCGCCTTCGCCGGATCAGCGTAGAAGGTCTGGCTGGGCACCGCCGCGACCCCGACCCGGTCCGGCAACCCCCGGCAGAACTCCAGCCCGTCCCGCTCGCCGATCGAAGCGATGTCCACGGTGAGGAAGTAGGTGCCCTCGCTGGGATGCACCTCGAGCCCGGCCTCCCGGAGTCCGGCGGCGAGTTGATCACGCCCGGCCTGGAGTCGATCGCGCACCCCGTGGACGTAGTCGGGCGGCAGCGACAGGGCCGCGGTGACCCCGTACTGGAAGGGGCCGCTACCGACGAAGGTGAGGAACTGCTTGGTCGTCTTGATCGCGGCGATCAACGCCGGACTGGCGCAGGCCCAGCCCACCTTCCATCCGGTGCAGTTGAAGGTCTTGCCGGCCGACGAGACGCAGATCGTCCGGTCCCGCATCCCGTCGAAGGTGGCCAGCGGCAGGTGCTCGCGGCCATCGAAGGTGAGGTGCTCGTACACCTCGTCGCAGAGCACCACCAGGTCGCGCTCCACGGCCAGGGCGGCGATCGCCGACAACTCTTCGCGGTCCAGCACCCGGCTGGTCGGGTTGTGCGGGGAGTTGATCAAGAGCATCTTGGTCCGCGGGGTGACGGCCGCGCGGAGTGCGTCCACGTCGAGGCGGTAGTCGGGGTGGCCCAGGGTGACCGGTTTCAGGACGGCTCCGGCCATCGCCGCGGCCGCTGCGTAGGAGTCGTAGGTCGGTTCCAGGACGATGATCTCGTCCCCGGTCTCGCACAGGGCGAGGACGGTGGCCGTGATCGCCTCGGTCGCACCGACCGTCACCAGTACTTCGGTGTCCGGGTCGTACTCCAAGCCGTAGAAGTCCTTCTGGTGCTGGCTGATCGCCTGCCGCAGCGGCGGGATGCCGATCCCGGGTGGGTACTGGTTGTGTCCGGCTTCGATGGCCTCGATCGCAGCCCGCAACATCTCCGGTGGGCCGTCGGTGTCGGGGAACCCCTGGCCCAGGTTGACCGCGTCCACGGCGAGCGCGCGTTGGGTCATCTCGGCGAAGATCGTGCTGTTGAAGCTCTGCAGCCTCGGGATCAGATACGGGTTGTCAGCCATGGGCTCACCCTAGTCACCGAACCGCCCGGGGCCAGGGCCGGTCTCAGCGGTGCGCTGCGGGTCGGCTCCGCAGCCCGGTGCCGCCGCGCTGCCACGGCAACGGGCCGCTCTCCGGACGGTGGTTCACCCCGAGGGCGTCCAGCCGGGTGACGTGGCCGGCGAGTCGGTCGGCGAACTCGGGCCAGGAACGGCCGGTCGGGTCGGACCAGGCCACCTCGCTGTGGGCGCAGGCGCGCGGGAACAGCATGTACTGCACGTCCGCCATCGAAGTCACGTACTCGGTCCACAGTTGGCACTGGGTGCCGAGCACCCGTTCGGTGGCTGCTTCAGTCAGTCCCTCGAGCGGCTCGAGAGTGTACGCGTCCCGGGTGCTGATCAACCCGCCGATCCGGTACGGCTCGTCCGCGCAGTCGGAGGGGTAGTAGTCGAAGTAGGTGCTCGGCGAGGGAGCCATCACCACGTCCATGCCCCCTTCGGCTGCCGTCACCCCGTACGAGGCGTTCCGCCACGCCATCGCCACCGCGCCCGCCAGCGGCCCCTCGTCGCAGATCTCGTCCCAACCGACCAGACGGCGTCCCCGCTCGGCCAGGAAGTCCCGAAGCTGCTCGGTGAACCACCGCTGCAGGTGATCGACGTCGGCCAGCCCGCGCTGGCGGGCCAACGCCGCTGCGGTGTCGCTGGCGCGCCACTCGTCGCGTGGGCACTCGTCCCCGCCCACGTGCACGAAGGGGCTCGGGACGACGTCCAGGAGTTCGGAGAACAGGTCGAACACCACCGCCATCGCCTCGTCGCTCAGGTCCAGCACGCGCGACATCACGCCCCAGGTCGTGGCGGGCTCGATCTCCGGGTGCTCGCCCAGGTGCGGGAAGGCGGCCAGGAATGCCTCGACGTGGCCCGGGAATTCGATCTCCGGCACGATCGTGATCCCGCGCTGGGAGGCGTAACGGACCAGCGACCGCAACTGGTCCTGGGTGTAGTAACCGCCGTGCGGGGTGCCGTTGCCGGTCTCCCAGTGCGGATTCTTCGTCTCCCTGCGCCAACTCGACACCGCGTTGAGTTCCGGGTGCCGCAGCGACTCGAACCGCCAGCCCTGGTCGTCGGAGAGGTGCAGGTGCAGGGTGTTGTACTTGTGCATGGCCAGCAGGTCGACGAAGGAGTACAGGTCGGCCAGGCCGACGAAGTGCCGGCACACGTCCAACATCACGCCCCGCCAGCCGAATCGCGGTGCGTCCTCGATCGTGACACACGGCACGGAGAAGGTGTCGGTGCTCGGTGCCGGGCGGAACACCGAGGGCCCCATCAGTTGACACAGCGTCTGGGTCGCCCAGTTCACCCCGCGGTCGTCCGCAGCGGTGATCATGATCTTCGTCGGGAGCACCTCGAGCCGATACCCCTCAACCGGCAGCTCCGGATCCTCGGTGATCACCAGCCGGGCCGAGCCCGCCGGGATCAGGTCCCAGTCGGTCCCCGGCGAGAGCAGGCGGCGGACGATCGCGGCCCATCCGGGCGGACCCGAGACACCGGGATCAGCATCGAGGATGAGGGAGCCCTCGATCTCGGTCACGGACTGCGGCTTGGGAAGGAGATCCATGCCACCCGATGCTAGTGGTGCGTCTCCCGAATGTCTCACCCGTTCCCGGCCACCGACGCTGGTTGAGGTGAGCGAAACCTCTCTTCACGACAGCACACAGAAACCTCCGAAGTTTCTCGGATTCCCTGTGTACACAGGGCATTCGTGTCAGTGGTCGGCTCTAGAATAGGGGTATGTCAACAACGACAGAACCCACCGAGGTTGGGGATCCCCTCAACCAGATCGAGTCCGGTCTGGACCGGTTGGTGTCGGTCGAAGGTTGGCAGTTGTCGGATGATCAGACCCT
>JBQDIN010000133.1:0-6187 GCA_052094425.1 Propionibacteriaceae bacterium
TCGAACCGCAGACCTTCTCCTTACCATGGAGACGCTCTACCGACTGAGCTATAGGGGCGTGCTTGCAAGCTCCGGTATCACCCGGCGCCGACGCACAAAGATACACAACGAAGGCCAGTCTGCGCCAATCAGCTCCGCACGCCTGCGAGCGCGGGAGCCCCCACCGGGAAACGCGGAACGGGCCGACCCTCGTGGGTCGACCCGTTCCGGCGGGTGGCAGGTGCAGGATTCGAACCTGCGTAGGCGTTGCCGGCTGATTTACAGTCAGCTCCCTTTGGCCGCTCGGGCAACCTGCCGTGCTGGTCGGTGCACGCACATTCCCAGCGGGGGAACAATAGCAACACTGCGCCCCGGTGGGCGAATCCGGAGCGGGACTCCCCTTCCCCGACGGGCTCCGGCACAATGGCCCCAAGCCCAGCATCCCCACGACCAGCGAAGGAGCATTTCGGTGGCATCGGAGAATTCGTTCGACATCGTCAGCAAGGTGGACCGCCAAGAGGTGGACAACGCCCTCAACCAGGCAGCCAAGGAGGTCCGGCAGCGCTTCGACTTCAAGAACACCGACGCGAGCATCGAGTGGTCCGGCGAATTCATCGAGCTGACGGCGATCTCGGAGGATCGGGTCGCGGCGATCCTGGACGTGTTCCAGACCAAACTGGTCAAGCGTGGGGTGAACCTGAAGGCCCTCGATGCCGGGGAGCCCCGCGTCTCCGGAAAGCACCACAAGATCACCGCCAGCACCTCGGAGGGGATCAGCCAGGAGAACGCGAAGAAGATCAGCAAACTGCTGCGTGACGAGGGCCCGAAGGGGGTCAAGACGCAGATCCAGGGCGACGAACTGCGGGTGTCCAGCAAGAGCCGCGACGCCCTGCAGGAGGTCCAGACGATGATCAAGGCCCAGGACTACGACTTCGCCGTACAGTTCACCAACTACCGCTGATCCGAAACCGAGGACGCAGCGCGCAGCCCGCAGGCCTCATGGACGTGTGCGCCCTGCAAGCCTGAGCATCCTCGACTCCGGACCGCCGAGACCTACAGTGGATTCGTGAATGATCCTGCCCGTAAGGTTGAGTCCCTGTCGTTCTTGACCCTCGGCCATGTGCTGACCTCGGTCGGCGCTGCCCACGATCCCCAGATCCGATTGGAGGATGTCCGGGTTATCCGGCACGCGTTCAACCCCACCGAGCCTGGAGGCCTGCGCGGTCCCGAGGATCTCACTGAGGAGCGCGTTCTCGCCTACACCCGCTCGCAGGACATATCCACGCGGCGGTTCCCAGCTGCCCCTGAACCGTACTGGGTCGTGCTTATCGCAGACGGTCAGCGTCGATCCAGGCTCTTCGGGGTGTACGAGAACCACGGTGAAGTGCTTGCAGAACGCACGGAGATCGAGCGGTTCTGGAACCTGCCCGCGCCGAGTTCCTTGCGACACTGGCAGGCCGGCTCGTCGTCGAATGGACCAGCCCGCGAAGCTGGCATCGCCGCGCCACCAGTGCCGCAAACCTGCCCGTGCTGGAGATCGCGGACCGCGACAAGATCCCATTTCCTGGATTCGATCGAGTGTTGCTGCGGTTCCACGAACTCCAAGAGATGACGACCGATCACCGTTACGCGGACTGGCGTGCCGCACTCTCGGAAGTCCAGGGCATCTACCTGATCACCGACTCCCTGACTGGAAAGCAGTACGTCGGGAAGGCCGACGGCGGCGAGCGAATCCTCGGCAGATGGGTGCAGTACGCCCATGATGGCCACGGCGGCAATTTGTCGCTCCGCGAACTGGCTGCCGCAGGCACGTCCGAGCAGAGCGCTCGAACCGAACATGCCCGCCACTTCGTTTTCAGCATCTTGCGGGTCTTCGGGCCCTCAACTTCGCCATCTGAGATCGCCGCGGCCGAGTCGCACTACAAGAACGCACTCATGACCCGCGAATTCGGCCTCAACCGAAATTGACCCGGCTCATTCCCCGCTCTGGGTGGGCCAAGGCTCTACAGCTTCACTTTTGCGCCTGCTCTGTGCGCAGTTCACCCAGGCTCCGGCGCTGAGTTCCTGCGGCATCGAAGTTGTCGTCGGCGAGCCAGGCCACCAGGGCGGCCCGCACCGTCGGCCACTCGGCATCGGTGATGGAGAACCAGGTCGTGTCCCGGTTGCGCCCCTTGGTCACCAGCGCATTGCGCCAGGTGCCCTCCTCGACGAAGCCGAGTCGCCGGGCCGCGGAGCGCGATGGCAGGTTCAGACTGTCGCACTTCCACTCGTACCGGCGGTAGCCGAGATCGTCGAAGGCGTGCCGCAACAGCAGGTACTGCACCTCGGTGGCCGCCCGGGTCCGCTGCAGCGCGGGCGCGTAGATGATGCCCCCGACCTCGATGGAGCCGAGGGTGGGCTGGATGCGCAGGTAGGACACCCGGCCGATGAAGGCGCCCGTCTCCCGGTCGAGGATGGCGAAACCGACGCGATCCGTGCTGGCCTCGATCCCAGCGGCTGCCTCGGCGGGGGACGTGGGCGCATCCTCGGCCTGGTAGGTCCACAGGTCGGCGTGCGGGGCGAGCACCTCCACGACGTCCGGCGCGTGCTCGGCCGTCAACGGTTCGAGCCGCACCCACCGGCCCTCGAACACCCGGGGCTGCGGAGCGAGCACCCCCACCCACTCGACGTCCTCGCCGATCGGCTGGCCGAACTCGTTCTCCCGTGACACGGGCGCATCCTCTCACGATCCCGGAGCCGGGGTTCTCGACCACGATCGCCGAACGGAGAGCCCGCACTCCTCGGGTAGCGCGTCGAGGCCGTGACGTCGAGGTGGGAGCGCCCTAGGATGATCACCGAGACCCTCTCCCCGAAAGGTGACCGATGAGCTTTTTCGACAATATGAAGGACAAGGCCGAGGACCTGGCGGACAAGGCGAAGGACGGCTTCGACGAAGCCCGGGACAAGGCCGAGGACCTGGCCGGTGACCTGAAGGACAAGGCGGGCGACCTCGGCGACGACCTTCGTGAGAAGGCCGGCGCGGAGAGGTCCGGTCCGGAGGAGGGCGCGGATTCGGTCAGCGAGGCGGCCGGCTCTGCCGCCGACACGGTCGGCGACGTGACCGACTCGACCGCAGAGAAGGCGGACGAGGTCCGCAACCAGGACTGAGTCAACCCGCCCAGTCCGACCCGGCGCCGTCCCGCACACCGGGGCGGCGCCGTCGTGTTCAACTGAGCACCTATGGTTGCGGCATGCTGCGTGTGGCGACCTTCAACGTGAACGGAATCCGGGCCTGCGTGCGGCGCGGTTTCACCGACTGGCTCAAGCTGCGCAACCTCGATGTGGTCGCCCTGCAGGAGGTGCGCTGCCCCACCGACCAGTTGCCCGATGCGTTCGGGGAGCACCACCTCAGCTACCACTCCGGCGACATCCCCGGCCGCAACGGGGTCGCACTGCTGACCCGGGACGAGCCGGTCGCGGTGCGGCACGGCTTCGGCAGCCGCGAGTTCGACCACGAGGGCCGTTACCTGGAAGTGGACCTCGATCTCGGTCCGGGCCGGCCGGGCCTGCGTGCGGCCTCGCTGTACCTGCCCAAGGGCGGGGTGCCGTTCGAGGACGAGGTGGGCCTGGCCCGGTTCGAGCGCAAGATGCGCTTCTGCAGGTCGTTGGCGAACCATCTGCGCCGCAGCCGCCGGGAAGCCCTGCGCGAGGGCCGTGAGTTCGTGGTGATGGGCGACTGGAACATCGCCCCGGCCGAACTGGACCTGAAGAACTGGCGCACCAACCGCAAGTCCGAGGGATTCCTGCCCGAGGAACGTGCCTGGATCGCCGCCCAGATGACTCCGCGGACCCTCGTCGACGTCGTCCGTCGACTGCACCCCGACACCCCTGGGCCGTACTCGTGGTGGAGCTGGCGGGGCCAGTCCTTCGCGAACGACACCGGATGGCGGATCGACTACCAGTTGGCGAGTCCCGCCCTGGCCCGGACCGCCCTCGTCGGCGGCACGGACCGCGACCCGAGCTACGAAGAACGTCTGAGTGACCACGCCCCCGTCGTCGTCGACTACGGGATCTGACCACGGTGATCATCGAGAAGGTGGCCACCCGGGTGCAGGGCGCGCTCGGCATCATCGAGCTGAACCGTCCCCGGGCGATCAACGCCCTCACCCACCCGATGGTGGTGTCGGTACGGGAGACCCTGCAGGGGTGGGCCGACGACGACCGAGTCCGCGCGGTGGCGATCAGCGGCGCTGGCGAGCGCGGCCTGTGTGCCGGCGGGGACGTCCGTGACCTGCGCACGATGATCATGGACGGCAGTGGCGCGTACGAATTCTGGCGCGACGAGTACCGGATGGACGTAGCGATTGCCGCCCACCCCGATCCGGTGGTCGCGTTCATGGACGGTGTGGTGATGGGCGGTGGGGTCGGCATCTCGGCCCACGCGTCCCTGCGTCTCGTGACGGAGCGATCGAAGGTTGCGATGCCGGAGACGATCATCGGATTCTTCCCCGACGTGGGAGCCCTGCACCTGTTGGCCAGGGCTCCCGGCGAGCTCGGCACCCACCTGGCCCTCACCGGTGCCACCATCGGCGGCGCCGATGCGATCGCCGTCGGCCTGGCCGATGCACTGGTCCCCAGCACGGCATGGGAGTCGATCACCGGCCGGTTGGCGGCTGGCGAGGTGTTGGACGCGTCGGTGGGTGAGATTCCGGACGGCGAGCTCATTGCCGCCCGGGGCTGGATCGACACGTGCTACGCCTCCGACGACCCGGCCGAGATCCTGCAGCGTCTCACCGATCACCCCGCCGCCGACGCCCGGGCCGCGGCGGCGGAGATGGCCCGGCGCTCCCCCCTCTCGGTGGCGATCACGTTGGAGGCGATCCGGCGGGCCGGCCACCTCGACACTCTCGATGAGGTCCTCGCCCAGGACCTGCGGATCGGCCGGAACCTGATCACCCACGGCGGCGACTTCCTCGAGGGCGTCCGGGCACTGCTGGTGGACAAGGACAACCAGCCCGTCTGGCGGCACCGGCACCTGTCTGAGGTGCCCCGCGACGAGGTGCTGGACTACTTCGCGTGACCATGGAGAGTGGTTTCCAGCAAGGTTGATCTCGACCTGCTCGATCACCGTCAGCACCGCTGGTTGGGCCTGCCGAAACCTCCTCACTGGCGATCAGGGTGGCCGCGTTGTCGGAACCGGGTGTGTTGCCGCGGTCTCCGTTCCGGATCCACCCTGGTCGGCGGGAACACGTGTGGGAGACCCCGGTGATCGAGAGCAATGCTCCACCTGGACCCTTCGGGGGCATTCGGGTCGGGTTCGACGATCTTGTGGTGGTGCGGACACAACAGGGCTCCGTTGTGGAGGGCGGTCTCCCCGCCCAGATGCCACGGGGTGAGGTGGTGGGCCTCGCACTGCTGCGGGGATGCCTCGCACCGCGGGAACACACACCCTTGGTCTCTGGCTTCGAGTCCGTGGCGGATCCCCCGGGTGAACAAACGATGGGTTCGGCCGACATCCAGCACCACACCCTGGGTGTCGAGGACGACCGGGATCAGATCGGCATCACAGGCCAGATGGCGGGCCGTCTCGGGAGAGATCGGCTCACCCGAGTTCATCAAGGTCGCACCGTTGGTGCCGTTCACCAGGTCTTCGAGATTGAGCAGGATCGACACCCGCGGCCGATCCCCACCACAAGTCGGGGCAGCCTGCTGGGTGAACAGGTGCTCGAACATCGCGACCAGCGCGTCCGCCTGCAGTTGGGCCGTCGTTGGGGACTCGGTCTGCGGATCGAGTAAGTCTTCGCCCTTGTTCTTGAGTTGCCGGGCGTAGGCCGTGATCAGGGTGTCGAACTTCTCCCCGTCCACCGGCGACAACTGGCCCTTGAACGTCACCGATCCGGAGGGGTTGCGGCCGAACGCCAGGTACCGGTCCCGCTGGGCCTTCCGTTCTTCGCGTTCGAGGAGTTTGCCGAGGCGGTCTTCCTCGACCTCGGGGAACATGATCGCGACCGCCCGGTTCGCGAGCAACCTGAGGTCGTTGGGGTGGAGTTCGTCGGCCTCGGCGATCAACGACTCCTGCACCGACACGACCTGTTCGTCGGTGGCCTCATCCGGAAGATGCTTCAACCCGTGCACCATGGCCTGGGCCTGATCAGTGGTCACCGTTCCAGCGCAGACAGCGTCGCCGATGCGGGCGAATCGGTTGAGGTGGCGGGAGAAGTACACGTAC
>JBQDIN010000134.1:0-5672 GCA_052094425.1 Propionibacteriaceae bacterium
CCTACGTGAAGGAGCGCCGCTCCGACTCCGAGGCGGACGCCATCCTGAAAGAGGCTCTGCAGTCCCTGCGGGACCGCCGCGCCCGCGGCGAAGTCATCTACTGATCCATGGCCATGGGTCTCGGCTCCCTGATTCCGGGCCGTTGAGGCCCGGACCGACTCATGGGCGGGAGACCCCGTAGATCGGGCTCTGCGCCTGTTCCTCCTCGTGCTCGGGACCGAGCGGGATACCGGTACGGTCACGCAACAGCAGCGTCGCCACCAGCCCGACCAGGGTCATCCCCGCCAGATAGCCGGTGACGGCCGTCGTGGTTCCTGTGGCCTGTACCAGGGCGGTGGCGATGGTCGGGGCGAAGGCTCCGCCGAGGATGGCACCCAAGGCGTAGGCGACCGAGGCGCCGGTGAAGCGGATCGACGCCGGGAAGAGTTCGGCGAAGAGTGCCGAAACCGGACCGTAGGCGATGCCGATGCCCACCGAGAGGATGATCAGGGCCACCAACACGAGCCAGATGCTGCCGGTGTTGACGAGTGGAAAGAGGGCCAGGACTCCGATCAACTGGGTGATCCAGCCGAGAATGAAGGTGTTCCGCCGCCCGAGACGGTCACTGATGAAGCCGCCGAACCAAGTGGTGATCAACCAGGTGACCGAGGCCCCGGTGACCGCCCAGAGGACCGGCCCACGATCAAGCCCAATCGGGCCGTCGGGCGAGGTGGCATAGTTCTGGATGTATCCGCCAGTGGTCATGTAGCCGACCGCATTGGATCCGGCGAAGACACAGGCGGCGACCAGGACGAGCAGGGCGTGGCGCCGGAAGACCTCGAGGATGGGTGTCCGGGCCCTCTCCTTGCGTTGGGCGATGGCCACGAAGACCGGGCTCTCCTCGACCTGGCGCCGGACGTAGTGGCCGATGAGGATCAGCACCACGGAGAGCAGGAAGGGCACCCGCCAACCCCAATCGAGGAAGGCATCCCCGGGAGCGATCGAGGTCATGATCGCCATCATGGCCGAGGCGAGCAGCAGTCCGAGGGGGACGCCCACCTGCGGGGAGGCACCGAAGAGGCCCCGCTTGTTCACGGGCGCGTGCTCGACCGCCATCAGGGCGGCCCCGCCCCATTCGCCACCGGCCGAGACCCCTTGCAACACGCGGAGGAGGATCAACAGGATCGGTGCCGCGATGCCGATGGTGGCGTAGGTCGGGAGCAGTCCGACCAGGGTAGTGGTCACTCCCATCATGATCAGCGTGACCATCAGGACGAGTCGGCGGCCGTACTTGTCGCCGATGTGGCCGGCGAGGAACGCGCCGATCGGTCGGAAGAGGAACGAGATGCCGACACTGACGAACGCCACCAGGGTGGCCAACTGTGGTCCTGCCGGTTCGAAGAAGGCGTGGCCGAAGACGAGACCGGCTGCCGCCGCGTAGATGAAGAAGTCGTACCACTCGATCGTGGTTCCGACGACGGTGGCGAAGACGACACGTCGTCGGTCGGCGGCCGAAGGCGTCGAGGTCGGCGGACTGGTGTCCGTGGGCTGCTCGGACTGGGAACTCATGGTG
This sequence comes from Propionibacteriaceae bacterium, assembly GCA_052094425.1. Taxonomy (GTDB): domain Bacteria; phylum Actinomycetota; class Actinomycetes; order Propionibacteriales; family Propionibacteriaceae; genus Microlunatus. Next base: position 1,553 of record JBQDIN010000134.1, read on the forward strand.
GTAGCTCCTTTGCTGACCGGATGGGTATTCAGGACTGGGTCGATGGTGACTTCGGCGTGGACAGTTCCTCGAGGCGCTCTCGTTCCACCGGCCCCTCGGCGAGGAGGCGGCGTGCCTTGAGGTGGGACTTGGGGTCGTTGATGGTCTCGACGGCCACCAACTGGCCGTCGCGTTCCCGCGCCACGGCGATCGCACCCTTCTTGCTGGCGGGGATGGGGGTCTCGGAGTCGGCGGGGGCGGCCACTCCGGCGATCTGGAGTTTGTGTTGGAACTGGTGGCTCCAGAACCACGGCACGCTGTGGTAGCGGTCGGTGGTCGTGCCCATGATGTGTTGGGCCGCGTGCCGCGCGGTGTCGGTGGCGTTCTGTACGGACTCGAGACGGACGGTGGCCTGGGCGTGCAGGTTCGGGTATCGCGCACAGTCCCCGACAGCGTGAATCGCAGGATCGAAGGTCTGCAGGTGCTCGTCGGCGAGAATGCCGTCCTGGATCGCCAGCCCGGCCGCCTCGGCGAGTTCGGTTCGCGGGGCGGCGCCGACGGCGACGAGGACCAGGTCTGCTGGGAGGGTGCTGCCGTCTAGGAGGACCACTCCGCCGACTCGTCCATCGTTCCCGACGAACTCCGCCACTCCTGCCTGGTAGCGGATCTCCACCCCCTGGGCGCGGTGCACCTCGGCTAGGTGGTCGGCCATGCTGGGACTGAGGGCGCGCTCCAGGAGTCGGGGGGCCACCTCCACGACGGTCACCGTGTGGCCAGCCTTGGCCGCTGTGGCAGCCACCTCGAGGCCGATGAATCCGCCGCCCACGATGACGAACCGACTCGGCGCGGCCAATTTCCCCTTGAGCAGGTCGGCATCGCGGCGGGTCCGCAGGGTGTGCACGCCGTCCAGGTCGCCGCCGGCCAGGGGCAGGGTCCGGGCCCGGGAGCCGGTAGCGAAGATCAACTGGCCATAGGGGAGGGAGTCTCCCGACGCGAGGGTGACGCGCTGGGCGCTACGGTCCACCTCCGTTCCGTTCTGGTTGGGCCGGTAGTCGATGCCGTCGTTGCAGAGCTTCTCCGCCGTGCTGAGGGTGAGGTCTCCCTCGGTCTCGACCCCGGCGAGGTAGCCCTTCGACAGGGGTGGGCGCTGGTGGGGTTCGTCTTCGGCACCCACCAGGTGAATGGGGCCTGCCCAGCCGGCATCACGCAAGGAGGCCGCGGTGGTGAAACCGGCCTGGCCCGCACCGATGATGATCACCGGCTCGCCGGTGGCCGTGCCGTGGGGGGCCTCGGTGGCCGCCCTGGTCACAGTTGATGCTCCGGGAGGCGGACCTCGAGGTCGGTGAAGTTCTCACCGGCACGCAGCTGGCACCCCAGTCGGCTCTCGCTGGTGCGCTCGTCAGCGGTGCAGGCCAGCATCTCCTCCTCGTCGTCACTGAGCGGCCCGAGGTCGGCGTCGGCGGCGACGTAGACGTGGCAGGTGGCACACATGGCCTGGCCGCCGCATTCGCCGACGATGCCCGAGATGCCGTTCTGCAGGGCGACGCGCATGACCGAAGCGCCGTCGGCCACGTCGACCTTCTCCTGCTCGCCGCTGGGCTGTACGTAGGTGATCGAGGGCATGTCGCCGCCTCCTTTGCCGTCGACGTGCGGGTCCCGGAGGGCCGACACTTCGGTGTGCTGATGTGCTCGCGTGCTCTCATCGTCACGCATTCACATAGCCATGAAAAACGGGAAAATCCACAATGACAGCCCGCTTCAGCCGGGGAATGGGACTAGGTTCGGAACCATGGGAGAGATTCACGAAGGGCCGGATCTGCCGACCGCACCCTTCACCCTGCGTCAGGTGGAGTGCTTCGTCGCGATTGCCGAAGCCGACTCCATTTCACGGGCAGCAACGCGGCTGCACGCGTCGGATTCGGCGGTGGCGGATGCGTTGACCTCGATGGAGCGCGCCCTCGGCACCACCCTGTTCAACCGGCGCCGGTCCCGAGGGGTGACGCTGACCTCCGACGGTCTGGCCATTCTGCAGATCGCCCGGCGCATGTTGGCCGATGCCGAGGAACTCGCGGCGGCCGTGGGCCGGGATGCCCGCTCCGTGGTCGGTCCGGTGCGCGTCGCTGCGGTGAGCACCCTGGCCCCGGTGATCATTCCTCGGCTCACCGTGGCGATGGGGAAGCAGTATCCGGGGGTCCGGGTGGACTTCCGGACCGGGGACCAACCCGAATTGCTGACTGCGATGGCCAATGCTGAATTGGACTGCCTGGTCACCTTCGACATCGATGTACCGCCGGAGTTGCGGCGGCGCACCCTGCTGACCACCCGGGCCTGTGTGGTCCTGCCTGTCGGGCACCGGTTGGCTGAAAGCTCCGCGATCACCCTGGAGGAGTTGGCCGAGGAGCCGATGGTCCTGCTGGACATCGAGTCCAGCCGGATCCACACCCTGGAGTTGATGTCGAGTCGGGGGATCACCCCGCGGATCGCTCTCCGGTCCGCCAATTACGAACTCTGTCGTTCCCTCGTCGGTGCCGGACTCGGGTACACCCTGCTGATGTACCGGGAGATCGCCACGCGCACCTGGGACGGCTCGGAGGTGCGCTTCATTCCGATCCATCCGGCACCACGCGCGGTGGACATCCTGGTGACTTGGCGCTCGCCGTCGATCTCCCCGCGCCTCGAGGCGCTGATCCGTACGGCGGTCGAGGTCTGTCGGGACCTGCCGGGTGGCCCTTCCACGGGTGACTCGGACTAGTTCCGTGAAGAACACCGATTGACCCTCCGTAGCGTGCTTGTCACACTGCAAGGGAGGGACTCGAAGGGGAGGGACACCATGGACAGCACCTCGGTGCGATCAGCGCAGGCGCCGGTCGCGGACTGGCTGGATCCGGGCGCGATGATGCAAGATCCGTATCCGACCTACGAGCGACTGCGCGAGGCCGGCCCGGTGGTGTTCGCGCCGGCCATCGGGCGCTACCTGTTCACCACCCACGCGGCTGTGACCCAGGCGGAGCAGCAGCCCGAGGTGTTCTCCTCCTACTCGGAGACCAACCTGACAATGGTGCGCGCCCTGGGGGCCCGCCCGATGCTCCGCAAGGACGATCCTGATCATGCCGAGGAGCGCTCAGCGATCAACCCGACCCTGCGGCCCCGACAGATCACCGGACAGTGGTCACCCCAGTTCCGTTCCACGGTGGAGAAATGGCTCGCCCACCTGGTCGAGGTTGGCCCCGAGAACGCGGACCTGAACCGGGACTTCGCAGCGCCGATCGCCAGTCAGAACCTGATTGACCTGATCGGCTTCTCCGGGACCGTCGAAGTGGAGTCGATGCGCCGGTGGTCGACCGACTACATCGCCGGGATCGGCAACATCCTCGACGATCCAGAGATCTGGGCACGGTGCGAGCGTAGCCAGGCCGAGGCCAACGAGATCCTCGATGACCTGCTGCCCCGACTCCGCGAGAAACCGGACCGGTCGATCACCTCCCACCTGCTGCAGGTGGGGCTGCCCGAGAAGATCGTCCGTGCCAACGTGCACCTCACCATCTCAGGGGGGATGAACGAACCCCAGCACGTGATCACCAACATGGTCTGGGCCCTCGTCTCCCACCCCGAGCAGCGCGATGCCGTGCTGGCGGGGGAGGTGGAGTGGAGTGCCGTCTTCGAGGAGACGGTGCGGTGGCAGTCACCGATCGGGATGGTGCCCCGGGAGGCCGCCCGTGAGGTCGACTGGTTCGGTGTCCGCATCCCCGAGGGCGCCAACATCGGTCTGCTGCTGGGCTCGGCCAACCGGGACGACTCGGTCTTCGAGAATCCCGACTACTTTGACGTCCACCGCAATGCGCGCGGACACCTGGGCTTCGGTGCCGGACCGCACATGTGCGCCGGGCGGTGGGCCGCCAAGGGTGCGGTGGCCGAGCAGGCAATGCCCTTGCTCTTCGAGCAACTCCCCGGACTCTGCCTGGACGAGTCCCGACCCGTCACCTGGGACGGCTGGGTCTTCCGCGGCATCACCCAACTCCCGATCACTTGGTGAGTTCGGTCGGCCACCGGTGGGGATCATCGCGTACCGCGACGGACGCTCGCGGCCAGCGCGTCCAGGACATCGACGGTGGTGTCCCACCCCAGGCATGCATCCGTGACA
>JBQDIN010000135.1:0-5075 GCA_052094425.1 Propionibacteriaceae bacterium
CGAGGTGGCCCGCGACTCGGTCCGTGTCAACGCGATCCGGCCGGGGATGGTGGACACGCCGATCCACGCGAAGACCGGCCAGGCCGATCGGGTGAAGGAGTTCGCCGCCAAGAACCCCCTCGGTCGCGCCGGCCGGCCCGAGGAGGTGGCCGAGTCGATCGTCTGGTTGTTGTCCGACAAGGCCTCGCTCGTCACCGGGGCGGTCCTCGATGTCATGGGTGCCCAGCGCTGATCATCCCTCCGCCCCGGAAGGTCTGTTCCAACAGTGGGCCACCGCTACGGCTTGGCGCCGCCGATCCCGGCCGCATCTCGGGCACACTGGCGACCATGCTCCGTACGACTGCGCGCGATGTGGCCAATCTGCAGGAGATCCTGAGCCTGTTCGACCTCGAGCTGGTGGAGTATCGCGGCTGCCTGATCCGCAAGGCGGTCTTCAGCGAACGGGTCGTGGACCTGTGGCTCGAGCAGACCGAGGGAAGTACGACGGCGGTGGAATTGGTGATGAACCACGTCCACCTCTACGACGAGGTCGAGGAGCACACCGACGACGACCTGGCTGACCTCGAGCGGGCGGCCCAGCAGTTGGCCGAGGTCTGGCGCGCGCTGCTCCGCACCCGCCACCCGGAGCTGGACGTCGAGGTGACCTTCGCCACCGAACCGGACGAGTACGGCCCCACCGTCAGCCTGCGCCGCGCCTGACGGGTCAGTCCTCGCCCCAGAAGACCCGGTCGACCACCTGCCGCGCGAGTCGGGTGACGTGGCGGTACTCCGCCAGCAGGTGGGACGCCCCGGCCGCACCGAAGCCCATCAACTGGGCCACCTCGGCCAGGTCACGGATGTCGGTGGGGAACGAGTCGGAGGCCCGGCCGCGGACCAGCATGACCTGGTTGCGCACCTGGCTGGCCATCAGCCACGCCGCCGCCAACTCGTCGGCGTCCTCCTGAGTGATCAACTCGTGCTCCGTGGCCACCCGCAAGGCCGTCATCGTGCGGGTGGTGCGCAGGTCGGGGATCCGCCACGCGTGCTGCAGTTGGAGCAGTTGCACCGTCCACTCCACATCGGCCAGCCCACCGGGCCCCAATTTGGTGTGCTTCGCCGGTGCGGCACCGCGGGGCAGCCGCTCCCCCTCGACCCTGGCCTTGAGCTTGCGGATCTCCATCAACTGGCGATCGGTCAGCCCGTTCTCCGGCCACCGGTGTTCCTCGATCACCGCCATCAATTCGGCACCCACCTCGGTGTCCCCGGCCAGCGCCTCGGCCCGCACCAGCGCCTGCATCTCCCAGGTCGCCGACCATTCGGCGTAGTAGCGACGGTAGGCCGACAGGGACCTGATCATCGCCCCGCCCTTCCCCTCCGGTCGCAGGCCGGCATCGATGGCCAAGGTGGGATCAGCGCCCGGCTTGCTCAGCAGGTTGCGCAGTTCGGTCAACACCGACAGCGCCACCTTGCCGAGGTCGACGTCCGAGCCGACCCCCTCGTCGGTGCCGGCCGGCTTGTCCGCCATCACGAACATGGCGTCGGCGTCGGAGGAGTAGGACAGCTCCCGGCCACCCCACCGACCCATCGCGATCATCGCGATCCGGGGGCGCACTTCCTCCCCGTCCCCACGGTTCACAGCGGCCAGGGCGGCGTCGATGGTCGCCGAAGCCAGGTCGGCGAGTGCCTCCCCGACCTGGCTGACGTCGATGAGACCGAGGATGTCTGCCGCCGCCACCCGGAAGAGTTCCCGGCGTCGGATCGCCCGGACGGCCTCGACCGCCTTGGCCGGCTCCGACTGCCGCCGCGCAGCGGCCCGCATCTCGCTGTGGAGTTGCGCCAGGGTCCGTGGCTCGAGGTCCTCGTCCGAGGCCAGCAGTTGCACACTCTGGGGCGCCCGGGTGAGGAGACCGACGGCGTATCGGCTGGAGGCGAGCAGCTTCGCCATCCGTTCGGCCATCATCCCCTCGTCGCGCAGGGCCCGCAGGTACCACGGGGTCTTGCCCAACGACTCCGACACCCGCCGGAAGGCCAGCAGGCCGTGGTCCGGGTTGGGGGCGGCGGCGAACCAGCCCAGCATGGCCGGCAGCAGTTGGCGCTGGATCTCCGCCTGCCGGGTCACGCCCTGACTCAGGGCCGCGATGTGCCGCAGGGCCGCCTTGGGGTCGGCATAGCCGAGCGCCTTCAGCCGGTCGACCGCGGCACCGGTGGTGAGCCGCAACTCCGAGGACGAGATCCGCGCCACCGCATCCAACAGGGGCGAGTAGAACATCCGCTCGTGCAGCCGGCGCACCCGTGACACACAGGTACGCCAGGTGCTCATCAACTTCTCCGCCGGATCGGCGAAACCGAGGGAACGTCCCAACCGGCGCAGGTCGTCCTGATCGGTCGGGAGCAGGTGGGTCCGGCGCAACCGGTACAGCTGGATCCGGTGCTCCAGCGCCCGCAGGAACGAGTACGCCCGCCCGAACGCCTTCCCGTCCTCGCGGCCCACGTACCCGTTGTCGATCAGTCCGCGCAGGCTCACCAGGGTGCCGCGGGTATGCAGCCGTTCGTCCGCCCGGCCGTGCACCAGTTGCAGGAGTTGCACTGCGAACTCGACGTCACGCAGGCCGCCCGGCCCCAGCTTGATCTCGCGGCCGGCCTCCTTGGCGGGAATGTGGTCGATCACCCGGCGTCGCATAGCCTGGGCGTCGGCGACGAAATGATCACGCTCGGCCACCCGCCACACGTGCGGGGCAATCATGTCCACGAATTCCTGCCCCAGTTCGACGTCCCCGGCCACCGGGCGGGCCTTGAGCATGGCCTGGAACTCCCAGGTACTGGCCCACTTCTCGTAATAGACGCTGTGGCTCGCCAGGGTGCGCACCAAGGGGCCGGCCTTGCCCTCCGGTCGCAGCGCCGCATCCAACTCCCAGATCGTCCCGGCACCCGTGTGCGCGGAACAGATCCGGGTCGTCTCGGCCGCCAGGCGAGTCGCGGTCTGCACGGCCTGTTGGGCCGTCACCACTGGTTCCCCGTCCTCCCCGACGGCCGGCTCGGCCAAGTAGAGCACGTCCACATCACTGACGTAGTTGAGTTCCTGGGCGCCACACTTCCCCAGCCCGATCACGGCCAGTCGGCAGGTGTCGGCGGCCTCCCCCACCTTGGTCCGGGCGAGGGCCAAGGCGGCTTCCAGGGTGGCGTCGGCGAGGTCGGCCAACTCGACCGAGACGCTCTCCAGTTCCTCGATCGGATCCTCCGCGCACACGTCGCGGGCGGCGATCCGGACCAGGGCGCGACGGTACGCGATCCGCAGGTCGTCCCCCTTGCCGAGGGCGCGCGGCAGTGTCTCCTCCGGGTCAGCGCCCGCCGCGGTCAGCAACTCGGTCCGCAGCTCCGCTCCGCTGCGCTGGGTGACCGGCGCGGTCAGTTCTGCCACCGCGGCCGGCTGTGCGGCCAGGTAGCCCGCCAGCCCCTCGCTCGACCCCAACACCATGATCAACTGCCGGGCCAGTACGTCGTTGTCGACCAACTCGTCCAGCACCTCGGTACGGTTCTCCCGCAGCCGGTCCAGCCCCCGCAGCGCGCCGTCCGGGTCGGGGGCCCGCACCGCCAGGTCGATCAAGGTCTCGTGGTCGGTGGTCCAGTCCGCCACGATCCGCAACGCGAACGCCGGATCGGCGAATCCTCGACGTGCCAGTGCACCCTGCGTGGTCTCGAGGGGAGCGGCCATGGGCCCGATGCTACTCAGGGAGTGCGGCGCGACGGGGTGCACCCTGCGCGGACCCGGCCGAATATCCGGCGGTCCGTCGACCCAGCGGCTGACTCCCGGCCAGGTCGATGATCATGCCCGGCTCGGCCAACCCGACCTCGCGTCCGGTGTCCACGCTGGCGGCCTTCCTCCGGGCGTCGTCCGCGGACTGGCCCGGCAGCAGGTGCGTCAGCACGGTCAACTCGACCGCGGCCTCGGCCCCCAGTTCCGCGGCCTGGATCGCCGTGGACAGGTAGCCGGCATCAGCGGCCGGCACCTCGTCGGGATAGCTGGCCTCGGCGAGCAACAAGTCGGCGTCCTTGGCCAGTACCGCCCGTTCCGGGCACGGCCCGGAGTCGCCGGTGTAGGCCAGGATGACGTCCTGCCAGGAGATCCGGAATCCGAGGTTGCGTACGTGGTGCGGCAGCAGTGCGGCGGTGATCGACAGCGGCCCGATCTCGGTGTCGCTGCCGTCGGTGAGCGTGTGCACCTCGGCCGCCTTGGCGACCGTACGCATCGGGTCGACGGCCAGCACCCGGTCCAGGGCCCGGTCGGGGGCGTACACCGGCAGCGGGTCGCACCGGGTGGCCCCGAAGGCACGCGCCCGGAGCAACGCGTTGAGGTCGATGCAGTGGTCGGGATGGGAGTGACTGACCAGGACTGCGTCCACGGCCGAGGCCGGCATGCGGTCCAGCAGCCGGGGCAGCACTCCATGGCCGGGGTCGATCAGGAGCCGGAACCCCGCCGTCTCGACGAGATAGCCACTGCACGCCTGACCTGCACCCGGCCAGCCCCCGCACCCGCCCAGAATGGTGAGTTCCACTTTGAGTCCCAACCTGATCGTCGACCGATGCCCCACTCTACCGATGCGGGGGTGCGATAGGTTCCACCGCATGGCGCGTTCGGACCGGCCGTCGCGATCCACCCGGCGGGCAATGAAGGTTGTGGCCGCCCTGGAGTCCCAAGCCGAGCAGTTGTCCGCGTGGCGGGGAGATCACCCGGACGCGTGGAGCGGACGCCCCAACGACCCCGCGGCCGACCCCGAACGATCGTTGGTCCAGTTGGTCTCCGACTGCGACGCGCACCAGGTTCCGGTGGAGCGGATCGCCCTCGCCACCGTCGTACGCCTGCTGGCCGAGCGGCTCGCGACCGACCATCCGGGACAGTCCCTGGAGGTGCGGGTACCACCCTTCACCGCGATCCAGTGCGACCCGTCCGGCACCGGCCCGACCCACACCCGCGGCACGCCACCCAATGTCGTCGAGACCGATCCGCTGACCTTCCTGCGGCTGGCCACCGGTCGGCTCTCCTGGGACCGGGCCCGCGCCGACGGGCTGGTCTCGGCCAGCGGCATCCGGGCCGATCT
>JBQDIN010000135.1:5085-5498 GCA_052094425.1 Propionibacteriaceae bacterium
ATCTCAGCGACCTACTCCCGATCGACGCACCGCCCCCGACCACCGCCGATTGACGGTAGAAACCAAGGCCTGGGCTTGTCAGTCAGGCCGGGCGACCGACCAACTGCACGCCCGGGTCGACGTGAGCCGACCGGCAGGGCGGAGCTCGGTGGTGGGTGAGGCAGGCTAGAAATGCCTGAACCCCGACCTGCGCGCTCCCCCCCGATTCAATGGACACTCAGCCACAACCCTGCCCGATCCCACCACCGAGCGCAGCCCCCGCAACGACCGCCCGCTGCCAACACGGCGCGGGTTCCGCAGGTGATCTCGACGAGCTCGATAGCGTCGGGTGCGGCCTCGATCAGCGTCGGGCGCGGCTCGATCAGAGGACGCCGAGCAGGTTCTTCAACTCGATCGGGGTCACCTGACGGCGG
>JBQDIN010000136.1:0-5487 GCA_052094425.1 Propionibacteriaceae bacterium
TGTCGTCGGCCGTACCGCCACCCTCCTCTCCACTCGGGGAGTTGGCATTCGTTCCGCAGGCACTAAGCAGGAGCGCTGCTCCTGCCGCCATGGCAATGAATGTTCGTCTCATGTTCCGGGCTCCGTTTCGGGTGGGTGAGGTGCGAGGGGTTCGGGGTGCGACAGGGTCACCGGGAGGTCCGCAGGCGGGGGTCGAGCACGTCCCGCAAACCGTCGCCGAGCAAATTGAAACCAAGGATCGAGGTGGCGATGGCCAGGCCGGGGAAGGTCGTCATCCACCACTCCCCGCTGATGATGTAGCCGCGGCCGTCGGAGATCATCACGCCCCACTCCGCCATGGGCGGCTGCGCCCCGAGACCGATGAAACTCAGGGAGGCAGCGGTGAGGATCGCATACCCCATACCGAGGGTGGTGCGGACGAGGATCGGGGCGAAGGCATTCGGCACCACATGGCGCCAGAAGATGACCATGCGCGGCAGGCCGATGGCATGGCCCGCTTCGATGAAGTCGCGTTCCCGCAAGGAAACGGTCTGGCTGTACATGATCCGCGCGAACTCCGGGATGCCGACGATACCGACGGCAATCATGGCGCTGGTCATGCCGGGCCCCAGACTCGCGGCGATGGCCATCGCCAGGACGAGCGAGGGAAAGGCGAGCAGGACATCCATGACGCGCATCACGACATTCCCGAACCGCCCCCCGATGAAGCCGGAGAGGCCGCCGAGCGGAACCCCGACGACGATGGAGATGCCGACGGCCAACAAGCCGGTCCACAATGACACCCGGCCGCCAGCCAACACCCGGGCGAGCACATCGCGGCCGAAGTTGTCGGTGCCGAACAGATGACCGCCGCCCGGCGGGGCCAGCGTTGGCCCGACACCGGCGTGGGTCGGGTCGTACGGGAGCAGCGGGACGAGCACGGCACCCACCGTCCACACGGTGATCAGCACTAGGCCGACCATGGCCAGCCGGTTGCGAAGCAACAGCCTGCCCACCGTCGTGGGACGCCCTCCTGCCCCACCCGGAGGTGAGCCCATTGCTCGGCCGTCGGGCTCGACGTTCGGGGTGGCGACGGTCACGGATTCGGCCGATTCAGGCATGGGCAGTCCTCGGGTCCAGTCGGCCGTTCAGCAGGTCCACCAACAGGTTCACGATCAGGTAGACGACGGCGGCGAGCAGTGTGAAGGCCTGCACGGGCGCGTAATCGGTGGCCAGGATCGAGTCCGTCACGTAGGAGCCCAGGCCCGGCCAGGTAAAGATCGTCTCGGTGATCACGGCTCCACCGAGGAGTTGCCCGAACTGGAGTCCGATGACGGTCACCGTCACGGGTGCCGCGTTCTTCAGTGCGTGCTTGTAGATCACCACAGCGGGCGCGAGCCCCTTCGAGGTGGCGGTTCGGATGTAGTCCTGGTCGATGACCTCCAACATGGCCGACCGCGTCATCCGGGCGATGATGGCCGTGCTTCCGGTGGCCAGCACCATCGCCGGCCAGATCAGGTGCGCTGCCGCAGAGCGAAGGCCGGCCCAGTCCCCGGTGAGCAGGGCATCCACCACATAGAACCCCGTGAGCTGGGTCGGCGGATTCAGGTCCCCCGCGATACGTCCCAACGGTGCAGGTTGCCAACCGAGCTGGCCGTAGAAGAAGAAGATCACCATCAGACCCAGCCAGAACAGCGGCATCGAGGCTCCAATGAGGGACAGGACCCGGCTGACGTGGTCGACCGGCTGGTCCCGTCGGGTCGCACTGATGACCCCGACCGGGATCCCGATCAGCAACGCGATGAGCAGGGCCGCCATCGACAACTCCAGGGTCGCCGGCAACCGGTGGGAGAATTCCTCGACCACGCTCTGGCCTGTGTGCCAGGAGTAGCCGAGGTCACCATGCAACAGGTCGGCGACGTAGCTCAGGAATTGCCGCCACAGGGGTTGGTCGAGCCCCATCTCGGTGCGGATCTGTTCCACCACGACCGGGGCGGCCTGTTCGCCCGCGAACGTTCGCGCCGGATCTCCGGGCAGCACCCGGGTGATCAGGAAGATGCACACCACGACGCCGAAGAGCGCGGGGATCATCGAGAGCACTCGGCGCACGATGTAGGGCATCTCAACTCCTGATTCCGAATGGTGGACAAGTGTCCATCCGGGACGACAGGAGCAACTCTCAGGGAACGGGGGCGCAGTACGCAACTTCTTCTCACTATATGCATCCGATAGTCACCTTCCGACGCAGACTGTTAGCCTGAGCCGACCTCCAGGCAGGTCCCGCAAAGGAGAGTGCGCAGCACGAAGGAGCCGCAATGACCACGCAGGAGCCCTTGCCGGGTCGTCGTTCGCCCTTGCAGACCGTGGATCGTGCCCTCCGTGTCCTGCTTTCGTTCTCCGAACGACGCACGGACTGGGGCGTCTCCGAGCTCGCGGCCGACTTCGGCCTCGACAAGTCGGCCGCCCAACGCATTCTCGCCGCCCTGTCCGCTCAGGGATTCCTCCGCGCCGACCCCTACACCCGGCGATACTCGCTGGGACCGGCGATGTGGCGGATGGCCACTCACTGGGAACGCACCGGCGGGTTGGCGCGCTTGGTCGATCCGGTCGTCGCCCACTTGGCCGATGACACGGACCGGGCGGCAGCGTTCGCCGTACCGGACGGGGCGTACGTACGCTGTATCGCCGCAGCGAATGGCAGCGACGGGCCGCTGCGCGCCCAGGCGCTGGTCGGCGACCTCTACCCCGCCCATGCTGGGGCCACGGCTCGCGCCTACTTCGCGTTTCTGGACCGGCACGAACGCCGATCCCTGCTGCTGGGACGTCCCGTGGCCAGATTCACCGAGCAGACCGAGGTCGACCATCAGGTACTGGAGCGTGGCTACACCGAGACCGAGGAACTCGGCTACGCGCTGTCCGAGGGTGAGTACGACGCGAACACCCGAGCCCTCGCTGTCCCGGTGCTGCTCGGCCGCCGCGTCGTCGGCTCCCTGACCCTCGGCGAGTCGGCCACCGGGCAGGCCCACGGTGAGCTGCTCGAACAACTCCCCCGACTCCAGACTGCGGCCCAGGAGTTGTCGGACCTGCTGGCCTCCCGCAATCCCGCCCGTCGTCCCTCCCGATCGACTGCGACCCACCTCGAGGAGAACCGATGAACCTGATGTTGATGTCCAACTCGACCACCCCCGGCGGTGGCTATCTGACGCACGCGCTGGACGCCATCACCGAACTGGCCGGTGATCAGCCGGAGATCACCTTCATCCCGTTTGCACTGGCCGACCACGATGCGTACACCGCACAGGTGGCGGCTGCCCTCGCCCCGGAGGGATTCACGGTCACCGGGCTGCACCGCGCCGAGGACCCGAAAACGGCCCTCGCTGCCGCCCCGCTGATCTTCATCGGCGGCGGGAACACCTTCCGGCTCGTGTCCCGATTGCACGAGTTCGGGCTGCTCGATCCGATCCGGAACGCCGTTCGGGGCGGCACTGCCTACCTCGGCTCCAGTGCCGGCACCAATGTGGCCTGTCCGACGCTGCGGACCACCAATGACATGCCGATCATGGAGCCGCCTTCCTTCGAAGCCCTCGGATTGATCAACTTCCAGATCAACCCGCACTACCTGGACCCGGACCCGAACTCGACCCACAAGGGGGAGACCCGGGAGGAGCGGATCCGACAGTACCTCGAGGAGAATCCCGGCCCGGTGCTCGGGATGCGGGAGGGCACCTGGCTCCGACTCCGCGGCGACACCCTCACCCTGCAGGGGGCCGACACCGGGGCACGCCTGTTCGCCCAGGGAGCAGCACCCGAGGAACTCACCACTCCGACGGATCTCACCGGCCTGCTCCGCTGAACTGGCAGAATCGCCCTCACCATGTCCCGACAGAACCTCGAGATCGAATCCCTGGCCGACTTCGACGCCCATATCGCCCACACCCGGCAGCTGAACGGGTGGATCGTCCAAGGGGTCGACCTCACCGAGCGCACCGAACATCTCGCTGGCGTCGACCCGACCGGCGCGGTGTTCCTCGGCTGCACCTTGGCGACCGACCAGGCCAACGACCTGCGCGCCCGGGGTGCCTTCCTGTTTCCGCGGCTGCCGGACCTGCCCTTCGACCCGTACCGCACCTCGCTCTATTCCGCGCTCGAGCTGTACGGCGAGGGGAACTACACCGTCGGTGTGGACGCCACCGTCTACGCGTGGACGAAGGAACACCAGGGCACGCACCGCCTGCAGGACACCTTGGCGATGGCACTGCACGACCACAGCGTGACCGACGCCCTGGACGAGGCCACCGAGCACGTCCCGCGCGAACACGTGATCGGCGTGATGGGTGGGCATTCCCTGTCGCGTACCGATCCGGGGTTCCACGACGCCGCCCGTCTCGGACTGCGGCTCACCCTGGCCGGTCGTACGGTCCTGACCGGCGGTGGCCCGGGAGCGATGGAGGCGGCCAACCTCGGGGCCTGGTTCGCAGGTGCCCCCGATGCCTTCGACGAGGCCGTCGGACTGCTCGCCACGGTGCCGTCCTTCCGGCCGAGCTTGGACGAGTGGGCCGCGGTGGCCCTGCGGGTCCGTGACCTGTGCCCGGAGCAAGCGGCCGGACACAGCATCGGCATCCCGACCTGGTTCTACGGTCACGAGCCGCCGAACGCCTTCGCCACTGAGATCGCCAAGTTCTTCACCAATGCGTTGCGCGAGGACACCCTGCTGGCGCGCTGTCGCGGCGGGATCATCTACCTACCGGGGCGGGCCGGCACGGTGCAGGAGATCTTCCAAGCCGTCACCGAGAACTACTACGCCGCCGACGACACCGTGATCGCCCCGATGATCTTGGTCGGCATGGACTACTGGACCGAGCACTTCCCCGCCTGGCAGCTCCTCCAGAGCCTCGGCCGTGACCGCGCGATGGGTCAGTCCATCGCTTGCGTTGACACCGTCGACGAAGCCGCTGACATCCTGCTCACCTGACCCCTCCGCTGAGCCGCCGCTCCTACGCTGGTCGCGCCTGCCTCCGTACGCTGGTCGAGACCACCCCACCGTGCCGAGAAGAAACTTTCGAGATTCGGCCCGTGTTCCTTGTGGATGCAGGGAAAAGTGTCAGTGGGAGTCTCTAGGCTTGGGGTATGTCAGCAACGGTGGACACGATGCCCGGGGATGAGGATCTCGACCTGATCGAGGCCGCCCTGGACACGATGATGACCATCGATGACTGGTGTCTCTCCGATGAGCATCTGTTGATGAAGATGGACCGCCTCGGCGTGATTGCCGAACGAGCCCACGGTGCCCGGCTCCGCACCATCCGCGCCGCCGACGACCGTGGGTCCTGTTCGGAGGTCGGGTCGTATGCGACGTCGGATCGGATCACCCTGACCGACCGCACTGCACCGGCGACCGCGAAGCACCAGGTGAAGACCGCGAAAGAGTTGCGGCGGTATCCGGTGTTGCAGGAAGCAGTCGAGCGTGGCCGGGTCACCCGAGAACAACTCACCGCCGTCCTGTTCGGG
>JBQDIN010000137.1:0-5148 GCA_052094425.1 Propionibacteriaceae bacterium
GAACCCACCACGATGGTGTTGGCCGGTACGTCCTTGGTGACCACCGATGCGGCGGCCACGGCGGCGTTGTCGCCGATCGTGACCCCGGGCAGGACTGTCACGTTCGATCCGAGCCACACGTTCCGGCCGATGACGATCGGCGCCGGATGCATGTCGTGGCGGCGGCTCGGGGCCAGGTCGTGGTTGAGGGTGGCCAGCAGCGCGTTGTGGCCGATCAGGCAGTCGTCGCCGATCGTCACCCCGCCCTGGTCCTGGAACCTGCAGCCGGAGTTGATGAAGACACGCTTCCCGATCCGGATGTTCTTCCCGAAGTCCGCGTAGAGGGGCGGGAAGACCGTCACCGTATCGTCGATGGGTTGGCCCGTCAGCTCGGACAGCAGGGCGCGTACTCGCTCCGGCTCCTGGTAACGGCCGTTGAGTTCGCCGGTGATCCGCAGCGCCTCCTGGCTGGTCCGGTGCATCACCTGGTGCCACGGCGACTCCGCCGTGATCATCTCCCCCGCGTCCAAGGCTGCCAGTAGACCGTCGAGTTCCATGGGAGTTCCTTCCGTCGTGCCTCCCATGCTCGCATTCCGCGCGAGCACCTCGTACCCAGCGCAGGTACGACTAGTGCACCACTAGCGCGACGTGGGCCTTGCTCGCGCGGAATGGTTACGGGGGATCCGGACCGTGAACCGGGTTCGGCCCGGACGGCTCTCCACCGCGACCCTGCCGTGGTGCGCCGCGACCACGGCGGCCACGATCGAGAGCCCGAGCCCGGTGCTGTCGTGCGCCTGCCGGGTCCGATTCGGATCTCCCTTCGCGAACCGGTCGAAGACCTGGCCCTGCAGGGCGGGTGGGATGCCCGGGCCGTCGTCGGTGACCGTCAGCACGGCGTCCGGGCCGTCGATCGCCAGGGCGGTCTCGACCGTGGTGCCGGCCGGGGTGTGGGTCCGTGCGTTCGCGAGCAGGTTGGCCAGGACCTGGTGCAGTCGGTGCCGGTCGCCGATCACCTGGACCGGGTCCGGTGGCAGCTGCAGGGTCCAGCGGTGCTGGGGTCCGGCGGCGCGGGCGTCATCGACTGCGTTCATCACCGTCTCGGTCAGGTCCGTCGGCGCGAGGTCCAGCCCCGGTCCGGAGTCGAGTCGTGCCAGCAGCAGCAGGTCCTCGACCAAGCGCGTCATCCGCTCCGCTTCGGCCCCGATCCGCTCCACCGCGTGTGCGGCCCCGGGCGGGACGTCCTCGCTGCCCCGCTGGGTGAGTTCGGCGTACCCGCGGATGGCGGCCAGCGGGTTGCGCAACTCGTGCGAGGCGTCGGCGACGAACCGGCGGACCTTCATCTCGCTGGCCTGCCGTGTCGACAGGGCGCCGGACACGTGGCTGAGCATGTGGTTGAACGCCTGGCCGACCCGGCCGACCTCGGAGGTGGGATCGGCGTCCGCTTCCGGTACCCGGACCGACACGTCGACCTCCCCGGTCGCCAGCGGGAGGGTGGACACCTGCTGGGCCGTTGCGGCCACCCGGTTCAACGGACGGAGGCTGGTCAGGATCAACCCGCGGGCGACGAGGGCGGCGACCAGCATCGCCGCCAGGGTCAACGCGACTTCCAGGCCCACCACCTTCAACAGGGTCCGGTCCATCTCGGCCAGCGGCAACCCGATCACGACCAGGTCGGAGCCGTCATAGCGAGCCAGCACCCGGTAACGCCCGAATTCGGGCAGGGAGACCGTCATGGTCCGGCCGGCGGCCACCTCCTCGACCAACTTCTCGCCGACCGTACGGGGGACCGCGCCGATGCTCAGGTCGTCCAGCAGCACGCCGCCGGAGGCCAGGTCGGCATCCGGACCGGCGAGGTCCACGTCGTGGAAGAGCACCACCAGGGTGCCGACGGGCTGGCCGGGCAGATCGATGCCGCCCGGGGGTTGGTCCGGACGGTTCACCCGAGGATCGCTCTGCTGCCGATCGGTGACCGCCGTGAGTTGATCATCGCGCGACTCCAGCAGCAGTTGCTGCACCGCGACGGTGGTCACCGTACTGAGCAGGATCGCCACGGCGGCGACCAGGACGACCACCCGGGAGACCAGTTGCCGCCCCAGGGTCCCCTTGGCCAATTGGCCGGGAGGTGGCTGGCCGGGAGGTGGGACGACCGGGGTGGTGGACATCAGTTCGGTGGGCGCAGCAGGTAGCCGGCCCCGCGCCGGGTGTGGATCATCGGCTCCCGTCCGACGTCGATCTTCTTGCGCAGGTAGGAGATGTAGAGCTCGACCACGTTGGCCTCACCGCCGAAGTCGTAGTTCCACACCCGGTCGAGGATCTGCGCCTTCGACAGCACCCGTCTCGGGTTGCGCATCAGGTAGCGCAACAACTCGAACTCGGTGGCGGTGAGGGAGACCTCATCGCCGCTGCGGGTGACCTCGTGGGAGTCCTCGTCCAGCACCAGGTCGCCGACCACCAGCTGGGAGTCGGGCCGCGGGCTGGTCGCTCCGCTGCGCCGAAGGAGGCCGCGGAGGCGGGCGATCACCTCCTCCAGGGAGAACGGCTTGGTGACGTAGTCGTCGCCGCCGGCGGTGAGTCCGCTGATCCGATCCTGCACGGCGTCCCGGGCGGTCAGGAAGATCACCGGCACGTCGTACTGCTCGGCCCGGATCCGGCGCATCACCTCGAGGCCGTCGAAGTCCGGCAGCATCACGTCGAGCACGATCGCGTCCGGTCGGGTCCGGCGGGCGGCGGCGACGGCTGCGGAGCCGGTCGCGGCGGTGGTGACCTCCCAGCCCTCGTACCGCATCGCCATCGACAGCAACTCGGTCAGGCTGGGCTCGTCGTCCACGGCGAGTATCCGGATCGGGGAACCGTCGGGTCGGGTCAGCGGTTGGGGTACGGCGGGTGTTGCCATGTTTCCACTGTGGCACGTCCGCCCGAGGCGTTCCTGTGACGAACCTGTGTGTCGGCTGTGTGGCTCAGGCGGTGCTGTAGCCCTCGTCCGGGACCTCGTCCTTCGAGCCGGACCGGAACAGTTGGTCGACCGAGGCCCGGCCGGCGCCGAACACGAGGAACACCAGGCCGAGGGCGGCCAAGATCAAGTTGTACTCCCACCCACCATCGGACAGGTACGGGCCGGCGAACCACTTCGCCCACACGATGATCAACACCTGCTGGACCACGAACGCCAGCGCCACCAGTGGCGTGAGCACCCCGACGATCAGGAACAGGCCGCCGACCAGCTCGAGGATGATGCTGCCCCACACCGCCCAGTTCGCGTACGGGGTGTCGAACTGCTGCAGGTACTCGATCTGCTTGCCGACCCCGTCCACCTGCCAGCGCCGCCACCCGTGCGCGAGCATCACGCCGCCGAGGGCAATACGGGCGATGAGGAGTGCGACGTCTCGCAACACCTTCAAGAACGAACTCATGGTCTGGCTCCTGTGACGATCCGGGGAAGGCACCCCAGCCGTCGGGCAGGGGTCGACACCAACGTTAATCAGGACCGGCCCGCAGAGTGTGGCACCACGCCGGAGGGCCGCGGGCAACCCTCGAAGTCGGTGTGGAACACTTGACCCAGTTTGTTGAGCAGTCGCCGACACTGGGTCGTGCACCTCGCAAGCCATCCTGCGTGAGTACGAAAGCGAGCCGTGTCGTGCCGACACCATCACTCCCCCCTGCACAGACCCGTTCGAAAGCGGCCTCCCGGCGCTGGCTGTCGGTTCTCCTCGGGATGTTGGTGGTGTTGATGCCACTCGTCACGTCGGCGCCGATGGCGCACGCCGAGGACCCGGCCGAGTTCTCCCTGACCAAGACGGTCCCGGGCTGGGAGGACGGCCACGAGGTGGTGCCGGGTGAGACCTTCATCTACACGATCAGCATCGGCTGCACCAACATCGGCTCGGGCGGCTGCACCAGCGCACAGTTGGTCGATTCGCTGCCGGACGGCCTGCTGCTTGACGGGGGTGCCGACCGGATCACCCTTCAAGGGGCCTCCGGGGACGTCTCGGTCGACGGAGACACGGTGACCATCGACTTCACCTCCCCCCTGTCCGATCCCGCAGGCGGGGAGGGCATCGCGGATGCGGCCACCGTCACCGTGCGTATTCCGGTGGTCGTCGACCCGGAGATCTCCCCGGAGCAGAACGGGGTGGACCTGGTCAACACCGCCGAGGTGACCGCGACCAACGCGGACCCGCTGACCGATGATTTCACCGTCGTGCCGAACGTTCCGGTCGACCTCGCCGCGTCCACGGAGAAGTCCTTCGCCCCCAACCGCGCCGTCGCGGTGCCCGGCACCGAGACCACCCTCTCGCTGACCGGCGGCAATGCGTCCAATGTCGCGGTCGACCGGGTCACGCTGACCGACCCCACCGATCCGAGCGTCACACCCAACCCGTTCACCTACCTCGGCCTCACCGGTGACCTCGACGTCACCCTGCCGGCCGGCGCCGAGCAGGTGCAGGTCGACGTCTGGGTGGACGGCCAGTGGCAGGAAGGGACGCCCGGCACACTGCCGGCGACCCTGCCGGACGGCGTCGATCCCGCTGCGGTCGAGGGCATCCGGATCAGTTTCATCAGCACCGACGACACCGGCATCGCGCCGGGCGTGTCCGGTTCGACGGACATCGGTCTCGTTCAGCGGGACAACATCGGCGAGGCCCCGGAGGGCCCGCTGACCAACGAGGTGGCCGCGACGGTCACTGTCGGCGAGGAGACCTCCGATCCCGCGACGGCCACGGCCGACTACACCCTGTCCGCCGCCGAACTGCCGCTCGCGGCGTCCAAGAGCTTCGACCCCAGCACGATCGCGGTCGGCCAGCAGAGCACCGTCACCCTCGGCGCCACGAACACCAGCACCCAGACGCTCGACAGCCTGTCCATCACCGAGCCGGGCGGCGAGCCCAACCTGTTCGAGAACGGGCTCACCTTCGACGGCTGGGCCGACGGTGTGCAGTGGCCCGCCGGCGCCACCGAGGTCCAGGTCAGCTACACCTTGGCCGACGGCTCGACCGTGGCGGCGACCTCCACCGAGCCCGGCACCCTGCCGGAGCCCCCGGCCGGAACCGTGACCGGCTTCACCGCCACCTTCACCGGCGCGATCGAAGCGGGTGCGGAGACGCGGATCCCCTTCACTGGTCGAGGACACGCTCGGTTTCCGGCTGGTGTTCGTCGAGAGCCCGACCCGGT
>JBQDIN010000138.1:0-4807 GCA_052094425.1 Propionibacteriaceae bacterium
GCGTGGTTACCGGTCGAAGCTGACTGCTTGGATACCGGTCTCGACCCGTTCGGCCTCGGCGGCGGCGCGTTCCATCTCGAGATCCAAGGTGCGCCCCAGGAGCAGGTACACGACCGCAGCGACGACCAGCCCGACGAACAGGGCGATGTCCGCTTCACCGAGCGCCCTGGCCACCGGACCGACCCACCAGCTGGTCACGACGAACGGCAGCATGGCGACCAGACTGATCACGTAGGCAGCCATCCCCCGCCATCCCCAGTTGCCGTAGACACCGTTCGCTGTGAAGATCTCCTGGACCACATAGCTGCCCCGTCGGACGAAGTAGTAGTCGACCAGGTTGACCGATGTCCACGGCACCAGGACGTAGAGCAGGATCACCAGGAAGCTGCCGAAGTTGTCGAGGAACGCGCCGGTGCTCAACGAGGCTCCGGTGAACGCCGTTGCCGCGACCAGGCTGCACGCGATCACCCGGGCCCGACGAGTCGGTTTGATCGGGCGGATCGAGTCGACGATGGTGATCAGTTCCATGGCGGCGGCATAGATGTTGACGGTGATGACGGCGACCAGAGCAGGGAGTGCGGAGAGGAGCAGAACGGTGCCGGAGCCCGACAGCACCTGGTTGGCCAGCTGCTCCACGGCACCAATCGGATCGGCGCTCGCGAAGGCCGCCGCCACGAAGGCCCCCAACAGCATCAGCCAGGACATACCCATGAAGACGCCGCTGTAGGTGTGGAAGAGCGCCTTGCCCGGCTTCGTCTCCGGCGGCAGGTAGCGCGAATAGTCCGACACGTACGGGGCCCAGCCGAGGGCGTAGGACGCTGCGGCGCCGAACTGCACCAGAAACGCCACCCAGGTGAAGCCGGAGAACGAGAACTCGCCCGGGGCCAGTGGCACCACGAAGACGGACACGATCGTGACCACCCCGAAGGTCAGCAGGAACAACCACGTCAGCCACTTCTGCGTCTCGTGAATCCAGTGGTAGCCGAAGATCGCGAGAACGAGGGCGAGTCCGCTGATGACGAAGTACCAGAGCGCATTCGTCTCGATCCCGGTGGTCCGCACCAAGATCTCAGCGCCCAGCATCTGGTTGAACATGTTGAAACCGACCAAGCTGAACACGACGATGACGCAGATCAGCGCAACCCCGCGATAGCCGAACTGTGCACGGGACTGGATCATCTGGGGGAGACCGAGCTGCGGTCCCTGCGCGGAGTGGAACGCGGTGAAGATCGTTCCCACAGCTGCGCCGAGCAGGATCGCAAGGGCGGAGGTCACGAAGGATGCTCCGAGTGCGGCGCCGAGCATCCCCGTCGCCAGGGTCGTGATGTTTGCGTTCGACATGAACCACAGCGAGAAGAGACTCCTCGCCTTACCGGTTCGCTCTTCGAGGGGCACCCATTCGATCGAGCGGTGCTCGACCAGCCCTCCGGTCACGGTCCGATCCGCCGGTGTGCTGTTCGCCATGGGCGTTCCCTTCGTTGGTCGGCCCCCGTCACTGGGTGAGCGTGGGACCACAGGCGTGCAGCATTGAACGATAGGCAAACCTTCGTATCGGCACCAGACGATGGTTTCCTTTGTCAGCCATCGCTCTTCCCTATGGGGTGCTGTCGGTGGTCGCCCACTCGCCCGTGTTTGTGCCAGCCACCATCTGCGATGCGATTCTCATGAGTTCGGCCGTGGCCGGTGCCAAGGCCGACCCACGACGCTTGATCGCGGCGATGGTGTCGAAGAGGGGTGGGTCGAAGGGGCCGGTGTGCAGTTCGGGAGGGAAGTCGTCCCGTGCCGCGATCGTCCGAGAGACCAAGGTCTCCCCAACGCCTCGGCGAACGAGTTCGAGCGCGGGACTGATCATCTCCACCTCGATGACGGGCTCCAGGCGCAAGCCCTTGGCCTGGGCCCGCTCCGCCAGTTGGCGTCGCGTCGGGTCGCTCCAGCCGTAGTGGGCGTCATAGATGATGAGCGGACACTCGGCGATGTGCTCGATCGTCACCGGCCGCGCCACGTGCGCCGGCTCGCGACTCACCCAGAGCACCTCGTCGCGCAGCAGGGGTGTCACCTCGAGCCCCTCGTCGTCGATGGGGAGGACCACGACGCCGGCCTCGAGGGTGCCGGCGCGGACTCCACTGGCGACCTCGGCGGAGTTCTGACCGATGAGCCGCAGGCGCACGCCCGGATGGTCCCGGTGGAACGTGTCGATGAGGTCGGGAAGGAAGTAGTAGGGCGCGTTGCGCAGCACCCCGACCGAGACCGAGCCGCCGGTGAGGCCGTGCAATGACTGGAGGGCGACGGCGCCGCCGTTCACGCTGTCGATGGTCCGCTGCGCCCATGGCAGCAGCTCTTCGCCCGCAGCGGTGAGGTGCAATCGACGCCCGCCCCGTCGGAAGAGCGTGAGTCCGTACTGTGCTTCGAGCTTGCGGACGAGCTCGGAGATCGTCGGCTGGGTGGTCCCGAGGTCCTCCGCCGCCGAGGTGAACGAACCGAGCAGAGCGGCGGACAGGAAAGCCCTCAGTTGCGTCAGAGTCATAGCCCTAGCCTATGCATGACATAGATTGACATCTTCTTGTGCGATGGGTACGACGAATCCTACGATCACACGATGCTCTACACACCCGCGATCCTTGCCGGCCTCGAAGGCCGATTCGAACACATCAAGACCCCCGACGTCGGTGGGCCCGCCGCCCAACGAGACCCCCGCGTCATCGAGCGCGTCTCCGAAATGCTGAGCGACATCGAGCGCAACGGACTGGATGCCGTCCGCCGTTACGCAGCCGAGCTCGACCACTGGGACCAGCCCGATTTCGTTCTGGACGCGAAGACCGTTCGCACCAGCGGGGACCGACTCGATCCACAGCTCCGTGGTGCGATCGAGCTCGGCTCCGATCGTACGCAGGCCTTCGCTCGCGCCCAACGCGAACGGCTCGACGATTTTGACGTGGAACTCGCTCCCGGCCTTGTCACCGGGGTGCGCTATGTGCCCGTTTCCCGCGTCGGTGCCTATCTGCCCGCCGGTCGTTTCCCCCTCACCGCAAGCGCCTTCATGACCGTGGGGGTCGCCAAGGCCGCCGGTGTGCCGACGGTCGTCGCCTGCACCCCGCCCCAGCCCTCCGGCCACGGCAACGACGCGGTGACCTATGCGGCCCATCTCTCCGGTGTCGACCGGGTGTTCGTGCTCGGCGGCGTCCAGGCCCTCGGCGCCATGGCCTTCGGCCTGCTGGACGAACTGCCCGTGGACATGATCGTCGGAGCCGGCAATGCCTTCGTGGCGGAAGCCAAGCGGCAACTCTTCGGTGTGGTCGCCATCGACTTGCTGGCCGGGCCGTCCGAGGTCGCCGTCCTGGCTGACGAGACCGCTGACCCGGTGCTGGTGGCGGCCGACCTGCTCGGCCAAGCCGAGCACGGCACGAACTCCCCAGCGGCCCTGGTGACCACGTCCGCCGACTTGGGCCGGGCCGTCGCGGACGAGGTCGAACGGCAGCTGTCGACGCTCTCCACCGCTTCGATCGCGGGCCCGGCGTGGCATGACTACGGCTCCATCACCGTGGCCGCCGATCGAGATGTCGCCATCGAGTTGATGGACGACCTCGCACCGGAGCACCTCGAGGTACTCACCGCGGATGATGAGTATTACCACGCCCGGCTGCGCAACTACGGGTCGATCTTCCTCGGCCCATGGAGTACGGTCGCCTTCTCGGACAAGGGCATGGCCGGGACCAACCACGTGCTCCCCACCGCAGGCGGGGCCAAGCACACGGCTGGACTCTCGGTGGGCCGCTTCCTGAAGCCACTCACGTACCAGCGCATCGACAAGGAGGCGACTCCCTTGCTCGCCCCGGCCGTCGAGACGATCTCGAACTCCGAGCAGATGGCCGCGCACGCGGCCACCGCCTCCTTGCGCCTCACCAGGTTCCACAGCTAGCCCCGGGAGATCGTGTGAGCGATTCAGCATCCGTGACCGCGCGCATCCGGTGTGCACAACTCAGCCCCGAGATCGATGCGAGCGCGGCGAATCTGGCCGCGATCGACCATGAGATCGAACAGGCGGTCGCCGATGGAGTCGGGTTGCTGGTGCTGCCGGAGCTTGCCACCTGTGGTTATTCGATGACTCCAGCGGAAGCACGAGCCGCCGCCCTGCCAGCGGATGACCGGGTGCTGCGCCGTTGGGCGGAACTACTGGCCGGATCCCAGACGTCGGCAGTGATCGGCTTCTGTGAGGCCGGTGATGAGGTGCTGTACAACAGCGCCGCGGCCCTCGTGCCCGGGGCCGAGCCGGTGATCTATCGCAAGCTGCACCTGTGGGACACCGAGAAGCTGATCTTCGCGCCGGGGCAGGAGGTCCCACCGATCGTGCACACACCGGTGGGTGCCCTCGGTGTGATCATCTGCTACGACCTCGAGTTCCCGGAGGTCCCCCGTGCACTGGCACTGGAGGGAGCAGAGCTGATCGCGGTGCCGGCGAACTGGCCGCTGCGTCCCCGGCCGGCGGGCGAACGCCCGCACGAGGTGATCCATGCGATGGCCGCGGCCCAGGCGTCGGGGGTCGTCATCGCCTGCTGTGATCGCTCGGGCGACGAACGCGGGACCTCGTGGACCGAGGGGACCACGGTGGTGGGTCCGGAGGGCTGGCCGGTCGGAGAACTGACGGTCACCGGTTGCCTCGACGCCTGCGTTTCGTTGCCGGCACAGCGGCGGAGTATCAGTGCTCGCAACCACCTCTTCCAAGATCGGCGGCCCGAATTCTACGGCACCGTGACTGGCGACGACGCGCACCGGACCGATCGCCACCCGTGAAGGGCGAGATTGGGGTGGG
>JBQDIN010000139.1:0-4205 GCA_052094425.1 Propionibacteriaceae bacterium
GTCAGCCACCGGGGAGCGTGCGTCATGAAGTTCGTGGTGCTGTTGATGTCCGAGGGTGAGAACCCGCCGTGGGACGAGCAGACTCCCGAGCAACAGGCCGCGGCGATGCAGCGGCACGAGGACTTCGGCGCGGCCTGCCGGGCGCGCGAAAGGGGTGAGCATCCTGGCTGGGGACGCCTTCGACGGGACGCCCACCGTGGTGCGGATCCGCGGTGGCGAGCGGAGCGTGACCGACGGCCCGTACGCCGAGGCGGTCGAGCAATTGGGCGGCTTCTACCTCGTGGAGACGCCGGACCTCCCGACGCTGCTGGAGCTGACAGAGTTGCTGCCGGCCTACGACCTCCAAGATCAGCCCGGTCGGCGAGGAGGCCTGAGCATGAATCGCTACCTGGTCCTGATCGCGTACGAGCCGTCGGACTGGAGCACCGCCTCCGAGGACGTGCGGGCGGCCTTCTTCCACGGCGGCGGCCGGTTACCTGCTGCAGGCACGGATCGCGGCGGAACATGCGACAGCCGCGACGGCCGAGGACACCCGGTGGGACCGGATCGTCGGGCACTACGACCAACTGCTGCAGATCTCGCCGTCAGCTGCGGCCGGGGTGGCCCGCGCCGTGGCGGTGGCCGAGGCGAGCGGCGCCGAGGCCGGCCTCGCTGCCCTGAGCGGACTGAGTGTGCCGGGCAGTCATCGTCCCGCGGCCGTACGGGTCGAGTTGTTGGCCCGGGCCGGTCGGGTTGCTGAGGGGCGGGCCGCCTACGCCGAGGCGATCACGCTGTGCAGCAACGAGACCGAGTTGACTTACCTGAGACAGAAGGCGGAAGCACTCGCCGACTCCGAGTGATGCCGAGGCGACGTTCAGTCGGGCTCGGGGCGCCGGCGGTTCCGCTTGACGGCGGATCGCCGGCGTTCCCGTTCGACCCGCCGACGCTGCGAGCCCCTGGTGGGCTTGGTCGGTCGCCGTACGACAGGTGGAGCCACGGCGTCGCGCAGGAGGGCGGCGAGGCGCTGCCTCGCCGCGGTGCGGTTCCGTCGCTGCGAGCGGTGCTCTGCGGCGTTGATGATCAGCACCGTGCCCGAGAGCCTCCCCGCCAGCCGGTCGAGGACGCGTTCGCGCTGGACCTCGCTCAGCGCGGTCGTGGTGCCCAGGTCGACACTCAACTGCACCCGTGAGTCAGCGGTGTTGACCCCTTGGCCGCCCGGCCCGGAGGCATGGGAGAACTGCTCGACCAGCTCTCCCGCCGGTACCCGGAGGCCGCGGGGCGCGCCGGGGCCCGGAGCAATGTGCACGTCGTCCACACGACGAGTGTGCCGCAACGCGGGCGTGGCTGCCGTAGCCGGGACCTCGTGCTGCGTCTCCCCAATGACTCCCCCCGGCCGGGGCGCTCAGCCGGGTTCGCCCTCCTCGTGCAATCTCGGTTCGACGCGCTTCTCGGGCCGGAGGCCGGCCTTGTCCGCATAGAAGGAGCGGATGCGGTCCATGTCGGCGGCGATCTCGCCGGTCAGTTCGAACGTCGGGCCGAGTCCGGCGGTCATCGTGGTGCGATCGACGAAGCCGAGCGTGACCGGCATGCCGGTCTCGCGGGCGATGCGACGGAAGCCGGACTTCCAGTGCGTGTGCCCCCCGCGGGTGCCGTCGGGGGTGACGACCAGGCCGAAGACCTCGCCCGACCGCACTCGTTCCACCACCTCGGAAACGACACGACCGGGGTTTGTGCGATCCACCGCGATGCCGCCGAGGGCCCGCATGATCGGGCCACGCCAGCCGCGGAACAGGCTCGTCTTCCCGAGCCACCGCACATCCAGGCCCAGGCGCCAGGAGATGGCGAGCATGAGTATGAAATCCCAGTTCGAGGTGTGTGGGGCACCGATGAGCAACGTCGGGCGATCGGGCGCAGGCTGGGTGGTCAACTTCCACCGGCTCAGGACCCAGAACACTCGGGACACCAGGGATCGAAGCATGCCCGCACGCTACGGCACTGCCCTGCCCTGCCCTGCACCTGGCGACCACGACTGGTGCCGGGGGTCGAGTGACAGGGCTGGCCCTGCCTGGTGCAAGGATCTGGGCATGTCGTCTTCCGACGCCCGTGCGGCCGGTCCCTGGTTGGGCAATTCCGCTGGCGAGCCGCGAGTTCGCCGGCCAGTCGTGACCTGGAACCCGGGGAACGACACCCTGGTCGCCTTCGGCACGCTGCTGGCGTTCTGGGGCTGCTACTGGGCCGGTAACACTGTCAACGAATGGTTCCTCCTGGTGGGCATCGTCCTGGTGGGAACGCTGGTCCCGGCGTGGACCGTGCTGCGGCACCGAGGCGAGGGGTTGGCCGGTTTCGGCATCCGGCGCCGCTTCCTGCTCGTGTCACTGATCGTCGCTGCCGTGCTCGGGGCCGGTTCGGCCTACCAGTTGCTGTCCACGGCCGCCGGCCAGGGCGTGCCGGTCGTGCCGCACCTCCTCGCCAACCTGCTGGTGTTCTGGGAGCCGTTCTTCGTCTTCGGTTGGTTGTTCCTGCGGTGGGAACGCGCGTTCGGTTGGCTGCCGGCGATCCTGTTGACCGGCCTCGGCTTCACGCTGCAACACGTCGGGTCGGTGCCGTTCGAGGCGGCACTCGGCTTCGGGGCATTCGCGGTGGCGTTCTCCGTCGTCTTCGCATTCGTGCGTAACCTGGCGATCTTGTGGCCGTTGTTCTATCCGGTCGCGAGCGGTATCGGGACACTGCAGGCCGGGTTCGCGATGGGGTGGCCGGACGTGGTCTCAGGCGCTGTGCTGCTCGCGGTGCAGGTCGTCGTACTCGTCCTCCTGGTGGCATCAACGCGCAGGAGGGGCGGCTCATGAGCCCGGTAGCGCCAGACAACCCCCGTCCGACCGCGGATCTCGAACGGGTCGTGGGGGCATGACGAAGCGGTATGTGATCATCGGCGCGGGCGCCGTCGGTGGAGGGATCGGTGGCCTGCTGGCTGTGCACGACGTGCCGGTGACCCTGGTGGCTCGGGGCGAGCATCTCGACCGGATGCGCAGCGACGGACTGCGGTTGCGGATGCCCGACAGCGATCGGATGATCCCGGTGGACGCCATCGCCGGACCTGACGAGATCCAGCTGACTCCCGGTGACGTACTCGTCTTGGCCACCAAGACGCACCAGGCTGAATCAGCTCTCGCTGACTGGGCGGGTGTTCGGGTCGGCGACAGCTCAGCGGGGGAGTCGTTGCCGCTCCTGGTCGCACTCAACGGGGTTGCCGCGGAGTCCCGCGCGCTGCGCTGGTTCCGCCGTGTCCACGGGGTTTCTGTCTGGATGCCGTCCGCCCGCCTCGCCCCCGGCGAGATCATCCTCCGTGGTGCTGACCCGGCCGGCGTCCTGCATCTGGGGCGGGTGCCGGCGCGACTGACGACTGCCGCGGATCGTGCCCTCCTCGGCCGGGTGGCCGAAGACTGGACGACGGCAGGATTCCGGGTCCTGCTCCCGGACGATGTCCTGCCGTGGAAGTACAGCAAGCTGCTGAGCAACCTCGGCAGTGCCGTCCAGGCACTGCTCGGGACCGGCGGCGACGACATCACCGAGGCGCTCCGTGACGAGGCCCGGCACATCTACGCGGAAGCCGGCGTGAGCGTGGTGCCCGACGCAGAGGTGCAGGAGGCCTGGGAGGGTATGCGGATCGAACCGGTGTCGGGCCAGCCCGAAGGTCTGGGCGGCTCGACCTGGCAGTCCATGGTCCGACGTACGGGGTCGACCGAGGCCGACTTCCTCAACGGTGAGATCGTGGCGATGGCGAACTCCCTCGGCCTGTCCGCTCCGTTGAATGCGGGCGTCGCGCGGCTCATCCGTGAGGCCAGCCGCACCGGCGCGCTGCCGGGTGAGCTGACAGTGGTTGATCTTCGTGTCGCGCTCGGCCTGTGAGGATGGGCCAGCCCGGAGTTGATCACGCCTGCTGGCCGCGTCGTTCCGACACGACGGTGTGGATCCGGCACCGCGCTCCGGGACCGTGTACGACGTCCGGGAACGATTCGATCCGTTGCCAGGCCGGCCCGGACGGCCCGGCTTCGATGAAGGCGCGGTGCGCCAGCGGGTCGGTCCACTCCGAGCAGTTCAGTACCGAGGCACCGTCGATCTCCAGGTGGAGGTGCTGGGCCAACAGGCCCTCGATCGGCGGCCGAGTGGACTGGAGTGCGGTCGCGAGCAGGTCCACCCAGGTGCGGGCCGCGTCCGCGGTGGCGAAG
>JBQDIN010000140.1:0-4166 GCA_052094425.1 Propionibacteriaceae bacterium
CGCCAGGCTCATCCGCAACACCTGGGTGCCGGGCAGCACCACGATGGGTCGCTGCTGGTCGTCGACGATGGCCAGACCGGGCAGCCGTTCGGCCGCCATCACCTTCAGCGCCCTGGCAACCGGATCCTGAAGCGTGACCGTCGGCATCGGCCGACAGATGTCGCTCGCCTGCATGTGACCTACTCTCAGCGCCGCGTGGACCCTCGGGGATCGAAAGTCCTCCCCCACGGGAGTTGACCACTGTCCAGCGTACGCCGGAACGGGCCACACGCCACCCCCTGCCCGTACCCAGACCGCTCCCCCGATGCGTCGGGTGCGGGGTACCTGGGGCCGGGGTCATCGGCTCAGGGGTCCAGGTCGTCGGTCGAGCGGGTGGTGAAGACTTCACGGACATCGGTCGTGACCGGTCCGGTGACCTCGAAGGAGACCGCATCCCACTGGTGGACGGCCTGCACGTCGCGGGTCGTGGAGGTGATGAACACCTCGTCGGCGGTCTGCGCCTCGGCCAGGGTCAGGTCGCGCTCGGTGAGGTCGCACCATTCCAGCAGCACCTCGCGGGTGATGCCGGCCAGCGGAGCCGCCGACAGCGGCGGGGTGACGATCTCGGAGCCGAAGACGCAATAGATGTTCGAGCCGGTCCCCTCGCACAGGTTCCCGACGGTGTTCACGAAGATCCCCTCGCTCGCGCCGCGCTCGGCGGCGTACGCGAGTGCGCGCACGTTCTCGGCGTAGGAGGTGGTCTTCACTCCCGCCATCGCACCGTCGATGTTGCGGGTCCACGGGGTGGTGACGATCCCGGTCGCCGGGGCCGGTGCCGCCAGCGGCTCGGCGGCGACAACCAAGGTGCCCGGACCGTACGCCGAGCCGGAGCCGAGCGGCCCCCGTCCACCGGTCCAGGTGATCCGCAGCTTGCCGAGCTCCCACGGACGGCCTTGGATCACGGTCTCGATCGCGTCCCGGATCCGACCGTGGTCGGGAGCCGGCAGGCCCAGGCCCGCAGCCGAGCGGGAGAGGCGGTCCAGGTGCCGGCGAACGGCGAAGACGCCGGCCGGGGTGACCTTGAGTGCCTCGAACACCCCGTCCCCGGCGACGAGTCCATGGTCGATCGCGGAGACGGTGGCCTCGCCCGGCGGGACGGTCGCGCCGTCCACCCAAACGCGCAGGCCGGAGTCGTCCGCAACAGGTACGGGTGGAGTGTCGTGCATGCGAACATCTTGCCCTGTCCGGCGGTCGAACGGTTCGGCGGCCCCCGGTTTTGTGCGCGACCACAACCTCGGCTATGGTTTCTCCGCACCGAGAAACCGGCGGCGAAGGCCAGACGGTTCTCAGCGCATGCGGACGTAGCTCAGCTGGTAGAGCACCACCTTGCCAAGGTGGATGTCGCGAGTTCGAATCTCGTCGTCCGCTCGGAGCGGGTCTCGCCCAAACCACCGAGGTTCGTATTCCTGTACTTGGTGGAGTGGCCGAGAGGCGAGGCAACGGACTGCAAATCCGTGTACACGGGTTCGAATCCCGTCTCCACCTCGGGCGATTGGCGCAGCGGTAGCGCGCTTCCCTGACACGGAAGAGGTCACTGGTTCGATCCCAGTATCGCCCACCAGCATGGCCCGGGGTGACACCCCTACCCAGAGGCACTTTCAGCCCCACCTCTTCTTCTCTGTACCCGTGAACGCGGTCGGCGCTTGACGGCGTAGGTCATCACGTCAGCGGCACGCCGCGATTCGATGGGAACGGAGAACTACGACGAGTGGCGTGCCGCCATGCGCGACCCGCAGGTGGTGCGGGGAATGCTGGAGGACTACCGGGCCGGATTGGGCGTCGACGCCGAGCACGAACGAGCTGACCGGGCAGTCGGACGAAGGGTTCGACAGCCACCGCTGGTCCTGTGGCCCCTCCGAGACGACTTGGATGACCTGTACGGCGACCCGTTGGCGATCTGGCAGGGCTGGGCCGACAACGTGACGGGGGCAGGGTATCGACTCCGGTCACCACGTCGCCGAAGAAGCCCCCGACGAACTCGCGCGGGTGCTCGGCAAATTCCTCGCCACCGCATCCAAGTAGCCGAACGCCGTCGTCCGCCCGTACCTGATACCAGCATCGACGACACACCCCGGCCGTCGTCAGGCAACCGTCCGACGTCATCGCCACCAGGCTCGGCGTACCGGATACACCTGCGCCGCCTGCCCACCGCGTGGCAGCGTCCTTGGTTCAGCGACCCGACAGGCAAGGGGATCCCGACGATCGACCGGCCCGTCAAGCAACCAGTTCAGCCTCGTGCGTGCGCAATTGGCACAGTGCCTGCTGGAGGAGTTGTCGCACTCGCTGCGCGGTGATGTCCCAGCGCCGGCCGATCTCGGTGAAACGGGCCGGTGGTCTTCCGCCGAGGCCGTAACGACGGATCACGATGTCGGCCAAGCGGGGGTCCAGTTCGCTGATCACGGCGCGAAGACCTGCGGCATGTTGATCACGCACCACCACCTCCTCCGGGCCGGGAGACGGCTCGGCTCCGACCAGGTCCCCAATCGTGGTGCCAGTGCCACCTTCTTCGATCGGGGCGTCCAACGAGATCGTGGCCAGTACGCGCTCATACTCGCTCAGGTCACGCACCTTCTGCACCGGCATCCCCGCAGCGGCTGCCAGTTCCATTGGTGTGGGGTCGCGCCCCAACTCGATCCCCAGTGTCCGGGTGAGAGCGCGGATGCGCGTCATCTGTTCGTGCAGGTGGATCGGCACGCGAACCGATCGGGTGTGCACGTTCATCGAGCGCAGGATGAACTGTCGAATCCACAGCGTGCCGTAGGTGGAGAACTTGAACCCTCGGGTGTGGTCGAACTTCTGCACCGCCCGGAGCAGCCCGGTGTTCCCCTCCTGAACGACGTCCAGCAGGGCTACGCCGGTGGAGGCGTAGCGGCGAGCCACAGAGACCACCAGCCGGAGGTTGGCAACGATGAACTGCTCGTGGGCTCGTGCACCGTCAATCACCATCCATTCCAGTTCGTCGACCGTCGCCCCCTCGGGCAGCGCGCCGCCGGTGAGCAGGTGCTGGGCGTAACAGCCCACTTCGATCCGCTCCGCCAGATTCGTCTCCTGCGCAGCCGTCAGCAGGGGGACGCGGCTGGCCTCCCGTAGGTACCGGCCGATGTCGTCGACGGCGGAACCGGCACCGGCACCGGGTTCAGTTGTCGCATTCTGCATGCGGGCCCTGTACCCCTCAGGCGGCCCCGTCAATCACCGGCAGTGGATTCACCGTTAGGTTCGTGTGTGTCGGCCGAGATCACGGCCACTGCCCTCCCGATCGACCAAGATGATCATGGTGTGACGACCGAGTTGGGCGGAACAGGATCGCGACCCCTGCGCAGCCGATACCTGCTGGCAGCCGACGGGCTGCACTCCCCCATCCGGCACCGACTCGGCTGGACCGGCGTCCGAGCCGCAGGCGCCGCTTGATGCGATCCAGCGTTGCCTGATTGGGTGCGCATGCAGCCGTAATCTCACCGCTCAACCGCAAGTACCAACACCCGAGCCTGAGTTGGAGGCCAGCCCAATTGTGTCAAGGGCAGCCTGGCGAGCTCGGAGTTTGAACCCGCCAGGCCTCATGCAGAGACAGGGGGAAGCGGCTTGGTGGCCGGTCCTTCGAGGACCTGGCCGGCGGCGTCGAAGCGGGAGCCGTGCAGGGGACAGTCCCACGACGCTTCGGCATCGTTCCAGGTCACGATGCCACCCTGATGGGTACAGATGGCCGACACCGCGCAGGTCTGACCGTCCACTGTTGACCGCGCCACCGGCTTGCCGCGGTTTCTGCCGACCTGCCCTGCGCCCTCCACTGGCGGGCTCCCCGGCAGGGACGATGCCTCCGCCCCGCTCCACCCGCGGACGGCTCCGACTCCCACCTCGAGTCCGGCCCGCAGTCCGGTCGCCACGTGTGCTGGGTGGGTGATGCGCCGGCCGAGGGTCTTGGCCCAGTCGGGCTGGGTGTCGCCGAGGATCGTTGCGGAGAGGCGCTGCCCCGCGGCAGCCGCATTGGCCATGCCCATTTGCTGAATCCTGTGGCGACCAGGATTTTCCCCGCGCCCCTTGGGAGGTTGCCGACGAAGGGGATCTCGTTGTGCGGGGCATAGTCCTGTGCGGACCAGACATGGGTGGGCTCGGCGCCCGGAAACCATCGC
>JBQDIN010000141.1:0-4087 GCA_052094425.1 Propionibacteriaceae bacterium
CGTCAGGTCGAAGCCCTCGGCCTGACCCCGAGTGGCAGGTGTCGTGAGGTCTACCTGGAGACGCCGATTGACGCACCCGACGAGTGGGGGACCGAACTGCAGCAGCCGGTCAACTGACGCCGGTCGGACGCAGACGGCGGGGACATCAGCTCGCGAGGGTGGCGGCGAAGCCTTCCAAGTCCTCGTAGCTGGTGTCTCCGACCACGATCGAGGTGACCTCGTCATCGGTGTGGACCAAGGCCCGGGTGCGATCGTCCGCCGAGGCGAGGCGCTGCCACTCCTGGTCGCCGACCGGGCTCGTCCCGTCGTCGATCCCGTCCCGGGTGTTCGCGGCGATGAAGTCCTCCGCCGGCGCGTCGCTCTGCTCGATGGCGACGTAGATGTCGGCCGGGTTCAAGAAGCCGAGCTTCCAGGTGTTCCCGGGTTCGGGGTCCCCGTTCAACCCCGGGTCCCCCTGCTTCGTCCAGGAAACCCGGGTCGCCCGCCACTCCTCGGGCAGGTTCACCGGGGCGAGCACCGCGTACGGCGCCTCCTCGACGGCCGTGGCGTGCACCGGCTCCCAGTCCACGACCTCGACCGGGTGTTCCTCGGGGCCGCGCGTGAACAGGAAGATGATCACCAACAGCGGGATCAGGATGACGGCCAATGACCGCACCATGTCCCCCGGAGTCGGCTGCCGCTTCTTCTCCTTCGCCACCGCCCCATCCTCACAGATGGATCCCGGGTGGCCGCCGCCGGAGGTGCAGTTCTGGTCCCTCTGCGGTGCATGCCACCGGAAAGGGACCAGAACCGTCACCGGTACGGCCGCTAGGATCCGGCTGTGCGCACCCTGCAGGAGTTGGTCCTACTGCTCAGCGAGACGCTGAGCCTGTGGCTGCGCTGCTTCACCCGGATGGGGGCTTGGTTCTGCCTCGGGTTCGCCGCCCACCGGGTCGCGATGGTCACCTCCGCCAAGCTGGGCAGTTGGAACAGCACCGTGGCCACCATCGTGTTCATCCTCGGCGTCATCGCCTCGCTGGTCTCGCTGGTGCTGATGATCCACGCCGCGGAGCGCGGTCTGCACTCGCCGGGCGAGATCCTGCGGCGGCAGCGAGCCGAGCGGCCGGCCGAGCCCGTCGCCGTCCCGCCCCAGGTGTTCGACCGCGAGTCCTCACTGACAGTGGTGGCCGTGGCCCTGGGGCCCTTCCTCGCCGTGTACGCGTTGTGGGGCCTGGTCGAGGACGAGGTGAGCCAACTCTTCCAGATCAACATCCTGCTGTCCGGCCTCGGCGGGACGGACAACTGGTCGATCAACTTCGGAAGGGTCACCTACTACATCGTCCTCGCCGCCGCGGCCTGGTTGGTCAAGCAACTGCTCGAACTGGGTCTGCGGAGATGGCCCACCCGCTGGCTGGCGATTCCGACCGTGGTCGCCGACGGGATCTGGGTCTTCGCCTCCTTCCTCGCCATCGTGGCCGGCTTCGACCGGATCACCGACTGGCTCTCCAACCGGGTGGTCTGGCGGGTGCTGACCGACGCCTGGCGATCCTTCCTGGGCCTGCTCCCGGACCTCCGACTGCCCTTCGACCTCACGCTGCCGCAGGCCCTGGACCGAGCAGCCATCTGGCTGTGGGAGACCGGGCTGCCAACCTTCGCCGACTCCGTCCTGCTCCCGCTGATGTGGCTGGCGCTGACCGCGACGGTCTTCGGCTGGCGCCGCCTGTCGGGTCGCGACATCGTCACCGGGACCCGGTTCGCCTCCGCGGCCGAGGCGATGACGGTCCGGGCTGCCGCGCTACCCGGTTTCCGTGGCCCCGTGGCCGCGGTTCTCGCCTGGGCCACGGCGGACCTGCGGACGAAGTACCTGCCCGTACTGCACTCGCTGCGCCTGGTGCTGCGCGGCGGGCCGCGATTCCTCGGCGCCTTCCTGGTGCTGGCTGCCCTGGTCCGCTTGGGCGAGGCATGGTTGCCCGCCTTCCTGGCAGTGTTGCCCGGGCCGCTGCCCGATGACCAGGCCACCTTCCTCGGCCCCTTCAACGACCTGGTCAGCGGCTTGGTGTTCACCACCTGTTCCATCGCCCTCTACGCGGCCGCCTTCGACCGCAGCATCGCCGAGGTGGGCGGGGTGGAGTGGCATCGTCGCCGGGTCCGTCGCGCGACGGTAGCCGAGGACGAGCGGATCAATGATGATCACGTCACAGAGGACAGTCGGGCCACCGAAGGTGGTCAGGGCACCACGAGCACTTCCCGATAGGCGTAGTCGTCCGGCTTCCGAGGGTCCTCGGTGAGTTGGAAGTGCAGGGTCAGGTCACTCACCCGGTCCGCCGGCAGCAGGAACAAGGTGGTGACCTGGTACGGCTTGTCCCGCGGCCAGGGCGGATCCCCCTCCTCCGCGGGTTCCGGGAATCCACAGGTGATCTGTTCCGGAAGCCCGGCATAGCCGTACAGGTCAGAATTGCGTTGCCAGACGGTCCCCGCCGGATCGCGGACCTCGACACTGCAGAACACCATCTCCGGGTCGACGGCCGGATCGGCCAGGTGCACCGTGTACACGAGGACGACGATCGACGACCCCTCCGGTCCCGCCACCGGCGGCTCGCCCTCCTCGGCGTTCGGCAACTCTGGCACGCTGTCGAACCGGTCCACCGTGTACCGCACCCCGCCGATGTCGAACGTCTCCCCCACCCGATACGTCGCCGCGGGATTCGGATGCAGATTGCGATGGACCACGACCCCGCTGACCGCCGTCAGCACCACCGCGAGGACGAGCGAGGCCGCGAAGGCGATTCGCCCGATCGCCACCGTGGACCAGCCGTGATCGCGCAGCCGGCGCAGCAGCGACCTCATCGGGTGACCGCTGTCATCTGCTCGGGCAGCACCAGGTCGTGACCCACGCCGGCCGTGGGGTCGGTCAGCGCGAGGTCGACCCGTACGGTCTCGCGGTACACGTCCACGCCGGACGCCTCCCCGTCGAAGAGCAGGACCGCCCCAGGCACCCGTTCCGGCGGCACCTCGAACACCACGGCGAAGTTGCAGGTGAAGCCGGGGTCGGTGGACACTGGACCGGCGTTGATCAACTCCCGGCGTGGTTCGTAGCGGTGCCCGTCGCTGGTCTCCAGAAACAGCTCGCTCATCATTGCCGATCGGGTCTGCACCGCCACCGCGGCGGTGACCGCAACGAACCGGAGGTCAGTGGTGATCGGGTCCAGGTACGCGTACTCGGCGGACTGGGCGGTGGTGCCCACCTCGACCTCGGTCACGGTGACTGCCGCCCACCGGCTGGTGGAGGCCGACTCCCCGATCCCGATGTCGATGTACCTGCGGCGGAGGTCGAGGTCGCCAGGGAGGGCCAGGCCGGTCAGACCGACCAGCACCAGGCAGCAGAGCAGCGCCAGCACCCCGCGTCGGTCGAACCCCGCCCACAGTTTCGGGGCTGCACCCGCGCCCCGGGTCATCCCTGCCGCCGATCGGGGCAGTCGACGTCCAGGTGGCCGATGAGTCGCTCCGCCGCCCAGGAGTCGTTGTAGATGAAGGAGTCAGCCTTCCCCTCGTCCCGCAGGACCAGCGTCACCTGCTGCGGCGGCGCCGCCGCCTTGAACTCCCACAGGACTGCGCGCGGGATGTCGGGATCGAAGAGCCCGGCCCGCCCGTCCACTGGCTGCGTGTACGGGATCTCCTGGACGGCGCCGTCGATCACCACGTCGATCACGCCTGCTCCTGGTGTCGATTCGCTCTCGTCCCCCTTCCAGGTGAGGACGAGGCCCAGTCGGACCACCGGGTCGACCGCGAAGCCCTCGCCGCTGACGGGTTGGTCGGTGTACTCGGCCGAGGTGAACTCGACGTTCCAGCGGCGCAGTTCCACCACTTGGTCCGGCGGCAGTTCGGGCCCCAGATCGGCTGCTGTCGCACGGAAACCGCCGGTGGCGGCGACCAGGGCCACGACGACCGCGACGGCAACGAACGCGATCAGCCATGGGCGCGCGCGTTCGCGCACTCCGGCGGTCTCCACCCCCTCGTCCATGGCGCAACTGTACGAGCGTGCGGGTTCCCCCGGGCGAGGACGGCGCGCCGGTGGGCAGCACGGTGGGTGATGATGGGGTGATGATCG
>JBQDIN010000142.1:0-3962 GCA_052094425.1 Propionibacteriaceae bacterium
CGACCGAGTGCAGCAGCTTGGAGGTGGCGGACTTCATCCGAGTGCCGCCCCCGGCCGCCAACACGATCACGGCGGACACCGACGGCGATTTCGGTGCTGTCACTGGCAACTCCCCACAACTCGTCCGCGGACCCGGTTCCGTCGCTCCCCGGGTAGGAGTCGAACCTACGTCGCTAGTCCTGATTCAAAGTCAGGCGGGCCCTGCCGGCAGACCAACCGGGGAATGTGCCAGACCAGAGTACGCATGACCAGGCCGGCGCGCACTTCGGCTTGTGACCTACGGAAGCGTAGGTTACGGTTGCGTAGGCGCAGGAAGGTCGCCCAGCGACCCCCGCCGACCCGTCACCCTCGTCCCCGAGCAGGAACCGGAAGGCCTCGATGACCCAGACCACCGTCCGCCCGACCGCATCCGAGACCGCCCAGGAGGAGCGCCTCACGCGGGGCGCCCAGATCGGTCTCGGCGCCTTCATCATCGTGCCCTTCCTGGCGCTGCTGGCCGCCGTACCTGTGGCTTGGGGCGGATGGCTCGGCTGGCGGGACGTGGTGATCACCTTCGTCTTCTTCATGGTGTCCGGGATGGGCATCACGGTGGGCTTCCACCGACATTTCACGCACAAGGCGTTCAAGGCCAAGCGCGGCCTGAAGATCGCGCTCGCGATCGCCGGCAGCCTGGCCATCGAGGGGCCGGTGATCCGCTGGGTGGCCGACCACCGCAAGCACCACAAGTTCTCCGACCGGGAGGGCGACCCGCATTCCCCATGGCGCTACGGAACAACCGTGCCCGCGCTGGCCAAGGGGCTGCTGTACGCGCACATGATGTGGATGTTCAACCCCGAACAGACCCCGCGCCGCCAGTACGCCCCGGACCTGATGAAGGATCCCGACCTGGTCCGCATCCACAAGCTGTTCCCGGTCTTCCTCGTCTTCTCGGTGCTGGCCCCGGCCGCCATCGGCGGGCTGTGGACGATGAGTTGGCAGGCTGCGGCGACCGCGTTCTTCTGGGGATCGCTGATCCGGATCGGCCTGCTGCACCACGTCACCTGGTCGATCAACTCGATCTGCCACACCATCGGCGACCGGCCGTTCAAGAGTCGGGACAAGTCCGCCAACGTGTGGTGGCTGGCCGTGATCAGCCACGGCGAGAGCTGGCACAACCTGCACCACGCGGACCCGACCTGCGCCCGGCACGGCGTCCTGCCCGGCCAACTCGACACCTCGGCCCGGATGATCTGGGTGTTCGAGAAGTTCGGCTGGGCGCGCGACGTCCGCTGGCCGGTGCCCGAGCGCGTCGAGGCGCGCCGGGTGGCCAACACCCTCGGCTGAGAATCGGCACGACACCCCGCGAACAGATGGGACACACTGGACGCCATGGCAACCAGGAGTGACGGCACCGACGGTCGTCCCAGCCGACCGCGGGTGCGGATGACGAGCCCCGAGCGCCGCGAACAGTTGATCGACATCGCCCGCTCCCTGTTCGCCGACCGCGGCTACGAGGGCACCTCGGTCGAGGAGATCGCCAACAGCGCCCAGGTCAGCAAGCCCGTGGTGTACGAGCACTTCGGCGGCAAGGAGGGCCTCTACGCCGTCGTGGTGGATCGCGAGGTGCGCACCCTGCTGGACGGGATCCGTGGCTCGTTGACCTCCGGCAGCCAGCGTGAATTGATCGAGCAGTCGACGATGGCGCTGCTGAACTACATCGAACAGAACACCGCCGGGTTCCGGATCCTGGTCCGCGACTCCTCGGTCGGGGGCAGTCCGGCCGGCGGCTCCTTCGCCTCCATCCTGAGTGATGTCGCGTCCCGGGTCGAGGGGATCCTGGTCGACGAGTTCAAGAAGCAGAAGCTGGATCCGAAGACCGCCCCGATGTATGCCCAGATGCTGGTCGGGATGGTCGCACTGACCGGCCAGTGGTGGCTCGACTCCCGCAAGCCGAAGAAGCCCGAGGTGGCCGCCCACCTGGTGAACCTCGCCTGGAACGGCCTCCGCGGCCTCGAGGCGAAGCCGAAGTTCCGCACCCCCTCCTGATCCGAGACTTCTGGTCCCTCCCTGCGGCCTGCGCAGCCTGCGACCTACCCAGGAAATGGACCAGGACTTTCTCGCGGGATACGATCTGGATCGATTCAGCACGTCGAGGGGGTGGCCGTGTCAACCGAGATCACACAACTGTCCCGGACGGGTGGCGCCCTGGCGACCCCGGCCGCGGTCGGCTCCGTGATCGCCATGTTCGCCGTCAACGGTACGGTCCTGGGCGGCTGGGCCGCCGCACTCCCCTCACTCCGGGCCAAGCTGGAGATCGGCGACAGCCAGGTCGCGGTGCTGCTCTTCGTGGCCGGGATCTTCGGCATCGCCTCCATGCAGGTCGGCGGCCGCCTGGCCGACCGGGTGGGGGCCCGGACGGTCGCCTTCGTGTCGCTGCCCTTCCTGGCGGCGGCCGCGGCGACCGTGGCCCTCGCCCCGACCTTCGGCGTCGCGCTGGTCGGCGGGGCGCTCATCGGGGTCGGGAACGGCGCGATGGACGTGGCGATGAACGCGTACGGGGTGCAGGTCGAGGTCGCCCGCGGGAAGCCGATCATGAGTCGCCTGCACGCCTTCTGGTCGCTGGGGAACTTCGCCGGCGCGGGCAGCGTACTGCTGGTGGCGATCGGCACCGGGCGGACCGGAGGTGCCGTGGTCCTGCCGGTGCTGGCAACCCTGGCCGTGGTCGCCGCCCTCGTGCTGGCCGGGCTGGTGCGGACCACTCCCCCGGCGGCCCCGGTGGAGCACCGGGTGGACGGGGTCCGGGTCCGGATCCCGGCGGTCGCCTACATCCTCGGCGCGATGGCGATCGCCTTCGGTCTGGCCGAGGGGACGGCGATCGACTGGTCGGCCATCCACGTCACCGACGTGGCGCGGGTCGACCCGGCCACCGGCTCGATCGGCCTGATCGCGGTCAGCGGCTCCATGGTGGTGATCCGCCTCGGCGACCACCTGGTGGCTCGCTTCGGCCGGCGCGCGGTCGTCCGCGTGGGCGGCGTCTGCGCCGCCCTCGGCTACCTGACCACGACCCTGGTGGACTCCCTCCCCCTCCTGGTGCTCGGCTGGGCCCTGGTCGGTCTCGGCGTCGGCATGGTCGCCCCGCAGGTGTACGCCGCGGCCGGCCACCTGGGCGGGGGCCGGATGCTGGCCGTTGTGGTCACCTTCGGGTACGGCGCCGTCCTGACCGGCCCGGCCGTGATCGGCTTCCTGGTCCGGCACCTGGGCATCCAGCAGACGATGGCCGTACCTGCGCTCCTCTGCGTGGCCCTGCTCGTGCTGGCCTCCACGATGCCCCGGAAGTGACTGGAGTCTCGATGTCGAGAATCTTGACGCCTATACTGCGGAGAATGGAGCAACAGCCCCCCGCCGACACCACGGTGACGCCCACCGCACCGCGGGACGAGGTGGACCGCGTCGTCGCCGCGTGGGAACGCGAGCGTCCGGACCTCGACCTGGCGCCGATGCACGTACTCTCCCGCGTCACCCGGCTGGCCCGGCACCTGGACAAGCAGCGCCGCTCGGCCTTCAACGCACACCACCTCGAGTCGTGGGAGTTCGACGTACTCGCCGCCCTACGTCGCGCCGGTGCGCCGTACCAACTCTCCCCCGGACAACTTCTCAAGGAGACCCTGGTGACCTCGGGCACGATGACGAACCGGGTGGATCGGCTGGCCACCCGAGGCCTGGTGACCCGCGCGAACCACCCCGAGGACCGCCGCGGCGTACTCGTTTCCCTGACTGCCGACGGCAAGACCCGGGTGGACGCCGCACTCAAGGACCTGCTCGCCGCCGAGCAGGACCTGCTCGGCTCCTGCTCCCCCGAGCAGCGTGATCAACTCGCCGTCCTGCTCAGCCTGTTGATCACTCCCCTGGACGACCCCGCCCTCAAGGCATGACCGGCCCGCACGACGACCGGCCACCCACGTCATGACGAACCGATCGAACGA
>JBQDIN010000143.1:0-3913 GCA_052094425.1 Propionibacteriaceae bacterium
AGGGCGACCACCGCCATGTAGGCCGCCGGGGCCAGCAGGCTTCCGGACACGTCGACCAACCAGATGCTGAAGTAGGGGGCCGTACCGCCGAAGATCACGTACGCGAGGTTGTAGCCGAACCCCGCACCGCTGAATCGCACGTGTGGCGGGAAGATCTCCAGGAAGGCGACACCGAAGGGCCCGAAGAACAGGCTCAGGGCGACTGCCAGGATGCTCTGCCCCAGGATCGCCGTTCCGAGTGATCCGGCACTCGCCAGCAGGTACGCGGGGAAGGCGCCGGCCACGCTCGCCAAGGCCCCGATGACGAGCATCGGCTTCCGTCCGACCCGGTCCGAGATCCACCCCGCCAGGGGCATCGTGACGAACGCCAGGGTCAGCGCCACACCGTTCGAGATCAACGCATCGTTCGCACTGAGCCCCACGCTCTCCTGCAGGTAGGTCACGAAGTAGCCCGTCAAGGTGTAGAACCCCAGGCTCGACAACGCCGCCAGGGCGAAGGCGAAGAAGATCTGCTTCGGGTGGTCCCGCAATGCTGCCAGGAGCGGGATGCGGACGACGCGGTTCTCCTTCTTGGCCGCCTTGAACTCCGGCGTCTCATCCACCCGCGTGCGGATGTAGAGCCCCACCAGCGCCAGGACGCCACCCAGCAGGAAGGGAATGCGCCAACCCCAGGCACTGAACTGCGCCTCGCTCAGGGAATTGGTCAGCACCAGAACGAAGAGCGCGGCGAAGACGGCCGGCAGGTTCGCGAACGCGTAGGTGAACGCGACGTACAGGCCGCGACGCTGCGGGGGCGCGAACTCGGCCACCAGCGCATTGGCCCCGGTGGTCTCGGCACCGGCGGAGGCACCCTGCAGCAGCCGACAGACGAGCAGCAGGACGGGAGCCAGTACGCCGATCTGGGCGTACGTCGGCAGTAGGCCGATGCCGGCCGTGGACAGCCCCATCAGCAAGATGATCGCGGCCAACACGTTGCGCCGCCCGAGGCGGTCGCCCAAGTGGCCGAAGACGATCGCGCCGACCGGGCGCATGACGAAGCCCACGCCGTACACGGCGAAGGTGAGGAGCAGTGCCGCGACCCGGTCCTGGGCCGGGAAGAACAGAGTGGCGATCACCGAGGCGGTGTAGGCGTAGACGACGAAGTCGTACCACTCCACGAACTGGCCGATGGCGGCCGACCCCAGGACTCCCTTGATGGATCGCCGCTCGGCGACCGGGGTGCTTGCTGTCATCAGAATTCTCCTCCGGCACCGGTCGGTCGCGGTGCAGACGTGGAAGCGGGCGGGGCTGGGGTGATCGTGTACTTGCGGTGCTGGAGGGACGGTACGAGTTCTCGCACGTCCCGGAGGTGGGCCGAGGACAGGTCGGCGTGGATCAGGTCGGGCTCGGTCCCCGCCCCGGCGAGGGTCCGGCCGAGCGGGTCGATGATCATCGACAGCCCGACCGAGTGTGGCCCGGGCTGACTGGAGGCGATCACGTAGGTCGTGTTCTCGATCGCCCGGGCGCGCAGCAGCGTCTGCCAGTGGTCTGACTTGTACTCACCCGCCACCCAGGCGGAACTGATCAACAACGTGTCGGCGCCGGCGTCGACCAACGCACGGGTGAACTCGGGGAACCGCAGGTCGTAGCAGTTCAGCAGGCCGACGGTGAACGGACCGAACTCGAAGACAGCCAGCTCTGCGCCCGAGGGTTCGGGTGCAGCGGCGGTGAACTTGTCCGACTCGCGATATCCGAAGGAGTCGTAGAGGTGCACCTTGTCGTAGCGGGCCAGCGATTCGCCGTCCGCCCCGAAGGCGACCATGGTGTTGCGCGGACGGTCGCCCTCGCTGGGCGTGAACACCCCGGCGACCACGGCGATCCGCTCCCGTTCGGCGATCTGGGCGAGCTCCTCCCGGATCCGGTCCGCATCGCTGTCGACGTGCTCGGAGATCTCCTCGGCCGTGGCCTTCCAGTCGTAGCTGCTGGCCTCCGGGAAGGCGACCAGTTCGCAACCGGCTCGTCTCGCCTCCTGGGCCGACTGCGCGATCTGGGCCAGGTTCGCGCGCACATCCCGGGTGGACGCGAACTGGCCTGCGGCGACCCGGACGGCCGGGGACGCACCGTGGGTGTCGGACATGGACCCTCCTCGAGAACAATCAAAACGTTTTGACACTGCCGTTAGAGTGCATCCTCGTGAGCACCACTGTCAAGGCGCACCCATGACGCCCGCCGCCGGACCGCCGCGCCGCGTCACCATCCGGGACGTGGCCAAGCACGCCGGAGTGTCGATCAGCACGATCTCGCACGTCTTCAGTGGAGCGCGTCCGATCTCGCAGGCCACCCAGGCACGGGTGCGCCGCGCGGCCGAGGATCTCGGATACCGACCCGACCCGCGAGGCCAGTCCCTGCGCACGGCGAAGACGGGCATCATCGGCCTGGTCCTGCGCCCCCGCGACGCGGTCGCCGGATCGGCGCGTGGGACCGAGACCTTCGAGCGGCTGATCGGAGCCACCGCCACCCACGCCCTGGAGGCGGGCCGCGCCCTGGTCCTGGTACCCGACCTGCTGGATCCGGCGAATCGTGAGGTACCGATGGACGGTTGCATCGTCGCCCACCCCTACGGCAACGACGCCGTGCTGACGTACCTGCTGGAACGCGGCGTCCCGGTGGTGACCGTCGACCTCGATCCCGACCGACGCGACCTGCCGTGGTCGGTGCCGTTCGACCACGCCAGCCCGGTACGGGCGATGCTGGAACAGATGTACGCGCGGGGCGCCCGGGCCATCATTCTGCTCTCGGGCACCGAGGACAACGCCTGGAACCGGGTGTCGGGCGAGGCCTACGCGATGTGGATGGCCGAGCGCGACCTGACGGTGCGGCACGAGCGACTCTACGAGGGGGAAGCCGTGGCGGGAGCCCATCGAGTGATCAGCACCGCCATCGACGCGGCATCCCCCATCGACGGCATCATCACCGCCGCAAGCACCTTCGCCATGGGGGCATCGAAGGCGTTACGGGAGCACGGCCTGACGGTGCCGGACGACGTGCTGCTGGCGGCGCTGACCGACAGCGAGTACACCCGCAACGCGAGCCCTCCCATCACGGGCCTGGACCTCCGGCTGGAGTCGGGTGCGCGCGAGGCAGTGACGCTGCTGTTGTCCCGGATCGAGGGAGCGGGAGCACCCGCGGACCCCGTGCCCATCGAGCCCACGGTCCGCTGGCGTGCCTCGACC
The DNA here is from genome assembly GCA_052094425.1 of Propionibacteriaceae bacterium. Classification (GTDB taxonomy): domain Bacteria; phylum Actinomycetota; class Actinomycetes; order Propionibacteriales; family Propionibacteriaceae; genus Microlunatus. Next base: position 3,213 of record JBQDIN010000143.1, read on the forward strand.
GGTGCACTCCCGGGAGCCTGACCCCAGCCGGGGATACGTCGACCCCCGCCGATTTCTGCTGGGTCAGGCGTCCTCTGCCTCCGGTGCCCGCCAGCGGGCGGCGAACACCCCGGGCGTCATGGTCGTGACCCGCTGGAAGTCACGCACGAAGTGGGCCTGGTCCGCGTACCCGAGCTCGGCCGCGATGTCGGCGGGACGGGCTCTTCCGACACGGAGGCGTTCGGCGGCCTCCTGCAGCCGGCGGCGCTGGATCAGCCACTTCGGGCTGAGGCCCAGCCGGCGCTGGGCGAGGCGTTGCAGGCTCCGCTCGGTGAGATGGAACTCGGCGCACACCTGTCCCACCCGCAGCACATCCCCGTTCTCCTCGACGAAGGCCACGATCCGGTTGATCAACTCCCCCTCGGTGTCGATCGGCAGGTGCGGACGCAGCACGCCGGCGTAGGCATCCATTGCCGTCCGATGGGAGGCGGATGCGTCCGGGTCAGCGACCATCGCCGCCCGGACCCGCTCAATCAGGCCGATCCCGGCAGCGCCGAGCACCTCCGGGAGGTCGACGAAGCGGTCCGTGTAGTCCGCCACGGACCGGCCCGTCACCAGCTGGCCGGCCGCGGGTTCGAACATCACCCCGACGCCCCAGCCGTCGCCGGCCAGTGTGGTCACCGAGAGACCGGAGACCACCCCGTAGAAGCGCGCGTACTCGG
>JBQDIN010000144.1:0-3888 GCA_052094425.1 Propionibacteriaceae bacterium
CCTCGACCCGGATCATCTACAACCAGGCCACCGATCAGCTGCCGGCCACCCAGGCGGCGCTCAGCCTCACCGACGTCGAGACCGAGCTGTTGCCTGACCTGCGCCAGGGCACCGCACTGTGGAAGGTCAATACGCACTCGGCGCTGGTCGACCACGTGGTGCTGCGCGACGGGCTGGAGTGGCCCCTGATCCAGACCGACTCCCGGATGCACAACCCTGAAGCACCGGCGTCCGAAGGGGAAGAGCGGTACCCGACGGGCGGCGACCCGGCCCGGGACATGGCCGACGAGCTCGGCGAGAGCACCAAGGTCGTCGACCCCGACCCGACCGACCCCCACCCGACCGGCCCGGGCACCCCGGACACGGGTACCAGTGATCCCGGTTCCGGCGACCCGGGGGAGGAGGCGGCCTGATGTGGCGCTGGTACACGGCCCGGGATCGTCGGGAGGCCATCGGGACCATCGCCGTACTGGCCTTGGTCGGCGTGGTGCTGGTTCCGATCGGGCTCTTGGTGGCCGGCGCGATGGTCGCGGCCGCCGGCGGCCTCCAGGTGCGTGGATTCGGTGCGTGGACGGAAGCCCTGCTGGGGCTGTTGCGTGCGCCATCCGATCCGGGGGCGGCGTTCGGGGCGCCGATGCCGGCCGGGCTGTTCTGGGGCACTGCGGTGCTGATCTTGGTCGTCGTGGTTGGCGGGTGGGTGTTCCTTGCACGGGAACTGTGGCGGGCGCTCGGTCCGACAGGGGAGGGGTTCGCCACCCGTACCGAGGTCGCGAAGGAACTCTCGGCGGCGGCGTGCCGGCGCAAGGCCAAGACCACCCGCCCAGACCTGAATCGGCGGCAGCGGATCATCGCCAAGACCACCAAGATCGGTATCCCGCTGCACCGGATGGCGGTCACCAAGACCCACATGTGGCTGCCCCTTGAGAATGCCTCCGGGGTGATCGCCCCCCAGCAGTCGGGCAAGACGATGATGGACCTCATCCACAAGGCTCTCGCCGCACCGGCCGGCCTGGTCTGCACCTCCACGAAACCTGAACTGTTCCTGCTGACCGCGATGGCGCGTGAGCGGGCAGGATCGCAGGTGACGGTGCTCGATCTGACCGGGACGGTGAAGTGGTGGCGCAAGGTGCGTTGGTCGCCGGTCCGTGGCTGCACCACGGTCGCGGTCGCGCACCGCCGCGCGAAGGCACTTGTTGCGGCGACGTCGTCCGACGATGGCAGCAGCGGTGGTGGGAACCATCGGTTCTTCGAGCGTCGGGCGGTCGCGGTGATGGAGGCGATGCTGCTCGCAGCTGAGATCGCCCAGGTCGACGACCGCCGGTTCATCGAGTGGTGCCAGAACGACAGCGAGACCGAGCCGACCGAGATCCTCCGCACGCGGCCCGAGTTCGCCGCGCAGGCCCGTGCCCTGGAACAGGCCCAGGCCGTGGTGCCCGAGACCCGGTCGGGGATCTGGGAGACCCTCCGCGACGCGATCGCGTGCCTCACTGACCCCGAGATCGCCGCCGCGGCCCTTCCCCGGCCAGGGGAGGCCTCCTTCGACCCCACCGCTCTTGTCCGGGAGAAGGGGTCGCTGTACGTGATCGGATCCGAACGAAACGCCGGCGCCTCGGCCCCCCTCATCACGGCATTCGTCGGCGAGGTCCTCGAGGCAGCCAAGACGTTGGCACTGGAGGATGCGGAGGCAACAGGCCGGGAACGCCTCGCGCCGCCGTTCAGTGCCGTCCTCGACGAGTTGGCGTCCGTGCCCCTACCCGACCTGCCGACGTCGATCTCGGATTCGGCCGGCCGCGGGATCTTGATCCACTGGGCGATCCAATCCGAGGCCCAGGCCGAGGCCCGCTGGGGCAAGGAGGGCGCCCAGACGCTGTTCGACAACACCACCGCGCTGACGATCTTCGGCGGCTTGAAGGCCGAGACGACCCTCAAGTGGGCCTCGCTGTTGGTCGGTCGCCGCGTCGACGAGCGTCGGTCGAGACACACCAACGGGTTCCTCGATGCGAGCCGTACCCAAGTCTCGGAAGACCGTTCCGACACGTTGGAGCCGGCCGAGATCCGCAAGATCCCGCGCGGCCGCGCATTGCTGATCGTCCGCTCGACCCCGGCACTGATCGTCGAGCTGCTACCTGCGTGGAAGCGCCGCGACTGGAAGACCCTCACGGCTGACCGAGACGAACTACGCGCCGGCCAGCACGCCGAGCCGCCGCCGATCGAACAGGGACGCCTCGAGCCGGCTAGGGAACCAGCCCTGACCGGAGGACCCCATGGTTGACCCATTCCGCCGACCTGGCGACGAGTTCCTCAACGAGCCACCGGAGGGGTTCTCCGACCTCGACGCGGCCGCCGGCGACGACATGCCGGAACGGCTCGCTCAAGCCGAGATCGACCTCGCGGCACAGCACGAGGTACTCCAGGAGCTCGTCGACCAGATCTCGGCCCTGGTCGACGAGGACACCGGCAAGGCCAAAGCGAAACCCTGGTGCTACCACCCACCTCCCGAGGTGCCCGAAGGCGAGGACGAGCTGACCGTCTGGGTGTCCTGGTTCAACGAGAACTACGACCCGACCCAGAAGAAGAACCGGATCCCGGGGTGTTGGGCCCTCCACGGTGGGCTCGCTGCTGAGATCGCCACCCTCTACCACTCCTGGCGCCGCGCATTCCTCCACCCGAAGGCACGCCCGGACGACGCGCAGCAATGGCACGACCGCTGGCTGCCCGGATTCCTTCACCGGATGGACACCTGGTGCACCGACGAGTGCCGCAGGGGCGCTCACCGCGACCGCAATGTCAGTACCCGATGACACGCTGATTGGATCGACAGGAGGCGATGATGCTTCGACAGTGGCGACAGCGACGGAACCTACGCCGCCGACCGGCGGCCCCAGCCCGACTCGGCCTCGACGCCGGCTGGACACACTACGGGCCGACGTTCCTACAAACCGGCCTTCCCTGGCTGGTCGTCGACCACCGACTCATCCCGGCCCAGCCCGGCGGGGAACGCCTCGGCTCCCGGAACCCTGCCCGGCCATGGCCGACACTCCACCTCGCCCTCGGAGTTCTTTCCCCAACGCAGGTGGTCCTCATGTCCGGCCCGACCACCCTCGCCTGGACCCAACTCCGGGCCCCGTTGACCAACCCCTGGCTGACGGCCTGGACCGCCCAAGGCGCAGCAATCCTCGTGATCGCCAACACCTGGCATGTCGAACTCACCCAAGCAGCGATCTTCGACGGCACTGTCGGCCTAGTCGACGACGCACACAGCCGGGTCGGCCACCGCCAACCGTTGGAGTTCGCCGCATGACTTCGGGGAGACAACAACGAGAGGATCAAACATGTCTGGCTTCGACACAGTCCCCGAGCCGTACCTCACCGATTGGGACACCTGGAATTGGATGATCGCCCTCCTGGTCCTTACGATCGGGCTAGCTCTAGGAGCCTTCGTAGTCACCCTCGGCGAAGCACTCGGCCCATGGGGTGCCCTCGCGGCCGGAATCGCTGTCCCCGGGGTGATCTTCTTGGTGACAATCCCGAAGATCCTCCGCCACCTCCCGCACACCGAGTGGGTCGGCACGGCTCTACTGATAGGGCTCCTCGCCTCGGCCGGTCTCGCCGTCAGTACCTTCTTCCAAGATCCGCCGGCCCCCACCGCATACATCCCAGCCGGCACCCTGGCCGTCGCCTCCCTGATCTTCACCGCACTCGAGGGAATCAACCGACTCGCCGCATCAATCCCCATGTCTGTCGGCGGACTCGTCGTCCTGGCACTAATCGCGGTCGGCGTGGTGATGACGCAAAGCAGGCGCTAGCTTGTGCCGGGAGATTGGCGGGAGCAGGGGACTGCTGCACGATCAGGTGACAGCTTGGGTCACGCAGCCTGAGTGGCAGGCG
>JBQDIN010000145.1:0-3768 GCA_052094425.1 Propionibacteriaceae bacterium
CCGAGCCCGTCGGTGAGTTCGGTCTCGCTGCCCGGCCAGACGCGGCCGATGTCGACGGTGCCCTGGGGTGGAGTCATCCGATCCCGCCGGTCGTGGATGGCGAGCAGGGGTGGTGCCGGTCGGATCGATTGCAGGGCGCGGATCAGCACGGGCGCCTCGAAGTCGGCGAACCGGTGCCCGATCCGGCGCTCCACCCGCTGCACCACCCGGGCCGGGGTCCGGGGGCCGAGGGCCAGTGTGTGCCGGAAGAAGTCGACCATCGGGTGCACCGACGCGGCCGCCGCGAGGAACGCGTAGGCCTCGGAGACGATGCCCCGCTCGCGGGCCGCCCAGAGGGTGGCCATGGCGCCGATCGAGTGGGCGACCACAAGGTCGGGTGACCCGTGGTGCCGGGCGACGGCGGCGTACGCGTCGGCCAGTTCCATCACCCTGGACGATCGCGGGCCGTACTGCCCGGGTGGGGAGGAGCCGTGGCTGGGGGCGTCGTAGGCCACGACGCGGTAGCCCGCGGCGAGCAGTGGCTCGATCTGGGCGGCCAGTTGTTGCCACCACCCCGCCCAACCGTGCACCAGTACGGCGAGCGGCGCATCGTCGGGACCGTACGCCTGCCCGTGCAGGTGCAGCCCTTCGCTGCTGGCGGTGACGAACGGGCGTCCGCCGGCCGGGGTGTCGGCGAGCCGTCGGGCTGCGGGCGGCGGCACCCGGAGTCGGAACCAGAGGTGGTCCACGGCCCGGGCGGCGAGGCCGGGCGCCACCGGGTCGAGGGCGCGGAACGCGGCCCGCAGTGGAGCCGGGGCGCGGGGCGGCCGGACCCACGGGAGGTCGGGCGACTGCGCGGAGGAATCGTCCGACTCGAAACGTACGAGCGTGCTGTTCTGTGCCTGCATGGCTGCCTTTCGGTGTGGTCGGGAGGACTCGGGTGCGAGTCCGAGGGTCGGGGGTCTAGGGGCGAGGGTCTAGGGGCGCAGGTCGGTGAGCAGGCGTTCGAAGCTGGCCAGGGCGCGGGCGGTCGCCTCGGAATCGCGGAGCAGGCGGGCGGCGAAGTGGTAGCCCAGCATCAGCGCGTAGAGATCGTGGGTGGCTGCGGTGGTGTCCAGGTCTGCGCGGAAGTGGCCCTCCCGGATGCCGCTCTGCACGATCCGGTCGAGGCTGGTGAGCCAGTCGACCTGCTGGCGCACGATCCGGTCGCGGACCGGGCTCGCGGGTTCGTCGTCGTACTCGCGCGCGACCGTGACGAAGATGCATCCGCCGGGGAGGGCGTAGTCGGCGTAGCCGTCCCAGCCCAGCCAGCGCTCGACGAGTGCACGCAGCCGGGGCTCCCCCCGCGGCTCGGCCAGGGCCGGCACCAGCACCACTTGGGTGAACACCTCGGCGGCGAGGTCCAGGACGGCGATCTGGAGTTGCTCCTTGGAGCGGAAGTGGGCGTACACGCCGCTCTTGGACATCCCGAGTGAGTCGGCCAGTCCGCCGATCGTGATGCCGCGCAGTCCGATGTGGCTGGACTGGGCGAGCGCCTCCCGCAGGGCCGTGTCCCGCGTCTCGTCACCCTTCGTCCTGCCGCCAGTCGTCATGCGACCAATAAAAGCACGGACGTGCTTTTGGGGGGCAAGGTGTTTTCGCCTGAACTGTTGCCGCCCGGTCCGTTCCGGCCCGGGTCAGAGGCCGAGCTTCTCCAGCTTCTCGGTGTACTCGTCCTCGATGTCGTCCCGGTCGCGGTCCTCGTCGGACCACATCCCCAACAGGTCGGACTTGATCTCCTCGGACAGGGCGGCCCAGCGGTCCCGCCACTCCTCGGCCTTGTGGGTCCAGTAGCCGACCAGGCAGAAGCGCTCCCGGGTCAGGCCCAACTCCTTGCGCAGGTACTTGCGGACGTCGCGCAGTTCGCTGGTCTCGCCGGCCACCCAGACGTAGCCGGTGTCGTCGGTGCCGATCGGGATCTCCCGCACCGCTTGGGCGATCCGGCTCGGGCCGTGGCCGTTGCCGCCGTGCAGCCAGAGCACGTCCTTGGCGGGGATGTCCAGCTCGATCTCGTGCTCCGGCCCGGGGACCTCGGCCACCACCGTGGTGCGCAACCCGGCCGGACGGTTCTCCAGCAACCGGGCCACGGCGGGCAGTCCGGTCAGGTCGGCGACCAGCACCTGCCAGCCCGCGTCCGCGGGTGGTTCGTACAACTCGTGCGGGGTGTTCAGGCCGACCACGTCCCCCGGTGCTGCGGCCTGGGCCCAGGTGGCCGCGACGCCGCCGTCGTGGACGACGAAGTCGATGTCCACCTCGAGGGCCGAGTCCGCGGTGGCGGGACGGACCGCCCGTACGGTGTAGGTCCGCATCGGGCTGGGCTCGACCCCGTCCGGGAACTCCCAGCCACGGCCGCTCTCGACCGGCAACTCGACCGTGCTCCGGTCCGCACCGGACGGGAACCAGACCCGCACGTACTCGTCGCCGATCCCGGTGGTCTCGAAGTCGGCCAATCCGTCCCCGGAGAAGGTCACCCGGACCAGGCTGGGGGTGAGTTGCCGTACGGCGGTGACCACGGCGTGGTGGATCGTCATCTGGTGAGGCTCCTCGTTGTTCGGCGCCGTCCGGTGTCGGGACGCACTCTCACCCTAGGATGGTTAGGCTTGCCTTGCAATGTGATCTTGGAGTGGCCTCGGTGACCCAGGTCTGCGAGGCGGAGCTGCCCGGTCAGCATCGGGTTGATCATCGACCACCGAGCCGGGCGGACACCATCATCGTGATGGTCGACGGCGCCGTGGTGGTCGAGCATGGCAGCCGCGCTGAACTGGCGGCTGCGGGTCGCTATGGCACCCTCTGGCAGGCATGGAACCCCGCACAGCAGTTGATCTTGCTCTCGGTCGCCCCTGAACCTTGAGTGCCGGCCGCCGGAATCGTAACGATTGCGTCTCGGTGTCTAGCGGTTGCTGATCTTGGTGTGGGAGTGTTCTGCTCACTCGGTCGTCGATGGTGACGGCTTTCACGGGGAGGCGGTCGGCGGTGGCTGGTCGTGGGGCGGTCGGGTTTCGGGTGCGTCGTTGTTCGGCGTTGTTGATCTTGGTCTTGATCTTGGGTGTGCTGTCGCCTGCCCGGGTGGCGGCGGAGCCGGTGGAAGATCCGCCGCCTGATTCGTCTTCTGGTCCTTCGGAGACTGAGAACCGGGCGTCGGAGGCTGAGGTGTCCGCGATGTCTGAGGCTGTCGCGTCGGGGGACCCAGTCGAGGTGGCGGAGTTGACCACTGAGACGCGCCGAGTGATGGCTGACCCGTCGGGCGAATTCGTTGCGGAGGTCGCGGCGGCGCCGGTGCGGGTCCGGGACGGCCAGGACTGGGTCCCGGTGGACACGTCGTTGGTGCCCGATGATGGGGAGTTCGTGCCGGCTGCTTCGCCGGTGGACGTGTCGGTGTCGTCGGGCGGCGTGGGGGAGTTCGCTCGGGTTGAGTCGGATGGGTTCGCGCTGGGGTTGTCGTGGCCGGAGGCGTTGCCGGCGCCGGTGGTGCGCGGGGATGTGGCGGTGTTCTCCGACGTGCGTCCGGGTATCGATCTGGTGGTGCGTGCGGACACGGAGGGCTTCGGTCAGTTCCTGGTGGTTCATGATCAGGCCGCGGCGGCGGACCCGTTGCTGGATGCGGTCTCCCTGGGGGTCGACACCACGGGGTTGACCCTGCGGGCTGCGGAGCCTTCGGGGATCGAAGCGGTGGATTCCGACGGGGTCGCGGTGTTCGCGGGGTCGGCGTTGCGGATGTGGGAGGCCGGCCAGGCCGCCGATGCCGGTGAA
>JBQDIN010000146.1:0-3678 GCA_052094425.1 Propionibacteriaceae bacterium
GCATCGCGAGATCAGCCAGGGCGACGAAGCTCAACCAGAACGCCCCGGCGCCGATCAGCATCGTGCCCACCGCTGCCGTCACGACCGTCCACCCGTACCCGCGTGCCTCGTTCATGCCAGCCCCCTGCCCGACGGTGCCGGCGAGCGTGCCGGCTCGCCCCTCTGCGCGGGCCGCCTCGGAGCGGGTTCGGCGCGGGTCGGGGTGCTGGGGTCGGTGGCGATGGTGCGGTAGGCGGACTGGATCGTGCGGGTGATCTCCCGCTCCCCGAAGTCCGGCTGCTCCACGCTCGCGAACGCATCCAGCGCCTCGGTCTCGGGGACGCTGCCCTCGGCCAGGCGACATGCGGCCCAGAACAGTTTGAGATTGCGATCCGTGGACTGCCCGCCCAGCCACGACGCCATCCGCTGCGCATCCACCGGCGCCGCCCCCTCCCTGTGCGGGACCGGCTTCCGGCGGGGCCTGGGCGGGGTCAGGAACTCCCGCAAACGCTGCGCATCCACCGCCCGCCCGTCGGTCGGGGCGAAAGACGTGGGGCGGTAGAGCACGATCTCGCCGTCGATCGGGCGATGCGAGGGCGGGACGATGATGTAGCCGCGATCGCCCCGGAAATCCACGCCCGCCGTCCCGGCCTGCCACGACGACTGCACGCCCTCGGAGGCCGGGAAGTAAATGTGCAGGCCACCGCTCGGGGAGCGGACCATCGTCTCCCACCCCGATACGAGCCCGGCCCGGCGCGCCCTCCGGATCGCGTCGTAGCCGTTGGCGCCGTGGACATCGACGTCCACGACCGAGACCCCGGAGGCCCGACCGGTGGGCATGCCGATGTTCGCCGCCGGGAACCGGCGCCACCACGCCTCGACCTGACCGAGATCGGTCGTGGCGTCGTGGAATCCGTGCCGGGTGATCGGCTGCTTCCCCTCCGGAGCGCACGGGAAGACCGGCACCCCCTGGCCGGCGAACAGCATCGCTGCCTCGGGCAGGGGCGTGGTCGCGTCCATGCGTTGGAGCGCGGTCGTGAAGCGGGAACGGATGGGCATCTCATAACCCCCGCGCGTCGGCCCTCACCGGCGTACGCGCCGCCTCCCGCTCAGGGGCCAATGACGGCGCTCTTCGGACCGCAGCCTGCTGGTCGGGAGCGCCGCGGTCGGGGCCGTTCTTACCGACACTCTGCGTCAGGCCGGGCGGGGTGCCGTCGGGCACCTGCTCGGTATCGAGCTGGTCGAGGATGCTGGCGGCTGCCTTGCGCACCCGCTCACCGGTGGACTGGACGATCTCGACCGGGGCCTTGCCGTCGACGTTCGCCGCCCACCCGGCCACGTACGGGATCGTGTACCCCGTGGTGTCCATTCCGTGAGCAGCGCCGACCATCAGCGCGACAGATTCGGCCTCGACCTCCCCGATCCCGCGATGCTGCCTGGCCTCCTCCTGATTGGGGCCGTGGAGGGTGACGTGGGCGAGCTCGTGGGCAAGGGTCTTCACCTGGGCGGCGGGGTCCATGTTCTCCCGCACCGCGACCTGCCGGGCCGAGAAGTCCGTGATCCCGTTCGCGCCGTGGATCATGCCCTCGTACGGCACCCGCAGGACCTCGAAACCGGCCCCTTCGACCTGCGCCGCCAGCCCCTCCCACAGCCCGGCCGGCGCCTCACCTTCCAGCAGTCGCGGGGAGGGTCGCTCAGGGAGCGGATCACCAGCGGTTTAGGAGACATCCCAGACGTAGGCCGGGCGCACCCCGACCATGCGGGTGCGAACGGTCTCTCCGGGCTTGGGCTTCTCGCCCCGGTTCAGACGCCGCCACGAGTCCGCATCCAACGGGTTCGCCGAGGCAAACCGCCCCGTCACCGGCGCGAGGATCTGATACCCGGCCTGACCTTTCTCGACCTGCCGGCCCAGCTGCTGCCACTGCTTGTACCCAGCAACGAAGGTCGGGAACGGCTCGTGCACGCGTCCGTGCTCGAACGCTGCTTGATGCTGTTCCCAGATGAGGATCACGTTGTTGAACGAGCGCGAACGGAAGTTCGCCGCGAACTTGAGCGCTTCGGCCCAGTCCTCGCCCGTGACCAGCCGCTCGACCGTACCCGTCAATCGCTCGTGGAGTTCGTCGAGCTTCGCCTCCCGCGCCTCGCGGGCCTCTTCCTGCCTCGTCGCCACCGTCCGGCCTCCTCCCGCAGGGTCGGCCACCACGGGCGGTGGCCGACCCTGCACCTGCGAGGTGAGCCAGGCGCATCCGGCGAGTCAGACGGCCAGCGAACAGAACCTTCAGTAGGTTGGCCATCAGGAACGCGGAGGCACCTGACGTAGGACATACCGGCCTACCAACCTCGGACGGCAACGGGAAGCGAACACAGCGGTGACCGGGTATCGACAGGTGGACCTGGCTTGTTCCCGGACGACTGTGCCGGAACGCTAGGGCACGTCGGCGACGAACGGCCGCATGTCGCGATACCGGCCAGGGCTTACCCCGGTATGCCTCGTGAACGCGTCGACCGCGCGAGACCGGCTCCGCCACCCGACCCGTCTGCCGGCAGATTCCACGGTGATGTTGGTTTCGCGGAGGAGCCGTGCCATCTCCTGCACACGCAGCATCACGAGATACGCCGACGGGGTCTTCCCGAATGCCTGTGTGAACAGGCGGGCGAGCTGCCGTGGCGAGAGGCTTACCCGCACCGCGAGTTCCGCCAACGTCCAGGGATGGTCGATCGCCGTATGCAACGCATCTCGGGTGAGCACGGCCTCACGGCGGAGCGGGCCGAAATTTCGTTGCCGGGGCATGATGAGCCGTGAGCGAGCACCCTGCAGCGATGTCGGCCGCAAGTGTGTGACGCGCACGAACGGCACGAACACGTCTAAGAGGTCGAACCAGCGCGCCAGCAGATAATGGAACTTCTCGTGGTACAGATGCGCCACGCTGATCGCGACCATCTCGTCCACCCAGGACATCAGCATCCCCGCACGGTCACGCCCTAGCCGCAGGACTTGCGCCGGCTCGGAATAGACCCGCTCCGCCAACCCTTGAGCATCGAGACGGTCATGCAGGATCGTCGAGTATTGCCAGAAGAACTGATCCACAGCGAGATCGGTATCGACATAAACGGTCGTCACCGTCACATGACCCTCGGGCTCGACACCGCATAAGACGCCCGGCCCCAACAGAATCAGGTCACCCATGGAAACGGGCTGCTGACCGAACTCGCTGAACACGATCGCGCTCCCGTCGCGGACGATGATGATTCTCAGACAGTCATATTCAGCCGGCCCAATCGGACGGTGAATCGTACGAGTAAGCGCCCGCAGAGGTGAATAAGCGCGTGTTGAAGAAGTGCCTCCGGATCGAGTACTCAACGCCGCAATGCGCTCCTGTCTGTGGTCGTGAGGCCGTCGGCGACAGGGTATTTATTCCCGACGCCACCTTCATTTCCTCTACCGGAGCGCTGCACCCCGTGGGGCGGCAAAAACACGAGCGTCTGGATCGACTTGCGGTTCCAGCCTCCCCAGGACTCGTCAGCGACAGGGTAGGGCCCGACTGTCGCTGGTCTGCCGTTGAGTCGTCGGATTGCAGCGCCAGCAGCGCGCGGTACAACTCGACCAGCAGAGGGTGCAGTGCTCTGCCGCGCTCGGTGATCCGTGGGGTGTCATGATTTGAGTAGACAGCAGAACCCGATGAAAGGAAACTGCTGCAC
>JBQDIN010000147.1:0-3594 GCA_052094425.1 Propionibacteriaceae bacterium
GATCGAGATCCCGGCCTACCGGCAGTGGCGGCAGCGCCGACGCTCCACCCAGCTGCTGCGGCTGGATCCTCCGGCCCGTCCCTACGAGGCCGACCGGGTGAACAACGGCTGGGCCTGGCCGGGTCGAGGCGCGAACCTGTGGATCTCCCCGCCGCAGTTGCCCGCGACCCTCACACTGCGCTGGCCGGATCCGGTACGGATCGGCCGTCTCCAGTTCGCCTTCGACACCGATCTGGACACCTCCACCGACCAGCGGCCGGGCCTGCATCGTGCGCCCGAGTGCGTCGAGTCCTTCCACGTGCAGCTGCGGCGGGACAGTGCGTGGCACACGGTCGCCGAGGTGGCCGACAACTACCAGCGCCGATGCGTGCTGAACGTGCCCGCGCAGTGCGCCGACGCACTGCGGGTGGTCGTCACCGCGACCCACGGGGACCCGTCAGCCCGCATCTACGAGATCCGCGTGTACGACGAGGTGGCGCACGAGATCGGGGAGCATGAGGTCGAGGCGCACACGGCCGAGGAGGGGCAGGTATGAGATACGGGGTCAACTACGTCCCGGCGAAGAACTGGTGGCACTCCTGGGTGGACTGGGAGCCCGACGCGCTCGCTACGGACCTTCAGGCGATCGCGGGCCTCGGCATGGACCACGTCCGCATCCAGCTGGTCTGGCCCGTCTTCCAACCGGACCCGACCTGGGTGAGCCCCCTGATGCTCGACCGGCTCAGCGCGTTCATGGACCTTGCCGACACGGCAGGCCTCGATATGAACGTCACCGTGTTGGACGGCTGGCTGTCCGGGATGTACCTGCGCCCGCCCTGGCACGGCGAGGGGGCGAACATGTTCGCGGACCCGGGGCTGATCCGTGCCGAGAAGCTGCTGCTGCGCGAGGTGGCCGCGGCGATAGGTGGGCATGAGCGGCTGCTCGGCATCGACGTCGGCAATGAACCGAACGTGCTCACGCAGTTCGTCGGTAATACCGCCACGACCCGCGCCGAGGCCGACGCCTGGACGGAGGATCTGCTGCAACATGCGGCCGAGGTGATCCCCGGCGGCGAGCACGTGACCGGCTTCGACCACGTGCCGTGGCTGACCGATGCGGTCTTCTCCCGCGAGGTGATCGCCGGGGCAGGCGCGATGACGGCGATCCACGCCTGGACCAAGTTCACGGGGGCCTTGGAGCGGTATGGGGCCTTCGGGACCGGTGCACTGCATCTGGGCGAGTATCTGCTGGAACTTGCGAAAGCGTTCTCAGCCGATCCCGCACGGCCGGTGTGGCTGCAGGAATACGGGGCGTCGCGCCGGTGGATGCCCGAGGAGCGGATCGCCGACCATGCCGAGGTCTTCACCCGGTCGGTGCTCGATGTCCAGGGTCTGTGGGGCGTGACCTGGTGGTGCTCGCATGACATCGACCGACGGTTCTCCGCCTTCGTCGAGCTCGAGTACGATCTGGGCCTGCTGACCGTGGACAATGAGGTCAAGCCCGCCGGTGCGCGGCTCCGTGACCTGATCGCCGAGCACGGGCGTGACGTGGAACCGGCACCGCGCACCACCACCCTGGTACTCCCGGCGGGCCGCACGCCGGACCTCGACTTCGCCGACGAGTTTTTCGCCCTGGTCGAGGCCGGCGAGCGCCCACGGATCGTGCTCAGCGAGGCTTGATCTTCCGGCGAGGTAGCGTCGGCGGCCCCGCCCAGTGCGACACCGTCGGACAGGCGCCAGGGGCGCCCAACACGTCCGCGACAGCGTCTTCGGCACTCTGTAACAGCCTCTCGGCCACTTCCAGCGGGAGGTAATCTGCTTGGTCACGTAACTCGGTCCGAGCCTCAGGATGCTCGCGCCACGCACCACGCCTCATGCAACGGAGCGCGCACGACGCTCGGCGAGCCTATCGTGGGCGATCCGCATCGTTTCGCGCCCGTCGACCAACTCGACCTTGCCGCTCTCGATGCTGTCAATGCGGCGACGGAACTCCGCTTGCCATGCGGCGTCCACAGCAGGATCTGACCCCTCGGAGTCTTCCTCCCACAACTCATCGGCGAGTATGAGCTTCTCAGCCTGGATCCGCTGGCCGGGTGGGTGGGTCGTGACAGCCAAATGCTCCTGTGGCCAGCGATAATGGGACTGTTCGAAGGTTCCATCACGCTGAGCAACAGGAGCACTGGTAGTGCGAGTCTCTCATGATTTCTCCGCCGAGTTCGATGACGACAATCTGCTCGCGAGGGCGGGCCTGGTGCCGGTGATGCGATTGGCCGAGTCCGCCGGGCTGAGCGACCTGGTGGGCGAGCATGTGAGGGTGGCCGGGACCCCGGGCGCCAACGCGACGGTGAAGGTCCCGTCCCTGCTCGCGGGGATGGTCGCCGGGGCGGACAGCATCTCGGATATGGACCTGCTGCGCCACGGCGGGATGAGCCGAGCCTTCACCCAGCGGCGGGCTCCCACGACGCTGGGCACCCATCTGCGGGGCTACACCTTCGCCCACGTCCGCCAGCTCGACGCGGTCGCCTCCCGGCTCCTTCCCGGTCTGGTCGAACGGGTGCCGGGCCTGCTGGCCGGCGCCGACCAGGTCGCCTACCTCGATGTCGATGACACGATCCGCGGGACCTACGGGTATGCCAAGCAGGGCGCCGGGTATGGCTACTCCGGTGTGAAGGGCCTCAACGCCCAGGTCGCGACGCTCTCGACACCGGTGGCGGCGCCGGTGGTCGCCGGGATCCGGCTGCGCAGGGGCTCGGCGGCGTCGGCGCACGGTGCCGCCACGCTGATTGCCGAGTCGTTGGCGACCGCGCGGCGGGCCGGGGCCGGCGGTCTGGTCACGGTGCGGGCCGATAGCGCCTACTACCAGCAGCCCGTGGTCGCCGCCGCCCGCCGCGGCCGCGCGCACTTCTCGATCACGGCCCGGATGAACCCGGGCGTGGTCGCGGCGATCTCCCGGATCCCCGAGACCGCGTGGGTGGGGATCAAGTACGCACAGGCGATCTTCGACCAGCACGAACAGCGGTGGATCTCCGATGCCGAGGTCGCCGAAATCGAATACACCGCGTTCACCTCACGGCGGAAGGACCAGCACGTCACCGCCCGACTGATCGTGCGGCGCGTCAAACGCCTGAACCCCACCAGCAGTTCCGGGCAGGACGAGCTGCTGACCGCCTACCGCCACCTCGCAGTGTTCACCGACTCCCCGCTCTCAATGCTGGACGCCGAGGCCTCCCACCGTGATCACGCGATCATCGAGCAGGTCATCGCCGACCTCAAGAACGGCCCCCTGGCCCACCTGCCCTCCGGGAAGTTCGCCGCCAACAGCGCCTGGACCGTGCTCGCGGCCACGGCGTTCAACCTCACCCGCGCCGTCGGCGTGCTGGCCTCACGGTTCCACGCGAAAGCGCGGACCGCCACGATCCTGGCCCAGCTGATCGCCGTGCCCGCCCGAATCGCGAACCGGGCCACCACTGCCCCCGTCTCGCACCCAACCACAGGCATCCAGCGGGTCGTCCCACTCGTGCCAGCCACTCCGCCCCACGCTCGCGGATAACATCGACGCAGGTCACGTTGACAATCGGGCCCATCAGATTCGACTATCACTCTAGATAATGCGGG
>JBQDIN010000148.1:0-3359 GCA_052094425.1 Propionibacteriaceae bacterium
CAATATCATAATTGACACCTGTGTTCTTCAAGTATGCTGGCCCCGCAAAGGCACTACCGTTGCTGCCATACAACCAGATCTTAAGCGTGTTGTTTCCGCCAATCCCGATGCCGTTCGTGTAGTTGATACGGACCTTGCCAGTCCCATCCTTGCTGCGCTCGTTATCACCGATGATCAGGCGGGTCTCTGCGTTGCCGCTGATACCCGCCGACGCTGCGGCGGCGGGCGGAGCGGCGCTGATCAAGAGGCCCAAGCTGAGCAAGCAGGCCGCCAATGACACGAGCGCAGTACGCCCAATCTGCTTGCTCCGGTTCTTCGAGTGGTTATCGTTCATGATCGGCTCCTTTGCCTTCTGAGATCAGCCTCTTGATTCGAGTTCCGGCACCGTACCAGCCGAGAGGTCATCGTGCACTGGGCTGATGGCGGACCGACCGACCTGGACAACCTGATCTTCTCCGCCAGTTCCACCACACAGCAGTCCACGAAGGACAGATGACCATCATCCCCACCCCGGAGGGCGACGAAACGGGGCCGAGAACGATGCCGGGCCGGCACTGGACCTTCCGGATGCCCGACGGCACCGAACCCAAGAACTGGTGGACCGCCAGCGGACTCACCACCCACCTCACCCACCAAGTCGAGCACTGCACGAGCCTCCAGACCGACCACCGGCCCAAGCGCCCGGTCGCCCGATACGCCGACCGAACTCGACCACCGAGTAGGTCGACCACTGGGACCACCCCGACGCCGCCCGCATCCGCCCCGGCTGGGCGAGCGAACCCTTTCGACCTGCACGCGTTGCGTCGAACCCTCTTCAGTCTCCAACTCCCGGCCCAGGACACCCACCAACTCGCCGCCTGAGCACGAGTGAAGCACTCTCTGACCCCGCAAGCGGGGCACCCATTACCCGGGCGCCAGGATCGCCAGCAGCGACAGCAGGACGGCGACGCCCGCCACCACCACGAGAATGACCGGCGACCCGGCCGGCTGCAGGGTGCCCGTACGGCCGAGACTGAAGGCCATCGCGGTGACGGCCGCCGACAGGTGCCGAGCAACAGGCCGATTAGCGTCACCACGAGCCCCTCGGCGCCGAGCATCCGCAGCACCTGTCCGCGGGTGATCCGGTGAGCTGCAGGCCGAACTCGCGGCGTCGTGCGAGGCTGCTGGAGACGAGCGTGTTGATGAGGGAGATCGCCGTGTAGGCCACGATCATGGCCACGATCGTGTAGCTGGCGAACCCTGCAACTTCTGCCCCTCCAGGAAGGAGGCGGAGAGCGTGCCCCGGCCGTCCACCGTCACCCCGCCCCCGCCCGCGGCCAAATGCCTCGATGTCGGTGATCATCTCTTGCGGGCTGGTGCTTCTGTCGCCACCCACCAGGATCGAGGTGACCCGGCCGGCGGTGGTGGGGCCGCGAGGACGTCAGCCGGAGGACCAACATGTCGGTCTCGTCGGCGGCCGCGAACAGCGCGATCACCTCGACCCGCGAGGACGGTGTTGTCCCCCATCCGGTACGTCATCGGGTCGCCCACCGCCACCCCAGTTGGTCTGCCTGCCGCGTGTTTCAGCGCCACGGCGGGCCCACGCAGTTCGTCCACCGATCCGTCGGTGACCGTGATCGGCACGATGGCGCTGACTCCCTCGGGCGAGAGTACGTCACCGCGGCGGATGGCAGGACTGTGTCGATGAGCTCCCGGAGCTGATCAATAGTCGTGTCCGGTTCCGCCACCACGCTGATCGCGTCGATTGTTCCGGGTGGCCGGTGCGTCGAACACGTGCGCCTCGGCCTGCTGCACACCGGGCACGGCCGCGACCGTGACGACCAGACCGCCGTCGAGCCGGGCCCGCTCCGGAAGGATCGCCAAGTACGCCATATGGGCACCGCGTACCGCTGGTTCCCGCCCACGACGACGTCGGCGCCGGTCAGGTGCGTGGGCGGGTGATCTGTTCCTCCCCCAACTCCCGGATCGCGCGCTGCGCCCACCGGTCCAACTCCTCGAAGGAGAAGGCGTTGTCCAGGCTCATCATCCGGACCAGGTGAGTGATCGGCGCGAAAGTGGTCGACGGCGGGCCGCCGACCTGCTGACTGGGCGAGTCCGGCGTCCGCAGGGACGGGAACTCCTCCTCCAACTCCATCAACTCGCGCATCATCGCGTCGAACTCGCCGTCGGAGATCGTCGGCTGGTCGAGCACGTGGTAGCGCCAGCGGGCGTCATCCAACTGCTCGCTCAGGTCGCGGTGCCGCTCCCGCGCCCGCTCGTCCGGGGCGGCCACCTCGATCCCGGCCTCCGCGCCCGCCTCGATGTCATCGGCCCTGCTGCTGTCAGAATCTGCCACAGGCCAAAACTAGCGACTCCCGCCGACCGAGGCTCAGCGACGCCGTGCTGACCGTGGCAGAGACGGTCAACGGCGCAGGGTCGCGGCCACCGGATTGTCGTCGGGCAGGTCGTCGGCGCGGACCGCACGGACCCGGCCACCGGTGCTCCAGACCTGGACGGCGATGTCGTCGACGACGCGGTACGTCGTCGCGCCGGCCTGCTCGGCGAGGTCGACGGTGCCGTACGCGTCGATGGTGCCCTCCTGGTCGGCGTTGATGTCGAACAGGAGTTCGGCGACCTGGCCCGCCCAGGCCTCACGCGCGACCTCGGAGAGCTGGCTGGTCGCCCGGCCGTGGGCCCGCAGGCTGCCGAACTCCTCGACCCAGGTCGCGATGCGCTCCCGGTAGTGGTCGTCGAGGATCGCCCGGGTGCGCTCCTCCAGGTCGGAGTCCGACAGTGATCCCGGGTTCGCCTCGATGCCCCGTTCCAGCAGCCGCGGGTGGGTGTTGGCCTCCCGGTAGGCCGCAGCCAGGTCCTGCGCGGCGGCCAGCACCAGCGGTGCGTGCCGGTCCGACACCGCTGCGGCGACCGCCTCCTGGACGATGGAGGCGTACCGCTTCTGCTCCGGCTTCGGCCCCAGGGTGCCGTCGGCCCGGTGCCGGTTGAAGCGTCCGACCGCGGGGTCGCGGGTCAGCGCCTCGGCGGCGTCCTCGGGCAGCTGGGCCAGCTCGACCGGGCGGCAGGTGGCCGCGGCGTCGAGGTGCAGGAGGCGTACGTCGCCCGCGGCGAGGGCGAGCACGTACCCGGTGTGGGCGAAGGTGATCGCCCGCAGCATCGGGCCCACGTCGAAGCGATCGCCGGTCGACCAGGCCGGGTCCAGTTCGTTCATCAGCCGGAAGGCTCGCAGTCCGTCCGGGGACAGGAAGATCGCGACGCTGCGCGCGCCGGTGCTCCAGAAGTCGAGGTCGGCGGAGAGTTCCTGTCCGTGGTCGAGAAGTCGACCCCGTTCCACGCGGCCGAGCCCGGCTTCGGCGAGTTCGGCG
>JBQDIN010000149.1:0-3264 GCA_052094425.1 Propionibacteriaceae bacterium
CCCCCAGCACGAAGAGCCCCAGCACCCGGCGCAGCATCCTCGGCACGAAGGCCGTCCCGGCCCGCTCGGCCGCGTCCATCTGCAGGACGAAGCTATAGCCGAACAGGAAGGAGAAGAGCAGGTAGAACTTCATCGAGAACAGGGCTGCCACCACGAACCGGGCGGCCCCGTCGAGAGGCGAGATGAATGACGGATCCTCGACCAGGTTGCCGGGGTAGGCCGACGCCATGAAGGTGATGTTCACGGCGAAGATCCCCAGCAGGGCGAAGCCACGCAAGGCGTCGACGTCGTGGACACGGCCGCTCACAGCGGACTGGGTGGTGACGGTTCGATGGGTCATGACAGAAACAATAATACGTAAACTATACGAGTTAAAGTTAATTACGAGTAGACTCTCCCCATGTCAGCAGGAACAGGTGCGCGGCCAGGTCCGGACCGGGCGGACGCCGACGCCGTGCCCGACTTCTTCCGCCGACTCTGGCGACTACCGACCACTCCGCACCGGCGAGGACGCAAGTCCACACTGAACGTCGAGACAGTGGTCGAGACGGCGGTCCGGCTGGCAGACCGGGGCGGCCTGGAGGCCGCGACCCTGCCGAAGGTGGCCGAGCAGTTGAGCGTGACGGCGATGTCGCTGTACCGACACGTCGGCTCCAAGCACGAGCTGCTCCAGCTCATGATGGACGCGGCGAGCGAGCCGCCCCGGCCGGCGTCGAGCACCGCCGGGTGGCGCGACGGACTGCGGCACTGGGCGGCCGACCTCTGGTCGTTGTACCGGGACCGACCGTGGCTCCCCCGCGTGCCCATCTACCGTGCGCCGTCCGGCCCGCACCAGATCGCGTGGCTCGAGCGCGGCTTCGAGCACCTGGCGCCGACGGAACTCGCCTGGGACGAGAAGCTCTCCGCACTCACCCTGCTGAGCGGTTTCGTGCGCCAGTCCGCCCTGCTCCAGCACGAATTGGAGGAGGGTCGCGAGGCCGGCCAGGCGCAGTCCGAGAGCGAGCGCGAGTACGCCGCGGCCCTCCAACAGGTCGTCGACGCGGAACGTTTCCCGCAGACCTCGGCGATGCTCGCCTCCGAGGTGTTCGGGAGCGACCTCCCCGAGCACGCAGCGGCCGACCTGGACTTCTCCAAGGGGCTCGAACTCGTTCTGGACGGACTCGCAGTTCGGGTCACCCGCGCCTCCGAGCCCGACGACTGACGGCCTCGAGCACCCGGCCACCGGCCTTCAGGCGGCGAAGCTCCGGCGATAGTCGGACGGCGCGACCCCGATCTCGCGGCGGAAGTGGTTGCGCAGCACCACCGCGGAGTGGAAGCCCACCCGGTCGGCAATCTGATCCACGCTGAGGTCGGACTCCTCCAGCATGGTGCGCGCCCAGAGCACCCGCTGTTGTACCAACCAGCGGTGTGGCGTACTCCCGGTCTCGGCGGCGAACCGCCGGGCGAACGTCCGTCCGCTCATCATCGCCTGCCGAGCCATCGACTCCGCGCTGTGCTCGGCCCCGAGGTCGGCCGCCACGGCCGAGAGCAGCGGCGCGAGGCTGTCGGCGGAGCACTCCGGAACGGGAGTCTGGACGAACTGCTTCTGACCGCCCTCCCGCTGCGGCGGCACCACCATCCGTCGGGCCATTCGGGTCGCGACTGCGGTTCCCAACTCCCGCCGGACGAGGTGCAGGCTGGCATCGATGCCGGCGGCCGTACCCGCACTGGTGATGATGTCCCCGTCATCGACGTGCAACTGGTCCGGCAGGAGTTCGACCTGCGGGAACCGTTCCCGGAAGAGGTCGGAGTACAGCCAGTGGGTCGTGCAGCGCCGCCCGCCCAACAGCCCGGCCGCGGCCAGCACGAAGGCCCCGGAACACAGGCTCATCAACATCGAACCGTCGGCGTGGGCGGCGCGCAGCGCGTCCAACACGTCGGCGGGGTACTCCTCGCCCTCCCGGATCGGCGTGGCGGCGACGATCACCAGATCGCTGCCCGCCACCGCGTCCAGGCCGTGGGTGGCCGCCACCGACAATCCGGTGGTCGTCTTGGTCTGCAGCGGACGCCCCGGTTCGCTGGCGCAGATCCGGAACTCGAAGGGCGGCACCCCGTCCTCGGTGCGGTCGATGCCGAACACCTCCACCGCGATGCCGAACTCGAACACGGCAACCGGCTCGAGCAGGATCACACTGACGGTACGCAGGGCCATGCCACCATGATGGCACGTTTCTTTCGTACAGTGACATAACTGCCAATTGTGGCTGCTATCTTTCGAAGGAAAGATCAGTGCCATGCCTGGTTTCCTCCTCCTCAGCGCCCTCGTCGTCGTCATCGTGGTGGCCCTCGGCCGCACTCACCGACGGCGCCCGTACTCGCCCTACCTCAGTGGACAGGACCTGCGCGGCGACCCCGACGTACGCCGCACCCTGTCCGAACAGGACTGGGACAGCGCCGCCTGAACACCGCAGTCCGATCCGGCCTGTTTCGAAGGCACCGGTTGGGGGTAGTGACGCTCCACGGCGCGTTGGCGGACGACCCCCGCCACCTGGAGAGCGCTGAAGGGCTGGTGGAAAGCGGCCAGCGGTGACGCCCGAAGAAGTCCAGCCACGCCTATCAGGAACTGACCCAAGCGGCCAACGATGCCGGTTTGATGGATCGCCGGCGGGGGTTCCACTGGGTGATGATCATCGGTTGCACCGTCGCACTGGGCCTCACCCTCATCACGATGGTGATGCTGGGAGAGTCTTGGCTCCAGTTGATCTTGGCAGCGCTGCTCGCCGTGGTGTGGGCCCAGTGCGCCTTTCTCGGTCATGACTCGGCCCACCAGTCCATCCTCTCTTCCAGCAGGTGGAACGAATGGACTTCGCGGGTCCTGTCCGGGCTGGTCGTCGGGATCAGTTACGAGTGGTGGAAGAACAAGCACAACCGCCATCACGCGAGCCCCAACCAGCACGGCGTCGACCCGGACGTCGGCTCCGGCGTGTTCGCCTTCACGCCGGCGACCGATGCCCGGACCGGTGAGCTTGTTCGGCTTCCTGAGCCGTCAGGTGTTGATGTCACGCACCATCCGCGGTGGAGTCCTGATCCACTTCTTCATGGGCGGCCTGCAGTACCAGATCGAGCACAATCTCTTGGAGATCAAGGACCTGCCCGACGTGGCGCGGGCGCTCACCGTGATCCACCGGGGTTCGTTGGAGACGATCGACACCGCCTGGCAGGGCCCGGTCCGTCAGGTCGAAGCCCTCGGCCTGACCCCGAGTGGCAGGTGTCGTGAGGTCTACC
>JBQDIN010000150.1:0-3227 GCA_052094425.1 Propionibacteriaceae bacterium
CTACATCCACGCCGAGGGCTTCGCCGCCGGCGAGCTCAAGCACGGCCCGATCGCACTGATCGAGGACCAGTTGCCGGTGTTCGTCGTGGTACCGCCGAAGGGCCGCGACCTGCTGCACGCCAAGGTGGTCTCCAACATCCAGGAGATCAACGCCCGGGGTGCTCGGACCATCGTCCTCGCCGAGGAGGGGGACACTGACGTCGAGCCGTACGCCGACCTGATCATCCGGCTGCCGCGGGTCTCCACCCTGCTGCAGCCGCTGGTGGCGATCGTCCCGCTGCAACTGTTCGCCTGCGAGTTGGCCACGGCCAAGGGCCACGATGTGGACCAGCCGCGCAACCTGGCCAAGTCCGTCACGGTCGAGTAGGGGCTCGAGTTGATCATCGGCGTCGGCATCGATGTCTGCGACGTGGACCGGTTCGCTGCCGCGGTTGAGCGGCGGCCGCGACTGGTCGACCGGCTGTTCACCCAGGACGAGGCGAAGCGCTCCGTCGCCTCGCAGGCGGCCCGGTTCTCGGCCAAGGAGGCGCTCGCCAAGGCCCTCGGTGCGCCCTCGGGGCTCTCTTGGCAGCACGCCGAGGTGGTCACCGACGACGAAGGTCGTCCCTCCTTCCTGATCACCGGTACGGTCGCTGCTCGGGCCGAGGCGCTCGGCGTGCGGTCCATCCACCTGTCCCTGTCCCATGACGCGGGCATCGCCTCGGCGATGGTCGTCTGCGAGGCCTGAGCATGCGTACGGCGTACCACGTGGATGCGATCAGGGCGGCGGAGGACTCCCTGCTCGCCAGCTTGGCCGAAGGCGCCCTGATGCAGCGCGCGGTCGCCGGGTTGACGAGAGTCCTGGTCGAGGAGTTGGTCTCGCTGGGCACGGTCTACGGCAGTTCGGTGTTGATCATCGCCGGCGGCGGGAACAACGCCGGGGACGGACTGTTCGCCGGAGCCCGGTTGGCCCGGCGGGGGAGCCGGGTGCGGGCGGTCCGGACCGGCGAACGGACCCACGCCGGGGCCCTGGCTGCGCTGCGGTCCGCGGGCGGACGTGAGGTCGACCCGGCCGAGGCGTTCACCATGATCAACTCAGGATCCGTTGACCTAGTGGTCGATGCCGTGCTGGGGATCGGCGGCCGCGCCGGACTCGGCGGGGTCGCGGCCGAACTGTCGACCGCCTGCGCCGAGGCGGATACGCGCGTGGTGGCGGTCGACCTCCCCTCGGGCGTCGCCGCCGACACGGCCGAGGTCGGCGACGCCGCCTTCCTTGCGCACCGCACCGTCGCCTTCGGCGGCCTCAAGCACTGCCACCTCATCCAACCCGGCCGGGGACGCTGCGGCCACATCGACCTGGTCGACATCGGGCTCGACCTCGACACCCCCAGCCTGATCGGCTGGGAGGTCGACGATCTGGTCCGGGCCTGGCCGCGGCCCGATCCACTCGGTGACAAGTACGCCAAGGGCGTCGTCGGAGTGGATGCCGGCTCCGACAAGTACCCGGGCGCTGCCGTGCTGGCCAGCACCGGCGCGGTCCGGGCCGGGGCGGGCATGGTTCGATTCCTGGGTGATCCGGCTGTCGCCGAGGCGGTGGTCGGCGCGTTGCCGAATGTCGTGCCCGGCGCGGGCCGGGTGCAGGCCACGCTGCTCGGCCCGGGGTGGGGGGAGCGCTCGGACGCCCGTGTGGTGGTGTCCTCGGCGGTCGCCTCCGGCGGACCGGTTGTATTGGATGCCGATGCCCTCACCCAGCTCCGCGGCCTGAGTCTCGGACCGCAGGTGCTGCTCACCCCGCATGCCGGCGAGCTCGCCCGGCTGCTCGGCACCGAGCGGGCTGCGGTGGAGGCCGACCCGCTGGCGGCCGTGCGCGGGGGCGTGGCCCAGACCGGGGCGGCCGTCCTGCTGAAGGGGGCCACCCAGTACGTGGCGGCGCCCGGCGACGACCGGATCCGGGTCGCGGTGCCGGGCCCCGGATGGACCGGACAGGCCGGTTCCGGCGACGTCCTCGCCGGCATCTGCGCCACCCTGATGGCTGCCGGCCTCCCGCCGGCCGAAGCCGCGCTCACCGGTGCCTCCGTCCAGGCCGTCGCTGCCCGCCGCCACCCCGGCCCGGTCCCGCCGCAGGAGTTGGCGGCTACCCTGCCGGAAGTGCTCCGCGAGTTGGGCATCACGGGGTGGAGGGAGCCATGAACCAGCCGCAGACAAGTGCGACCATCGCGCCGAGTACGGCATCGGCGGTGATCGACCTGGCCGCGCACCGGGCCAACCTCGCCGCCTTCCGTGACCTCGTCGGCGACCGTGCGCTGATGTGCGTGGTGAAGGCGGACGCGTACGGGCACGGCCTGGTCGAGATCGCCCGCTCGGCCCGTACGGCCGGGGTGGACTGGCTCGGGGCGGCCACTCCCGGTGAGGCCCTGGCGTTACGTGCGGCGGGCGACACCGGACCGGTGTTCACCTGGCTGTACGGGGTGTCGGAGGACCTGGCCCCGTTGGTCTCCGCGGACATCGATGTGAGTGCCCACAGCGTCGAGCAGGTGGCCCGACTGGTCGACGCCGGGCTGGCCGCCGGACGCGTGCCCCGGGTGCACCTCAAGATCGACACCGGCCTCACCCGCAGTGGTGCCCTGCGCGCCGACTGGCCCGCGGTGTGCGCCGCGGCCGCCGAGGCGGAACGGGCCGGCTCGCTCGCCGTGGTCGGGGTGTGGTCCCACCTCGCCGCGGCCGACGAGATCGATCACCCGTCGGTCGGCGCGCAACTCGCTGCCTTCTCCGACGCGCTGGCCGTCGCCGCCACGGCCGGCCTGACTCCGCAACTGCGCCACATCGCCAACTCCGCGGCCACCTTGGTGTTGCCCGAGGCGCGCTACGACCTGTGCCGGGTCGGGATCGCCTCCTACGGCATCGATCCGGCACCCGGCCTCGCGGCCCGGGCCGGCATCACCCTGCAACCGGTGATGACCGTGCGGGCCCAACTCACGGCAGTGAAGCCGATCGCGGCGGGCACCGGAGTCTCGTACGGGCACACCTGGGTCGCCGACCGGGACACCACGATGGGTCTCGTCCCGCTCGGTTACGCCGACGGCATCCCGCGGCACGCCAGCAGCGTCGCCCGCACCCGGGTGAACGGCCGGATCGCCCCGATCCGCGGGCGGGTGTGCATGGACCAGTTCCTCGTCGAGCTGGGCCCTGACGCGACCGACCGGGTGGGCGACGAGGTCGTGTTGTTCGGCGCCGCACCCGCGCCGACC
>JBQDIN010000151.1:0-2963 GCA_052094425.1 Propionibacteriaceae bacterium
GCCAGTGTGGTCACCGAGAGACCGGAGACCACCCCGTAGAAGCGCGCGTACTCGGAAGAGATCACGATCAGGCAGACGGGATACTGCAACACCCGTTGCGGTGCTTGCGCACCGGCCGGCACCGACCAGACCGGGATCCAGAATCGCTGCACCAGACCGGCCAGCTCCGGATCGGCCGGATAACGGTGGATCCGGTGCGTGGTGTCCCCGGGGTCGGCGAGATGGGCTCGGCCGATCTTGTCGTACAGCCCCTGCTGCCCCGGGGACGGATTGTCGGATTTCATCAAGTCAAGGATGGCGCACCCGCGCCATGATGGCTGCATGAACACCACGACACGCACCTTCGAGACCTTGCTGCATCCCCTGACCGAGACCGTCGACGCAGTCCCGGCCGCCGCCTGGGACCACCCGTCCCCGTGCGCCGGCTGGACCGTTCGCGACGTCGTACGGCACCTGATCGACACCCAACGCGACTTCCTCACCGGGCACGGGGTCGACCTCGGGCCGGCAGCCGAGGTCGACCCCGATCCGGCTCTGGCCTGGCGCACCCACGCCGACCTGGTCCTGGACCGACTCCGGGATCCGGAGGTCGCGGGGATCACCTTCGACGGACACTTCGGGCCCGCCACCGTCGGCGCCACGATGGAACGCTTCTACGGCTTCGACCTGCTGGCGCACCGGTGGGACATCGCCCGCGCCGTCGGCCTGGAGACATCCTTCACCGAGGATGAACTCGACCAACTCGAGACCGGGATCGCTGGCTTCGGGGAGGCCCTGTACATGGAGGGAATCTGCAAGCCCGCCCTCACCCCCGCGGCCGATGCCGACCGGACCACCCGCGTGCTGGCCCAGCTCGGTCGCGACGCCGCGGCGTGACACTGCGTTCAGTCCAGGGCGGCGGTTCAGTCCAGGGCGGCGGTTCAGTCCAGGGCGGCGGCCTTCCGACGGGCCTCCGCCTTGGCCTTCTTCTCCTTCTCCTTGGCCGCGCGCGCAGTGTCCTCGGACTTCTGTGAGGACGACTCCAACCGGCCCAGCAGGCCGCCCCCGTCGAAGGCCTCCCGATCGCCGGGGTAGCGCATCCCGGCGTACACGGTGGGCAGCCGGGTCTCCAGGTACCCGATCGCCATCCGCCCGAAGAGCCAGTAGCCGACGAACCCGCTGGCCAGACCGAAGGCGATCGCGGCCCAACGCAGCCACTCGGCCGAGCCCACCTGGGAGATGACGATGATCGCCGCCGTCGGCAGGAAGAACAAGGTGGTCGACCAGAAGGCCAACTGGCCCTGCAGGGACAGGTCGCCACCGGCATCGTTGGGGCCCACGCGACGGCGCAGGTCCACCCCCGGCGAGACGCCCACCGCCGACATCAGGATCGCCACGCCGATAGCGATACCGACCAACGCGGGCAGGGCCGCCAACAACACCCACACGGCCCACCAGGCCTGGGTGACCACGACCAAGATCGCGGACACCACGAGGATCGGTGGGACGAACAGGATCAGCATCGCCAGCTGGCGGCCACGGATCTCGACCCGTGCGGTGTCGGCACGCTGCCCCACGATGCTCAGCCAGACCGCTGACCCGTCCTGGCCGTACAGGTTGCAACCGCCCATGCTGATCATGAATGCACAGATCGCGCCGGCGAGTGGCGCGTAGGGGGGGCCTCCGGCGCGCTGAGGACGAACAGGCCGGTGAGCAGCCCGGTGTACATGGAGGTACGCAGTTCCAACCGGCGCCACGGGTCCCGTCGCCACTGGCGCAGTTCCTTGCCGACCACCACACCCAGCGGCGTGTCCGGCAACAGGGAGCGGCCGTCGAGGCCGCGAGTCGACGGGCGCCGCTGCGGACGGGTCCGTCGGCTGCCGAGGTTCGGGCGAAGTGTCCGGGCTGCGGCAGCCAGCAGTAGAGCGGTCAGGACGATCAGGGCGAGCAGCAGGTAGCCGCTGGCCACCCCCGGGAACACCGCGCCCAACAACCCCAGGGCGAGCCTGCTCCGGGCAACCGGCAGCAGACTGAAGTACTCGGTCCGGAGCACCCCGGCTCCGGAAATCGTCACCGGCCCGAGGATGCAACCGACTCCCCAGAGCACGAACACCAGCATCAACACGTCGGAGCGGACCGCATCATCGGTGGCGGAGAAACCGGCCGCCCAGGTCGCGACGACCAGCGCGGCACCGTGGAACCATCCGGCGACGCGAAGACCCGACGGTGAGTGTCGGAGCATCGCGAACTTCATCGAGGTCAGGATCCCAACCATGACAGGTCCTCCTCCTCGAGCACCCGGTCGCCGACCAGGTCGACGAACCGTTCCGCCAACGTCCGGCCGCCGCGCACCTCGTCCAGGGTCCCGTCAGCCAGCACCTCCCCCGGGCGATGATCGCCACCCGGTCACACAGTTGTTCCACCAGGCTCATCACGTGACTGGAGATGATGATGGTACGACTGCGAATCACACTGCGTTCCAGCCCTCGGAGCCGGCCCCAGTAGCCGAGGAGCTCCGCGCCGGTGAGTCGTTCCGGTAGTGCCAGACCGTCGGGAAGCACCCCCAACGAGGTCTTCGCCGCACTCCGGGCCGGAGCCGCCGGCTACCTGGTCAAGCACTCCGAACCGGCCGTGATCATCAAGTAGGTCCATCGTGCCGCTCGAGGCGAGCCGGTCTTCAGCCCGAGCGTGCTGCATACCCTGGTCCGGCGCACCATCGAGCCCACTGAGGCGGGACGGGCTGCGGAGTCCGGCCGAACATCGATCGACCTGGCCGAACTGACGAGCCGGGAACGAGACGTCGCCCGCGCCGTCAGGCACCGCGCACAATGCGCCACAATTCCCCGATTCGGGGCACCATCCCTCGATCTCGGCTGAGTCGAGGCAGATCGCGCGCGGCTCTCGGCTTCCCACAGTTCAGCCGGTCTTGGGCGTACCCCGGGCGCCCGTGTGCAGGTACGACTCTCCCGTCGGCAACGCATAGA
>JBQDIN010000152.1:0-1143 GCA_052094425.1 Propionibacteriaceae bacterium
TACGGCTGACCACCGCGGCCGGCGACATCGCCCTCACCCGCCCCGATGGCCTGCTGGCCTCGTACGCCGTACCCGGGCAGCCGAACCGGTTGGTCGCGCTGAAGCGGCGGGAGACCCATGAGCTCCTCAGCGAGGAGCTGCGCCGGATGGATGCCGACGACATCCTCGCCCACTCGCTGAGGGCGCTGCAGCGCCGACGCCGGAAGGCACGCGACGCCAAGCGGGGAACGACGAAGAAGGCGGTTGCCACCGAGGCAGCGGCGAAGAGGACGACACGAAAGCGAGCATCGAGCGAGAATGGCTGATCACGACGTACGGGTCCACTCCGACCGCACCGCCTTGGTGGATGCCCTGGCCCAGGAGCTCGACGACCGTTTGGCCGCCATCCAGCAGGAGGGGCGGGTTCCCCAGTTGTGCCTCACCGGCGGCACTGTCGCGATGGACCTCTACGCCCGGGTCGCCGAACGCTCCGAGGCGGGCGAGACGGCAGTCGAGTGGAGCCGGGTGGAGCTGTGGTGGGGCGACGAGCGTTTCGTCCCGACCGGCCACGGGGACCGGAACTCGGTCCAGACTGTGCGATCCACCCGCGGCCGGGTCGGGATCGAGCTGGACCGGGTGCACGAGATCCCGGCCAGCGACGACGGATACACCCTCGAGGAAGCGGCCTCGGCGTACGCCGACGAGGTGGGTGAGACCCGCTTCGACGTGTGCCTGCTCGGGCTGGGGCCGGACGGCCACGTCGCCTCCCTCTTCCCCGACCACCCCAGCCTGACCACACCGGGCCGGGTGATCGGAGTACGCAACTCCCCGAAGCCGCCCCCGGAGCGGATCAGTACCTCGCTCGAGGTGATCAACTCCTCCGCCGCGGTCTGGCTGGTGGTCAGTGGCGCCGAGAAGGCCGCCGCGGTCAAGGGCGTACTGGCCGGGCAAGACGCCCTACCGGGAACGCGGGTCCGCGGTACCTCCGAGACCCGCCTCTACTGCGACCGGGACGCCCACGGCAGCTGATCCACCCTGGCGGGACTCGCACCATCGAGCGGGTGCTGCGCATGCCTCCGGCACGCGGTGGTGAAGGGTTCGCGTCTTCGGCGCTCGCATTCTGCCCATCCGTACGTCTGGTGGTGATTGCTCCCACTGGTGGTG
>JBQDIN010000152.1:1243-2954 GCA_052094425.1 Propionibacteriaceae bacterium
AGGATTCTGTTCATGCAGTCAGACCCGCCGACCGATACGCGTCGTTCCTTCATCGAGCAGGCGCGTCAGGCGCAGATCATCCAGGCGACGATCGAAGTCCTGGCCGAACAGGGTTACGGCGCTGCCTCGTTCGCGCGGATCGCACGGCACGCGTCGATCAGCCCGGCGCTGATCACCTATCACTTCGACACCAAGGACTTCCTGATGCGCGGGGTGCTCACGACGATCGAGGAGCGCCTTGACGCCGCGATGGCCGGTACCGAGGACGACGAGCCGGACTCCTATCCGGACGCCCTGAAAGGGATGTTGGAGCGCTTCGTTGAGCACTGCTGGACCCACGGGGAAGAGATCAGCGCCATGACCGAGATCCGTCGACAGGCGCGCAGCGTGACCTTGCGTCAGGCATTCTCCAGCAGCCACGAACGGGGCACGGCAGAACTCGTTGAATTTATCGAGGAAGGTCAGGCGCACGGCCAGTTCCGCGATACCGACCCAGTTCTGTCCGCATCGGTCCTGTTGGCCGCGATGGGGGACTTTCCCCGATTGCGAGGTCGCAGCCCGGAGGAACACCGCAGGATCGCCGTCGATTGGGCCTCGCTCTTCGTGAATGCTATTTCAGCCACCACAGCACCATGCGATCCCGGGAGCGGGAAATGATGAACAGGGCCACTGAACGCACCACAGTGCGCCACTCGACCGGTTGGCATGCCTTTGTGGACCGTCTTTCCAGGCGGTGCCCTGCTCGGCTTCGTTCTTGCGCCCCGGTCTTGGCGTTGTTCGTGCTCGCTCCGCTGATGGGGGAAGTGGTCGGTGCGGCACTGCGGCTGAGCAACTTCGTCGAACCTCTGCGGGTGGCCGCGATCGTTTGCTTCTATGGTGCCGGTGTCGTTGTGCTGCGCGAGATCGCGCAACGGCTCCGGTTGAGCGGTTGGGGCATCATCCTGCTCGGCGCCGCTTTCGCATTGCTCGAAGAGGGCATCGGCTTGCAGACCATCTTCAATCCAGTCGGAATGGATGGCGAGTCGGTCTACGGGCGCGCCCTCGGGGTGAACTGGTTCTGGGGCCTGGTCGTCTCCGGCTACCACGTCGTGTGGAGTGTGCTGATCCCCATCACCGTCGCGCACATGATGTTCCCCCGCCGCAGTCGAGCCGCGTGGCTGTCGCGCCCGGCGCTGCTGTTGTTCGGGGTGTTGTTCGCCGTTGGGACGGCGCTGCTCGTCCTGATCTCTTACCTGCGGTCTGACTTCCGCCTCTCGGCAGTCCAGATCGTGGCGGTGATCGTGGCCGTGGGGCTGCTCATCTGGGCTGCCTCACGGTGTACGGCCCCGGACCAACCACGGATTCCGGGGCGGCCGCCTCGGCCGGTGCTCGCCGCACTGGCCGGGTTCGGGACCGGAGAGGTCTGGCTCGTTCTCTACCTGGTCGCGTTCACAGGCGGAGGCACATCGTTCGTGTGGTGGACGCTCGCGGCCGCTCTGTTCGCCGGTGCTGTTGCCGCACTGCTGGGACATTGGGCGCGCCGCGGCTGGGCAGCCCGAGACCGGTTGGCGGCGTGTTTTGGCGCGGCGCTTGCAGCGGCCTTGTTCGGACTGCTGCTGGTGTCCCTGGCCGACCGGGTCGAGGACGTGGTGTTCCAGGTGATCGTGATCGGCGGGATCGTGGTCGCCTACGCGTGGTCCCGCCGACGCGTCAGCGCGGCGGCATGAACCTC
>JBQDIN010000153.1:0-2951 GCA_052094425.1 Propionibacteriaceae bacterium
AGCCATTGCTCCCCCACTGAACGCCATAGAGGCCCCAACCGCAGCTTGCGGCGCGACGAACTTGATCAGCGCCGGCAGTGCCAGCGCTGCGAACCCCACCGTGACCACAGCGATCAGGAGGTTCAGCATCTGCTCGTGAACCGACGGCTCGTCGGCCGCGTTCTTCATCTGCAGGATCCCGATCGAGTAAATGATCCCCGCGACCGGCTTGTACAAGATCAGCGCGAACAGCCAACCCACGGCGCGGGCGAGCGCCTTCGAACCACCATCCGTGAACGCGGCCGACGCGAGGAACGGAAGGAATGCCCACAAGACCACGATCAGCACAGACCGGACGATCAACAGGCACACCTGCGCGAAAGCCGCGATCAACAGGATCAGGAAGCCCAGCGCCGCGAACGCGACCGCGGAGCCGAGAGAGTTCAACGCGGTCCCAGCCGTCAGCACGCTCGTGACGCCCCCCATCCCGGAGAAGTCCGCCAAAGCCGTCGCGAAATCCTTGCCTGAGGCTTCCTCGACCACCCACGTCGAGAACTGGTTCCCCGCATCAAGCAGGATCGCCGTGACAGCGATCCCCGCCGTCTGCACCGTGATGATCGCCGCCAGACCACGCAGCAGAGCCATCCCCGTCTGCCGGTTCGGCGTCCACACCAGACGCACGATCCCGACCAGAAGCGAGATGACAGCGATGCCCATGATGTAGAAGCCGCCGAGCGTCCAGATCTGATCGATCGTGGTCGACGGGACGCCTTTGGCCGTCCCAATCGTTGGTTCCGGGAAGCTCAGCCACGCCGTGCCCGTCCACTCCACCGCCCACGTCGCGCCCCCCACCAGCCAATTGAACAGGGTCTCCAGAAGGCCCTGGGCAGTGCCGGAGACAGCGCACTCAACGCGATCACCAGCGCCAGCGAACGTGCCGAGGTTCTCGCAGTCGACCGGCCCTTCAGCCAGGATCACACCATTCACGAGCCGACACTCCACTGCGTATAGCCGCTCAGACCCGTGATCGTTCGCGTCTCTGCCGCTGCGAAATCGGCCTGGGTCGAGGTCCAGCGTCCGTCCTTCCAGTGAAGAGTCGTCGGAAGCACCGCGAGTCCAGATCCATCCCCTGCACTGCCCTCATAAACGAGTTCGACCACGGCGCTGCTCTCGTCATAGGAAGTAATGCGGAACCCGCGAAGAACCGTCCCCGTCGCATCGGAACCCTGGCCGCTCTCAACATCGGGGTCGTCGGTGATGTACTCCTCGCGCACGGCCGGGTCCACGATCGCCGACTGCAGGTAAGCGGCGGCGAAAAGTGCCCCCGTGGGGCTGTGCGAGAAACAGGTCCACACGGCTCCGTCACGCTGTGTCGGCCCATGCGTATCCGACACCGGCGTGCCAATCCCGTTCACGCTAGGCCAGGCGTCGGCCTCCGGGGCTTCGGTCGGGACCTCCTGGTCGGAGTCGTCGGCCTTGCATTCAGAGGCCTCGTCCACGCCCTGCTCCGTAGGCTCCGAGGCCGAGGATGCAGGGCCCGCGCTGCCACCGTCGGACACCGCGGGCGCCTCCTGCGAGGGAGACGGCGCAGGATCCTCACCGCCTCCCGAGCAGCCCGTCAGAGCGAGCACGCCGACAGCCAGCAGGGTGGTCACTCGAGTCGTCGAGCGGATCATGATGTGCCCCTCTCAGGCAGGAAGAACGAAGATTCAGATGAACATGTTGAGGATCGCCACGGCGGAGCCGGCGAGGATCGCGCCGACGATGCACACGATCAGCATCACCACGCCCTGAATGGGGTTCCCGCGGACGGCGTTGTAGATCAGCATCCCGATCGAGACCAGGAACCCGGCGATGCACGCCAGCAGCACGAACCAGAAGACCCAGTTCAGGACGGTGAGGAAGCCGTCGGACCCCGGCGGGGCCTCCGGCGTGGGCTGGGGCACTGCCAGAAGAACCGCGCCCGCCGCGTTAGCGAAGCCAGGAGAGACGGCGACCAGCCCAGAGAGAACGTTGATCATCAGGCGTTTCCTTTCGAGGAAGCCGGCGCACCCACTGCGCGCCGGATCGACTTGATGGTGCGCGGCAGCCGCACACCAGAGAGAGAAGGGGAAGACGCTGTCCTCCACGCTTCCACCCACGGGATGTGCCACCCGTGGGGAGTCATTCGCAGCAGTCGAGCGACCACCTGCCGGGTCGGAGCCGCGATCCGCGGCCCGTCATCCACGAGCACCAGACCGAGAACGTCCACGCCGTCGATCTCGCGGTGGGACCACGCCGTGGTGATTCGCTCAGCCACCTCGAGGCCTCGCGCATGCGTACGCGCCACCAGGACCGCCCGAGGGGTAGGGAGGTAGGGATTGGGCTCCGGGAAGCGAGAGCCGCCATCGGCCACGTCCTCGCCGAGCAGTGCGGCCAAAGTCGACACGCCAGCGCCACCATGGAGCCCCACCAGGGACACCACACCCGCCGGGACCTGGTGCTCCTCATTGAGCAAAGAGGCTGCAGAGGGGTGACCTGGTCGAGGTGCGTGCACCGGAGAAGACGGCCCTTGGGCATCCACCTCATCTCCCAGCACAGCGTCGGGCTCCACTGTCTCCACCTGCACCGGCTCAGCGGCCGGCGGCAAGAACGGGTTGCGTGGAGTCTCTGTCACGATCGGATCCCCCTCCGAGTGTCGGTCATCACAGCCAGACTATCTGTGCGTGATTGGTGACTGTGAAGCCAAGGTTAGCACGTAGCGTGCCCTAACGTGCGTTACGTGTCTTACGGTCTTACATGCGTGTTTCGTGTACAGTCGTGCAACATGACGCCAGCCTCTTCTCCCAATGAGCGCCTGGAGGCGCTGCTCGCCGGTGCGCCCGCCTCAATGACGGTGCGGCAGGTGGCCGAGACCCTCGCGGTCTCAGAGCACGTGGTACGTCGGCTGCTGGCGTCCACCGAGCTGCAGGGGGTCAAGGTGGGTAGGGAGT
>JBQDIN010000154.1:0-2893 GCA_052094425.1 Propionibacteriaceae bacterium
CAAGTCCGCCGCCGCCAACGAAGAGCTCGTCGGCGACGCCACGAACACGCCCCAGGTCGACGCCGAGACATCGAAATATAAGGAGATCACGAGCGGCGCTGAGGACGCACAGGGCACCGTGACCGACGGCGTGGAGGAATCGGCAGATGACCAGGCTGTCGCGGGGGACAGCGAGAGCGCCGCAAAGATCGGAGAGGGACCGAACTCCATAGAGCCTGCTTCGGATGCGGTGGACGAAACGCTTCCGGATGATTCGATGGTCGCGAAAGCGTTCGATGGGCCCGGTGCGGACGAGCGGACCGGCATGTCCTTCGGGGCACGCCTGGAGGCGTTCGAGGCTGGCGGCCGACACGACGACCGGCTCGATGGCGCGACCGATCGTGCCGCCGGCATGGCGATCGCCGCCGGGACCGAAGCTAAGACCCTCGGCCGTCAAGGACGACTTGCGATGCACAGGGTCCGCTCGGTCCCGGACAACGTGCGTCGACAGATCAGTGGCGGTGCCGGAATGCTCCAGCAGAAGTGGGCCGACGGCAAGGCCACCCGTAGCGCGATCTGGAACAACAAGGCCCTGACCGCGCAGTACCTCGCCACTCGGGGCATCGGCGCGACCACCCGGGTCGTCGGCACCGCAGGTACCAAGCTCGCCACGGCCGCCACTAATCCCGCCGCCTACAAGGCCGCAGTGAAGGGCGCCGCAATGTACGGGGGTCTGGCGCTGGCCTCCGGAGGACTGGCGGTCCCTGCCGCAGTGATGGGCGGACGTGCCCTGCTGAAGCACCGCCGGAACATTGCCGAGGGTGCCGTGACGGCCGCCGGGACCGGGGCCACAGTGCTGACGGGCTTGGCCAAGACCGCCTACCGGGCCGGCATCCCCGAGATGAAGGCCTCTGACCGGCAGGAGGTGGTGGAGTCGATGGAGCTTGAGTCCCGCATCCGCGCCGACCAGTCCGAGAACACCCGCGCACCAATCACCGAACTCGCCCACGGACTGCCCGTCGTTCAGGAGCGCCAGCTCGCCGCTGAGATGCGTGACGCCACGGCATCGTTCGATGCCTTCGAGGCCGAGAACGGCCGATCCCCGGACGAGAGCGAACGCGCCGCGATGGTCGACGGGCTGTCGTTCTTCGCGTCGATGAACCAGGACGTCCAGCTGCGAACCCTGTTCGAGGAGAAGGTCTCCGCCGAGTCCGCGCAGGCGCAGGAACTTCTCGACGCGCACGCCGAGGAGCACGGCACGCAACTGGAGCCCGAGCAGATGCGGGAACTGACCAAGGAGCTGCCGTTCTACGCCCAGTCCATCCGGGGGCTGGATCCGCGTCAGGGCACACTTGAGCTCGCCGGCACGGGCAACGACTCCGCGCCCCGTCTCGACGCGGTGAACGCGCTCCGGTCGTATGACCCGCTGGCAGCATCCGCGCCCGTCTCCGTGCCGGTTGGACAGGGGGAGTTCGACCTCGAGGGGAGTCACGACCAGCGATGACGACGCAGCCACGCACCCCGTCCGGGAGCCCCGAGGGTGGCCGGTTCGCGCCCGTCTCGAGACCCGATGCGCTGATGGATGCCACACTCGTGCCCATGAGTGAGAACGGAACGGATGGGTCGATCTACTTCCCCGAGCGCCTGCACAGTGCCGATGAGCACCTCTCGTGGTGGTCCACCGTGCCCGTTCCCGACGAAGTCCTCCAGGCCGTGATGGACGACTACAACAACAGCCGAACGGTCACTATCAACTCGATCGTCGGCAAGTGGGAGGCACCCGCTAAGCGCCCCGAATGGAGCCAGGCCGAGCACGAAGCTCGAGTCAACGAGTCCGTCCAGGCCCAGCGTGAACGCTCCGCCGAATGGAAGCGGTTCATTCCCGAGAAGCTGGATCGGTTCGCCGTCCGCGACGCCGTCCGCACCCACCTCGCATGGACCTACCGCTACACCCTCCCCGCCGACGAGCAGACCAAGGTCGAACAGGCTCAAGTCACCGTCGGCGACTTCCGCGGCGCCCCGGCAGAGGTCTCCACGCACTACGCAATGCCCGGGTTCGCCGCCCGCCATCCGGAAGCATTCACTCGCCTGCCCGACGATAACGCCGCCCTGCGCCAGCAACTCGCCCAGCTCCACGCCCAGATCGACGCCGTCGACACGACCACCAAGAAGATGTACGTCAGCGACATGGTCGAGCAGGGCTACACCGCCGACCAGATCGACGCCGACCTCCGCGGCGAACGCCCCGGCGCCCCAGTCGGCGGTCGGAAGGCGCTGAAGAGCTTCAAGAAGGGCTGAGCTCCACGACGCCGCATCTGACCAGAATCTGAATGGACACCTTCGCAGTGGTCGTCTAGGCGCCGGAGTCGTTTCGTGGTTCATGTCGCACTCGTTTTCTAGAGCTCCAAGACGTACCTCGTCATTTGTCGGTGTCAGCTGTCATGGTGGTCTCATTCAGACGCGGATGGAGCGTCCTGGCCTCGGGTGCTAGATCCAAAGCATCGTGCAAGAGGCATGCGACATTGGAGGTTTTGGTGGTTCAGATTCTGAGTTCCAGTTTCAGGAAGAGGGGCGCGTTGAATCGCGCGGCCGCCGTAGAGTTTTCCGATGCATCGAAGCCTCCGGCGCCCGAACCTACGCGCCGCTGGACCAGGGCCCTGGGCCTGGTAGCTCTGCTGCCACTCCTGGCCGCGTGCGGCTCCGCGAACACTGACACCGAGCAGCCAAACGCCGAAGCGAGTTCGGCCTCTTCGCCTGCGAGTGAGAGTCCTACCCCCACGCCGACCCCGACCCCCACACCGACCCCCACCGCTCCGCCTACCTTCGGCATCGGTGACACGTTGGAGAACGGCGGGGTGTCATTTACCGTCCATGATGCACGCGAGGCTGCGACTATCACGGTGAATGACTCCAA
>JBQDIN010000155.1:0-2886 GCA_052094425.1 Propionibacteriaceae bacterium
CCACCCAGCACCTGGAGATCACCGACACGTTCGTGCCGGACGCCGGGGCACAGGCCGAGGAGCAGGCGCGGCCGGGGCAGCTCACGCCGGGGACGACGGCGATCACGGTCGAAGGCATCCGCCACCGCGCAGGGGTCTGGAACGACGAGCCCGTCCAGTCCGCGCACGAGGTGGCGTTCACCGTGTTCGTGATCTGCGAGCCCGCCTACGACACCTGCCACCTGCTGCGCCTGTCCGAACTCGATAACCCCCTGCGCTGACCGGGCCGCGAGAGAGAAAACAGGAGGTGCTGTGGTGTTGAAGAAGCTCGCCATCGGCCTGCTCGCCCTGGTGCTGGCGGCGCCGTTGCTGTCCATGGTGGGGATCGGGCTGCTGATGAACCCCGCCCTCAGCGGGGCCTGCACGGTCTCCGGCGGGAGCTTCACCGTCGGCGAGGTCCCCGACGAGCTCGCCGTTCAGACCCGCGACGGCGAACAGTTCACGCTGAACAAGACGCAGCTCACCCACGCGGCCACGATCATCGAGATCGGCTCCGGCATCGACGGCGTGAACCGCGATGGGCTCCAGATCGCGCTGATGGCAGCCCTGACCGAATCGACGCTGCGTCAGCTCGCCAACACGAGCGCCTACCCGGAGTCCGGCGACTACCCGAACGACGGCGACGGCTCCGACAACGACTCGTTGGGGCTGTTCCAGATGCGCCCGCAGTCCGGGTGGGGCACCGTCGCCGACCTCATGGACACCACCTACCAGGCCGAGGCGTTCTTCGGCGGCCCCGACGGACCCAACGGTGGCTCGCCGCGCGGACTGTTGGACATCCCCGGCTGGGAGGACATGGGCAAAGGCGAGGCCGCCCAAGCCGTCGAAGTCTCGGCCCATCCGGAGCGGTATGAGAACTACAGCCCGGTCGCCATCGCGATCCTCGACGCCCTGATCGGCCCGACCACCGGCACGGCCACCGCAAGCAGCACGGACGGCAGCCCGGTGATCGTCCCGGCGCTGGCGGAGTCCTCGCGAGTGGTGTTCCCGCTGCCGGAGGGCACCTGGACAGCGACCTCGCCATTCGGGTACCGGACCCACCCGATCACCGGGGAACGGAAGCTGCACACCGGGGCGGACTTCTCCGCCGCCGATGGCACGCCGATTCTCGCGGCCGCGGACGGCACAGTGACGGTGGCGGAGTTCTCCGGCGGGTACGGCGGCCTGGTCGTCATCGAACACACCATCGGAGGGGCCACGGTGGCGACCGCGTACGCGCACTCCTGGGAGGACGGCATCCACGTGACCGCAGGCGATCGGGTGACCGCGGGGCAGCACATCGCCGATGTCGGCAGCTCCGGGATGTCGACCGGCCCGCATCTGCACTTCGAGGTCCGCGACGGTGGCACCGACGGGGAGTACATCGACCCCGCCGCCTGGCTGAACGACCAGAATGCTGCTGATCTGCCCGAGGCCGAGACCGGCCCTCCCGGTGGCGACTGCGACCCCGAGACCCGCAGCGGGCCGGGTGGGGAGCCGGACCCGTTCACCGGCGACAACCCGGACGAGCTGGTGGACGACCCGACCACCGATGGACAGATCACCCGCCGCACCCTGCACCTGTATCAGCAGACCTCCGCGGCGTTCCCCGACACGACCTGGGCCTGCTACTCACCCCGCCCCGGCTCGGTCTCGGAACATCCACTCGGGCGAGCCTGCGACATCGCCTTCGGCAACGCCATCGGACAGCGGCCCACCCCGGCGCAACGCGAGCAGGGGTGGGAGGTCACCAACTGGATGAAGACCCACGCCGAAGTCCTCGGGGTGGAGTACCTCATCTGGGACGGGAAGATCTGGTCGCTCGCCCGCGACGACGAGGGGTGGCGCGACTACAACGGCGGCGGCATGCACGACCCCGGCTCCATCACCGGAGGCCACTTCGATCACTCGCACGTGACCGTTGCCGATTCGGTCGGGGGCGCGTGATGGAGGTGTTCCCGGATTTCGAGGGCCTGGGCGGGATCGGTGACCTGGAGAGCGTGATCGGCGCGCTGTTGATGTTCGTGCTGGTGATCGCGGTGCTGATGCTCATCGTCTCCGGCATCATCTGGGCGATCGCCTCCTCGACGGGCAACTACCACGCGGCCGGCAAGGCCCGCACCGGCGTGCTCGTCGCCCTCGGTGCGGCGATCCTCGCCGGCTCCGGGGTGGCCTGGATGAACTGGCTCATCGGCATCGGCCAACAACTCTGACCCCACCACACCCTACTTTCCGCGCCCGTCCTGGCTGTTCGCCCGGGGCGGGCGCTTTCTCGCACGCTGGCGGGCCGGCGTGCACCTGGTGGCAGAACCGTATCCGTTCTCGTCCAGAGGAGATTTCGCCGTGATCGACATCGACCCCAACAGCTCCGGCCTTCCGGGCATCGAGCAGCTCCGCGACATCGTCGGTGCCGTGATGACCGTGGGCCTCATCCTGTCCGTGCTCGCCCTGATCGTCTCCGCGATCGTGTGGGGCTTCGGCTCCAACAGCTCCAACCCGCACTTGTCCGGCCGCGGCAAGATCGGCGTCCTCATCTCCTGCGGTGCCGCGGTGATCTGCGGCGCCAGCGTCACCTTGATCAATTTCTTCTGGGACGTCGGCCAGGCCGTCTGACCACCATCCATCCCGTGACCCGTGAGGGAGGTGTGTGATGGCGCTGTGCGATCTGCCCGTCATCTCCAACGTCTGCGACTCCGCCGGTGAAGCGGCCGCGTCGCTGATCTCGGCCCCGTTCGACTGGTTCGCCCAAGCCGTCGGCGGAGCCGCCGGCTGGCTGCTGGAAGCGATGTGGGCGGTATTCGACACCACGACGCTGGTCGATGTCACCCAAGACGGCTACGTGTCCGTCTACAACCTGCTGTTCGGGAT
>JBQDIN010000156.1:0-2803 GCA_052094425.1 Propionibacteriaceae bacterium
TGATCCAGCCGATCGCGATGGAGGAGGAGCTGAAGTTCGCCATCCGTGAGGGTGGTCGTACCGTCGGCGCCGGCCGTGTGACCAAGATCCTCAAGTGATCATCTGAGTCACTGCTGATCGACGAAGGCCCCGTACCGCTTCAGTGGTACGGGGCCTTTGCGTTGTCTGGCGGCGCCGCCTCACCCATCGATTCCGGGAGCCACGGTGAGGAGGGCGACGGGCAGACGGTGCAGTAGGTCCACCACGCGCACGGTGCCGCGGTGCTGGGTGCCGGCGAGTACGTCCGTCCACTCGCCGGTCAGCTCGAGGGTGGTGTCGCCCCATCCGCCGGCCTCGGCCAGGGTGAACGGAAGTCGGGTCGCCACCGTGATGGCCCCACCGCGGTCGAACGCGACCAGGTGGTCGGCCGCCGTGCCGGTGGCGGCCAACGGTGTGTAGGTGGTGAACAGTTCCGGGTGATCGCGACGGGTCCGGAGCGCCGTGGCAGTCACCCACAACTTCGCGGCGCCGGTGGCGTCCACCTGCGGAGGCCCGTTCAGGGCGGTGAGTTGATCACCGATCGCATCGAAGTCCGGCGGCCGGCGATTGTCCGGGTCGACCAGTGAGTCCTCCCAGATCTCCGTTCCCTGGTAGACGTCCGGGACTCCCGGCGTGGTCAACTGGACGAGTTTCTGGGCCAGGCTGTTCGACCACCCGGGCTGCTCCAGCAGGCTGCTGAGGTGGGTCAGGGCGGAGGTGAGGGTCGGATCGTCGTAGACCGCATCCACCGCGGCGTGCACGGCCTCCTCGAAGGTGGTGTTCGGGTCATCCCAGCTGGTGTCCGCGGCCGCCTCGCGCATCGCCTTCTCCGCGTAGGCGTGCAGGCGGGCCCGGTCGATCGGTCCCACCCCGGCCACCGTCTGGGCCAGGAAGTAGCGGAAGGGGGCGGCCGGGATGGTTGTCCGGGCGGTGAACGTGTCGACGAAGGCATCCCACGCCCCGGGGAGCTCGGACAGCACCGCCAGCCTGGCCCGGACGTCCTCTCCGCGCTTGGTGTCGTGGGTGGACAGGGCGGTCATCGTGTCCGGCGCTGTGGCCTGGCGATGGTCCTGGGCCCGGTGGAAGTCGGCCGGCGTGACGCCGAACCGGTCCGGGTTGCCGCCGACCTCGTTCAGGGCGACGAACCGGCCGTAGCGGTAGTAGGCGGTGTCCTCGACCCCCTTGGCCATCACGGCGCCGCTGAGTTGCTGGAAGCGGCGGGCGAGTTCGTCGTCCGGATCGGCCAACCGTGGTCGCAAGCTGGCCATGGTGGAGGCCAGGTCCGGACGCAGCGCGGTGACCATGGCCACGGCTGCCTCGAGGTGCTCGGTGCCGACGGGCAGGTAGGAGCGGTACACGGCGAATGAGGCCGCCAGTTCCTCCAGCGCCGCGACGACCTCCGAGGCGGGGAGGTCCGGGATGAGATCCGCCATCCGACGAGTCTCAGCGACCAGCAGGGTGCGGACCGCCTGCAGCTTTCCGGCCCGGATGTGGTCGGCCAGCGAGTCGAGGTCGCCGGTGTGCTGGCGGTACAGCCGGGTGAAGTCGTCCGCGGCGGTGTGGTCGATGAACAACCCGTTCACCTCCGCCATCGCGTCGTACCCCGTGGTGCCGGACACGGGCCAGTCCGGGGGCAGTTCCTCGCTGGGCTCGAGGATCTTCTCCACCAGCAGCCAGGTGTCGTCGCCGGCGAGGGCCCGCAGCCGATCCAGGTACTGGGCCGGATCGACCAGGCCGTCGGGATGGTCCACCCGGATCCCGGTGACGGCGTCCTCGTGGACCCACCGCGCCACCCGGGCATGGGTGGCGTCGAACACGGACTCGTCCTCCACCCGTAGCCCGGCCAGGGTGGAGACGGCGAAGAAGCGCCGATAGGTGAGTTCGGTGTTGGCCCGGCGCCAGTCGACCAGTCGGTAGTGCTGCCG
Organism: Propionibacteriaceae bacterium; assembly: GCA_052094425.1. Classification (GTDB taxonomy): domain Bacteria; phylum Actinomycetota; class Actinomycetes; order Propionibacteriales; family Propionibacteriaceae; genus Microlunatus. Next base: position 1,944 of record JBQDIN010000156.1, read on the forward strand.
GTCGTGCACCTGCTGGGGTGAGTCCCCGGAAGCCCAGGTTCCGGCCGCGATCGGGAAGCGGTGTTCGTAGTAACCCAGCTGTGGCAGCTCGCCGGCGGTGTGCAGTTCCAGCTGCGCCAGGCCGTCGTCGCTGCCCAGGACGGGAAGCAGGATCGGGCCCCGGCTCCAGTTGATGTCGTACCAGTGCGCGTAGGGGGAGTCCGCGCCCTCGGCGAGCACACTCCACCACGACGGGTTCTCGGCCGGCACCTCCACGCCCAGATGGTTCGGGACGATGTCGACCACCAGCTTGATCCCGGCTGACCGGGCCGCGTCCACCAGTGCCTGCCAACCGTCCTCGCCGCCGCGCTCCGGGTCGATCCGGGTCGGATCGACGGTGTCGTAGCCGTGGTCCGACCCGGTGGTCGAGACCAGCAACGGCGACAGGTACAGGGCGTCGACCCCGAGGAGGCGCATCTGGTCCACCAGGCCGGCGGCGTCGACCAGGGTCAGACCGGGACGGAGCTGCAACCGATAGGTCGAGGCCGGGACGCTGGGAGTGCTCACGTCCCGACTCTAGTAGTGGTGCATGGCCGGGGCCATGTGCTCGAGACACGGGCACCAGGAGAAGGCGGAGATCATGAGCAGGGCAGGGGAATGATGCGCGGTCGTCGGCCCACGGATTTGTCAGTGGTGTTCCGTAGCGTGGGTTGTCCAGCAGGGGAGTTGGGTGGTCCGGAGGGGGACGGTGATCGGGATGTCGACGACGGTGTTGACGGGTACGGGTGAGGCCGGGGGTACGGCAGGGGCGACGGGATCGGCGGGGTGTGAAGCGCACTGGGTTCCGTTCCGATCCTGATACGAGGAGGATTGGAAGATGC